>JBBAPN010000102.1:0-1040 GCA_040400815.1 Polaromonas sp. | reverse complement strand
TGGGCTTGGCGTACTTCTGCGGGATGTGGCTGTAGCCCATGTGCTTTCTGACGACGCTGGCGTTCTTGCTTTGCGCCAGGGCGTTGTCGTTGCTATGGCGCGAGCGTGATTTGGTCTGCTCGATGCGCAGCTTCTCCAGCAACTTGGCCACCCGGTGGTTGACGTATTCGCTGCCGTTGTCCGAGTGAAAGCCTTCGACTTGAAACGGAAACTGCGCAATCACCATCTCCAGCACCGGCAGCAGGAAAGCCTCGCTGATGCCTTGCACGCAGGCTTGGACCTGCCACTGGCTCACCGCGTCCACGCAGGTGATGTGATAAACCCCTTTGATGCCGTCCAGGTCGCCCTGATGCACGCTGTCGATGCGGACCCAGCCCGCACGCCCATTGGGCCTGGGCGCCTTGCGCACGCCAATCGGGTTGCACACGGCGCGTGTCTTGGTGAAGTGGGCCCGCTGCGCCCGGTAGCCCCCAGTCTTGCGCAGGTTGTACAGGTGCGAGACCGACAGCGTGGCTAGGCGTTCATAGCGCTGGTCGCCGTAAACGGCAAAGGCCCGGCGCAGCAGGTGCACGATGGCCACGCCGCAGACATCTTCATTGGCCCGGTCCATCTCGACCAGCAGGGCGACATCTCCGGCGGTGTACTTGCGCGCAAAGGGAGCGGCAGGCCTGGCGTAGCGCTTGACCAGCGGCACCGCAGCGAGCCGGTTGGCCTCCCAGCGTCCGACCAAGCGGGTGATTTGGGAGCGGCTGTAGCCGCTGGTGCGCCGAATATAGGCCAGCACCACGCCGCGCTCGGCTTTGCCCAGCTGGGGATAGTCAAATCGCTTGAGGACACGGTTGATGTGCTCGTAGCGCTGCTGGTCAGCGCCGCCCGGCGCGCCGGTAAAACTGATCTCCTGGGTTGCGTTTAAGAACGCCTGCAGTTGCGCAATGCTGCGCAGCTTGGCTTCGTCCATGTTGATGACCATCCTTGGATGATCAAGCCATCACCTCAACCGCAAATTCACTGCCTCAGGCTCATTCCTGCTTGGAAATACG
>JBBAPN010000101.1:0-1203 GCA_040400815.1 Polaromonas sp. | reverse complement strand
ATGCGCTCCCATTTGAGCACCCATCTGGGCCTCCTCAGCAATCAAGGCGGCTTCGCGGTTAATGGCCGCTGAAGTGGCTTCGATTCGGCTTTTGAGTCCGTTGAATTTCTCAACATCCTCGTCCGTTAAATCGCGGTTTTCTTGGGCGGCGACGTCGGTTAAGGCACGCGCCTCTTTGACAAGATCAGACTTGCGAGCTTGAAGCTCGCGCAATTGCTTACTCATGTGGGTTTCTCCAGACGTAAAAAAGCCACCTCTTGGTGGCGGGATTGGAAAGATTGAAAAAAAAGCGCAAGCTGGTCGCGCGTCAAGGTTGCGACCTACGGGTCGCGTTCAACGAAAAAGGCCTCAACGGAGGCCTTTAATTCATCCAACTGGGTGGATCACTTGACAAGGTCTTTGACCGTCGCAAGCGCAATGAATAGAAACAATGGCTGTTCGGGCAGCGCTATAAATCCGTGATGAACATAGAAGCGGGCAGCTGCTTCATCTTTGGCGTCAACGACGAAGGCATACGCTGCAATTTCTGCGGCCACTGCGCGGCGAAGTGCGTCAGCCAGCAGTGCCGCTCCCAAGCCCTCACCTTTGAAAGCTTGGTCCACAGCCAAGCGCCCCATGCGCACGGCAGGAACACTCGGGTAGCGGGGTAATTTTTTAGCGAGCGCGGCTGGCAGATCGGCCAAGGACACGCTGGCCGAGGCGAGTGTGTAGTAGCCCGCGGTTTGGCTTTTTGCTTGGGTTGCTGCTTCGGTTGCAAAATCGGTTGCTACTTCTGTTGCCACAAAGCAAGCCGTCACACGGCGCTTGATGTCTTGGCTGACTTGGGCCAGAAAATACCGGTTCAGTGGCTCAACGCCGCACTCAAAGCTTGAGC
The DNA here is from genome assembly GCA_040400815.1 of Polaromonas sp. Classification (GTDB taxonomy): domain Bacteria; phylum Pseudomonadota; class Gammaproteobacteria; order Burkholderiales; family Burkholderiaceae_C; genus Polaromonas. Next base: position 329 of record JBBAPN010000101.1, on the reverse strand, counting down.
GATCAATGGCGAGGTCTAGCGCAGCCACCTTGAATTTTCGAGCCATCAAGCGGCCAAGAGCTTGTTGGCCTTGGCAAATGCGCGCTTCAGTGCAGCGTTGGGCTTGGCGGGTGCCATCAGCGCATGGGCAAACGCCTCCTGATCAACGATGGACAAGCGCACTTGGTCTGATTGTTTTATCGCCTCGGATGCAGCTTCCTGCAGGGCATGAATCACAAAATCGGTCATGGTTCGCCCCTGAATTTCAGCCGCACGCTTCACCGTCAAGTGCAAGTCATGGCTGATCCTGGCCTCCAGTCGCGCCGACTGAGGCTTGAGTGAACGCGGTG
>JBBAPN010000100.1:0-1303 GCA_040400815.1 Polaromonas sp. | reverse complement strand
GTGCATTGAGTCGCCGTGCCTCATTAGCCCACTGCAGAATTTTTGAATCGGCGATTGACTGAAGTGCCGTCATTGGATTTGGCAACTGCTCAAGCCACTGGTAGCGATCAATCAGCGCATTGAGATTTTTTCGTGAGGCGCGCCCTGGCGTGTCACACAAATTGGAGAAGGGCGATTTTATCGTCTTTGGATCCACGACCAACAGTGTTTCCAGTACAGCCCGCTGGGCCGAACTGAGGAGTCCACACACCTCGCTCCACTGGGTGGAGTTGACGTTGCTATGCGCAGTGCCGGCCAGACGCCGCAAAGTGCCGATTGCCGGCAACTCGAAACCGTGACGAATGAGGGCATCAATCGCTGAATTGATGATGTCCGCTGGATCCGTGCGCGCGTGGGCAGTCTTTCTCATAACTTTTTTGGTCAGTACCAGCGCATCGGGTCCCCACGAAGCCACCCCAAGTCGTTTGAAAATGGCCTGGCGGTGCCGATAGCGAGTTCGCTCTGGGAAGATCTGACTGGGTGGAAATTCGACGTCCATACGGCGAGCGACGTGCTCAATTGCGATGCCGGGGATTTCGGCGACTGGCCGAAATCGTCCAATGCTCTGAAAAATCTTTAGTTGCACAAGTAATGCCACCTGTGACTCGGCAGCTCGCACGACAGTAGGCGCCCACTGGCGCTCATCAAAGCTCGGGCTGAAGAGTTGCTGTAAGTCGCCTGGCGTCAGCGGATCAGGCAGCTCTGGATAAATTACGCCTGCAGGGATGGGGGTCATGTGGCTCCGGAATTGACAGCGGACAGGGCCGTGAACCATACCAAAACCACCTTGCGAACACGCCACCAATTCTTAAAATAAGACGAAGTGGCCGGTTTTCACACGAATCTTACTGACGGGCCTTGGAGGGGCTGCGCTTTACCGCCAGCCGTCACGCCGGTGACGTCTGGGCTCTGTCGGAGCTCTGGCGCTCGCTGGGATTTGATGATCTGGCCAGCGCCTGGCGGCGATCAAAGACCGAGGTCGATGTGCTGGCCTGCCTGCGGCTCATGGTCTTCAATCGCCTGTGCGATCCGGGCAGCAAGCTGGGCGTGTTGCGCTGGCTGCAAACCGTCGCTCTGCCGGTTGGTGTTGCGCAAGACTTGCCCGAGCACCAACACCTGCTGCGGGCCATGGATGTGCTGGACGAATACAGCGACACCTTGGGCGCCCGACTGGCAACGCTCATGCGGCCCTTGATAGATCAAGACCTTTCCGTGGTGTTCTACGACCTCACCACCGTCGAGGTCACCGGCCAGACGGCTATGG
>JBBAPN010000099.1:0-1325 GCA_040400815.1 Polaromonas sp. | reverse complement strand
CACTAGTGTCCGGCTTATTTGAAGTCAGCAAGCTGTAAAGCCAATGCTGATGCGGGTTTCAAGAGTTTCATGGGTGTCCACGATTTGAATTCCTGTTCGCCGGTTTGCGATGCTTGCGGGTTTGAACGACCCGGGGTGACGCATGAATGTTGGCAAGACGCTGTTCGCGCAAGTGATGGAGTTCGTGCCTTGGAAGACCTTTGGTCGAATCGTCGATCGGCACAAGGGCGATGCGGGCGTGCGCACGCTGGGCTGCGCCGACTTGTTTCGCGTGATGGTCTTCGCGCAACTCACGTGGCGCGAGTCGCTGCGCGATATCGAAGCGTGCCTGGCCGCCAATCAGACCAAGCTGTTTCACATGGGGCTGAAGGTGCTGCCGGCCCGCTCCACGCTGTCCGATGCGCTGAACCAACGAGACTGGCGCATCTACCACGCGCTGGCTCAGCGCTTGATCGTGCGAGCCCGAACGCTGTATGCCCAAGAGCCGTCGGTGTTGGAACTCGATGCCAGCGTCTACGCGCTGGATTCCACCACCATCGATCTGTGCCTGAGTCTGTTCGAGTGGGCGCCGTTTCGCTCGACCAAGGCGGCCATCAAGCTGCACACCCTGCTGGACCTGCGCGGCGCGATCCCCGCCTTCATCCACATCAGCGACGGCAAGCTGCACGACGTGAACGTGCTCGACATCTTGCCGGTGGAGGCCGGAGCCTTCTACGTGATGGATCGGGGCTACGTGGACTTCGCGCGCTTGTATGCAATGCATCAGGCTGGCGCCTTCTTCGTCACGCGTGCCAAGTCGAACATGGATGCGCGACGCGTGTACTCGGCACCCGCCGACCGGGCCAGCGGCGTGATCTGCGATCAGCGGGTCATGTTCAATGCCTTCTACTCGGCCAAGAACTACCCGGAGCATCTGCGGCGCATCCGCTTCAAGGACCCCGAGTCGGGCAAGACGCTGGTGTTCATGACCAACAACACGACGTTGCCGGCGTTGACGATTGCCGCCCTGTACAAAAGCCGCTGGCAGGTGGAGCTGTTCTTCAAGTGGATCAAGCAGCACCTGCGTATCAAGCGATTCCTGGGCACCAGCGAGAACGCGGTGAAGACGCAGGTCTGGTGCGCCATCGCCACTTACGTGCTGATCGCCATCGTCAAGAAGGAGCTTCATCTCAATGCTTCGCTTTACACCTGTCTACAGATCCTGTCGGTCTCGGTCTTCGAGAAAACTGAGGTTTCATGCGCCTTGCAGCCTGATCGCTCTCGGCCGGAACCACCCGATCCCGCTAACCAATTGATCTTGTTCGACTTTTAACCGGACACTACTG
>JBBAPN010000098.1:0-1387 GCA_040400815.1 Polaromonas sp. | reverse complement strand
GTGGGCTGAAAGTGGATTTTTCAGGGACGACTAAATATTTAATATTTACAAGCCTCAATTATTGACGAATAATTCCAACAGTTTTGATCGGAGACGATGTTGATGCAGTTTTCATTCCCAAAAATGGTCATCAGCTTACCGCTGGCCATTTTTGCCACCGCCGCATTGATCGTGATCAATGAAGCCAGTTTTCATGCGTCCACGCAAGCCACGACGAACATTGAGCGCGCCGAATTGACGCGTCAATCAGTCGGTCAACTCATGAACACCATGCTCGATGCCGAAACCGGTACAAGGGGCTTTTTGCTGACCGGCGATGCCGTGTACTTGCAGCCGTATGAGAGCGCGCTCGCTCAACTCGACAGCCATCTGGACCAGTTGCGCCAACAGTTGGCCGACCAGCCCGAGGCCTTGGCCGAGTTCGAATTGATGGCGCTTTACATCGGCCAAAAGCAGAGCGAAAACAATTTGAGCGTGCGCCTGCGAAAAAACGGCAACGACAATGCCTGGAAGTCCATGTTGTCCACCGATTCGGGCAAGCGCCACATGGACGCGATCAGGGTTCAGTCTGAAAAACTCAAGATCGCCAGCTTGCTGCAAATGGAGTCCGCACACCAGCAGATCGATGATTCGTTGCTGCTGTCACGCATCGGCATTGCCGTCATCAGTCTGGGCTGGTTGCTGGCTTTTTACATGTACCTGCGGCAATCCGAGGCCTTGCTGGCCGCCGGCACGAGAGAAAAACATTTCCTACAAACGGAACGTGACCGGCTAGAGGCGCAGGTGCGTGACCGCACCGCCAAACTCGCTCAGCTCGCCACACATTTGCAAGAAGTTCGAGAAGATGAACGCGGTCATTTGGCGCGCGAGTTGCATGACGAGCTTGGAGCGCTGCTGACGGCGGCCAAGTTGGATGTGGCGCGCATACGCTCGCGCTTGGGCAGCAGCTTGCCTGAAGCCAATGAGCGACTCGAGCACCTGATCATCACCCTGAACAGCGGCATTGCGCTGAAACGGCGCATTATTGAGGATTTACGGCCCTCTTCACTGTCCCACCTTGGGCTAGTGGCGTCGCTCGACATATTGGCGCATGAATTTTCGAAACGATCGGGCATTGTGATCAACACCGCGATGACGCCGGTCGACTTGGCTGACTCGGCGCAGTTGACAGTCTACCGATTGGTGCAAGAGTCGCTCACCAACATGGGCAAATACGCCATGGCCACCCGAGCCGACATCACACTTGCGCGCCTTGCCGACCAAGTGACGGTCAAAGTCAGCGACAACGGCCAAGGTTTTGACACCGACAAAGTCGCCGCCTCCAGCCATGGTCTCCCGAGTTCGACAGTTCAGCACCCCTAACCGCCCCCGGTCCCAATAAAATCAA
>JBBAPN010000097.1:0-1517 GCA_040400815.1 Polaromonas sp. | reverse complement strand
CGCATCAATGCCCGCACCACCAACGGCCAATACCGCTACACCATCAAAGATGCCCAGGGCAAAGATGTGCAGCGTTGCCAAATGCTTAACTTCCGCTTCCTCGGTCTGTGGGACACCGTCTTAAGTGAGAACCGAAGTGGGGTTGCCTACAACATGGATGTCGTGGCGGGCTTTCAGCATGTGGCGCAAGCGGTGGCACTCAATGAATATCGAGGCAAAACCATACGCAAGCTGCCTGACTCCACCGGCGCATTTCCCCTGGAGTCTGTGATGCGCGGTGCCGTCCCCTACGGCCAAACGCGCATTGAGCGTGGCTTCATTGGCTCACACGCGGATATTGGAGGAGGGTTTCAGAGTAACAACCAGTTGTCGCAAGTCGCGCTGAGTTGGATGATTGAGCAGGCGCGAGACGCAGGGGTGAGGATGCGCGACGACCCGGCGAATTTCGTGCCGACGAGCGCAATCATTCACGACAAAAGCGACAACCAATACTGCCTCAATGGCCCTGGTTGCAGCGAAGATCGCCGTGTGAACGGAGGCACAGGCGGCACACAGCGCAACATGACAGGCACGCGCATGAGCCACACCGACACCAGCAAATTCCTTACCTACTACCCCTCACAGCTCAATGCAGACGGCAAACTGTCTCGAGTACCGAATGCCGATGCGAGCACTGGCACCGTTGACATGGTGAAGTACTTGGCTTGGCTGCGCGCCAACGGCTATGACTTGGGCAACCTGAAAGCGCAGTGAGCAACATGCAACCCCGAAAACGAAAATTTTTTGCCGCGTTGGCCATATCTCCATTTGCCACCTTGCTGAGCGCCTGCCGCGCCACTGCCATGGGCACAAAGCCACCTGCGCTGAATGAAACGCAACAGCGCTTCAAAGGGATAGGCCTGACGCTGGTGGTCGATGCCGTGGAGGGTGCAGAAGTGCTGGGGGTGGAGTTCTTCGCTGACGGGAGGGAGTTTCCGTTTTATGCAAAGTCACGAATGGTCAGGAGCAACAGAGAAATCATGTCGTTTCCTGGCGGAGTTGTTCCTGAGAAAGTGCGCGTGATTTGGAGGGTGAACGACTCTGAAGGGTACAGAGACGTAAGAGGTGGCATTCGCTACAGCGCAAAAATCCTAGGCGACTACACCCTGCCCATCGCCAGCCGCATCCCAGATGCCGTGCTGCAAGAGATTCGCAAAAACGGTGGTGGCCTGCGCCTGAAGTTCCGTTTGAAGCCTGACGGCGTCATGTTCGGCTGGGATATTGAGCGCTTCTCCGGCGGCTTACCGCGCCACAGCATGCCCGGTGGGGATTTCTTGGAGACCTGGTATTGAATCAGCCCCGTGATACCGCCACAACCCGCATGATCGTCCGGGATGCGACACATAGATATCAAGACGGGGCAGAAGGTAGAGACAGACTTCTGAAACACAGCGCCCTCACCAGCTTGCCCGACGGCAGCACGGTGAGCTATCAACGCAACGGGCAAGGCACTCAAGGCCAAGTGACTGCACTGACCC
>JBBAPN010000096.1:0-1567 GCA_040400815.1 Polaromonas sp. | reverse complement strand
CACTGAACTCAGCACTGCGCAATCTACTGGCTGAGCGTTAACGAGCACCCAACAGGACACCCAAGTATTTTTCAGCGTGTCGCCTCAATCCGTCACTTGGTGTTCACTCACCGCCTTTGAGCTTCCTGCTTTTCTTCACCGCCAACTGCTTGAAGTTGTCCGGCGAGATCACCGGCTTGCCGCTCTGCTTCTCAATGTCTTTGCGGGTACGCCCGGCCACTGCGCCGCCGTCTTTGGCATCTTTTTTGAGTTTTGGCAGGCCCACAGAATCGCGGTCGCGGTGCAGCTTGGTCGTGGTGGCCTCGCCCAGCATGGTCAGAATCAGCTCAATGTCGGTCATGTGGTCGCGCAGATTTTCGCGCGCCAGCGCCTTCACCTGCTTGTACTCGTCCACCTTGAGGGCAAAAGTGCCCTGCATGATCTCGTTGGTCAGAATGGCGAACTCCTGGCTGCTGGTCACGCCGCGCTCCTTCCACTCGTCGGTCAGGTCTTGCCGCACCGCCATACCGCGCAAGCGCTTGTCGATCCACTCCTTGGGGTAGCCCTTTTTCTCGTACAGGTCTTGCATGCGGCCCATGGCCAGCTCGGGGTTTTCAATCTCGTCGAGGCGTTCTTTGCCCACCTTGGCCAACCAGCGTTTGAAGGGCTCGGCCTTGGGGCTGGGAATAGACTGGATCAGGCGAAAGATCCCTTGCGTGTTCCAACACTGGAGTTTCTGCCGCCCGCCCGCCGTCTCAAACGCCAGCGCAAGGGGGGGGTCAATTTGTCCCCCCCCTTGGCTATCCAAGCTCAAGTCAGGGTCGCGCCTGCGCATCTTCTTCCAATAGTCCGACGGATCAGCGGCGTCCGTCAGCGCGCCAACGATGTCGGTGATGACAAACCACCATTCATCGTTGTGCAGAGTGCGCCGGATTTCGCGGCTTTGAAACAGCGCCACGCGGGACTCGGGATTGTTATCCGGTTCGCTCATTGCATCCCCTTTTCATTCATGTCTTCTGCTGCAAAACTCGAATCAGCGCAGCCTTGGATTCAATCTGCTTCGCCCTGACCAAACTGCGAAACACCGATACGACGACTGCTGCAATGCCAGCGTCTCCCTTGTAGCCCTGAAGACCAACAGCTCATCCGAAAGTCATCAGAGCGGCGCGCCTGTACCCAAGTCCGTGAAGTTGTTGATCTTGACGGACCCTTCCGGGAACCGCGCAATCACGTCCAACTCACCGCCCATGGCCTCAATATGGCTGCGCAGCGTGGACAGGTACATGTCGGTCCGTTTCTCGATTTTGGCGATCGAAGGCTGTTGCACATGCAGCACTTCGGCCAACATTTTTTGCGACAAACCACGCGCCTGACGCAGCTCGTTGAGCGGCATTTCAGCCAACATCTGCCGAGCCATGCCGTCCGATTTCTCACGGGCTGCTTGGCTCATGCCTGCCCGAAGCTCTGTAAATTTCTTAGCCATCTATCGCTCCTTCACGTCGAAGTTGAACCAGGTGCTGGTCATACAGCCGGTCGGCCATCGGCACATTCACGTCATACCAACGGTCGTCGCCCGTCTTGTCGCCGC
>JBBAPN010000095.1:0-1693 GCA_040400815.1 Polaromonas sp. | reverse complement strand
TCTTCGCAACACAACACGAATTTCTCTTGCTACCCGGGAGGCATCCATATAAGACACCCCATGAGCCTGAGTCCTGCTGCCCAACCCATCCATTGGGAAAAGGGCGACACCAGCCGCATCCCGTTCGGCGTGTACACCGACGAGCAACGCCACAAAAAGGAACTCGAGCGGTTTTTCTACAAAGCGCACTGGTGCTACGTCGGTCTGGAGGCAGAAATTCCTCTGCCCGGCGACTTCAAGCGCACGGTGGTTGGGGAGCGCTCGGTCATCATGACGCGCGCCGATGACGGCCAGATCCATGTGGTTGAGAACGTTTGCGCGCACCGCGGCATGCAGTTCTGCCGCGAACGACACGGCAACCAAAAAGGTTTTGTTTGCCCCTATCACCAGTGGAGCTACACCCTCCAAGGCGATTTGCAAGGCGTCCCTTTTCGCCGGGGTGTGCGGCAAGACGGCAAGGTCAACGGCGGCATGCCGGCCGACTTTGAGCCCAAAGACCACGGCCTGACAGCGCTCAAAGTCGCGGTGCGTGGCGGCGTGGTGTTTGCGTCTTTTGACCACACCGTTGAGTCGCTGGAAGACTTCATGGGCCCGACCATTCTGAGCTACTTCGACCGGCTTTTCAACGGCCGAAAGCTGGTCATCTTGGGCTACAACCGGCAGCGCATTCCGGGCAACTGGAAGCTGATGCAAGAAAACATCAAAGACCCGTATCACCCCGGACTGCTGCACACCTGGTTTGTCACTTTTGGGCTTTGGCGGGCCGACAACAAATCGGAGCTGCGCATGGACGCGCACCATCGGCATGCGGCCATGGTGTCGACTCGCGGCAGCGCTGGCGAGGCGTCGGGTCAAGCCTCGCAAGTGACGCAGGTCAGCAGCTTCAAGGCGAACATGCAACTCAATGACCCGAGCTTTCTGGACATCGTGCCTGAAGCTTGGTGGGATGGGCCAACGGCGGTGATGATGACGCTGTTTCCGAGTGTGATTTTTCAGCAGCAAGTCAACAGCGTGTCGACGCGCCACATTCAGCCTGACGGTCATGGTGCTTTCGATTTTGTCTGGACGCATTTTGGTTTTGAAGACGACACGCCCGAGATGCAGGAGCGCCGCTTGCGACAAGCCAATCTGTTCGGCCCGGCCGGTTTTGTCTCGGCCGACGACGGCGAGGTGATCGAGTTTTCGCAGCAGGCCTTTGAAAGTAAACCAGAGCACCGCGCGCTGGCCGAGTTGGGCGGTCGCGAGGTCGGCGAAACCGACCACATGGTCACCGAAACGCTGATTCGCGGCATGTACGCCTACTGGCGCAAAGTGATGGAAGAATGAGCATGATCGACTTTGAAACGCACTTGGCGCTGACCCGCTTGTATGCCGATTACGCACTGGCCGTGGACAGCGGCGACTGGGATTTGTGGCCTGAATTTTTTCTGGACGACGGCGTTTACAAACTGCAAGCCCGCGAGAACCACGAACGCGGTTTTCCGCTGGCCACCCTGTCGTTCACCAGCAAGGGCATGCTGAAAGACCGCGTTTACGGCATTCAAGAAACGCTGTTTCATGACCCGTATTACCAGCGCCACGTGGTCGGTGCGCCGGTGGTGCGTAAAGTTGAAGCTGGCCGGATTCACAGCGAAGCCAATTACGCGGTGTTTCGCACCAAGCTTGACAAGCCGAGCACCGTTTTCAATGTGGG
>JBBAPN010000094.1:0-2106 GCA_040400815.1 Polaromonas sp. | reverse complement strand
CACCGTCGGTGGCGAGCCCCTCTTGACCTATGCTATCTCAGCGCCAGCGGCAACTATTGTCTTGGCCAGTGGCGGCAACAATTTGACCGTGACATTGACCGGTGTGTATGCGCTGAGTGCGGGAGCGACCGGCGCGGCAAATACCGTCTCCACCGGAACTTTGAGCTCAAGTGGCGCAGACACCTTGGGGGTTGGTGGATCATTGACATTGACTACTGCCACCACTTCTGGCACTTACACCAACTCGTCTGGTATCAGTCTGACGGTCAATTACAACTGATCAAGACAAGCCAATGCATTTCAACCTAGCCTCGGCGCTGGTTTTGTTGGTCAGCCTGGCAGCGCCGGGTGGGGTGCTTTGTGCAAAGGCAAATACGAATGTAAACGCAGACGCAACGATCATCGACGCTGCCGATGTCTACATCACCGTAGCGGCTTTACAACTGCTGTTCAGTCCCAGCCCTGGGGTTTTGACGATCCGGATCCCAAGTTCGCCAGCAGCCAGCGACGGCACGCTAGACACTTCTTCGGCTGTCTCGGTTGAGTTCTCCCAAAGTGAGGGCAGCAATGCCGTGATAGCCGTATTGGCTTTCAACTGAGGATCCTCTTAACGCATTAATTGTTCGATCAAAGCCACCTTCATTTAACGGCGTCTGCTTCATGTTCAATTTTTTGCTTAAGTATCAAGGTCTTTGCCCGGCTGCTTTGCTGCTATTTTCGAATTTTCCTGCTCTCGCTGTGGCTCCTTGCACCCTCACCGTGACAAAGATCACGGACCTGCGCTTCGGCTCATGGGTGGTTGTGGCCGGCGGCACGCTGACAGTCAGCCCGTCAACCGGCTTGCGCTCGGGGACTGCCAATGTGGTGACGCCGAATCAAATCAACAGCAGCGTGGGGCCAGCGCAGTTCAAGGTGACAGGTTCCGGCAATGGTGAACGGGCCTACTCATTGACCCTGACGATTCCCAACACTGTCACATCTGCATCCAGTTCGATGGCATTGAGCACCGCGGTGGCTTCTCCAGATATTTCCCTGCAACGCAGGACGCTTTGCGGATCGATTTCAGAAACTATCAATGTCGGAGCGACGCTGCAGGTGGGTACGTCACAAACGCCAGGCAACTACTCTTCAGCTAACACTATTGTTTTGTCAGCGCAGTAGCCATTTGACAAAATAACCCAATGATTACTTTACAGACTTGGCCGCTGCGCCGCGGTGTCTTGCTGGTCTTAATGACCGTCTTGGCAGCACCCATGGCGAGGGCCGACCTGATGCTGTACCCAATGCGCGTCGAGATGGAAAAAAACCAACGCTCTGCACAGGTCGAGTTAATCAACCGCGGCCTTACGCCCGAAACTTACCGCATCGGCGTGGTGAATCGGCGCATGACCGAGACGGGCGAGATTGTCAGTGCCGACAGCGCAGAGCCGAGCGAGCTGTTTGCCGCCGAGATGCTGCGTTATTCGCCGCGCCAAGTGACGCTGAAATCTGGTGAATCGCAAACCGTGCGCATCAGCCTGCGCAAGCCGGCTGACTTGGCCAATGGCGAATACCGTTCGCACCTGCAGTTTGACCGCCTGCCCGACGTTGAAGGCAGCAGTAATATCGAGCAAGCCCTGAAAGCGGAACCAGGGCAAATCGCCATTCGCCTGACGGCGCTGATTGGCGCCAGCATTCCGGTCATCGTGCGGCACGGCGAGACCGCGGCCAAGGTCACACTGGACAGCTTGGTTTTAGAGTCGGGTGTCAAAGTAGACGGTCAAGCAGAAGGCCTGCCATTGCTGGCCTTTCACCTGAACCGCAGCGGCAACCGCTCGGTGTATGGCAACTTGCTGGCCACTTACACGCCGCCCGGCGGCAAACCGGTCGACGTCGGTCAGGTCAACGGCGTGGCGGTGTATGTGCCCAACGCCTTGCGTGTGGCCAAGTTGCCGCTCAAGCTGCCGCAGGGCACTACGCTCAAGAGCGGCTCGCTCCAGTTGACTTTCTCGCAGCGGCCGGAAGACGGTGGCAAGCCGATGGCGCAGGCCTCGCTTGCCTTGCCTTGCCTTGATCAAATCCAATGCAATACAGCTTTGCTAGGCATGGCTGTGCCTTTCTCGCAGC
>JBBAPN010000093.1:0-2163 GCA_040400815.1 Polaromonas sp. | reverse complement strand
GCGCTGTGCTTGACCGGCGCAGCGGCCGCTGGCGTGCAGCCGATTGACACCATTTGGAGCGATTTTGGGGACCAGGACGGTTTGCTTCGGGATGCCAAAACCGGACGGCAGCGCGGCTTCACCGGCAAGTTGGCCATCCACCCAAATCAAGTGGCGACGATCAACGCCGCCTTCACGCCGAGCGACGACGAGATGGCTTGGGCGCACAAGGTGGCCGACCTGTTTGCGAACAATCCAGGCTTGGGTACGGTCGGGCTGGAAGGCAAAATGCTCGACATGCCGCACCTCAAGCAGGCGCAGCGTATTTTGGCACTGGCTCAGCGCTTCAAGTTTTGAGGCGCAAGTTGCCGCGGATTCAGTAAGACTTCGGTAGGCCCAGTACTTTTTCCGCAATAAACGACAAGATCAATTGCGGCGAAACTGGCGCGATGCGCGGCAGCATGGACTCACGGAAATACCGCTCAACGTGGTACTCCTTGGCGTAACCCATGCCGCCATGCGTGAGAACCGCCGTCTCACAAGAACGGTAGCCGGCCTCCGCGCAGAAAAACTTGGCCGCATTAGCCTCAGCCCCGCAGGGACGCCCTCGGTCATACAGCCAAGCGGCGCGCTGGTAAAGCAGGGTGCCCGCTTCTAGGTCGATCCAGCGCTCGGCCAAAGGGCGCTGAACACCTTGATTCTTGCCAATCGGCCGGTCAAAAACAATGCGCTCGCCGGCGTATTTGGCGGCTCGCGTCAGAGCAACGCGGCCCAAGCCAATCGCCTCAGCCGCCAACAGCACACGCTCAGGGTTCAAGCCGTGCATGATGTACTCGAAGCCTCGACCTTCCTCGCCAATGCGGTCTTCGATCGGAATTTCCAGTCCGTCGATGAACAACTGGTTGGAGTCAACCGCCTTGCGGCCGAGCTTTTCGATCTCGCGGACTTCTATTTTGTTACGGTCTAAGTGGGTGTAAAAAAGACTCAAGCCATGGCTTGGTGAGTTGACTTCTTCAATCGGCGTGGTGCGTGCCAGCAGCAATATTTTGTGGGCCACTTGGGCGGTGGAGATCCAGACTTTCTGGCCGTTCACGACATAACGGTCGCCTTGGCGAACCGCCATGGTTTTGAGCTTCAGGGTGTTCAGGCCGGTATTGGGTTCGGTCACGCCAAAACAGGCTTTGGCTTCGCCATTGATGATGGGAGGCAACCAGCGGCGCTTTTGTTCGTCGCTGCCGTACTTCACCACTGGGTGCAGGCCGAACACATTCATGTGAACGGCCGATGCGCCAGACAAACCCGCCCCAGAACCAGAGACAGCTTCCATCATGGCGCAGGCCTCCGCAATGCCCAGACCGGAGCCGCCGTATTCGGTTGGCATGGCAATGCCCAGCCAGCCGGCTTTGGCGATGGCGCTGTAAAAATCTTCGGGGAAGCCCCCTTCGCGGTCTTTGCGCAGCCAGTAGTCGTCATTGAAGTCGGCGCAGACCTCGCCGATGGCGTTTTTGATGGCGATTTGGTCGTCCGAGGGATCGAAATTCATGCCGGCTCCACTGAAATTAAGCGATAGAAAAACTTATTGTATGCAAGCGAACAGTAAAACTGCAAAAAGTCATTTTTGATGTGGCCATTGACAGCCAAACGGTTGCGACGGATAAGTGCCGCCTAGCCCTTGATGTTGAGCAAGTTCCGTTTGACCAGTGCCAACATGTCAACCAAGGATTGGCGCGAGGCGGTGTCCAATCCATCCAGAATGCGCTCGCTCATGTGGTGGCTGTGGGTGCGCATTTCAGCGATGATTTGCGTGCCCTGAGTGGTCAGGAAGATGCGCTTCACCCGGCGGTCCTTGTCGTCCGGGCGTCGCTCAATGAAGGTGGAGGCTTCTAGCCGGTCGATCAAGCCGCCCAAAGCCGCTTTGCCAAGGTCTAAAACGTTGGCCAGGTCGCTCTGAATCATGCCGTCATGGCGCGACAGGTGGGCCAAAATCCACCACTGCGAACGTGTCAGGGCCATCGGTTTCATGAACTCATCGAAGACACTGCGCCTAAGGCGCGAGACATCGTGCATTAAAAAGCCGAGCCGGTGATCCCAGTTGTCGGCATCCGACAGTTTGAGGTTGGTCTTCATAAGGAGTGGGTTGGGATTTTAATTTCGCTTTTCACGGGAGGCTCTTGCTGCGCTTGC
>JBBAPN010000092.1:0-2175 GCA_040400815.1 Polaromonas sp. | reverse complement strand
TCAACTGCTCAATTCCACCTTTTTCTGCGACGCTTCACACCAGCCTCAGCCTGTGTTTAAACGCCCCCACCTTGACCGCCTGCTCTGCACCGCCCTGCTGGCTTCTGGCCTCGCCATTGTGCAACCCGCACAGGCGCAAAACCATGCGTCCGGGCTGGCCGTCGACTTGACAGAAGCCAACAGCGCCGGCCTTGGTTTTATACCCCGTGTCGAGCGCTCGCCCTATGCCGGTGCGGGCCGCCGTTTTGATTTGATGCCGCTTTACATCTACAACGGCAAACAACTTTTTCTTGATGTTGACCGAGTTGGCTTGAAACTGTTGGATGAGGCCACGCAACGCATTGACTTGCTGGTCGAGCGCCGCCTTGAAGGTTTCCCTCTGCCCAAAGTGCCCGCCAGCTTAGTGGGCATGGCGATGCGCCAGTCGAGCGTCGATGTCGGCGTCTCTTACAGCATTCGTCAGCCTTGGGGCCAACTCAAAGCCGAGCTGGTGCGTGACAGCAACGACACGCACCAAGGCACTGAAGCACGCTTGGGCTACGCCAAGGAGTGGCGTTCCGGCACCTTGACTTGGCGCCCCAGCCTGAGCCTGGCCTGGCGCAGCGCCCAACTGAACGACTACTACTACGGCGTCAGGGCCAGCGAGGTCACGGCCACGCGCGCCGCCTACGAGCCAGGCGCTGGCTTAGAAGCCCGGATCGGTCTGCACGCGACCCACGAAGTGTCTCGCCATTGGCGCTTGCTGACAGGCGTTTCGGCCACGCTGCTCGGCAACGGCGTTAAAAACAGCCCGATCGTGCAACAACGCGTGCTGCCGAGTTATTACCTCGGTGCGGTTTACGACTTTGGTCCGCATGACAGCGAATGGGTCGGGGCCAGCTCGCCGACCTATTTCAAGATGTTTCACGGTCAAGCCGCCGCTGACGGTTGCCACCTGATCAAAATCCTCACGGCCCAGTGCCTGTCCACCACCAGCGTTAACCCGACCAGCATCAGTGCCGTGCAAATCGGCCGACCCTTCATTCAAAACTTCAAAGGCTTGCCAATTGACGTCGTTGGCTACGTCGGTCTGGCCCAGCACAATGACCGCGGCTTGCAGGCCAATGGCCTGCAGGTCGACTTGTTCATGAAAGCCTTTTACACCGGCTTTCCGTGGCAAGACCGCCTGAAAACCCGTCTTGGCATGGGCATGGGCGTGTCGCTGGCACAACGCGTGCCTTTTCAAGAGGCCAGCAGTCAAGTGGCGCGCGGCGATCAGGCCTCGCGCCTGCTGAACTACCTGGACCCGACGCTGGACGTCAGCTTGGGTGATTTGATCGGTTCACGGCCTCTGAAAGACACCTATTTCGGCGTCGGTGTGTCGCACCGTTCGGGCATCTTCCAGACCTCGCGCCTGCTAGGCAGCGTCAATGGCGGCTCGAACTACATCTACACCTTCATCGAGACGGTTTACTGAGCCAGTTCGCTCCGCGAGACGGCGGCGGGGACGTTGCTAACCGCGATCACGCCGCCGCCCAAGCACACCTCGCCGTCGTACAGCACGGCAGACTGACCCGGTGTCACGGCCCACTGCGCTTGCTCAAAGTGCAGCTCACAGTGGCTGCTGGAGGCTGAACGTAACTCGCAAGCCGCATCGGCTTGGCGGTAGCGGGACTTGGCCGCCAAGACACCCAAGGTTGGCGCGCGGCTGGCCACCCAGCTGCAGTCTTGCGCTGTCAGCACGGTTGATTGCAGCCACGGGTGGTCGTGACCTTGCACCACCCAGAGCGTGTTGGTCGCCATGTCTTTGCGCGCGACAAACCACGGCTCATGCTCGCCAACGCCGCGCTGGCCGCGGGCTTGCGCGGCTTTGAGGTCAGCGCCTTTGGCCTTGACGCCGCCGATGCCCAAACCTTGCCGCTGACCCAGCGTGTAAAAGCTCAGACCCACATGCTCGCCCAGCACCCGGCCTTTGTCGTTCTTGATCGGGCCCGGCGCTTTGGCGATGTAGCGGTTCAAAAACTCACGGAAAGGCCGCTCGCCGATGAAGCAGATGCCGGTCGAATCTTTTTTCTTGGCGTTGGGCAGGCCGATTTCATCGGCAATGCGGCGCACCTCGGTCTTGTGCAACTCGCCCACCGGGAACAGCGTCTTTGACAACTGCGCTTGATTCAGCCGGTGTAAAAAGTAGCTCTG
>JBBAPN010000091.1:0-2251 GCA_040400815.1 Polaromonas sp. | reverse complement strand
GTGGGCACGATGCGTGAGCGCATTCAGGCTGCATTGATCTTCGAGGAAACAAAAAAAACAGGTGTTCGCAAAGAAGCGGCGCTGGCGTTGCATTACCTTTTTAGCACTAACTCCGACATCGGGCGTGCTGCATTCAAGCAGATGACAGGCTTGGGCGAGCGTGTGGCTACCGACTTGGTGTCTTCGCTCCTCAAGAACGGCTATCTGGCCAGTGACTCCGCCTACGGCACACTGCGATTTGCCATCCCTCGATCGGCCCTTCGCTTCTACTTCCCAGAACTTTGGCCAGAGTCCGAAGCCGAATAAAGAAATTGGCTTCTTGGTGACACGGCGCTCGCGCACAATGACACGCCAAGCACTTAAGACCTACCCCAGCTCCTCTGCCCATCCATCGATGGCGGGATAGTAGCGAGTGGCGCGGCCCATTCCCTTTTTAACAAGCAGACGGCGCTGCTCAAGATCGATCAGATCACGAGCAGCGGTGGGTGTTGAAGTTTTTGAAATCTGCTCATGTTTGCGCGTCGTCATGCCGCCGATGTAGCCTTTCGGCCCAGCATCGAGCAGCTTTTTCAGGGTCTTGAGTTGTCGCTCGTTGAGCGCCTGCCCAGACATAGATGCCTGAAACTGAATTCGTTGCAGCGACTGATCAATGGTCTGACTTGCAAAATCACTGGCCGAGGAAATTTGCGCCAGCATCCAACACATCCAAGACGTGACATCTGGGGTGTGACTGCGCTGAGCCGTCTCAAGCTCTGTGTAATATTGGTCCTTGTGCGATTCAATTTGCCGCGATAGCGTCACAATCCGCCCCGCTTGCCCCATATCCTGGCCCAGTGCAAGCTGCATGATGGAGCGGCCAATTCGGCCATTACCGTCCTCAAACGGGTGCAAAGTCTCAAACCAAAGATGGGATAACGCGGCACGCAAGAGCCCGTCCATCGGCTGCGATCCCAAGCTTGGATGTGAATCATTAAACCAGCCCACGAACGCGTCAACTTGATCTTTCAAGACGTCGGCGGGCGGGGCTGAATAATGCACTTTGCTGCGGCCAACGGGGCCGCTCACGACATCCATAGGAACGCTGCGCAGTGCACCGACCGCAATGCGAGTCATACCGGAAAAGCCGGTCGGAAAGAGCGCCCCATGCCAGTTGCACATGCGGTCAACAGTCAATGGGCTTTGAGTGTTGAGCGTCGCATCTTGCAGAACGTCAATCAGCCCTTCAATATGGCGTTTGCCTTCCGCAGACGGAACGCCATCAAAGTCGAGGCCCAGGCGCCGGGCGATGGATGAGCGAACGCTTTGGGGGTCTAGTTTTTCGCCTTCTATGGCCGACGTGGTTAGGGCTTCTTCGGTTAAGGCGTCCCGCATCTGGGGTTGCAAGCCCTCCAGACCGATGGCGCTGGCCTTGCCAAGAAGCAAGCCTTGTGCGTGCCGAGCTTTTGCGAGATGCACTTGAAGCTTCTGAGCATCAAATGTGAGTTTTGGCCATTCTGGCAGCTGCCAGATCCATCGCTGATAGGGTTGCATGGTTTAATCATATCATTAAATGATTTGATTAATGCGCTGATCGTATCAACCGGCAGATCAATATCCCCAGACCACTCAGGCGCTAGGCGCTGCTTGCGCGTGCAGACGAATACCCAGTGCGGAGGTTACTTTGAGAATGGTTGGCATCTACGACTTTCGGTTCGGGTACGCCCGGCACAAACCCACAATCCGCCCAACCAAGCGCGCCAGATAGCGCGGCTGAGGCAGCAGCAACCGTGGCACCAGCGTCAACAGTGCCAGCAGCAGCGTCTTCCAGCGCAAGCGCACAGCATCAGCAGCACCAAAGTATTTACTTTCAAACACCAGCTTGGACTGCGCATGGTGATAGCCGCGAATGAATTCCGACTTGAGCGGATTCGGTCCCTTCACCGAGCCTCGTGACAAATGCGTGATCTCAACCTCGGGCACCAACACGATCTGCTGGTTAGCCAAAAACACCCGTTGGCACAGGTCTTCATCTTCGTAATACAGAAAAAAAGTCTCGTCAAAAAACCCGATATTTTTTATCACCGCCATGTTCAGCAGCATCACGGCGCCGCAGACAAAACCAACGCAACACGGCCCCTCAGCCTTGGGGCCGTTGGACACCCAATGCGTGGCCGGCCAGCGGTAATTCAGTTCAGGCGAGCCGTCACGGCGAATCAAATGCGGCGCGATGATGGCGGCGTCTGGAAAATTCTCCGCTGCTTGCAACATCCCC
>JBBAPN010000090.1:0-2650 GCA_040400815.1 Polaromonas sp. | reverse complement strand
TGTCGATGATGGGCCTCGGTGTGCCAGTCGGCGCGATGATGCCATACCAAGTACCGGGGTTGAATCCGGTTAGACCCGCTTCAGTAAAGGTTGGCACTTGCGGTATTGCGGAAAGGCGAGCATCGCCCGAAACGGCGAATGCCTTGACATTGCCGGCTTTGATGTAAGGAATGGCGACGATGGGCGTTTGAAACGACACCTGCACCTGCCCACCTATCAGGTCGGCAACAGCAGGGCCAGAACCCTTGTAGGGTATGTGCTGAATTTTGGCACCTGTCATGCTGGTGAACATCTCTCCAGCCAGGTGGTTGCCCGCCCCGCCCCAGCTGATGCGTAGTTAATTTGACCTGATTTGGCCTTGGTCAACGCGATGAATTCCAACAAATTAGACGCCTGTACAGACGGGTGCGCGACCAGCACGTACTCGGTGCTGCCGATGACTGCAATCGGTACGAAGTCTTTGATCGGGTCGAAAGGGACGGTGACCAAATGTGGAATTACAGAGTGCGCGTTGGTCGTTAGCAGCAGTGTGTAGCCGTCCGGTGACGACTTGGCGACGTTCTCTGATCCCACCACCGTGTTGCCCCCGCCGCGTGAATCGACCATCACCTGCTGGCCCATGGACTCGCGCAATTGCTCGGCCACCAGACGCGCCAGTGCGTTGGTGCTGCCTCCCGGCGGGTAGGGCACGACCAGACGGATGGTTTTGTTTGGATAGCCCTGCTGAGCCAGGGCGCTGCCCCAAGCAAGCACAAGGCAGGTGCCTGTGACCATTGTGACGAGTGTGAATTTTGTAAGTGTTGTCATTGTTGTCCTCGTTGTTGGCCGGGTGGGGCAGCGTGCGTGCGACCTGTCAGTCTCGAGATTTCTTGTCTGGCGGTCTCAGTGCTTTGCCGGACCGTATTGGTTTTTACTACCCCCGCCTGTCAGCGAGCATGGCAAAAAAAGCTCAGGGTATCTCCGGCCATCCCGCGCTTTATTTGTTCAGGCTAAGGTGCCTGACAGCCTCTGAATACAGCTTCTGCTGCATCCGAAGGTGCGACGTGTATTCCTCAGGACTCATCAGTCTGAGCTCAGCGCCAGAAACTGCCAAGTTGGCCCCGATTTGATCCGCGTATTTGGCGGTGACTTTCTTGAGCGCACCGTACAACGTGTCAACCACTTCACGCGGCGTGCCTTTTGGTGCGAGCAGGCCGTAGACGACTGGACTTGCCACGTTGTAACCCAGCTCCTTGAGGGTGGGTACGTCGGGATAGGCTTTCATCCTCGACTCGCTGTACACCGCGAGTGGCCGCAGGGTACCCGCCTTAATATGCGCCTGCACCGGGCCTACGGCCGATGAGGCCATGTCAACGTGGCCTCCGAGCAGGGCCGTCACGCCCGGGCCGCTGCCTTGGTAGGCGATGTGTGTCCAGCTGACGCCTGCTTCTTTGGCTGCGATTTCGGTCAGTACGTGGGTGATTCCCATGGCACCAGAGCTGGTGTATGTCAGCTGCAGTGGATGCTGCTTGGAATACTCGACCAAGTCCTTCAGGGTTTTAAACTTGGAGCTAGAAGGCACTACCAAAATTAAACTGCCCTCTGCCACTGCGGCGATGGGTGTGAACGAATCAAGGTTGAACTTTGTGTCCTTGTTAGCCAACGGCCCCAACACGATCGAGCCGATCGAGGTACCTACAAGGGTATAGCCGTCCGGCTTGCTGGTGGCTACAAAACTCGCGCCGACAGCTCCGCCGGCGCCCGACTTGTAGTTCAACACCACCGGTTGCCCCAGAAACTCGGGCAACCTTTCGACAAAAGGCCGAAGCATAGCGTCGGTGCTGCCCGGGGCAAACGGGCTGACGAGTTGGATCGGCTGGCTTGGGTAGGGTTGTGCATGCGCTTGCATGACAACACCAGCCGAGGCGACCAGGCTCAATAAGATCGTCGAGTAAAAACCGCGATTCATGTTTTTAGTGAGTTGTTGAGTTGAGTTTTTTTAAGACAGTTCGAGATCGACAATGCGGATGTATTGCTGACCACCGTGCAGGTCGCGCTCAATCATTCCACCCTGCGGGTCTCGGCGTGGATAAGAAATCTTCAGTACGGCCAAGTCTGGAGCTGGGTAGCAGCCGACTTGGTCAGGGCGGACACCAAACAAGAGACCCAGGTTTTCGGGCTGCAGTTCTTTCACGCCTGCATAACGATCAAATGTCGCGCGGTCGCGAAAGAAAAGGTCTACAGAGATCCAAAACGGGCCGGCGTTCTTTGATCTGATTTGATGGCACACATCTTCAAGCTTAGGCATGCGCTTGCTCCTTCACTTTGACAAAGCTGGTGCGGACAAGCTCCATCCCATCGTTGACGTGCACGACATGATTAAGTTTGAATTCAAACACCTGACCACGTTCCAATTCGGCCGGGGAGAACGGGAAGCCATAGCTGGGCAGACCTTGCTCTTCTTCCAGCGGAAGATGAAAGAACCAGGGGTTGCAGGTCTTCGCGATTTGCGTGGCCAGTTCTTGCGTCTGCGCCGTTGCAATGAACAACAAGCCTATTTCTTGTGGCGGTGCGACATTGGTGTTCACGGGCAGGCCGCTGACAGCGTTCCACCCATAGGGGCGCAGCGAAATGTGATACTTGCCCGCCCCGGCTCCCATGGCTTTGTCGA
>JBBAPN010000089.1:0-2772 GCA_040400815.1 Polaromonas sp. | reverse complement strand
GCTGCTTGGCCAAGCCACTGCCGGCCCTCAAGCTCGGTTTCAGCCGTGCCCACAGACTGAATGCAAGTCAGTTCTTCGAGCGTGCCAATCAGATTTTCTCGGATCGTGGCGTTGTCTTCGACAATGAAAGTCTTCAATCGCACGGGCGGTCCTGTCGTCGTGAAGCTCAGCGGGCAGAATGCTGTCGTTTTTTCAGAGCAGCGTCTGTGATGAGTCTTGGGGGTAATTCGTGGTTCGCAATGCAGCGATGGGTTATTTTGACAGCGACTCCGCGGCGGCTGCGTAGGGAAAGCGCTACACATCGACGCTGCAAAGCGCAATCAAGCGCAATTTTATTCAGCTGCTGCAAGCTGCGTCTCGGTTCAGACCCTGCCGCAAACCTTGCAGTCAAGTTGCCGTGGCGCAGTCATCTCTGTCCAACGCATGTGCCTTGCGTCCAGCATCAGCAGCCGACCCGCCAAGGACTCGCCAAAGCGACACAACAACTTCAAGGCCTCGGCAGCTTGCACGCTGCCAATGATGCCCACCAGCGGGGCGAAAACGCCCATCGTGGCGCAATCGGTTTCCTCGGGCAGCTCGGCCTCCGGAAATAAGCAGGCGTAACAGGGCGCCGATGGCTGGCGTGCGTCAAACACCGACACCTGGCCATCGAGCTGCAAGGCCGCCCCAGAGACCAGCGGCTTGCCATGCCGAACGCAAGCCCGGTTGATGGCGTGGCGGGTTTGAAAGTTGTCCGTGCAGTCAAGCACCACGTCGGCTTGTGGCACCAGCTCGTTCAGCAGTGCGTCGTCAGCGCGTTGCATGACGGCGCTGACTTGCAGCTCGGGATTGATCTGGGCAATCGCCTCGGCGATGGACTGCGCTTTGGGATGACCGATGCGCGCCATGCTGTGGGCGATTTGCCGTTGCAGGTTGGTGGCTTCGACGTGGTCATGGTCGACCACCGTGATGCGGCCGACACCGGCACTGCCCAAATACAGCGCGGCCGGTGAGCCCAGTCCGCCCGCCCCAATGATCAAGGCATGAGAGGCCAACAGCCGAGCTTGTCCTTCAATGCCAATGTCATCTAGCAAAATATGCCGCGAATAGCGCAGCAGTTGGGAGTCGTTCATAAATGGGGTCTAAAAACTGAGCGGGGCGAGGTCGGCGTAGAAATGACAACGCCGGGCAAAAGGCACCGGCGTTGGCTGCTGTGGGCAACTTCTTGGGCAGCGCTTAGTTTTCTTTTTTCACTTCCTGGCGTTCAACCATGGTCTTGCTGATCATGACGGGACTGCCCTTGAGATGGTTGATGGCCTGGATCAAGGGGAAGTCTTTGGCACTGCCAAACTCAGGCGCCCGACGTTGCTCGGGCGTCTTGCGGGACTCCTCTTCAAGTCGTTTCAAAGCTTCTTCACGGGCTTTTTCGCGGCCCGGGTCTTTGACTTCAGCGCCTTGGCCACTGTTCAGGTGTTTTTCCAAGTCTGCTTCACGCGTGCGCAGCGCCGCAAAAGGGCTGCCTTCCAGGGTCTCGTCGACCATCACGTCAGGGACGATGCCTTTGGCTTGAATTGACTTGCCACTGGGCGTGAAGTAGCGGGCGGTGGTGAGCTTCAGGCCGGTGTCGGGGCCGAGCGGGCGCACTGTTTGCACCGAACCCTTGCCAAAGGTCTGGTTGCCCATGATGGTGGCGCGCTTGTAGTCTTGCAGTGCGCCGGCGACGATTTCGCTGGCAGACGCCGAACCTTCGTTGACCAGAACCACCAAGGGCACGGTTTTCAAAGCAGCGGGCAGGCGTTTGAGCGGGTCTACACCCCGGCGTGCATAAAACTCTGGCGAAGCTTTGTAGGTGAACTTGCTTTCAGCCAGCTGCCCATTGGTCGAAACCACGGTGACGTTCTCAGGTAAGAAAGCCGCAGACACGGCCACCGCCGCGTCCAGCAAACCGCCCGGGTCGTTGCGTAAATCAAGCACCAAGCCTTTGAGGTTGGGTTCTTGCTTGTAAATCTGCTCGAGCTTGGTGGCGAAGTCGTCGACTGTGCGCTCCTGGAACTGACTCAGGCGGATCCAAGCGTAGCCCGGTTCGATGACCTTGCTGCGAACCGACTGGGTGCGAATTTCTTCGCGTGTGATCGACACCGGGAAAGTGCGGTTCTCTTCTTTGCGGAAAATGGTCAAGACCACTTTGGTTTGCGGCTCACCGCGCATTTTTTTGACCGCGTCGTTCAGGCTCAAGCCTTTGACGAAGGTCTCATCAATCTTGGTGATCAGGTCGTTGGGTTTGAGACCAGCCCGGTCGGCAGGGGAGCCTTCAATCGGTGAAACCACCTTGACCAAGCCGTCTTCTTGGCTGATTTCGATGCCCACGCCAACGAATCGACCGCTGGTGCCTTCACGGAATTCTTTGAACGATTTTTTGTCGAAGTAAACCGAGTGCGGGTCCAAGCTGGCAACCATCCCGGAGATGGCGTCGGTGATGAGTTTTTTCTCGTCCACTGGCTCGACGTAATCGCTCTTGACCATGCCGAAAACTGCGGCGAGTTGCTGCAATTCTTCAAGCGGCATTGGCGCCATGCCGCCCCGCGCGACCGCTTGCAATTGCACCGTGGTCAATGCGCCTGCGACGGCGCCCAACGAAATCCAGCCTGCTATCTTGAGTTTTTGACCCATAAAAACGCTTTCTTTGGCCTTGTCGCTAGGGCGTTGCAGCACGTGCTGAACAGCCCCCGAGCAAGTTTGTCAAATAATCCGAGAAAATCCATTAGAAATTATCCACGTATTTTGACGACAGGC
>JBBAPN010000088.1:0-2806 GCA_040400815.1 Polaromonas sp. | reverse complement strand
ATCATTACAATCGTTAGAGTAATTTATTAGCTGCAATATCTTTCTGAACGAATCCATCAGCTCGCTGAGACCGTTATGTTCGACATTTTGATGCTGCTGCTGTCGGCGGCTTTTTATCCTTTTTTGCATTTGGCGAACGCTTGGACTTTCAGTTCTCTGGAAGTCACGCCAAATGTCGGGTTAATTTACCTGCCGGCCTTTATGCGCATGTTGAATGTCTTGCTTTTCGGCAAAGCACGCGGCACGCTGGCCACCGCACTCGGCGGTATTTTTTTGATGATAATTCTTCGTGATTATTCTGTGATCGCCTGCATCGACGTGGTTTGTTCCGCTTCTGGCCCCTTGTTGGCGGTGCTGGTTTTCGAGCTCTACACCGGCCGCCAAGTGAGTCTGCTGTCCTTGAAAGACCTGGGCTCCGTCACATTGGGTTATTGCATGGCCAATGCGCTGATTCACCATGCCGCTTGGACATTTTTTGTTCCCGCTAAGCTTGGAACACAGCAGCAAGTGTTGTGGATGATGTTGGGTGACTTGAATGGCGCGCTGATCGGCGCTTATGCCTTGAAATGGACAATGGTTCGCCTCAAGCAGGGCGGCCCGACACAGCCCAGTTGAAGCCGGCCAGCGGTTTGCGGCCAGCTCGCACACTTCAGCGTGCACCATAATCAGAAGCTCAATTTCTGGAGACTTCGCATGAACTCATTTTTGCGCCTGGCCACCGCACGCGCTGCGGCCCTCTGGCTGTGCACTGGCTGTGTTGCTGCACTCAGCGTGTGCGCCGCCACGGTTAGCGCCCAAACTACTTCAATTTTCCCGAGCAAACCGATCAAGGCCATCGTACCGTTTGCCGCTGGCAGCGCGACCGACCAGATCGCCCGGGCCTTTGCCGCCAAAATATCTGAAATCCTCGATCAACCCGTCATCGTTGACAACAAGGCCGGCGTCAACGGCATGTTGGGCGCTGACTTTGTGGCCAAGTCGGCACCCGACGGTTACACCATTTTGGTCGGCACCAACAGCACCAACGCAGCCCTCAAAAGCCTGATGAAAAAGCTGCCTTACGACCAAGACACGGCTTTCGCGCCCGTCGCCTACCTGGGTTCTGTCCCGCTGATCGTGGCGATCAACAACGAGTTCCCGGCCAAAACGCTGAAGGAAGTGGTGGCGCTGGCCAAAGCCAAACCAACCTATGTGACCTTTGCCAGCGCCAGCACCTCGCAACTGGTCTCCACGGAAGTGTTGGCCAGCATGGTCAACATCAAGATGACCAATATTCCGTACAAGAGCGGCCCCGCAGCCATGACCGACTTGATCGGTGGTCAAGTGAATTTGTTCACGGCCGACTTCGCGGTCATGCTGCCGCAGGTCAAGGCCGGCAAGGTGCGCGGCTTGGCGGTGACGTCAACCACGCGCTCGAAAGCGATTCCTGAGCTGCCGACGGTGAATGAGGCGTTGGGTTTGAAAGACTACGAGCTGATTGCGTACTTTGCCGTCTTTGCCCCGGCCGGCACGCCGCACGAGATCGTCTTGAAGTTGAACCGCGCCATCAACATTGCGGCCGGCAACAAAGACATTTTGGAGCGTTTTGCTGCCCTCGGTTTTGAGACCGAGCCGGGCACGCCAGAAGCGCTGGGTCAGCGTTCCAAGGCTGAAAGCGCCAAGTGGGCCAAGGCCATTCACGACGCCAAGATCGAACCGCAGTGAGTCTTTGGGGGCCGCTTTTCATCACCTTGTTGATTCAAGCCATGGCCTCCATGGCCTTGCTGACATTGCCGGTGATGGCGCCGGTTGCTGCCAAAGCCTTGGCGGTGTCGCCGGCCTTGGTCGGCTTGTACATCGCCACCAGCTACGGCGGTGCGTTGATGTCGACCTTGCTGGCGGGCACCGTTGTCGCGCGGCTGGGGGCGATTCGGGTGAGTCAAATCAGTTTGTTGTTGTGTGCCTTGGGCTTGCTCTTGTGCGCGGTGCCTTGGTTGCCAGCGGTCTTCATGGGCGCGGTGCTGATCGGTTGGGGTTACGGTCCGATCACGCCGGCCAGTTCGCATTTGCTGGCGCGCACCACGGCGCCGCATCAGATGTCACTGGTTTTCTCCATCAAACAAACCGGCGTTCCCTTGGGCGGCATGATGGCCGGTGCGATCGTTCCCTTATTGTTGCTCAGCTTGAATTGGCAAGCCAGCTTGCTGGTGGTGAGCGCTGCTTGCGTGCTGTGTTCGGTGCTGTCGCAGCCCTTGCGCGGTCCGCTGGATGCCGATCGAAAAGCCGGTCAGCCCTTGCGTTTGGGTAGTTTTGCGCAGCCGATTCGGCTGGTGTTGGCGCACCGGGCTTTGGCCACCATGGCCGCTTGTTCCTTTGTTTTCTCGATGGTGCAGCTGTCACTCAGCACTTATCTGGTGACGTATTTGTACGGTGATTTGTCTTACGGCTTGGTCGGCGCGGGGGTGGCTTTGTCTTTCACGCAAGCGGGCGGTGTGGTCGGGCGGGTGGCTTGGGGCTATGTCGCTGACCGCTGGTTGGGTGCGCGTCAAACGCTGGCCTTGTTGGGCGGTCTGATGGCCTTGAGTGCCTTGAGCACCGCTTTCTTGACAGCCGCGACGCCGCAGCTTTGGGTCTGGGTTATTTTGGCGATCTTTGGTGCCTCCGCAATTGGCTGGAACGGTGTCTATCTGGCCGAGGTGGCACGCCAAGCCCCAACCGGCAAGGCCAGCATGGCGACGGGCGGCACCTTGGCCTTCACCTATTTGGGGGTGGTGTTGGGGGCGCCGGTGTTCGGTGCTTTGTCGAGTTTTTTTGGCACTTACCGGGC
>JBBAPN010000087.1:0-3787 GCA_040400815.1 Polaromonas sp. | reverse complement strand
TTGCTGAGCATTCCGCGCGGCAGCACCACCAGCTACGGTGCTTTGAGCAGCGCCATCGGACGGCCCAGCGCCGTGCGCGCGGTGGGCGGCGCGATCGGTCGCAATCCGCTCAGCATCGTCGTACCCTGCCACCGCGTGATTGGCAGCAGCGGCGCGCTGACCGGCTATGCCGGCGGCCTAGACCGAAAAATCGCGCTGCTGCAGCTCGAAGGCGCCGTTTGAGCGCTGTCGCTCCAGGCCGGCATTGGGGCTTCGATTTCGTCCTGCTGGCCGCGGTTTGGGGCGCCTCTTTTTTGTTCATGCACATCAGCGTCGTCGAATTTGGGCCAGTGGCCACGGCAGGGGTAAGGGTTGCCATAGCAGCGGTTTTTCTGCTGCCGATCTTGCTCTACCAAGGCCAGGGGCCTCAATTGCTGCGGCACTGGAAGCGCGTCTTTTTCATCGGGCTGCTGAATTCAGGCATTCCTTTTGCCTGCTTTGCCTTTGCCCTGCTGTCGATCTCCACCGGCCTGTCGTCCATGCTCAACGCCACCGTGCCTTTGTTCGGTGCGCTGGTGGCCTGGTTTTGGCTGCACGACAAACCCACCCGATCGCGCCTGGCGGGCCTGTTGATTGGCTTTGTCGGCGTCGCCATGCTGGCCTGGGACCCAGTCGGCGTCAAGCCCGGCAGTTCAGGCATCGCCCCGATTTGGGCGGTGCTGGCTTGCCTTGTGGCCTGTGCTTGTTATGCCATTTCGGCCAGCTACACGCGGCGCTATTTGTCAGACTTGCCGCCGCTGTTGATCGCCACCGGCAGTCAAATCGGCGCCACGCTGGGCTTGGCCTTGCCAGCGCTGTGGTTCAGACCAACGCAAATGCCGGGCCTCAGCGCATGGTTGGCGTTGCTGGTGGTCGGCGTGGTGTCGACGGGCATTGCCTACATATTATTTTTCCGCCTGATCGCCAACGCCGGGCCGGCGCGCGCACTGTCCGTGACTTATGCGGTGCCGTTGTTTGCGCTGCTGTATGGCGTGCTTTTTTTAGCTGAAAAAATCACACTCTGGATGCTTGTCTGCGGCGCCGTAATCGTGGTCGGCACAGCGCTGTCAAGCGGTCTGTTGCCCCGCCAAAAACGCCGCTAGCCGAGCCAGCAACAACCGAGCTTGAGCGAGGCCTTCAGGCCGCAATCAGTTCTCCAGCGAATCTGCCGCTTCGGCTATGCTCCAGCATCATTTTCGGCAGACCAGCTGACCCGCCATTCCTTCTCGATTGTTTTTTTATGAGTTCTTTGACCGCGTCCAAAAAGCACTGGCTGACGATCGCCGCCCTGTGGTGTTTTTTGCTTTTTTTGGCCGCTCTGCGACCGCTGGCGCTGCCCGACGAAGGTCGCTATGTTGAAGTCAGCCGTTGGATGCTGGTCTCTGGAGACTGGTTGGCGCCGCGGCTCGACGGCCTGCCCTTCTTTCACAAACCGCCCCTGCTGCATTGGCTGCAATCGATCATTTTTGCCCTCACCGGCGTGGGTGTTTGGACCGCCCGGCTGGTGCCCGCCCTGCACGCCGGCTTGATGCTGGTCGGGATTTATCTGGCGACCCGAAAAATAGCTGGTGAAGCCACCGCAGGCCGCGCTGTGCTGATGCTCGGCAGCAGCCTGAGCTTTCTTTTTGCCGGTCAATTCATCAACCACGACATCCTTGTCGCCACTTGGATCAGTGCCGCCATCGGCTGCTTTGCGCTCGCCTTGCTGGACAGCGAAGGCCAGGTGAACGCCGGGTCGGCCCGCTGGGGCTTTGTGGCTTGCGGCTTGGCGGTGTTGAGCAAAGGTCTGATTGGCTTGGTGCTGCCGGGCATGGTGATCTTTTTGTGGCTGCTCTGGACCCGCCAATTTGGCAATGTGTGGCGCCTGCCTTGGGCCAGTGGACTGTTGCTGCTGGCGGTGATTGCCTTGCCCTGGTTTGTCTTGGCGCAACTGACTTACCCCGATTTTTTTGACTACATCATCATCAAACAACACTTCGCGCGCTACACCGACAGCACCTTCAACAGCGTCAATCCGTGGTGGTTTTACCTGATGGCCTTGGGCGTTTTGTTTTTCCCCTGGTGCATCTTCAGCTTTTTTCCCCTGCTGCCCCTGCTGCGCCGGCGGCCAAACATTCGGCTGCGCGGGCGCACGCTCAGCAGCCCAGTTAAAGCCTGGACCGCACTGTGCTGGATTTGGTTGCTGGGGGTGCTGATCTTCTTTTCGCTGCCCAGCTCCAAGTTGATAGGCTACATTTTGCCGGCCGTGCCGCCGTTGGCGATGCTGGCAGCGCTGGGTTGGGAGCAGTCCATGCAGCACATCAGGCACGCGCAGCGCTGGTTTGCCGCCATCGTGGTGTTGAACTTGTCCTTCGCATTGGTCGGCAGTGTCTTTTCCATGCAGCACACCTCGGATGTATTGAGCCGGGACATAGGCGCACGACTGGCTTGTGAAGCCACCGCCAGCGACACCATTTACACGCTCAACGGCTACCCGTATGACCTGCCGTTTTATTTGCAAGTCAGGCGCCCCTTGGTGGTCATCAGTGACTGGCCGAATTTGCGCTTAAAGGTCGGCGACAGTTGGCAGCGCGAGTTGTTTGAAAGCGCTGATTTCGACCCTGTGGCAGCAAAAACATTGCAATCCCCAGCTCAGCTGGCTGCTGCAAAAAACCAGCCCGGCGCCTGGCTCATCACGCCGATCAGCATGGGCAAGGACGCAGCCACAGACGGCTGGGAATTTGTCTTTGAGGGCATAGGCTGGAAGCTCTGGCGATCCAAGCCGGCGGTTCCGCCGACGGCTAAAGTCAGCGCTGCAAATGGCCTGCCCGGCTGCGCAAACTAGCAGGCAACAGCTTTCGCGTCAACGTTGCCGCAAAGCCCGCCGCAGCTCTGCGGATTGAATCGTAGCGACGTCAAAAACCGGGTGATCCACGGCTTGATTGACGGTTTTTTTCAAGAACCGAATCGACTCTTGGTTGACTGTTTCACGTTCGTTGTCGACAGTGATCATGTGGTAACTGTCACCCAAGTAGATGAACTCTTTGTCTTTGGAAGCGATGCGCTCATAAATCCACTCTGGATTGCGCATGTGCACCGTCTCATCGTCCGCAGCGTGGATGAACAAGGTCGGGCAGTCAATAAAACTCACATTCGCTCTGGCTTCTTTGATTAGCAGGTTGCCTTGCGCCACATAGTCAAACGACAGCACATCTGCGCCCATTTCAGAGATTCGATCTTTGGCCAAGGCACGTTTGATCATGGCCCGCATTTCTGGATTTTTAACCCCGAAAGGTTCCGCTTCTGCATAGCGAAAGCGACTTGCAAACGGGATCACTTTTGAAAAATTCAACAAAAAGTTGTACCACGGCATGACCCAACCATCGTAGGCCAGTGCTGTCGACAAAAGCACCAAGCCACTGACTTGCTCCCGCTGAGCCAGCACCATGGCCAAAGTTGCCCCCATCGACAAGCCAAGAACTGACACTGTTTTGTATTTTTGACGCAACTCCCACAGTACTTTTTGAACGTGATCAACCCATTCAGGCCAAATCCCGCAAGCGGTTCCGAAGCAGTATTTCGGAATGTTGGGCGCGCACACAGAAAAACCTTCGCCGTACAGGTCTTTGGCCAGCCTGGAAAGCTCTAAAGGGCTGGAACGCAAGCCGTGTAACATCAGCACGCAATGTTCTCCGGCAACAAGGTTGATGTCTTCTGGCAGCTTTTGTGAATCACTCATGCGTATTAAAAATTCAAAGTCTTGGGTCAAGTATTCGTTCAGTCACTCTGC
>JBBAPN010000086.1:2939-4148 GCA_040400815.1 Polaromonas sp. | reverse complement strand
AGCGCGAATTTGGTGGCGTCTTTCAACTGGCCGTCGGCTTTGAGTTCAGCCAACACGCCAGCGTATTGCGAAGCGTCGGTCAGCACGCCGACGTCTTTCCAATTCTTGGCGGCCGAGCGCACCATGGCCGGGCCACCGATGTCGATGTTTTCAATCGCGTCTTCCAGCGTGCAACCAGGCTTGGCCACCGTCGCTTCAAACGGGTAGAGGTTGACCACCAACAGGTCGATGGTGCTAATACTGTGGGCTTGGAGCGCGGCCATGTGCTCGGGCACGTCGCGGCGGGCCAGCAAGCCGCCATGCACTTTCGGGTGCAGGGTTTTGACGCGGCCGTCCAACATTTCAGGAAAGCCGGTCAGCTCCGCCACTTCGGTCACGGGCAAGCCTTGGTCGGCCAGCAACTTGGCGGTGCCGCCAGTGGACAGCAGCTTGATGCCTAGGGCGTGCAGGCTTTTGGCAAATTCAACAACACCGGTCTTATCGGACACGGAAATCAGGGCGGTCAAAGTAGAGGCGGTCATGGCGGGTCAGGGTCCGGGTTGAATCTAAAAAATAGGGGGAAGAAAAATCATTTCAACAGCTTGTGCTCGAGCAACTTTTTGCGCAGCGTGTTGCGGTTCAGGCCCAGCCATTCGGCAGCGCGTGACTGGTTGTGACCGGCCTGCTGCATGACGAATTCGAGCAGCGGCTTTTCGACCACGCGGACCATCATGTCGTGCATGCCGGCGGGTTCGGTGCCGTGCAAATCTTGGAAATAAGCTTCCAGGCTGGTGCGCACGCACTCTTCAATATTTTTTTTGCTCATGCTGAGGCTTTCTCTTTTTGATCGGTGTGCGCTGGCGGCTGGCACGGCGCGGCGGCGGGCACGCGCTCCATGCGGGTTTCTAAGTCGTTGAAGTAGTCGGCGACGGCGGCCAGCTGCGTGTCGCAGCTTTCCAGCAGGTTCATTTGCGCCCGAAAGTCTTCACCGCCGGGCAAGCTTTTGACATACCAGCCAATGTGTTTGCGTGCGGTGCGAACGCCTGAAAACTCACCATACAGCTCGTAATGGTCGAGCAAATGGTCCAGCAACAAACGCTTGACTTCGGCCACCAAGGGCGGTGCCAAGTGCGTGCCGGTTTCCAAAAAATAGCTGATTTCGCGGAAGATCCAAGGCCGGCCCTGCGCCGCCCGACCGACCATCACGGCGTCGGCACCGGTCAGCGCCAA
>JBBAPN010000086.1:0-2839 GCA_040400815.1 Polaromonas sp. | reverse complement strand
TGCACGATGGCGAGTGCCAGCGGCTCGTCCTGCATCAGCGCAGAACCGGCCCATTTGTTGCAGACTTTTTTAGCCGGGCAACCCATGTTGATGTCAATGATCTGGGCACCACGGGCGACGTTGTAGGCGGCTGCGTCGGCCATCATGGCCGCGTCGGTGCCGGCGATTTGCACCGCAATCGGCTCGACTTCACCGTCATGGTTGGCGCGGCGTGAGGTCTTCAAGGTGTCCCACAGGTCGCGCCGCGAGGTGACCATTTCACTGACCGCGTAAGCCGCACCCAGCTTTTTACACAGCTGGCGAAACGGTCTGTCGGTGACACCGGCCATGGGCGCCACGAACACGCGGTTGACCAGTGCATAAGGACCGATGTTCATGAGATGGGCGGGGAGGTAAAGAAGGATGGACGAGAAAAACGAAAAACCATTGTATCTGCCTAAAAATTCAGCAACCCAGACCAGCCACCGAAAAATTGTGCATGTCTCTTTTCGGCCCAACTCGCTCTCTATACTGCGCCTATGGACTCTTGGATCACCCGACTGACTGCGCTGCTGGCGCTGCCCGAATACGGTCTCAGCACGGTTTTTATCGTCTCGTTTGTCTCTGCCACCTTGCTGCCGCTGGGCTCGGAGCCGGTGGTTTTTGGTCTGGTCAAACTCAACCCCGCCTTGTTTTGGCCCGCCGTGCTGGTCGCCACGGTTGGCAACACATTGGGCGGCGCGCTGGACTGGTGGATGGGTTTTGGGGCACACCAAGTCGTTGACAAATACAAGGCATCGTCCAGCCACAACCGCGCCACGCTGTGGCTTGAAAAGCTCGGCCCCAAAGCCTGCTTGCTGGCCTGGCTGCCAGTTGTCGGCGACCCCTTGTGTGCGGTGGCGGGTTGGCTGAAGTTGCCGTTTTGGCCTTGCTTGGCCTACATGGCGGTGGGCAAGTTTGGCCGTTACCTGGTGTTCACGGGCGGCTTAAGCTGGGCCTTTCCGGGCGGCTTTCACTGGTAGCCCGCGAGCTTCAGCCCAGCGTTAAAACTTTTCGTGCGGCAGCAAATAACGCCACTGCCCAACCGGCAAGCTGCTCATGGCGACACGGCCGATGCGGATGCGCTTCATGCCCTCAACTTGCAAGCCGACGCTTTCGCACAGAAAGGCAATTTGCCCTGGACGTTCGCCTTTGAGCGCAAAGCGCAAACGCTTTTCGCTTTGCCAGCTGACCTTGGCGGCGCCCAACAACATGCCGTTGAAGGTGTAACCATGGTCGACGCGGTTCAAACGCTCCAGACCGCCCGGCTTGATGTCGCCACTGACTTCCACCAACACTTCGTTTTCCATCACGCTGGCGTCTTCGCTGAGCTTGCGCGCAATGCGCCAGTCTTGCGTGAAGACCACCAAACCGCTGGCACGCGGCGCGAGTGGCGTCACCAGCACTTGGTCGGCAAAATATTTTTTCAGCGGGCTGATCTCTGAGCGGTCCTCGGTCCAAAGGTGGGACGGCAGCAGCAAGCTTGCAGCGCTGGCAGCACCTCGCTGCGCACCCAAACCGCCCTCCACATCGACAGGTTTGTGCAGCAGCAAGGTCGCCTCGAGCACGTTCAGCAAGGTGGCGTCGGGGCTGAGGTCAATCTTTTGGTCTTGCACGCGAAACTGTGGCTCTTCAATCACCACGCCGTCAACGCGCACAAAACCACCCGTGATGTACTGCTCGGCCTCACGGCGTGAACAAACCAGCAAGTCGGCCAAACGTTTGGCCAGGCGAATCGGCTCTGTCATGTCATCAATCGTTGTCCGGGAAGATTCAAGAGCTGAACAAGAAGTTCATCACGTCGCCGTCTTTGACAACGTATTCTTTGCCCTCGGCGCGCATTTTGCCGGCGTCTTTGGCGCCCTGCTCGCCCTTGAAAGCGATGAAGTCTTCAAACGCGATGGTCTGCGCACGGATGTAGCCTTTTTCAAAGTCGGTGTGAATCACGCCGGCTGCCTGTGGGCCGGTGTCGCCCACATGAATGGTCCAGGCGCGGACTTCTTTGACGCCAGCGGTGAAATACGTTTGCAGCCCGAGCAGCTTGTAGGCGGCGCGGATCAAACGGTTCAAACCCGGCTCAGTCTGGCCGAGTTCTTCCAAAAACATCTGCCGGTCTTCGTCACTCATCTCCGACATCTCGGCTTCCATCTTGGCGCTGATGGCGACCACAGGCGCGTTTTGCGAGGCGGCATAGGCCTTCAAGCGGTCCAGAAACGGGTTGTTCTCAAAACCGTCTTCAGCCACGTTGGCGACAAACATCGCCGGCTTGGCCGTGATCATGAAGAACTGTTGCAACAACGGCAGTTCTTCCTTGGTGAATTCGAGTGTGCGCACCGGCTTGGCATCGTTCAGCGCAACTTGGCACTTTTCCAAAATAGCCACCAGCTTGACCGACTCTTTGTCGCCCGAGCGTGCCAGCTTGGTGACGCGGTGCAAGGCTTTTTCAACCGCCGTCAAGTCAGCCAAACAAAGCTCGGTCTGAATCACTTCGATGTCGTCAATCGGGTCAACCTTGCCGGCCACGTGGATCACGTTGTCGTCTTCAAAGCAGCGCACCACGTTGATGATGGCGTCGGTCTCGCGGATGTGCGCCAAAAACTTGTTGCCCAAACCTTCGCCTGTGCTGGCACCGGCCACCAGACCCGCGATGTCGACAAACTCCACAATAGCGCGTTGCACCTTCAGCGGGTTGACGATGGCCGACAGCGCGTCCAAGCGTTCGTCAGGCACTTCAACAATGCCGACATTCGGCTCAATCGTGCAAAAGGGGTAGTTCTCCGCCGCGATGCCCGCGTTGGTCAAAGCGTTGAACAAAGTTGAT
>JBBAPN010000085.1:0-4271 GCA_040400815.1 Polaromonas sp. | reverse complement strand
GCCCGTCCGTTGGGGTCTTTCACTGCATGGGCCAGTTGGTGCTCAATTAAATCGACGCGCTCACCCAAAACCTCATCCATGATGGTTCGAGCCATCGCGCGGAATCCATGGGCTGTGTGTACGCTGATGCTGTATCCCATGCCCCGCAACGCTGCGTTGATGGTGTTCTCACTCATGGGCCGCTCACCCGTTCGCAAACTGGGGAATACAAATTGACCGTGCCCGGAAATTGGAAGAATGCTTTTCAGCAGTGCCACCGACTGCGTGGATAGCGGTACCAGATGGTCAACCTTCATTTTCATTTTGCTCCCCGGTATGCGCCACTCGGCAGCGTCCAAGTCAATTTCAACCCACTCTGCCTTGCGCAACTCACCGGGACGGACAAAAAGCAACGCAGACAGCTTCAACGCTGCCACGGTGCAGGGGTGGCCGGAATAGTCAAAAATGGATCGCATCAGATCACCGGCCTGTTTTGGCTCTGTAATCGCCGAAAAATGAGACTCTGGGATGGCGGCTAGAGCGCCACGCAAATCATTAGTCACATCCCGTTCGGCCAACCCTATCGCCACTGCGAACCGAAAAATCTGTCCGCATATCTGTTTTGCCCGGTGTGCCGTGTCGATTGACCCACGTGCTTCGATCTTTCGCACTGACTTGTCCAGCACGTCACGCGGTTTGATGGTGGATATCGGCATCTTTCCGATGAAGGGAAAAACGTCTTTTTCTAACAGCGTTGTAATTCTGGATTGCGTCACCTCGGCACGCTTTGGAGACGTCTTGAGCAACCAAGCTCTCGCTACTGCCTCAAAAGTGTTTTTCGCCAAGTCCGACTGGGTCTGCTTTTCTCCTTGCTTTGCGACACCGGGATCAATGCCATCTGCCAATTGCTCACGGGCTTTCTCGCGCCGCTGCCGTGCCTTGGCAAGCGGCACCGCCGGGTACACCCCCAGAGCCAGCGTTTTTTGCTTGTTTGCGAAGCGGTAATTCATCCGCCAATACTTGCCGCCCGTCTTGACCAGCAGATGCAAGCCCAGCCCGTCCGTGTGTTTGTCACCTGCCGTTGCGCCCGTAGGCTTGACGTTTTTGATGAAGGTATCGGTCAGTGCCACGGTGAACCCTTGTTCTGATGGTATCTGTCCCGATGAAATACAGAGGTACCATCAAAAACACCATCAATTGATTGAGCTTTGATGGTATCTCGTGAACCCCCGTGAGGCAACAAAAAACCCGCTATGCGTTTAGGCATACGGGTCTTGAGGTGTTCTGACACGTTAAAAAACGGTCGGTTGGTGCGGCTGGCGGGGATCGAACCCACGACCCTTGGCTTCGGAGGCCAATACTCTATCCACTGAGCTACAGCCGCAACGCTGAATTGATTTTGTCCTGCGCCCAAAAATGCATGGGCTCTGGCTGGTGCCTTAAAGCATCAACATGCAATTCTAACAGTCGCTGAGACACCGCCGGGCTAAGACAGGGATGCCACAGAGGTGACGGTTATAATGTAAGGCTGCCGGGTTTGACCCTGGTTGCCCCCGACACCCCGTTTTTTTGAGGACGCCATGAGCGAACATGACAACAACACGGCTCATGAAGAAGAGCACACCGGTCCGGTCAAAACACCTAAGCAGTTTTTGCTGATGGCTTTTTTCTCTTTTGTTATTCCGATCTTCGCGATCATTGGCTTGGTCTATTTTGTGACCTCCGCACCCAAGCCGGCGATGGGTGCTGGTGACATGGAAAAATCTATCGCTCAGCGAATTCAAAAAATTGGCAGTGTCGAAATTCGTGATGCGAATCGCCCTTTGAAAGCGGGTGCTGATGTTTATGCCGCACAGTGCGCTGCATGTCACGCCATCGGTGCTGCAGGCTCTCCCAAGTTTGCCGATGTTGCCGCTTGGGCACCCCGCATCAAGACCGGATTTGAGTCGCTCTGGAATTCTGCGCTCAAGGGTAAAAATGCGATGGGCCCACAAGGTGGCGGCGATTTCAATGACGTTGAAATTGGCCGTGCAGTGGCTTACATGACGACCGCCGCTGGCGGCAAGTTTGTCGAACCTGCGTCACCTGTTGCGGCCGCACCGGCAGAGGCGATGGCTGTTGCCAAGTGATTTAGTTTTTGACTTTTCAAACAAAAGCCGGTCTCTGACCGGCTTTTTTGTTCCTGCTTGCGGGTCTTTGTCAACCCGTTTAAACACCGGAAAATTGTCGTTTTGCAGGGCTGCGAACATAGCCAAAACGCTGGGGCAGATCGCCCGACATCACTTCCTCTGGTACCCACAGACCGCACTCAACGGCATCGGCGGCATGCGTCATGTCTTGCGTGTGAACCAGACCGAAACCAATCCCGGTTTCCAGGTAAAGGCGGCCATGCTGGTCCAGCAAGCAACGCTGCACGCGGGCTAATTCACCGGTGTGAGCGCAGACTGAAAAATCGGGCGAGACGCGGCAGATCAGCGGCGTGGCCTCGAGTTCCACATAGACCCGCTGCGGCCCATTTTGAAAAAACCACTGCCCTTGCGCATCGGCTTCGTAGTTGCGCTGTATGAAATCAATCAGCTTTTCATGTTGAAGCAGCGACCCCTTGCTCTGCACGCTGCCCCCAGCAAACACGCCAGCGGCCTGAGCCTGGTCGTCGCGCATATACCAATTGCCACGCGCATCCAGCCCAAGCCAGCCGAAGCAGTTGGGCACGTTCGGCCATTTGGCGATAGCGGCTTTGACGATGTCATCCATGGTTGCCATTTCTCCTTGCTGTGCCCGGTAAATGCGCCGACAGATAGTCACAAACTGCGGTCGGCATGGCGCTCACGTGGGCCGCATGCCAGCGTTCGTTCGCGATCGCGGGAAAGCCCACATGACCCCCCTGAGCCGGCCGCCACAAGGTCACACTGGCGCTGACATCGCGCGATCCTGGCAGGCTCGCAGCGGGCACAAACGGGTCGTTGAGAGCGTTCAAGGCCAACGCCGGAACGCTGATACGCTGCATGTGCGGCTTGGCAGAGGCGCGGCGCCAGTAATCGTCGGTGTCTTTGAAGCCGTGCAGTGGGGCCGTGAATATATTGTCAAATGCGTGGAGGTCGCGCACTGCAAGCAGCGCTTCACGGTTAAATAAAGCAGGGTGTTGCAGCAATTTTTCAATGGCTTTTGGCAGCATCGTGCGAAGAAACATCGGGGTGTACGTTTGCCGATTAAAGCCTTTGCCAATCGCCTCACCGCTGGCGGTCAAGTCCAGTGGTGAGCTGACAGATGAAATGGCGCAGACCACATCGGCGGCAGTGCCTTCAAGCTCGGCCGCCCAACGCATGAGAGCGTTGCCGCCCATTGAAATGCCAACCGCCAGTAACGGCCCCGCATGCGCCGCCTTGAAGCGCCGCAGCACCCAGTCGATTTCAGCAAAATCACCGGAATGGTAGGCTCTTGGCGCTAAATTCAACTCGCCCGAGCAGCCGCGAAAGTGCGGTACGGCGCAGGCCCAACCACGGCTTTTCGCGACATCGGCAAAAGCTTCGGCGTAATGGCTGGAAGACGCGCCTTCGAGGCCATGAAAAACCACCAGCAGTGGCTGCCTTGCCGTGTCAACGCTCGGGCTGTCCAAGAGCCAATCAACATCGATAAAATCGTGGTCTGGGGTGGCCCATCGTTCGCGCTTGAACGCCGGTTTTTCACCGGTGTAACGCAAGCCGCGCAGTGCGGCCCAGATGGTCTGCAGATTGCCGCCTGGTAACCACCAAGGAGAGCTGTAGTTCATAGATCAATGCAAGGTGGTCGGGCTGTCACTTTGCGTTTCATCTTGCGGCGTGCCGGGACTGGCATGGTGCGCCACCAATCGCCAGCCTTGGGCCGACTTGAGATAAATGTTGGTGGCGATGACGTAAGCCTGAGCAGGCCCGCTGCTGGTCATGACTTCGACCCGCTCTTGCACGCTGTGAATGCTGACACCAAGGCCCTGGACTCGCCGTACGTGGTCAATGGTGGCGCGAATCGTTCCATGTGAAAACATGGCATCAAATCCAGCCCGTATGGCCCGTGCCCCGACCAGTCTGGGTCCACCCGGATGGACGCAAACGATGTCATCCTCATCGGCCCAACAAGCCATGAGCTTGTCGATGTCGCCAAGTTGCAGGGCCTCATAAAATGCGGCTTCTGTCTCGTCGGCATGACCGTTGTGGGTCAGCGTTGGTTTGGCTTTTGGCATGGTGAAAATTCTTTGGGGTGGATGAGCAATGCAGCCTGCTGGGCGGTGCTTAATTTTGATTTATCAGTTCAGTTAT
>JBBAPN010000084.1:0-4322 GCA_040400815.1 Polaromonas sp. | reverse complement strand
TCTCAATTCCTTGCCCGTGGGCAGGGAGGCATCCATAGCATCTCCTGTTCGAAAATAAGCTAAAAATGAACTGGGTTCAGCCTGCAGAAACACAGACCATGCCGACCATGCCGGCTTGGCAGTGACCGGCGATCAGACCGGCGAACTCAAAATCGTCGGTGCGGTAACCGCTCCAAACCAGACCATCACTTTGGCCAGCGTTGACATGCGCCACGAGGGTGAATTTAACCATCACGGCGGCATGCGCTTGCGGTCCATGCCTTTTCTGCCGGCCAAGGCCAAGCCGGTCTGGCATGATCAGGCAGAACCCACACGGCCAGTCTGGCCTTGTGACGTCTGCCCAAGCTTGCCCGCTCCCGCCACGTGACCCATTCTTCAAAACCCACCCTTGCACCGCCTTTTCTGTCGACTGATGATCTGTTGGGAAAGCCCTTGGACGGCTGGCGGCTGAAGGCCTACACCGTTATTTTTGAGGCCGATACCGTGGCCGGTCGGCGCTTTGATGTGCTCTTGATTTTGGCTATTTTGGTCAGTGTCGGCGTGGTCATGGCGGACAGCGTGCAGTCCTTGAGCGGTCGTTACGGTCCATGGTTCAACGGACTGGAGTGGCTCTTCACGGTCTTCTTCACGCTGGAATACATCGCGCGATTGGTCTGTGTGCGGCGCCCCCTGCGTTACGCCACCAGTTTTTTTGGGGTGATCGATTTGTTGGCCGTGTTGCCGACTTACTTGGCGCTGTTTGTGCCGGAGTTGTACGCGCTGATTGATGTGCGCGTGCTGCGTTTGTTGCGCGTCTTTCGGGTCTTCAAGCTGGCCGCTTACGTGACCGAATACCAGTCGCTGGCGATGGCGCTGGCGGCCAGTCGCCGCAAGATTTTGGTGTTTTTGTCAGCCGTGCTGATGTTGGTGCTTATTTTTGGCACCATCATGTACGTGGTCGAAGGGCCGGGCCATGGCTTCACCAGCATTCCGACCTCGGTCTACTGGGCCATCAGCACCTTGACCACGGTCGGCTTTGGTGACCTGGTGCCGAAGACTGATTTGGGCCGCTTGATTGCCTCCTTCATGATGCTCATGGGCTGGGGCACGCTGGCGGTGCCGACCGGGATTGTCACGGCGGAAATCGCCGCCCAGCGCTTGGGTCGCAAGCAAAACATGCCGACCACGCGCAGCTGTCATGTGTGTTTGACAGAAGGCCAAACAGCGTCAGCCACATTTTGTTTCAACTGCGGCGCCGAACTGCCGACCTACCAGCACGACGAGGTGATTGAGAAAGTTAATCCGGGCGCGGCGTCAGGCGGCGCGGCGTGATCTCGACGGAGTCGGTGGTGGTGCTCATCCACACCGTGCCGTCTTGCACCGTCACCTGCAGTTGCATGGTGCGGGCCGCGAGCTTGGCCAGCGCCTGACTCTCAGCAGCGTCAATTTGCCAGACCACCAAGTTGCTGGCCCGTGTGAGTTTGGTTTCGATGGCTTTCCACCAGACCGGCGTGCTGCTGGAAAAGCTCAGCACCGTCACCCGGTCAGCCCGGCCAGCGGCGCGCATCAAGCGTTTGTCATCGGGCTGGCCGACGTCAATCCAGTGCAGTATCTGCTCGGTGTAGTCCTTGTGCCAAAGCGCAGCTTCGTCCACATCCCACAGATCTTTGGCGAATTCGAGCTTGCCTTTGTGGTCGTCAGCGGTGACGTTCAGCGCGAAGGCCAGCAGCCGGATCATCATGCGTTCGTCAGCTTCTGACGGGTGCCGCGCGATGACCACCGTGTGGTCGGCATAGACGTTGCGGTCCATGTCGGCGATTTGCAATTGGGCTTTGTAGATGGTGGCTTTGAGTGCCATGAACAGTTCTCGGGTCGGGTACAGGAAAGAAAGCTATTGGAACAGCCTTTTGCTGGGGGCTTTTGCGGGCGTTCTTTCGCTATAGTGACGAGGCGTTAATTCACAATCACTTCAGCGCCTGCAGTCGGCAGGCCTCACGGAGAATTTCAAACATGACCCGATCCCTATTCAGCGCCACCATTGCCGGCAGCTTGCCCAAGCCCGCTTGGTTGTCAGAAACCCAAAAACTCTGGCCGCAGTGGAAGGCCGAAGGCGCTGAATTGGCGCAGGCCAAGCTCGATGCCACCTTGCTGTGGATCAAGGCGCAAGAAGACGCAGGCCTCGACGTGATTGGTGACGGCGAGCAGTCGCGCCAGCATTTTGTGCACGGCTTTTTGGAGCAAGTCGAAGGCATTGACTTCGAGCACAAGGTGAAGATGGGCATTCGCGACAACCGCTACGACGCGATGGTGCCGCAGGTGGTCTCGGCGCTCAAACTCAAGGGCCGTGTGCATGCCGCCGAAGCCCAGTTTTTGCGCGCCCACACGACAAAGAAAATCAAGTTCACCTTGCCCGGCCCAATGACGATTGTCGACACCGTGGCCGACCAGTTTTACGGCGACAAGATCAAGCTGGCAATGGCCTTTGCCGAGCTGCTGAACCAAGAAGCCTTGGCCTTGCAAGCCGATGGTGTGGACGTCATTCAATTTGACGAACCGGCTTTCAATGTCTACATGAAAGAAGCCGCCGAGTGGGGCGTCAAAGCGCTGGAGCGCGCCGCGCAGGGCCTCACCTGCACAACCGCCGTGCACATTTGCTACGGCTACGGCATCAAGGCCAATGACGACTGGAAAGAAACGCTGGGTGAAGAGTGGCGGCAGTATGAGCAGGTGCTGCCAGCGTTGGCCAAAAGCAGCATTCAGCAAGTCAGCCTTGAGTGCTACCACTCGCATGTGCCGCCGCATTTGATGGCGCTGCTGGAAGGCAAAGACGTGATGGTCGGCGTCATCGACGTCGCCAGCGACGTGATTGAAACGCCGGAGCAAGTGGCCGACACCATCGGCAAAGCTTTGCAGTACGTGCCTAAAAACCGGCTGCTGCCCTGCACCAACTGCGGCTTGGCGCCGATGAACCGGGACATTGCCCTGAAGAAACTCGCAGCGCTGGCCCAAGGTGCAGCGCTGGCCCGTGAACGCTACAAGTAATCACTGAAAGTAAAGGCCGTGACATGAGTAACGACGCCACCCATTCGCATCCACAGCCCCATCCGCACAGCCATGAACCGCTGTGGAAGCACGACGGCGTGCGCGTGATTGGCGCGGGTCAGCTGGACAGCAATACGGCTCAAACGCCTGGCATGGACCGCAGTGCAGCCATCAACTTTGCGCGCGTCGGGGCGCAAAAATTGTGGGCCGGAACGGTCACCATTCACGCGGACGCCAAGACCGGTGCACATCACCACGGCCCGCTTGAAAGCGTGATTTACGTCATTCGTGGGCGGGCCCGCATGCGCTGGGGTGAGCAGTTGGAATTCACCGCCGAGGCTGGCCCGGGCGACTTCATTTATGTACCGCCGTTTGTGCCCCACCAAGAGATCAACGCCAGCGCCACCGAACTGCTCGAGTGCGTGCTGTGCCGCAGCGACGGTGAAGCCGTGGCGGTCAATCTCGACATCGAACCGGCCGAAAAACCCGAGTCCGTTTTGTGGATCGATCCGACGCATCCGCAAGGCGGCGTGTAAGCTCAAGCTTCAAACCATTTCCCAGCAAATTCAAGGATTTCTATGAAGGCCATTTGGCAAGACACCGTGATTGCAGAGAGTGACGACATCGTTGTCCTCGAAGGCAACCACTATTTCCCGATCACCTCGCTCAACCGCGACCACGTGACCTTCAGCAATCACCACACCATGTGCGCCTGGAAAGGGCAGGCGAGTTATTACTCGCTGCTGGTCAACGGCGAAATGAACACCGACGCCGCTTGGTATTACCCCGAGCCCAAGTACGAAGCCGAGGCCATCAAAGACCGGGTGGCTTTCTGGAAAGGTGTGAAGATTGAGGCTTGAGGTTTAGCGCCCAATGTGTTGAGATGACATGCCCGTGGTTTTTTGTGCAGCCATGACCCTCATACAAGGAGTCGTTCAGATGTTCAAACATATTCTCATTCCGGCAGACGGTTCTGACAACGCTCAGCGGGCCATCGACAAAGCCATTGGTTTGGCGCTGGCTTTCAACAGCCAGGTCACAGCGATTTACGTGCTTGACCCGTATGCCTTCACCGGTGCCGGCACTGATTTCGCTTACGGCCACATTGAATACTTGAGTGCTGCGACCACCGAGGGCACGCAAGCGCTGCAAGCTGCCAAGGCGACTTTTCAGGCGGCGGGCATTGAGATCACCACGACCTTGGTCGAAGGCCATGCGATCTACAAAGGGATCCTCGAAACTGCGACCCAGCTCGGCGTTGACCTGATTGTGATTGGCTCGCACGGTCGAAGCGGTTTGGA
>JBBAPN010000083.1:0-5541 GCA_040400815.1 Polaromonas sp. | reverse complement strand
TTCATCTCAAATACTCGCTTGAATTGAAAGAATAGCAACCTGCCTATCAAGCCTAAATTAGACAACATGAGCACATCATCGGCAAGTTGGTTGGGAATTCTCGACAAAGAAAACATCGTTGCCGGCCCGGGCTTTAACCGTTGGCTGGTGCCACCGGCGGCCTTGGCGATTCATTTGTGCATCGGCATGGCTTACGGTTTTTCGGTATTTTGGCTGCCTTTGTCGAAAGCCTTGGGCATCAAAGAAGCCATCCAATGCGGGCCTGACGTCGGCTTCATGGGCCAGTTGTTCACCACGGCTTGCGACTGGCAGATTTCCACGCTCGGCTGGATGTACACGCTGTTTTTTGTGCTGTTGGGCATGTCCGCGTCGATCTGGGGCGGCTGGCTGGAACGGGTCGGCCCGCGCAAAGTGGGCGTCGTCTCAGCGCTGTGCTGGAGCGGCGGCATGCTGTTCTCGGCGCTTGGCGTTCACTACCACCAGCTCTGGATGATGATTTTGGGCTCGGGGGTGATCGGCGGTATCGGGCTGGGCTTGGGTTACATCTCCCCCGTTTCGACTTTGATCAAGTGGTTCCCTGACCGCCGGGGTATGGCCGCTGGCATGGCCATCATGGGTTTTGGTGGCGGCGCCATGATCGGATCGCCCCTGGCCGCTGACCTGATGAAGTACTTTGCCAGCGCCACCAATGTCGGTGTGGCGCAAACGCTGGCGGTGATGGCCTTGGTTTATTTTGTTTTCATGTTGGCGGGCGCTTTCGGCTACCGCATTCCAGAGACCGGCTGGCAACCCGCCGGCTGGACGCCCATGCCGGCGCAAGTCAACAACGCCATGATCACCCGGCAGCACGTGCACGTCAAAAAGGTCTGGGGCATTCCGCAGTTTTGGCTGATCTGGATGGTGCTGTGCATGAACGTCAGCGCCGGCATTGGCGTCATCGGCATGGCCTCACCCATGCTGCAAGAAGTCTTTGGTGGCGCTTTGATTGGCCTCTCTAAAACCTTCACCGAGCTCGACAAAATAGAACTTGCCGCGATTGCGGGGGTGGCAGCCGGCTTCACTGCGCTGCTAAGTTTGTTCAACATCGGCGGCCGCTTCTTTTGGGCCAGCCTCTCAGACAAGCTTGGCCGCAAGCTGACTTACGCGGTGTTTTTTGTGCTGGGCGGCATGTTGTACTTCAGCATTCCGGGCAGTGCGGCGGCCGGCTCGCAAGCGCTGTTTGTGGCGGCTTTCTGTGTGATTTTGAGCATGTACGGCGGAGGCTTCGCCACCGTGCCGGCGTACTTAGCGGACATTTTTGGCACGCAGATGGTCGGCGCGATCCACGGCCGCTTGCTGACCGCCTGGGCCACAGCGGGCATCGTCGGG
This sequence comes from Polaromonas sp., assembly GCA_040400815.1. Lineage (GTDB taxonomy): Bacteria > Pseudomonadota > Gammaproteobacteria > Burkholderiales > Burkholderiaceae_C > Polaromonas. The sequence goes on along the minus strand of JBBAPN010000083.1, from coordinate 4,173 downwards.
CCAGTGGTGGTGAACTACATGCGCGAATACCAACTGGGCTTGGGCCTGCCGCGTGCGCAGGTCTACAACCAAACCATGTACATCTTGGTCGGCATGTTGGTGGTGGGCTTTGTGTGCAACTTGCTGGTGCGGCCGCTTCATCCGAAGTGGTTCATGACGCCTGCCGAGTTGGCCGAAGAAAAGCGTTTAGCGCATGAGAAAGTCAAAGCCTTGGAAGTGCAAGGCCATGGGGCAAACGGCAGCGTGAGCACCCACAAAGCCCCAAGCCATCCCATTTTCTTGGCGCTGGCCTGGGCGGCGGTGGGGCTTCCGCTGGCTTGGGGGGTTTACCGCACGTCGCTGACGGTTGCCAAGTTCTTGTGACGGATCTTTAAACGGCCGGTGGGGCCAGTTTGTCTTGGGTCTGCGTGTCAAAGTCGCTGGCATCGTGACGCTCGTGCAACTGCGACGACAAAGGCCCCATCACCCGATTGACCATGCGCCCGCGGATCACAGCTGGACGTTTGGCGATCTCGTCAGCCCAGCGCAGCACATGCGTGTAGGTTTGCACCTGCAAAAATTCAGCAGCGTCGTAGATCAGTCCGTTGACCAGCGCACCATACCAAGGCCAGATGGCCATGTCGGCAATGGTGTAGTCGGCCCCGCCCACGTAAGGGCTGTCTGCCAGCCGTCTGTCGAGGACGTCCAGTTGCCGCTTGACCTCCATCGAAAAACGGTTGATCGCGTATTCGATCTTGGTTGGGGCGTAGGCGTAAAAATGGCCAAAACCACCGCCTAAATACGGCGCACTGCCCATTTGCCAGAACAACCACGACAGACATTCCGCACGGGCCGCCGCTTCGGTGGGCAAAAAGACGCCGAACTTTTCTGCCAAGTACATCAGAATCGCGCCAGACTCGAAGACCCTGACAGGCGGGGAGCCGCTGTGGTCAAACAGCGCCGGAATTTTTGAGTTCGGGTTGGCCTGCACAAAACCGCTGCCAAATTGATCGCCCTGGTGGATGCGGATCAGCCAAGCATCGTACTCAGCACCCGTGAAACCTAGCGCCAGCAACTCTTCGAGCATGACGGTGACCTTAACGCCGTTGGGCGTGGCGAGTGAATACAGCTGCAACGGATGCTTGCCACGTGGCAACACTTGCTCGTGCGTAGCGCCCGCCACCGGTCGGTTGATGTTGGCAAATTGGCCGCCGTTTTCGCTGTCAAAAGTCCAAACTTTGGGCGGCGTGTAAGTGTGTGAATCAGTCATGCAATTATTCTAGTGGCGTAGTGTTTAAGCGTTCATGTTGCAAAAAAGTACCCTTTGTGCGGCCTCCTTCTCTGGCTTGAAAAACCCCAAGCAAGCTTTTGACACGCTGTTAGGCCGTGCCCGACTGGGATGCTTGAAAGTCCACGGCTGTGCAACAATTTAAAGACCCAGCTTTGGGCTGGCCTTGCCGCCAATTTTCTTTTCCTAACCAGGACGCCTGATGAGTCTTCTTTTTTCTGCGCTTCAACTGCCTTCACCACGCGGTGGTTTGGCGCTGGCCAACCGCATCGTTATCGCTCCGATGTGCCAGTACCTGGCCAACCAGGGTGAAGCCACCGACTGGCATCTGGCCCACTGGACGGGTTTGCTCAACAGCGGCGCGGCCATGCTCACCCTGGAGGCTACTGCGGTCACCGAGAACGGTCGCATCACGCCGGGTTGCTTGGGGCTGTGGGACGACCGCACCGAGCAGGCATTGGGCCAAGTGCTGCAGCGCGCCCGCCAATTGGCGCCGGCCATGCCGGTCTGCATTCAACTCTCACACGCCGGTCGAAAAGCCTCTTGCGCCATCCCTTGGCACGGCGGTCAGTTGATGTCGGCCGCTCAGGGAGGCTGGCAAACACTGGGGCCATCGGCGGTGCCTCAGTTGCCAAGCGATGAAGCACCCGAAGTTTTAACGCTGGCGCAAATGGCCCAAATTCAAGATGCTTTTGTGTTGGCAGCTCAACGCGCCGACCGCTTGGGCATCGAAGCTGTCGAGCTGCATGCGGCCCATGGCTATTTGTTTCACCAGTTTTTGTCGCCCTTGAGCAATTTGCGCGACGACGCCTACGGCGGCAGTTTCGACAACCGGGTGCGCTTTCCACTCGAAGTGTTTGCCGCTGTGCGGGGGGCCTTCACCGGCAGCCTGGGCGTGCGTATTTCGGCCAGCGACTGGATCGAAGGCGCTTGGGATCTGGCCCAAAGCAGCGAACTGGCTTGTCGCCTCAAAGCCCTCGGCTGCGACTTCATTCATGTGTCATCGGGCGGGGTTTCGTCAGAACAAAAAATCCCGCTTCGCCCCGCCTACCAAGTGCCGATGGCGCGGCAGATCCGTCAGGCCTCTGGGCTGCTGACCACGGCGGTTGGCCTGATCACCGAGCCGGCACAGGCGGAAGCGATTCTGGCGGCTGGCGACGCTGACCTGATTGCCCTGGCCCGCGTCATGATGTACGAGCCGCGCTGGCCCTGGCAGGCCGCCGCCGCGCTGGGCGCACAAGTCACGGCCAGCCCGCAGTACTGGCGCTGCCTGCCGCGCGAGGCCAAAGCCGTGTTTGGTGACATACGCCCCCGACAGCTTTGAAATCGCGCGCTGACCGCCTCACGACTTGTAGCTGTCGTCAAGCCGGTCAAGTTTGCGAATCAGTGACGGCCAGGCAAAGGCGCCACCCATGCCCCCGGTTTGCACGCGCATGGCCTCAGCCACGCCTTGGATGATGAGCGGGTTGACCTGCGTCAGCTCGGCGCCACCACTTTGGGCATCGATCTGAATGCGGCAGGTGTTCTCAAAGGTGTACATTGACAAAAAGGCATCGGCAATGGTTTTACCCACGACCAGCAGGCCGTGGTTGCGCAGCATCAAAAAGTTGGCACTGCCCAGGTCGGCCTGCAGGCGCGGTTTTTCGTCGTCCCGGAAAGCCACACCCTCGTAGGTGTGGTACGCCAGCGAGCCCAGCACAAAGGTGGACTGCTGGCTGATCGGCAGCACGCCAGCGGCTTGGGCACTGACAGCCACACCGGCCCGGGTGTGGGTGTGCAGCACACAACCGGCGTCAATCCGCGCCTCGTGCACCGCGCTGTGAATCACAAACCCAGCAGGGTTAACGGGAAAAGCCGAGTCAATCACCTTGTTGCACTTGTCGTCCACCTTGACCAAGCTGCTGGCCGTGATTTCGTCAAACATCAGGCCGTAGGGATTGATCAAGAAGTGGTGGGCGTCCGGGCCAGTGACTGATTCAGGCAGCTTGGCGCTGATGTGGGTAAACACCAGATCGCTCCAACCGTACAGCGCAACCAGCCGGTAGCAGGCGGCCAGATCGCAGCGCAATTGCCATTCGTCGGCGCTGACGACTTCTTTGAGGGACGGAATATGCATCGCGGGTACCCGGTTGGTTTCGGTAGGCTGATTGTCTGAAGGGACGGTTTAAATTGTTTAAATACAATCAAACGGAGGACTGATTACGCCCGTATTCTGGCCCGCCGGACCTGTTTTGTATTTAAAAAATTCATATTTATCGCATCAACATGACGTATTTTTACGAACCCCACCTGGGCCACGGCCTGCCGCACAACCCCTTCAACGCCATTGTTGGCCCACGCCCCATCGGGTGGATGTCCACGCGCAGCAACGCGGGTGCGCTGAATCTTGCACCCTACAGTTTTTTCACAGCCTTCAACTACGTACCGCCCATCGTCGGATTCTCTAGCATCGGCGCCAAAGACTCTTTACGCAACGTCCAAGAAAACGGCATGTTTGTGTGGAATCTGGTGACCCGCCCCTTGGCGGAGGCAATGAACCAAACTTGCGCAGCCGTGGGCCCTGATGTGAACGAATTTGAACTGGCAGGCTTGGCCACCGCCCCATCTCGCGTGGTGGACGTGCCGCGCATTGCTGACAGCCTCGTGTCGTTTGAGTGCCGCAGCACGCAAATCATTCAACTTGAAGGGTTAGACAAGCAGAAAATTGCCAGTTGGTTGGTGTTGGGTGAAGTCGTCGGCGTTCACATCGCCGAGCACTTGCTCAAAGACGGCATCTACGACACCGCCAACGCCGGCCACATCTTGCGCGGCGGTGGCCCCGCAGACTACTTCAGCATTGGGCCGGATCAGTTGTTTCAAATGTGGCGGCCCGAAACTTGAAGAGAGCCAAAAAAGCGACTTGGAGG
>JBBAPN010000082.1:0-5839 GCA_040400815.1 Polaromonas sp. | reverse complement strand
TCCTCGCGCATCAGCGTGGCCAACTGGTCTGGCGTACCGGGCGCGGCCTCCACACCCAGGCCGATCAAACGCTCCCGCATCTCCGGGTTGTCCATCAGCTTGATGATTTCAGTGTTCAGCCGGATGACAATCTCTTTCGGCGTTCCAGCGGGTACGAACAAGCCGTACCAGGCATTGGCGTACAAACCGGGGATGGTCTCAGCCAAGGTCGGCAGATCGGGGGCCAACTGCGTGCGCTTCTCGGTGCACACCCCCAATGTGCGCAACTGCCCGCTGCGCACAAAAGGCATCAGACCGGCCAAGCTGCCAAAAGTCATGGGCACCTGGCCGGCCACGACATCGGTCGCCGCCGCCGCAGCGCCGCGGTACGGTACGTGCACGATGTCGATGCCCGCCGCGTTTTTCAGCATTTCACCCAGCAAGTGGTTCACCGTGCCGTTACCGGCAGAGGCGTAATTGAACTTGCCGGGGCTGGCTTTGGCCAGTGCCACCAGCTCACGCAAATTCTTGGCCGGAACCGAGGGGTTGACCGCCAGCATGTAAGGGGCAACGCCGACCACCATGACCGGGTCAAAGTCTTTGACCGGATCGAACGGCACCTTGCGGTAAAGAAAGGGGTTGATGGTCTGCACGCTCTGCGCGTTCAACAGCAAAGTGTGGCCGTCTTTAGGTTGGCGCGCCACGTGGGCGGTGCCCAGATTGCCACCCGCGCCCTGGCGGTTTTCGACGATGACCGGGTTACCGATGGCGACGGACAAGCGTTGCGCCAGGGCCCGTCCGATGACGTCGTTGGCACCGCCTGGCGCTTGCGGCACGACGATGGTGATGACCTTGGACGGAAACGGATCTGCCGCGCGGGCCGAAGTGCCCCAGAAAAAAGGCGTTGCCAGCGCGGCTGCGCCAGCGATGAGTTGTCGACGATTTGTCATTGCGTTGTCTCCTGCGTCAGCTGCGGCTGGACTTGTGGTGATTTGAAAACTGCAATCATCTCAAATAACCTTAATGATGGCGAACACGCCGCCGTCGGACATCCGCTGGAATTTTTTGGCAGGGCAAGGAGCTCGGGGCCCGCCGCCCAAGCCTGAAAGTCACCCCGCTTGATTCGCCTGCACCAAGCCTTCGATGTTGTTCATCATCAAATCTACCCCGGGCGTCAACACGAGTTTTCGTTGGTGAGGTTTTTGAAGGTCATTAATTGGTCTTTTTTCAGGCTTGAGGTTTGGTGTTTTAGGTTTGGGGTTTGGGGTTTGAGATTTAGGGTCTGACACCAGGGCTTTCGAGCAGCATACCGCGGGCACGCCAGGCTAAAAATAATTCAAGCTCAAGCAACTCGGGGGAGCCGAAAGCATAGGGCTCCGCACGAACACCCGTCAAACAATTACGCAAGCGTCGCTCTAAAGAACCGACCGACTGCCACTCAAGGCGATAAATCGGATAGGCCGTGGGATGGGCTTGTGGAATCAAATTACCGGCCAGTTTTTGCCCTGGCCTCTCAGCATGACACTGTGCGCAAGACAAGTTCAATTGACCGAGCCGCAGATTGAACAAACGTTCGCCAGCATCAAGGCGTGCAACATTTGACGCATGACGCGCCACCGTGATGGGCATGCCTTTGGACTGAGTAGCTACAAACGCTGACAGCGATAAAAGGAGTTTGCTTTCAGGCGCAAAGGGCACCGCGCCCTGGTGTTCGGTACGGCACTGGTTGATGCGCCCGCCAAGGTTCAACAACGGCCGACCCGCAGTACTTAACTTCGGAAAGCTGGCTGCAACGCCTTTCATTGACACGGTCGCATCACCGTGACACGACGCGCAAGATATTTTTTTATGACCTGCCGCTTCTTGCCATAACGCCTGGCCATCCAACACGGCGAAGTTGGCGGGATTCAGCAGCGGGTCGTCTTGCATGGCCTTTGTATCGGCCGACATCAACTCGTAACTGGATTGCCTATTTTTGGCAATAGGATCCGCCTTGACAAAACCCCCGAGTACAACGACTGCACAGAGCCCCCAGCAGACAAAGACTTTAGCGGCGAAGGTCATCGAAGCGCACTCTGCAATTAAGGCATTCACGTCACCACAAGTTGGCTGGACGTCTTGGAAGCGTAGCCATCGTCGCCAGACCAATTGAATTCAAGGGTGCCGCTTTCAGTCGCTACGGTTGTAAAAATAATCATGGGATTGGCCCCCATACCCGGATGCAGTTCGACTCGGAAGACTTCAACGCCGTTGTACGTGCAAAGAAAATCTCGAATGATGTCACGCGGCACACGCTGGCCAGTCTCAGTATGACGAAAACCGGATTCCATATCGTGCTGGACAATAACCCGGATTTGAACAATGTCGCCCTTCTTGGCGCTTGCAGGCATGGTGGCCAGAGTACGAGAAGTCTTGCTCACTTTTTACACCTCAGCACAGGCTGCTATCGTGACAAGCGTCGTGGCATCGCCTTGCCAAAAAGAACCATCACTCATGTGCGCGATGGCCACTACTCGTTGCGAATCGCCCAAGCGGATTCGCGTCGTGATGTCCGCCCGACCGGAGCGCGACGACAAATAGAAACTCACAATATTCGGCAAGGGGTTACCTTCCGCGACGATATGAATCGCCTGCACGTGATCATCTTTTGTCATGGGGCTCGCAACCGAGACCTTCATGGTGACAAGATTCCCGTTTTCAACCAGCGGGGGAATCACCAACGTCACGCGGCCCACCGAGGCTTTTTTGTTGCCCAATATTTTATCAACCGCCTGCGTGGCTTCAGCGACCGTTGCGAGCGCGTTAAGCGAGGTCAACCCACTGGCCACCCCAACACTGAGTACAAAAAATCTTCGATTGATCGTCACGGTTTTAAGCTCACTAAAAAAGCGACAACATCTTCAATGTCTTGTGCCGTCAAGATGGACTTAGCTGCGAACTGCGGCGCCACTCGCGTGAGACCCGCAGTGCGAAAATACGAGGGCATGATGGTGTCTGGATTGAACCGGCTTGCATCAACGATGCGTGCACGCAACTGAGCAGGCGACAAGCGGGCAGAACTTGCCGCAAGATCAGGTGCCAGATTGCCTTGAAACCGCTCTTCAGGAAACGGGCCACTGTGACACAAAATACACAAACCTTCTTGTCGACTCACGACAAGTGCACGCCCCTGGGCAACGTCACCCGGCCGCCCTGACAGCGACTCCAGAATCTGGTCTGCGACAAATGTCTGCCCAAAAACGGAGCTGGGGGTGGCGAGGCAGACACTCAGTGCCAACACCCACACAGCACCCCACCCCGTCATACCAAAGTCATTCCACTATTTTTCAGCGGCACATTACGCAACCGTTTTCCGGTTGCACGATAAATAGCGTTAAGCACAGCCGGTGCCGCCACACAAATGGTCGGCTCACCAATGCCGCCCCAGTCTTTGCCGCCACCTTCCAAGATGATGGTTTCCACTTTGGGCATCTGTGCCAGGCGGATCGAACCGAACGTATCGAAGTTCTTTTGTTCGATTCGGCCGTTTTTAACGGTGCACTCTTCTTCGAACAATGCCGACAATCCGTACACGAACGAGCCTGAGACCTGGCGTTTGATTTGCGCCGGATTGACGGCATAGCCACAATCGGTCGCGGCAACAATACGATGAATTTTGACCTTGCTGCCATCCGTCACAGACAACTCGCAGGCCGCTGCGACATAACTGCCGAAAGCAGTCATCTGTGCAACACCGCGAAACACGCCAGGTGCAGCAGGCTTAGTCCAGCCAATGCCATCGGCCACGGCATTCAGCACGGCGAGATTGCGAGGGAACTTGCCCATGTACTTGCGACGAAACTCAACCGCATCGACACCGGCAGCTTCGGCGAGTTCGTCCATAAAGCACTCGATGAACACCGCATTTTGATTCACGTTCACACCACGCCAAAAGCCTGGCGGAATGTGCGTATTGCGCATCGCGTGCTCCATCAACTGATTGGGGAACTCATAACCAAAAGCATGCTCACCGCCATCAAAAACACCTTGAAAGGCCAGAGCATCACGACCTTTTTGTGCCGCAAGCACAGCGGGAAATACCGAGGCTAGGATCGATTGCCCTGACAAGCGCATGTGCACACCCGTCAGGTTTTTATTGGCGTCGAACGAACCCGTTAGCTTGCACATCATGATCGGGTGATAGCGTCCCTGAGTCATGTCCTCTTCGCGAGTCCACATCAGCTTGATCGGCGTACCCGGCATTTGTTTAGCGATATTGACCGCTTGCGTGGTGTAGTCTTGAAACGCACCTCGGCGACCAAAGCCGCCGCCTAAATTGACTTTATAGACTTCGCATTTTTCAGCCGCCAAGCCCGATGCTGCAATCACCGCAGCCAATGAGGCTTCGCCATCTTGAGTCGGCACCCAAGTTTCGCAACGCTCAGGGGTCCATTTGGCCGTGGCGTTCATAGGTTCCATGGGCGCGTGGTTCAGGAACGGGTAGAAGTAGGTAGATTCTGTCTTTTTAACAGCGGCATTCAGTGCCAACTTGGTATCGCCGCGCGTGTTGCCAACAAAAGCCTGTTCAGCGCTCAAGCCCTCCTCCAGAATCTTGGCAATTGAGGCACTGGATACGGATGCGTTCGGGCCTTCGTCCCACACAATCTCAACTTGGTCGAGCGCGGTTTTGGCGATCCAGAAAGTGTCGGCCACCACGGCCACGGCAGTTTCGCCGACTTGCATGACTTTCTTCACGCCTTTGATGCCCGTCACTTTGCTGGCATCAAAGCTTTTGACCTTGCCACCAAACACCGGGCACTCTCGGATGTTTGCCACCAACATACCTGGCAGCTTTAAATCCATGCCGTAAACCTGTTTGCCGGTCACTTTGTCGGCATAGGTATCAATGCGATTCAACGGTTTCCCAATGATCTTCCAGTCTTTAGGATCTTTCAGCGTGATGTCGGTGGGGACTGCAATCTTCGACGCGGCTGCGGCGACTTTACCGAACGTTACTTTGCGACCAGTGGGTGTATGCGTGATCACGCTTTCTGCGGCAACACACTCAGCAACGGGAACTTTCCATTCGTTGGCGGCGGCTTGCACCAGCATCAAACGCGCTGCAGCACCCCCTTTGCGAACGTATTGTTCTGAAGTCCGGATCCCGCGACTGCCGCCAGTCGAAAACGCACCCCAGACACGTTGGCGCTTGAGGCTTTCACCCGGCGTGGGATATTCGACCGTGACTTTTTTCCAGTCGCACTCGAGTTCCTCGGCCACCAGTTGGGCCAAGCCGGTGATGGTGCCTTGACCCATCTCTGAGCGTACGACGCGGACAATGACTGTGTCGTCGGGCTTGATCACCACCCAGGCACCGATCTCGGAGGTCGCCTCTACAGCTTGTGCTGAACCCATAAAAGTCATTTGAATACCAAGGGACAAGCCACTGCTGACGGCTGTGGTGCCCACAACAAAATGACGGCGTGAAAGATTTGGGAGACCCTCGAAGTGTGCGTTCATATTGGACTCCTTAGGCTGTTGCGACTGAATGGATAGCGGCGCGAACTTCTTGAAAGCTCCCGCAACGGCAAATATTGGTGATGGCTGCGTCGATATCAGCATCAGTCGGTTTAGGTTTTTTGGCCAGCAAGTCAGTGGCGGCCATCAGCATGCCGGATTGACAGAAACCGCACTGAGGCACTTGATGCTCGATCCAAGCCTGCTGCAGACTAGTCAGCTGGCCATTTTTGGCCAAGCCTTCAATCGTTTGAATTTTTTTGCCGACGGCAACGCTGACAGGCAACACACACGACCGGACCGCGGCGCCATCCATCATGACGGTACAGGCACCGCATTGCGCAATACCACAGCCGTATTTAGT
>JBBAPN010000081.1:0-6466 GCA_040400815.1 Polaromonas sp. | reverse complement strand
GACTGGACGGCAAGACAGGCTGCCTTTGTAGAGAAAGTTCCAGTTGCCGTCGTGCAAGAGGTGCTGGACTGCTTGCGAGCTGTTTTTGAGGACGAATAGACATGGCGACTCAGCGCCTCGTCCCGTCAGTGGCGTTTTTCCGCAGAGGACGTACGTTCCCGGCAAAATGATTGCACGAAAGATAGAATGACATCATTGAGATCAACTTTACAAGGATGCCGCATGTCGTCAATCACAGTTCGCAACCTACCCGAGGAGACGCACCGCGCTTTGCGTGTCCGGGCCGCGCTGGCGGGTCGAAGCACCGAGGCCGAAGTCAGAGCCATTCTTGAGAGCGTCGCACGGCCCGAGGGCCGTATCAAGCTGGGCTCCTTGTTGGCTGAAATCGGCCAGCAGGCAGGGGGTTTCGATCTTGAGTTGGAGCGTGACAAGTCACCCACAGAACCGATGACCTTTGAATGATTCTTCTCGATACCAAGGTCGTTTCTGAACCCTTGAAGCTCACCGGTGATGTCGGCGTTTTGAATTGGATCGACGCGCAAATGATCGAAACACTTTACCTGTCAACGGTCAGTCTGGCTGAGTTACGTTTTGGCATTGCGGCGCTGCCTTCGGGAAAACGAAGGGACACGCTCCACACCAGTCTTGAGCAGCGCATCTTGCCTTTGTTCCTCGGTCGAATTCTGTCATTTGATGCGGCGGCATCAGAAGCCTACGCGCTGTTGCTTGCCCGTGCGAGAGCCCAAGGGCAAGCGATTTCGCCAGCAGACGGCTACATCGCCGCGACCGCCAGCAGCCTGGCTTGATGATTGCAACGCGTGACACCAGCCCTTTTGAGGCCGCTGGCTTGAGGGTCATCAACCCTTGGAGCACGCCGCCCTCAGCGCCCCGACCAATCTAATTTCCCCACCACATCCAGGTGCGTGAGGTAGACCCGCAGGTCGAATTCATACTGGTGGTATTGCGGTTCCATGTAGGTGCAGAGTTTGTAGAAAGCTTTGTCGTGCTCGCGTTCTTTGATGTGCGCGAGTTCGTGCACTGCGATCATTTTCAAGAACTCGGCGGGACCTTCTTTGAACAGGGCGGCAACGCGAATTTCGCGCTTGGACTTGAGCTTGTTGCCCTGCACGCGCGAGATGGTGGTGTGCGTGCCGAGCGCATGCGCGATGACTTGCAGTTTGTTGTCAAAAATCACCCGCGACAGCGGATCTGAGTTGCGCAAAAAGCGGTTCTTCAGATCCATCACGTAGTCGTACAGCGCTTTGTCGGTGCGCACGCTGTGGGCTTCGGGGTACTTTTTGAGCAGCACCGCACCGAGCTGTCCATCGGTGAGCAGCTCTTGCACTTGGTCGCGCAGGTTGTCGGGGTAGCCGAGCAGGTATTTCATGACAGCCCAGCCGTCCCGGCGTGGCTCAATTCTCGCGGCGCAGTGCCGGGAACAAGATGACGTCGCGGATGCTGGCGCTGTCTGTCAGCAGCATCATCAGCCGGTCGATGCCGATACCGCAGCCGCCGGTCGGTGGCATGCCGTATTCGAGTGCCCGCACAAAGTCGGCGTCGTAAAACATGGCTTCGTCGTCGCCGGAGTCTTTGGCGTTGACCTGCGCTTGAAAGCGCGCGGCTTGCTCTTGCGCGTCGTTGAGTTCGCTGAAACCGTTGCCGAACTCGCGGCCGGTGATGTAGAGCTCAAAGCGTTCGGTGACTTCAGGGCGGGCATCGTTGGCGCGCGCCAAGGGCGAAATTTCGGTCGGGTGTTCCATGATGAAGGTCGGTTGCCAGAGCTTGTCTTCAACCGTTTCTTCAAAGAACAAAACTTGCAAACTGGCCAGCGAGCGTGTCGACAAGCGGTCTTTTTGCTCGCTGCAACCGAGCTTTTTGACGGCGTTGATGAGCCATGCCGCGTCGTCCACGTTGTTGCCGGCGTCGGTGTGTTTCAGGATGGCTTCGCGAATCGTCAGGCGTTCAAAAGGCTGACTCAAGTCGACCGCTTTGCCGCCGTAGCTGAGCTGCAAAGTACCGCAAGATTTTTGCGCGGCGTCACGGATCAGCGCTTCGGTGAAGGCCATCAGGTCGTTGTAGTTCCACCAAGCGGCGTAGAACTCCATCATGGTGAATTCGGGGTTGTGCCGAACGCTGATGCCTTCGTTGCGGTAGCTGCGGTTGATCTCAAAGACGCGCTCAAAACCACCGACGATGAGTCGCTTCAGGTAGAGCTCGGGGGCGATGCGCAAGAACATTTCTTGGTCCAGCGCGTTGTGATGCGTCTTGAACGGCTTGGCATTGGCGCCGCCTGGAATCGGGTGCAGCATCGGTGTTTCGACTTCGAGAAACTGATTGGCGACCATGAACTCACGCATGCTGCTGACGGCCTTGCTGCGGGCCACGAAGCGCTTGCGTGCGGCTTCGTCGGTGATCAGGTCAACATAGCGTTGGCGGTATTTGACTTCTTGGTCGGCCACGCCGTGAAACTTGTCGGGCAGGGGACGCAGGCTTTTGGTCACCAGCTTGAGGCCGGTGGCATGAATCGACAACTCGCCGGTTTTGGTTTTGAACAGCGTGCCTTCTGCGGCCACGATGTCGCCCAAGTCCCAGTGTTTGAAGGCGCTGTGCAGTTCTTCGCCAACGCCTTCGTTGTTGATGTAGACCTGAATGCGACCGCCCGACGGGCCGAAGGAGGCGTCTTGCAGGGTGGCAAAACTGGCCTTGCCCATGACGCGCTTGAGCATCATGCGGCCGGCCACGCTGACGCGGATGGCCAGCGGTTCGAGTTCTTCTTTGGTTTGGCTGTCGTACTGTGCAAACAGGGCTTCGGCCCGGTGTTCGGGTTTGACGTCATTCGGGAACGCCACGCCGGCGGCGCGCAAATGTTTCAGCTTTTCACGGCGCTCGGCCATCAACTGGTTGTCGTCGGGCGCGGGTACTGTCGCGGCAGCGGTGGGCAAGGCGGTGGGAGTTGACATAAGGCAGCGCAAAGAGAGAGTCAGAAGAAAAGAGGCGAACTTCTGATTTTAGAAGGAGATGTCGCTGCGGTCCAAGATGTCGTTGACCAATTCAAGCCGCAGCAGCGGGTTGTCGAGTTCCATGAATTGCTGCTTGAGCGCGACCGGGATCGGCAACAACTCACTCCAGCGGTTGGCGACCCAGCCGCAGTCATCGAATCGGTAAGGCATGAGGATCGGCATTTGCTCGGCCGGTACGGCGCGTTCTTGCAGGGTGAGGATCAGCTTTTTCAGGGCATCTGCAGCGGTTTGCAGGTCCTCTGGAATCGACACTGCAAGATCGTCGGGCAGCAACGTGATGTCAGCCAGCCACAGGCCGTGCTTGAGCTTTTCGCTGCGGCTGATCTTGAAGCGTTGCGTGCCGCTGCAGCGAACGACCATCAAGCCCGGTTGCGGCGTTGCATAGTCGGTGATGGTCGCCAAAGTCCCGAAGCTGTGAAACGCCTCATCGGCGAAACCATCGCCAGACGGATCGGCTTTGGGTTGCCGCACCTCACTGCCTTGGGTGAGAGAAACCACGCCAAACGATGTTCCGTTCTTGTGGCACTTGCCGATCATGTCGAGGTAACGCACCTCGAAAATTTGCAGCGGCAGCAAACCGCCCGGGTACAGCACCGAACCCAACGGAAACAGGGGCATGGCAGTCAAAGTCGAGGCGTCGGACATGGTGCGCTTTGAAGTCAGAGGTTGCGGGTAGTCTTAATCGACCGCGTCAGCCGGTTGCCTGAGCAACATGGCCAAGGTGTTGGCGACTGTTTTACGCAGTTCGCGGCGGTCACAAATAAAGTCGACAGCGCCTTTGGTTTGCAAGAATTCGGCACGCTGGAAACCTTCAGGCAGTGTCACCCGTACCGTCGACTCGATCACGCGTGGGCCGGCAAAACCAATCAAGGCCTTGGGTTCGGCAATCACCACGTCGCCGATAAAGGCAAAGCCGGCGCTGACGCCGCCCATGGTCGGGTCGGTCAACACGCTGATGTAGGGCAGGCCTTTTTTGGCCAGGCGGGTCAGCGAGGCATTGGTTTTGGCCATCTGCATCAGGCTCAGCAAGCCTTCTTGCATGCGCGCGCCGCCGGTGGCGGTGAAGCAAATGAACGGCACTTTTTGTTCGATGGCCGCGTGCACGCCGCGCACAAAGCGCTCGCCCACCACGCTGCCCATGCTGCCGCCCATGAAGTCAAACTCAAAGCAGGCGACCACCACCCCCATGCTGTGCACGGTGCCACCCATGACGATCAGCGCGTCGGTTTCGCCTGTGTTCTCTAACGCGTCTTTCAGTCGCTCTGGGTATTTGCGGCTGTCCTTGAATTTAAGGGCGTCGACTGGCAACACTTCTTGGCCTAACTCGTAGCGGCCTTCAGCGTCCAGAAAAGCGTCCAGCCGCGCCCGCGCACCGATGCGGTGATGGTGGCTGCACTGGGGGCAAACGTTCTGATTTTTCTCAAGGTCGTTCTTGTAGAGAACCGCCTCGCAACTCGGACATTTGATCCACAGGCCTTCGGGCACGCTGCGTCTGTCGTTGGGGTCAGTCGGCGTGATTTTGGGGGGCAGTAGTTTTTCTAGCCAGCTCATGGGAGCTCCTTAAAGCTTGGGAATTGACCCGAATTATGCGTCGAGCGCGCTGCGAATTTCGCTCAAAAATGCCTTGACCACCGGCACCACTTGCTCGCGCGGCAGCGGGTCGATGAGCTGGATGATCTTGCTGCCAATCACCACGGCGTCGGCCACGCGGCTGATGGCGGTTGCGGTGGCAGCGTCGCGGATGCCGAAACCCACACCGACTGGCACACTGACGTGCTCGCGAATGCGCGGCAGCATGGCTTCGACAGCGCCCAAGTCCAATGCGCCGGAACCGGTCACGCCTTTCAGCGATACGTAATAGACATAGCCGCTGGCCACCTTGGCGACCTGCGCCATGCGCTCGGGTGTGCTGGTCGGGGCCAGCAAAAAAATCAGGTCCATGTCGTGGCTGCGCAGCTGGGCGGCGAAGTCAATGCATTCTTCGGGCGGGTAGTCGACGATCAACATGCCGTCGACACCGACCTCAGCCGCGTCGCGCACAAAGCTGCCCGCACCGCGCTTGAGGTTGTAGGCTTCGACCGGGTTGGCGTAACCCATCAGCACCACCGGTGTGGAGTCGTCCTTGAGGCGGAACTCACGCACCATCGCCAACACCTGCACCAAACCCACGCCAAACGCTAAGGCGCGGTCGCCGGCTTTTTGGATCACCGGGCCATCGGCGCTGGGGTCTGAAAACGGCACGCCGAGTTCGATCACATCAGCGCCACCAGCCACCATGCCGTGCATCAGCGCGGGCGTGATGTCAGCGAAAGGGAAGCCGGCTGTGACGTAAGGAATCAGGGCTTTGCGGTTTTGCGCCAGCAGGGCGCTCATCACGGTTTGGATGCGGCTCATGATTTGAATTGAATAACTTGTTCGCCGGCCGGGCCGCCTTTGACGCCTTGACCTTGACACGAGGGTCGGCAGTAAAAACTGGCGTTCGACAAATCGGCCACCGTACCGATGTCTTTGTCGCCACGGCCTGACAGGTTGACCAAAATCGACTGGTCAACGCGCAGGGTCTTGGCGAGCTTCATGGCGTAGGCTACCGCGTGGGCTGATTCGAGTGCTGGGATGATGCCTTCGGTGCGGCACAGGTAGTGAAAGGCCGACAACGCTTCGACGTCGGTGATGCCGACGTACTCAGCGCGGCCAATGTCTTTCAAGAAGGCGTGCTCGGGTCCAACGCCCGGGTAATCGAGGCCGGCGCTGATGCTGTGCGTTTCGGTCACTTGGCCGTCTTCGTTTTGCAACACATAGGTGCGGTTGCCGTGCAGCACGCCGGGTGTGCCGCGCTGCAAAGAGGCTGAATGCTTGCCGCTGTCGATGCCTTCGCCGGCGGCTTCAACGCCGATCAAACGGGTGTTTTCGTGGCCAATGTAGGGGTGAAAAATACCCATCGCATTGCTGCCGCCGCCGACGCAGGCGAGCACCGCATCGGGTTGCTTGCCGCCGGTCATCTCGGGCATTTGCGCCAGACATTCTTCGCCGATGACGCTCTGAAAATCGCGCACCATCATCGGGTAAGGGTGTGGACCGGCCACCGTGCCGATGATGTAAAAAGTGTTGTCAACGTTGGCGACCCAGTCGCGCATGGCTTCGTTGAGCGCGTCTTTCAGCGTCTTGCTGCCCGACTCAACCGGAACCACGGTGGCACCCAACAGCTTCATGCGGTAGACGTTGGGGCTTTGCCGCTTGATGTCTTCGCTGCCCATGTAGACCACGCATTCGAGGCCGTAGCGCGCGCAAATGGTGGCGGTGGCCACGCCGTGTTGGCCGGCGCCGGTTTCGGCAATGATGCGCGGTTTGCCCATGCGCCGCGCCAACATGGCTTGGCCGATGGTGTTGTTGATCTTGTGCGCGCCGGTGTGGTTCAGGTCTTCGCGCTTGAGGTAAATCTGCGCGCC
>JBBAPN010000080.1:3716-6531 GCA_040400815.1 Polaromonas sp. | reverse complement strand
ACGCCGGCTAAACGGCGCGTCACTTCGGCGCTCCAGCCAGCCGCGATGCGCATGCCTTTGAGCGTTTGCAGCGAGTCTCCGGCGGCCAAGCAATCGGTGTAGGGTGCCGCATCGGTGAAGGCGAAGACCTCGTGCACCAACATGGCGTCGTCAAAAACAAGTTTGACGCCCATGTCATGCAAAGGTGCGTTGGCTGCAACCACTTTGCTGCCGTTGGGAACTTTGAACGCATGGGGTTTGCGGTCGATGACGCGTCCTTCGACTTCAAACAAGCCGTCGGAACGCCGCCATCCGCGCATGTCGATGCGCCGGAAATGCAGTTCTTCGCGGGTCACCTCGTCGTTGGTGTTTGGGTTCTCAGCCGCGTTCTTCGGGGTATTTTGCATCTTTGAAAATGTACCATTCAAGGCTGTACTGCCTCTGGTGCGTGTGCTGTGCAGTCAGGATATACCTTCAGTTGTACCGTCATTTGGGCTGTAGAACATCAACTTCTCTTATGACTGGTCAAGTTCTTTTGATTGGTCAGCCGCACCGGTCGATGCCAGAATTTATTCTTCGCAATCATGCAGGGGAATAGCCAGTGGATTTCAACATCAAGCCTTTGAGTCATTACGTCGGCGCTGAAGTCACCGGACTCGATTTGACGCAACCCGTGTCGGCCGAAACGAAGGCCGCCATCCATGCAGCATGGACGGAGCATGCGGTTCTCGTCTTTCGCGACCAAGCGCTGACGCCGCCGCAGTTCGCTAACGCGGCCGAGATTTTTGGCGACATCATGCAGCAGCAGTTGACTAAGTTTTTGTTGCCGGATTACCCTAAAGTGGGCACGATTTCCAGCCGTGATCTGCCGATCGTTGACGGCAAACTGCATGTGCGCGGCGAAAATTACCACACCGATCATTCGAACTATGCCGAGCCGCCGAAGGCGACGACCCTGCACGCCATCGCCTTGCCAGACCACGGAGGGGATACGCAATTCGTCGACGTGAGGGCTGCATTTGATGACCTTCCTGAAGACGTCAAGCGAAAAATCATTCCACTCAGAGCGCCCCATGTTTATGAAAGCAGCCAAAGCCCGCGCAAGATGATGGCCTTGAGCGATGAAGAGCGGGCCAAGATTCCAGTTTCATTCCAGCCCTTGGTGATCCGACACCCTGTCAGTGGGCGCGCAGCGCTGTACCTCAACACGGGCCGCATGGAGGGCGTTGAGGGCATGTCGAATGAGGAGGGTTTTGCCCTGATCGATGAGCTGTTCGCCCATGCAACGCAATCCAAGTACGAGTACCGACACAAATGGCTGGCGGGCGACATGGTGATCTGGGACAACCGCAGTGTCATGCACCAGGCCAACGCGGACTACGACCCGGCGCAGTACCGTTACCTCTACCGAATCATGCTGAACGGCGCGCCGCTGCAGCCGGTGATGTTGTGATGGCGCGCAGCCGGGGTCTGTGTTCATGAAGCACTTTGTGGCCTGTCTGGATGTCTGGGCACCTGCCGTTCGTCAAGTGATTCAGCGGGTAGCGCCGGCTGACCTCGATTTGCACTTTGCGTCGTCCTATGACGAGGCTGAGCAAATGGCGCTGGTGCGAGACGCCAGCGTTATCTTTGCGGGTTGGGCGGCTGTCACGCGGCCTATGCTTAAGCATGCTCACAAGCTTCGCATGATTGAGAAGTGGGGTATTGGCGTTGACCGAATTGACATCGCGGCGGCGCGTGAGATGAAAATTCCGGTGGCCATCACAGCTGGCTCCAACGCGGGGGCGGTGTCCGAGTTGGCTGTGGGATTGATGCTCGCTGTTTATCGACGCATTGCGCACGTCGATCGCGCCTTGCGGCAGGGCTTGTGGCTCAAGTCAGAGATGCGTGAAACCTGCTACCAAATTGCCGGCAAAACGGTGGGTATTTACGGCTTTGGCAATATTGGCAGAAAAGTGGCGCAGCGACTGCTGGGATTCGACTGCAAGGTCATTTACTTTGATGCGCACCGCGCAGACGAAGCGACCGAGAAAAAATTAAACGCGCAGTACGTTGACAGTGCAACCATGTTTGCCCAGAGCGATATTTTGACGCTGCACGCCCCTTTCATTGCGGCGACTGCGCACGTGGTCAATGCCAACAGCTTGGCGGCCATGAAAAATGGCGCCGTGATCATCAACACTGCGCGCGGCGAGTTGGTCGATGAAGATGCTTTACTGCAAGCTTTGCAGAGCGGCAAATTGCGCGGTGCCGGCTTGGATGCTTTCGCCGTTGAGCCGGTCTTGGCTGATCATCCGCTGCTCAAGCTCGATCAGGTGGTGATGACCCCGCACATCGGCGGCGCTGTTTTTGACAATGTTGAAAGCGTGGCGCGCCATGCGATTGGCAACATCATGCGTGTCCTCAATGGCCAGCCATTGGCGCCTGAAGATGTGATTGTCCCTGTGGCTTAGTCAAAGGCGCGCAAATTAAATGCTTTCTCAACCGCTATCCCACAGGACACCTTGATGGCCACCCTACCTTTGCGCAACCCTCTGCTGGAGACCTTGCGAGGCGGTGGCCTCGGCATTTGCATGATCGTCAAGCAAATGCGAACGGTGGAAATTGCCGTTGCCGCTCAATCTTGCGGCTTCGACGCGATCTATGTGGACATGGAGCATTCGGTGATTCCCGAGTCCTCGGCGGCACAAATTTGTGTGGCGGCCCTGAGTTTAGGCATCACGCCTTTGGTGCGGGTGCCTTGTCACGACCCCTACTACGCCGCCAGAATTTTGGATGCCGGTGCGATGGGCGTGGTGGTGCCGCACGTCAATACTGCCGATGAGGCCCGCGCCAT
>JBBAPN010000080.1:1847-3616 GCA_040400815.1 Polaromonas sp. | reverse complement strand
GGGTTTTCTTTTGGGCAGCGGGCTGACGGGGTTTGGGTCAGCACGGGCACACCGGCCGACTATGTCAAGGGCCGCATTGAGAAGGTCAATCTGGCGACCGGTGCCTTTGAAGAGGTTTACGACCAAGTTTCGGTTGGCAGCGACATCGAGCCGATCCGTGGTCCCAACGATCTTGTTTTTGACGCGCATGGTGGTTTTTACTTCACAGACCCGGGCAAAACCCGGCACCGGAGCATGGATCGCGGCAAGATCTGCTACGCCAAAGCCGATGGTTCATTGATTCGCGAACTGGTCGCTCCGATTTACAAGCCGAACGGTATAGGCTTGTCACCGGACGGCAAGACGCTGTATGCCGTCGAAACAGAAACTGCCCGTCTTTGGGCTTGGGACTTGGCTGAGCCTGGCAAGTTTGCCCAGCCTGCCAGCGCGTCGCCCAGTTCGCCTCATGGTTCGCGACTTCTTTACACCGCCCCCAGCTACATGCGTTTCGACTCTTTGGCTGTTGAGGCCAATGGCAATATTTGTATCGGCACCCTGGACGTCGGGGGTATCACCGTCTGCTCACCTCAAGGTGAACTGGTCGAATTCGTGCCGGTCCCAGGGGATACGCATTGCACCAATATTTGCTTTGGAGGCCCGGACATGAAAAAGGCCTATGTGACGCAGTCTTACGCGGGTCGCTTGGTCGAGCTGGACTGGGCCCGACCCGGGCTCAAGCTTTTTTGCGAGGCGTGATGCGCAAGAGAAGTTCTCTCGCCGAGTCAGTACATCAAAAAGAGAAAAATTGTGAAAACACCACCACTGAAAGTTTGGGCTTTGCTCCTGATTGGACTGTTGGCTTCCGCGGCACAAGCGCAAAATTTTCCGGCTAAGCCGGTCAAAATAATTGTGCCCTTTTCGGCTGGCACGGCGGCCGACATTGTGGCCCGGCAACTTGGCCAAGGCTTGTCTGAGTTGTGGGCGCAACCGGTGTTCATTGAAAATATTCAAGGGGCTGGCGGCGGCGTTGGCGCAGCGGCGGCGGCCAAAGCCTCGCCAGATGGTTACACCTTGCTGATGCTGGGCTTGAACCACGTCATCAATCCGAGTCTTTACAAAGATGTGCCCTTCGATTTGTTGCGGGACTTCAAAACGATTGGCCGGGTTGCCAGTGGCCCGTTGGTCATCATTGCGCATCCGAGTCTGCCGGCCAACAGCATTTCTGAGTTGATCGCACTGGCAAAAGCACAGCCAGGAAAAATCAATTTTGGTTCCGGTGGCAATGGCAGCGTGACGCATTTGTCGCTAGAAATGTTGAAATCAAGGGCGGGTGTCAACATGGTTCACATCCCCTACAAAGGGATCGCGCAGATGATGACCGATGTGCTCGGCAATCAGATCAACTTAGGCTCGCCGGCAGTTGCCAGCGCTGTGGCCAACATCAAGTCCGGCAAGCTCAAAGCGCTTGCGGTGACCAGTGCCAAGCGCTCGCTTGTCTTACCTGAAGTTCCAACCATGGCAGAGTCAGGCGGGGCATTGAGCGGTTATGACGTTTCAACTTGGAGTGGTCTGTTGGCGCCGTCGGGAACGCCAGATGCGGTGATCGCCAAAATCTATGCCGACATGGCCAAAGTTGCACAGTCCAAGTCTTTTGCAGAGCAACTTAATCCGCAAGGTTTGGTGCCAGACCTGATGAGCGGGGCAGAGTTTCGCGTTTACTTGGCGAGCGAGTTGAGCAAATGGTCGCTGATCGTCAAGGACAGTGGCGCGAAACTGGATTGAGTCCGTCG
>JBBAPN010000080.1:0-1747 GCA_040400815.1 Polaromonas sp. | reverse complement strand
TCCCTGAAGCGAAAAATAGACGCGCAAGAAATCGCTGACATGGTGATTTATCTTGCGTCAGAGGCTGGGCGAAGCATGTCTGGCATGTCGATCGGCGTCTGCGGTCACGTTGAAACGATGCGGCGCGGCTGAGCTTCGCATCAACCCGTCGATTGGCTGTCTGCGACGACTTTCTTGAGAAATTCTGCGAGTTGGACGGTGGCCCGAGCGCGTGGGCGGGCCCGTTGGTAGATAAGGTTGATGGGGACAGCTATTTTGGGTTCGTAGCGCCTGAACACCAGATCATCGAATTTTCTCGAGCTGGCGGTTGCTTTGTCAATCAGCGCAATGCCGGCGCCTTCTGCCACCAGCAGGCAAGCGGTCAAGGACGAGCTAGCCTCAATTTGAACGACCGGTGCAACACCACCAAACTTGCGCGAAGTGTCTTCAATGAGCATGCCAAGCATGGTGTTGGGTCCCAAAGAGATCACGGACTCACCGACAAGATCTTCCGCACAGATGTATTGCTTGTGGGTCAGCGCATGACTCTTGGGTAAAACACAAGCAATTTCCGTGATGGCCAGATCCTCAGCTTCAACCGCTGGGTCCAGCACTGGTGCATAGGCCAAGCCAATGTCAGCCTCCCTGCGCGCAACTCGCTCAATCACCAAGGGCGTCGGCAACGACAAAATTGAAATGCGAACCTGAGGGCTGACTTTGTGAAAAAGGCCGATGGCTTGCGGCAGATAAGCATTGGCCAGCGTTGGTGAAGTGGCCACCACAATGCTGCCGGAGCGGCCATCCCGCATCTCTTGCATCACGCGCTGCAAAGTGTCGATGCGACCAAAAATTTCACTCACGTCCGGCAAAATGGCAACGGCTTCCGGCGTCGGGCAAAGCCGTCCACCGATACGTTCAAAAAGTTTCATTTTCAGCCGTTGCTCGGCATATTTCAATGCACCACTGATGGCCGGCTGGCTCACATTCAAAGCGCGGGCTGCGCCAGTGACTGAGCCAGCCTGCATGATGGCGTAAAAAATTTCGAGCTGGCGCAGGGTCATTTTTGAGTTGTGTTCGACTGTTACAGCGCAAGTAAAAATGAGAACTTTTGTCGGTGATTCGAAGTTAATGTATCACGCACAATAATTTTATCGCCGAGGGTATCAATTTAACTTATGAGTTGGTGAAGTTATCTGATTTGTCGTGATCGCTGATTGCTGTGATGATTTAAAAGTGAATCTGTCCCGCACCGGCTCAGAACCGTTTGTTGCCTAAAGCCCCCACCGAAAGAAAAACCATGCTGTTTCTTGTTGTCAGTACGCCCCGTCCAGATTTTCCGTCCGCTGTCCGCGATCGCCAAAAGGCGTATTGGGTTTGGCTCAACAAGCTGATCGAAGACGGCATCGTCAAAAACGTTTGGACAAAGACAGGTCGGGGCGCGGTGGTTGTCATGGACGTAGATTCGCACGAAACATTGCACAAACTGATCAACCAGTGGTCAGAAAATGTACCCGCTAATTTTGAGGTGACAGCCCTTGTCACTAAAGAGTACCAAGAGAAAATCGCGTCGTCCGGCACTCACCCGATGTCTATTTGATCTTGGGCTGCCAAGCGGTTCATAGGCCGTCGTCAACAACCGCACTGCCGCGCAAATTTCTTCGACATCGACAGCGTATCAACCGCCGTGTTCGAGACCAAAAGAAGCGTGGCGGTCTTGCCCGAGCTTGGCCACCAATTGCGGCAAGGCCAGCTGCAAGTCAGCCTTCAG
>JBBAPN010000079.1:0-6603 GCA_040400815.1 Polaromonas sp. | reverse complement strand
AGTCCTCTGCTCTAACCAACTGAGCTAACGCCCCGAACCAGCAGAGATTGTAAGGGGCAGCGGCAGGCGAAAACTTTCAAGTCCAGCTTTCCAGTTGCCAACGGAAATGGTCTTCACGCCCTGTCCAGCCGCCTTTTTTGCCGGAGACGATGAATTCGCCGTTGGTTTCGCGCACCACCCAACGCCCGATTTCGGGCGCAAACCAAAACGTGTCGCGCCTGACAGTGTCAATTCGACTGATGTCGCGGTGGCTCATGCGGATGAACTTGTCAATCCGCAGCGCTTCAAAAGTTCCGCTTGGGAGCACCACTTTTTCCCACGCCGTCAAGCTCGTACGGGTACTGATCCAGTAGCGAAAAGAAGAACTGCCCGATTGGTAGTGGGTGTCATTGACTTGGCTGGTGCCGGGTTTCAAATTGTCCAGCCACAGAGGCATTGGCACTTCATAAGTTTGCCGTAAATCCCAGTAGGGATCTTGCTTGACTTGACCCCAGACAGGCTGCAATTCGTCGCCTAAATCGGTGTTGTTTTTTGAACGCCGGCTGATGCGAGTGCCGCCGTCCACGCTGACAACTTGTTCTGTGACGGTGTCTAGCAGTTGGCTGTTGTAAAAGTTGAATTGACTGTAAGTCCAGCTTTGACCCAGCGCTGGCGCTCGAACTGAACCGGCTGGCCCGCTGCGGCTTGATGCGGAGGTGGTCAGGGGCGGCAGGTATTGGATGGCGCAGCCAGTCGGCAACGCCAGCAAAGCCAGCAGCGATCGGCGCTTCAAAATATCCATGATCATTCTTTGCCGGCCAAAGGGCAGCCCACCGGTCAGCTGTCCCAGTCGCCGCCACCCGCGTCGGCGCTGCCGCTGTCATCCCAAGAGCCGGTGTCGGTGACGCCAAAGTTCTGGCCGCCCATGTTGCTGTTGCTGTCGGCAATCGGTTGGTAGTTGTTGTTGTTGCTATCGTTGTTGTTGGCCAGTCGGGAAGAACTGTCGTGGCTGCCCTCGTTGTTGCCCATCAGACTTTTGCCGATGGCTTGCGCCGCCATCATGCCCGCGCCGACCGCCAAACCGGTGGCCAAACCGCCGGCAATATTGCTGCCAAAACCGCTGGCAGGTGGCTGTGCATACCCAGGTCCAGCTGCAGGCGAACCGCCCCCACCGAAGGATTGTGGACCGCTCAAACCGCTGCCTGTAGGAGCTTGGTTGCCCATCGGTGCCTGATTAGGCTGCTGACTGTATTGCGGCTGCGCATGGTATTGAACAGCCGCATCTTTGCGGCGGAAGATGAAGTAGCCAAGCAGCATCACGCCACCCGCCAACAGCAGGGGCAAGCCCCAAGAAAAACTGGACGCTGGCGCTGCCGGGCTTGCTGAACCATTGAAATGGCTGGACGAAGCGTTGCCACCGCCATTGTTTGAAGCCTGCTGAACAGGCCGAGCAGAAATTTTGGCGCGCAAGCTCTGAACCGCTTCAGCTTTGGCAAACGGCAAGCCGGGGGCCAGCTTTTCAGCGGTGGCCAGCATGTCGCCGGCGCGACCGTTCAGGCCTTGTTTAGCAAACAGCTCTGCTTGCACAAAGTGTGCCTTGGCGCTGTTGGGGTGAGCCACCAAGACCTGCTGGATCATGGTCTGGGCTTGGTCCATTTTTCCAGCTTGGGCTGCCTCGTAGACCTGGTTCAGACTGGGTTCTGACTGGGCAAATGCCAGGCCAAAGCCGAGCATGGCGGCAATGGCAAGCCATTTGCCAAAGCGTTGAATCAAAGCATTGAACATGAGATTACCTTTGAAGTGTTGAAGCCGAACAGTTGCAAGGTGGAGGCATTCAAAGCCGATGCAAGGCCCCCAGAAAATCGAATTTTATTTGCTGTAACTCAAAGCCGTGCTGACTAATTTAGAGGTGATGTCGACGATCTGAATCATTTTTTCGTAAGGCATGCGCATCGGCCCGATCACGCCCAGTGTGCCGACCACCTGACCGTCGACTTCATAGGGCGCGGTCACCACCGACAGTTCTTGGTACGGAATCACCTGGCTTTCACCGCCTATGTAAATCCGCACGCCTTCAGCGCGGCTAGAAACGTCCAGCAGGCGCATGAGCTGGGCTTTTTGCTCAAACAAATCAAACAGTTTGCGCAGGCTGCTCATGTCGCCGGAAAAGTCGCTGACGGCCAGCAGATTGCGCTCGCCCGAGACCACCACTTCGTCGCTGGATTCAATGGCTTCTGCGCTGACCTTGACGGCCGCCTGCATCAGGCTGGCGATTTCACCACGCAGCACTTCGACCTCTTTTTTCAGCCGCTCGCGAACTTCTTCCATGGCCATGCCGGCGTAGTGGGAATTTAAAAAGTTAGCGGCTTCGATCAATTGACTTTGCGAAAAATCGGTTTCGGTGAAGATCACGCGGTTTTGCACATCGCCGTCTGGCGAAACGATGATGACCAGCACGCGCCGGTCTGACAAGCGCAGAAATTCAATGTGGCGAAACACCGAGGTTCGCCGCGGCGCCATCACCACACCGACGAACTGCGACAGACTGGACAGCATGTGGGCGGCGTTGGTCAGCACTTTTTGCGGCTGGTCGGGCGCCAACCGGTGGCCACCCATCAAGCCCGCACCCAAATGCGACGGTTGAAGCGTGAGCATGGTGTCGACAAACAGCCGATAACCCCGGGCCGTCGGCACCCGCCCAGCCGAGGTGTGCGGGCTGATGATCAAGCCCTGCTCCTCCAAATCGCTCATCACATTGCGGATGGTGGCTGGCGACAACTCTACCCCCGAGGCCTTGGACAGCGTGCGTGAGCCCACCGGCTGGCCGTCGGCAATGTAGCGCTCGACCAGCGCTTTGAGCAATAACTTCGCGCGGTCATCAAGCATGTAAGCGATTCTACGGAGCCACGCGACTCGGTTGTGATGTAATTTAAAAATGAAGTCAAAATTTCGCCACGTTGCCCTGATTGGCAAGTACCACGCCCAGGGTTCGCGGTCGGCGCTTGAGGGCATTGCGCAGTATGTGAGCGCCCAGGGTTGCGAAGTTTCGATCGAAAAAGACACTGCCAGCAATGCCGGGATCAGCACTTACCCAGTCTTGAATGTGCCGCAAATTGGCGCGCAATGCGACCTCGGTTTGGTGGTCGGCGGTGATGGCACGATGCTCGGCTTCGGCCGCTTGCTGGCGCAGTTTGGCGTGCCGCTGGTGGGCATCAACCAAGGTCGGCTCGGCTTCATCACCGACATTGCTTTTGAGGACTACCAAACCACGTTGGCGCCGATTTTGCAGGGCCATTACGACGAAGACCGGCGCTGGATGATGCAGGCCAAAGTGGTGCGCGACGGCGAGTGTGTTTTCAGTTCCACCGCCATGAACGACGTGGTGGTGAACCGCGGCGCCTCGGCCGGCATGGTCGAGTTGCGGGTTGAAGTCGACGGCCGCTTTGTGGCCAACCAACGCGCTGACGGTCTGATCATCGCCACCCCCACCGGTTCCACGGCGTACGCCTTGTCGGCGGGCGGGCCCTTGCTGCATCCGTCGATTGGCGGCTGGATTCTGGTCCCCATCGCCCCGCACAATTTGTCAAACCGACCGGTCGTGCTGTCCGACCAGGGCGAAGTGGCGGTTGAAATTGTGGCTGGCCGCGACGCCAGCGCCAACTTTGACATGCAAACCTTGACCAGTCTGCTGCACGGCGACCGCATCATCGTCAGGCGCTCTGAACACCAGGTGCGCTTTTTGCACCCCGTCGGCTGGAGCTACTTTGACACTTTGCGCAAAAAACTGCACTGGAACGAAGGCCTCGCCTGAGCCATGAGCCTGAAACGCATTTACCTTCGGGACTTTGTCATCGTGCGCGAGCTGGAGCTTGAACTCGCCCGCGGCTTCACGGTGCTGACGGGGGAAACCGGCGCAGGCAAGTCCATTTTGATAGATGCCTTGCAACTTGCCCTGGGCGCCCGCGCCGACGCCGCGGTGGTGCGCGAAGGCGCAGACCGCTGCGAGATCAGCGCCACCTTCCACTGCACTGCGGTCCTGCAAGCATGGCTGGAAGACAAAGGCCTGCCAATAGAAGACGATTTGCTGCTGCGACGCACGGTCGATGTGCAAGGCAAAAGCCGCGCCTGGATCAATGGCAGCCCGGCCACCGCCACGCAACTCAAAGACATCGCCGACCAGCTGGTCGACATCCACGGCCAGCACGCCTGGCAAAGCCTAACCCGGCCTGACTCGGTGCGCGGCTTGCTGGACGCTTATGCCGGCGTCTCGCTGACCAAACTGAACCCTTGCTGGCAAGCTTGGCGCGCCGCCCAAAAAACACTCGACGAAGCCCGCAGCGCACAAGACAGCCTGCAACGCGACCAAGAACGGCTGGCCTGGCAAATTGGCGAGATCGACAAGCTGGCGCCGGGCGCCGACGAATGGGATGAGCTCAACGCCCAGCACAGCCGCCTGTCGAACGCGCAGGCCTTGCGCGACGCCGTTGAAGTGGCGCTAAATGCCCTGCAAGACGCCGACGACAGCGCCACCAGCCAGCTGGGTCGGGCCCTGTCGGCACTGCAGGTGCAGGCACACATTGAGCCGCAATTTGCCGGTCCGCTGGAAGTTCTGCACAGCGCCTTGGCTTTGGCTGAAGACGCCGTCCATTCTTTGAATGGCTACGCCCGCCATTCCGAACTGGAACCGCAGCGCCTGAACGAATTAGATGAACGGCTCGCCAGCTGGGTCAGCTTGGCGCGTCGCTACAAACGCCCGCCGGCCGAACTGCCCGAGTTGCTGGCCGGCTGGCGACTGGACCTGCTCAAGCTGAACGCCGCCACTGATGTGGCGGCCTTGGAGCGTGCGGTCAGTAGCGCCCACACCGCCTACTTGGCAGAGGCCCGAAACATCAGCGCCGCACGCAGCCAAGCGGCGCCCGCACTGGGCCAAGCCATCACCGCGGCGATGCAAGGTTTGGGCATGCAAGGCGGTCAGTTTCAAGTCACCCTCAGCCCGCTGGAGCAAGCCGCTGCGCACGGGCTGGAACAGGCCGAGTTTTTGGTCGCAGGCCACAGCGGTAGCACACCGCGGCCGGTGGGCAAAGTCGCCTCTGGCGGCGAGTTGTCGCGCATCGCGCTGGCCATTGCAGTCACCACCAGCCAACTTGGCCAGGCGGAAACTTTGATATTTGACGAAGTTGACGCTGGCGTTGGCGGCGCAGTGGCTGAAACGGTGGGCCGGCTGATGAGGCAACTTGGCCAAGACCGCCAGGTGATGGCCGTCACCCACCTGCCGCAAGTTGCCGCCTGTGCCGACCAACACTGGGTGGTGGCCAAACGCAGTGACGAAACGGGCACCGCCAGCACCGTGAGTGCCGTCGACAGTGCGCAGCGGGTCGCTGAAATCGCCCGCATGCTGGGCGGCGAGAAACTCTCAGGCGCAACATTGGCCCACGCCAAAGAAATGCTCGGCCAATGAACGACGCGCAGACTTCACCACCCACCATGGACATGGTACTGATCACCGGCATGTCCGGCTCCGGCAAATCGGTTGCGTTGAACGCGCTCGAAGACGCCGGCTACTACTGCGTCGACAACCTGCCGCCCGAACTGCTGAACAGCTTTGTCGAGCTTGAACTGCAGCACGGCGCGAGCCGCGTGGCAATTGCCATGGACGTTCGCAGCGCCGCCTCGCTGCCGCTTGTGCCGCAGCAACTGCGAGCGGTTCGCGAGCAAGGCATTGCCGTCAAATCTATTTTTTTGGATGCCAGTACCGACACCTTGGTACGCCGGTTTTCCGAAACCCGGCGCATGCACCCGCTGTCCCGCGTCGGCGTGGCAGACCAGCACCGCGCGCTGGTCGAGGCGATTGAACTCGAACGCGAATTGCTCAGCGACCTGCGTGAGCAGGCACTGGTCTTTGACACCAACATCATCCGTTCCTCGCAACTGCAGGCGTATGTGAAGACGCTGATTTCTGCGCCCACAGACCGCCTCACGCTGGTGTTTGAGTCCTTCGCTTTCAAGCGTGGCGTGCCGCTGGACGCCGACTTCGTTTTTGACGTCCGGATGCTGCCGAACCCGCATTACGAAAGCGCGTTGCGCGACCTCACCGGCCGCGATCAACCGGTCGTTGACTACCTGCAGTCGCACACCGAAGTGGCCGAAATGTTCAGCAGCATTGAGCAGTTCGTCAGCCGTTGGCTGCAAGCGCTGGTGCGCGACCACCGCAGCTACGTCACCGTGGCCGTTGGCTGCACCGGCGGCCAACACCGCTCGGTCTACTTGGTCGAAGCGCTGACGCGGGCGTTCAGCCAGCAATGGCAAACCCTCAAGCGACACCGCGAACTCGACGCCTTGCGCTCTTAAAGCCAGCCTTCGGCTTGCGCTGAAAGGTTTTCGCCGCCCTCCAAGCACCTTGTAGAAAAAGGTTTTACTTGGGTCTTTCATCACGCGCTAAGGGACCTTGCGCTGGATCGGATTTGACATCAGGCTGACTTTTTAACATGCCGTAATGAGCGCAGACAACCCCGTCCGCCAAACGCCAACCACCAGCCTTCGAAAAGTCTCTTCGAGTGGTCACAACGCGTTTATCCGAGATAGTTCATTAGAACTTTGAAGGAGCTAGGCAATCCGGTGTATTTT
>JBBAPN010000078.1:0-6655 GCA_040400815.1 Polaromonas sp. | reverse complement strand
TTCCATGAGCGCAGTTGCCAACGATATCCATACCGAAATGCCCAGCCCGTTTGTCTTCACCGACAGCGCCGCCGCCAAGGTGGCAGATTTGATTGCGGAAGAGGGCAATCCAGAGCTGAAGTTGCGTGTGTTCGTGCAGGGCGGCGGTTGCTCTGGCTTTCAGTACGGCTTCACCTTCGACGAAATCACCAACGAAGACGACACCACCATGACCAAAAATGGCGTGTCCTTGTTGATCGACGCGATGAGCTACCAATACTTGGTCGGCGCTGAAATCGACTACAAAGATGACCTTGAAGGCGCCCAGTTCGTTATCAAGAACCCGAATGCCACCAGCTCTTGTGGTTGCGGCTCCAGCTTTTCAGCTTGAAGCTTCGCACTTAGAGATTCAAGGCTGCTTTGCAGCGGTTTAAAAAAGGGCTGTAACTTAAACGTTGAGCCCTTTTTGTATTTTCAGTTGTCGTCGCCTAAACCCGCGGCTTTGTTCTTTAGTTGCGCTGGCGAGGCGCCTTGTAAAGCGCCCCCAACACCCGTCGACCTGTCGCGCCGGTCACGGCCACCAAATTACCCGGTTTGTCGTGCGTGAAGGCTTGCGCCAGCCAAGCAAACGCCGTCGCTTCGACCTGCAGCGGTGGCAGGCCGTGAGCTTGCGTCGAGCTGACCTGAACACCCGGCAAAGCCAAGCCAATCTGACGCATCAGCTCGGTGTTCAGCGCACCGCCACCGCAGATCAGCAAGTCGGTGGCTGACGGCATGTGATTGCGTAAATCCTGGGCGCAGGCTTGTGCAGTCAGCGCCGTCAGGCTGGCTTGCACATCCGCTGCCGGCAACGCGCCAAAGCTGCTCAACTGCTGTTCAAGCCAAGTCGGGTTGAACAGGTCGCGTCCTGTGCTTTTCGGCGGCAGTCGTGCGAAATAGGGCGAGCTGAGCAATTGAGTCAGCAAGGCGGCATTGACTTGGCCTGAAGCCGCCCAAGCGCCTGCAGCGTCATAAGGCTGGCCGGTGTGGTGCTGGCACCAGAAATCCATCAGCGCATTGCCAGGGCCGCAGTCAAAGCCCTGAACCGCGCCGTCTGCGTGCAGCAGCGTGATGTTGCTGATGCCGCCGATATTCAGCACGGCTCTTGATTGCGCTGTGTCGCCCCAAATCGCCGCATGAAAAGCCGGCACCAAGGGCGCGCCTTGGCCACCTGCCGCGACATCTGCCGTGCGGAAATCCGCCACCACGTCGATGCCGGTACGCTCAGCCAGCAGCGCCGGATTGTTCAATTGAAGGGTGTAGCCAACGCCGAATTCTTGTGGCCGGTGCCGTACGGTTTGCCCGTGAGCGCCGATGGCGACGATCTCTTGGCGCTGGATGCCGCTGGCGGCGGCGGCGATCAGCAGGCGCTCAATAGCTTGGGCGTAGGTTTCGACCAATTGGTTGGCGGCCAAAGCTGCGCGGTGCAGCTCATTCTCGCCGGGGGTGTTGAGGGCCAGCAATTCGGCTTTAAAACCGGCCTCAAATGGCTGGCTGGCAGCGGCCAGAACAAGCGACGGCGCGGCAGCTGAAAAGTCGGCGATCACGCCATCTACACCGTCCAGCGAGGTGCCCGACATCAGTCCGATGAAATACTCAGGCATGGCGCCCTTATTTTTACTCAGCGCGGCTTTGGCCAATCGTGCTGGCGATTTTCAGTTGCTGGCGCACCGAGCCGGCCAACTGCTTGAAAGCCGCCATGTTGCTCGCTGCAAGCGGAATGCTTTCGCTGCGCTGTGCCAGCAAAATCGGGTCTTGTTGGTGGCCGTTCACGCGAAACTCAAAATGCAAATGCGGCCCAGTGGCCCAACCGGTAGAGCCGACCGCGCCGATGTTTTGGCCCTGGCTGATGCGCTCGCCGCGCTTCACGTTGATGCGGCTCAAGTGCGCATAGACGGTGGTGTGCCCCGCCTTGTGGTTGATAAATATCACGTTGCCAAAGCCGTTTTGGACGCCAGCAAAATCCACCACGCCGTCGCCAATACTACGTACAGGGGTACCGGTCGGCGATGCGTAGTCAACGCCCAAATGGTTGCGCCAAGTGTTCAAAATTGGGTGAAAGCGCATTTTGAAGCCGCTGCTGATGCGCGAAAACGCCACGGGTGAGGCCAGATAAGCCTTGCGCAAGCTTTGACCGTCCAACGAGTAGTACGCCCCTTTTGTGAATTTGTTGCCAGCTTTGAGGGCACTCGCCACCTGAGCCGAATCGTTGAACCACATGGCCTGAAAAGTTTTGCCGTTGTTGACGAACTCGGTGCTCAGCACCTTGCCGGTTTTGATGGACTCGCCGTCGGCTTCCAGGGTTTCGTAAAAAACGCTGAAGCGGTCGCCTTTGCGCAGGCTGCGGTGAAAGTCGATGTCACCCGAAAAAATACTGACCATTTGGGTCGCCACGGCGTCTGGAATGTTGGCGTCATCGGTGGCGGCAAACAGCGAACTTTTGATGTTGCCGCTGGCCATGCGGGTGGCAACGGAATAAAGCCCGGTTTCAATCCGAGAACTGAAATTATTGCCGTTGCGGGCAATCACCAGTCGGTTGAATTGCGTGTCATCGTCGGTGGCCCAGCGCATCGACAGCTTGAGCAAGCGTTGGTTGCCCGTGGTCTCGGCGGTGACGGTTTTGCCAGCACGACCGATCAGCAACGAACGGGCGTTGCCGTCCTTGCGCAGAAAAGCGGCTGCTTCCGTGTCGTCGATGTTCAGGCGGCGCAGCAGCGATTCGGCGGTGTCCGAACTGCGCGTGACCTCGGTCCGATACAAGTTGAATTGATGGTCTGAAAGCGCATCGAGTTGGGATTGCGCAGGCAGGGCTTGCACCGCCTCCACAATGTCGTGAACTGGCAAATTGGCCGCGTCGGGGGCGAGCGGGGCGACGCCAAAAGCGGTCACACCTGTTCCCAGCAGCAACACGGCGAGCGAGCCGACAAAGCGCTTAGGGTGCCTGGCCAGCATGTCGAGCAGGCTTTGATGGCCTAGTCGCGCAAGTGTCAGGATTCGAGAAAAGCCGTCAATATTCAAAACTAAAACTTCCAGCTTGGGCGCTCATCGCAACCCACTGAAAGGCAGAGACGGCAAACAATCTATGGGCTGCCACTGGGGGCTGCGGCGACAATTCGACAATTTAAATGAAGATGAGCAAGTTCCGCGCCCATCTAAAATCAGGCGAGGCTGGTGCTGGTCTTTCAAAACAAGCCTCGAATTATAGCCACCTCAGCATTGCGGATAATAACGAAAACCCTTATGAATCAAGCGCATTCCCCAAATTTACCTTTGTCTGATGGCGTGCAGGCGGCGCTGGCCGTGTCTTTGCGCGGTTGTGAGGAGTTGATTCCGCAGGCCGACTGGGTGAAGAAATTGACCCGTTCTGAGGCCAGCGGCCAGCCTTTGCGCATCAAATTGGGGCTGGACCCGACGGCGCCCGACATCCACTTGGGCCACACCGTGGTGCTGAATAAGATGCGCCAGTTGCAGGATTTAGGGCACCAGGTGATTTTTCTGATTGGCGACTTCACCAGCCTGATCGGCGACCCGTCTGGCCGCAACAACACGCGCCCGCCGCTGACCACCGAGCAAATCAAGTCCAACGCTGAAACCTATTACCGCCAAGCCAGCTTGGTGTTGGACCCTGAAAAAACCGAGATTCGCTACAACAGCGAGTGGTGCTTGCCGCTCGGCTCAATGGGCATGATCCAGCTGGCCGCCAAATACACCGTGGCCCGCATGATGGAGCGCAACGACTTTCATGACCGCTTCAAAGCCGGCACCCCCATCAGCGTGCACGAATTTTTGTACCCGCTGATGCAGGGCTACGACAGCGTGGCGCTGAAGGCCGACCTGGAGTTGGGCGGCACCGACCAAAAGTTCAACTTGTTGATGGGTCGCACCTTGCAACAGGAATACGGTCAAGAGCCGCAGTGCATCTTGACGATGCCGCTGCTCGAAGGCTTGGACGGCATTGAGAAAATGTCCAAGAGCAAGCACAACTACATCGGCATTGCCGAGGACGCCAACAGCATGTTTGCCAAGATGCTGTCGATCTCCGACACGCTGATGTGGCGCTGGTACACGCTGCTGTCTTTCCGCAGCGAAGCCGACATCGCCGCCCTCAAGGCCGAAGTGGCCGGCGGCCGCAACCCGAAAGACGCCAAAGTCGCGCTGGCCAAAGAAATCACCGCACGCTTTCATTCGGCGGCGGCGGCTGAAGCGGCTGAGCAAGACTTCATCAACCGCAGCAAAGGCGGCGTGCCCGACGAGATCGCCGAGGTCGCGCTGTCAGGCGCGCCGATGGGCATTGGCGCGCTGCTCAAAGCGGCCGGACTTGCACCTTCGGGCAGCGAAGCCTCGCGCTTGATCGACGGCGGCGGCGTGCGGGTCGACTCCAGCGTGGTCAGCGACAAAGCCTTGAAGCTGGCGGCCGGCACCTACGTGGTGCAGGTCGGCAAGCGCAAGTTCGCCAAAGTCACACTGAGCTGACGCTGCATTAACGTTTTGTAACTCAGCTGCGGCACAATGCGCCAATGAAGTTGCCTTGCCTGCAATCCCTGACGCCGCAGCGCCTGCTTGGGGCCTCGGTGGTGGTTACGCTGATCACCATTGCGCTGAAAACAGGGGCTTGGTATTTGACCGGTTCGGTCAGCTTGCTGGCCGACGCGATGGAGTCCTTCGTCAATCTGGCCAGCGCTATTTTTGGCTTGATCATGGTGACGATCGCCATGCGCCCAGCCGACGAGGAGCATCCTTACGGTCACCACAAGGCCGAGTATTTCTCCTCTGGTTTTGAGGGTGTGCTGATTGTTGGCGCGGCGCTGGCCATTATTTGGGTGGCCGGTCACCGCATTTTGGACCCGCCTCCTTTGCAGCAAATCGGTTGGGGCTTGGGCTTGTCGATCGTCAGCTCGGCCTTGAATGGGTTGTTGGCCTGGGTCATGTTTGCGGCAGCCAAGCAGCACCGCTCGATTGCGCTCGAAGCCGACGCCAAGCATCTGGTCACCGATGTCTGGACCTCCAGTGGCGTGGTCGTTGGCATCCTCGGTGTGGCGTTGACGGGTTGGTTGTGGCTAGACGCGCTGGTTGCCATCGGTGTTGCCATCAACATCATGTGGGAGGGCTACAGGTTGATCTGGCGATCCGCGCAAGGGTTGATGGACGAGGCTGTGGAGCCTGAGGTGCTGGCCGAAATCCACAAGTCGCTGGCTACGTTTGCGCACCATGCGATTCGGTTTGACCACCTGACAACGCGCCGCGCTGGGCAGCGACTGTTTGTTGACATGCATATTCACATGCCAGCGGGTTGGACCCTCGGACGCGCAGCCGCTGTGCGCAACAGCGTCGAGCAGGCCTTGATGAGCGCTGTGCCTGGCCTGCGGGCCAGCATTCAGTTGCTGCCGAATGATGTTGAAGCGCACAGGGACGACCCGCGCGATTTGCTTTAGCGCCTGAAGCTGGCAATCAATACGGGTTGTCAAAGCCCATAGCCGCCAGCAACAAAATTTCCAGCGCTTCCATCTCCAGCGCGTCGCGCTCGTTGGTTTCGTGGTCGTAGCCTTGGGCGTGTAAGGTGGCGTGGACCAGCAAGTGCGCGTAATGGGCCTGCAAGGTTTTGCTTTGCTCAGCGGCTTCGCGCGCCACCACCGGCCCACACAAGACCAAGTCGGCGGTGACCACCGGCGCTTGCGTGTAGTCGAAGGTCAGCACGTTGGTGGCGTAATCTTTCTGGCGGTAGTCGCGGTTCAACGTCTGCGCTTCTTCTTCGCCCACCACGCGCACGGTCAACTCAGCATCGCTTTGCAGCGCTTGGACAATCCAGCGTTTGACGGCGGCGCGGGGCAGGGCGGCGCGGTGCAGCGCAAGGTCTGGAAACGCGCCGAACTGCAATGACAGATCAAGCTCGTTGGTAGCGATAGGCGTTGTCTTTTTCATGTCAAATTTTCACAGTCTGGCTGCGTGGTTTGCGCACCGCCGGCTTGCGCGCTTCCAGCGCGTCAACCGGTTCTGCGTCTGTGCTGCGCTGCTGGTCGTAGGCGTCGACAATGCGCGCCACCAGCGGATGGCGCACCACGTCGGCACTGGTCAGCCGCGTGATGGCGATGCCCTTGACGCGCTTCAACACGCGCTCCGCGTCAATCAAGCCGCTCAGTTGCGTGCGCGGCAAATCAATCTGGCTGACGTCGCCTGTCACGACGGCTTTGCTGCCAAAGCCAATGCGCGTTAAAAACATCTTCATTTGTTCGGGCGTCGTGTTTTGCGCCTCGTCCAAAATAATGAAGGCGTGGTTCAGCGTGCGGCCGCGCATGAAACCCAGCGGCGCCACTTCAATCTGCTGGCGCTCAAAGGCTTTTTGCACGCGCTCAAAACCCATCAACTCGTACAGTGCGTCATACAGTGGGCGCAAATACGGATCGATTTTTTGGTTCATGTCACCCGGTAAAAAACCCAGCCGCTCGCCGGCCTCCACCGCCGGACGCGTCAGCACAATGCGCTGCACGGCGCTGCGTTCCAGTGCGTCCACCGCGCAGGCCACCGCCAAATAAGTCTTGCCGGTGCCGGCCGGGCCAATGCCAAACGTGATGTCGTGCGCGGCAATGTTGTCGAGGTACTGGCCCTGGTTGTGCGTGCGGGCGCGCAAGTCGGCGCGGCG
>JBBAPN010000077.1:0-7274 GCA_040400815.1 Polaromonas sp. | reverse complement strand
CCCAAAAGTTGGCGTTTGGCTTCCTCATTGCTGATGTTTTGGGTAGCCGCCCTGGCGTCGACTTGTTTTTGAACCAAGGGCGTCAAGACCCAGCCCGGGCAAATCGCGTTGCAGGTGACGCCACTGGTGGCGGTTTCCAGCGCGGTAACCTTGGTCAGGCCGATCAGCCCGTGTTTGGCGGCCACGTAAGCTGATTTTTCGGCCGAGCCGACCAGACCGTGGGCCGATGAGATGTTGATGATGCGACCCCAATCGGCGGCTTTCATGGCGGGCAGGGCGAGCCGCGTGGCGTGAAAGGCGCTCGACAAATTGATCGCCAGCACAGCATCCCACTTGTCGACCGGAAAATCCTCGATCTTGGCGACGTGCTGAATGCCGGCGTTGTTGACCAAAATGTCAACCCGACCGAACTGCTGCGCCGCGAAAGCCATCATGGCTTCAATTTCTGCGGGTCGGCTCATGTCGGCGCCATGAAACGCCACTTGCACACCGAGTGCGGCGATCGCGGCTTGGGGGCCAGCATGGTCGCCAAAGCCGTTCAATACGATGTTGGCGCCGCGCGCAGCGAGTGATTTGGCGATGCCCAAGCCAATCCCGCTGGTGGAGCCTGTGACGAGTGCAGTTTTACCTTGGAGCATGGGTTTCCCTCTGGATGAATTAGGATCAAGTCAGTCGGCGCGGTTGGTTCAGCGCCATCTCCATTATCTGGTCAGTTAAAAGCGATTCAAACCATGCTTCAGCCGGTTCTTCATTTTGTTCATTGTCCCGACTCGAACGGCTCTCATCGGATGGCTTATTGGCAATGGGGCGACCCAGCCAGCGCCCACGTGGTGCTGTGCGTCCACGGTTTGACACGCCAAGGCCGCGACTTTGACGTGCTTGCCGGCGCGCTGTGTGAGCGCGCCCAAAAAGCCGGGACATCCGTGCGGGTGATTTGCCCCGATGTGGTCGGTCGGGGCCAAAGTGACTGGCTGAAGGACTCGGCCGGCTACCAGATTCCGGCTTATGCGGCTGACATGCTGGCCTTGCTGGCGCAGTTGCAGGCCCAAGCACCGATCGAGCTGCTGGACTGGGTGGGTACCAGCATGGGCGGTTTGATTGGCTTGGTGGTCTGCGGCCGTGCCGACTTACCGTTGCCTCAGCGGGTGCGCAAACTTGTCTTGAACGACGTCGGGCCCACCGTCGAGTGGTCTGCGTTGCAGCGTATCGGCACTTACTTGGGCAAGAGCGGCGAGTTTGCATCGGTGCAGCAAGCGGCCGATGCCATGTGGGCTGTGTCGACTGGCTTTGGGCCACACACGCCAGCGCAATGGTTGACGCTGTCCATGCCGATGGTGCGTCTGTTGGAGGACGCCGACACCCGTGCGCCCAAGCGCTGGGTGCTGCATTACGACCCGGCCATTGCCGAGCCGTTCAAATCGGCGACTGAAACCGCCACCCAAGAGGGGCAAGCGGTGCTGTGGCATTTGTACGACCAAATCGCCGCCGACACCTTGCTGCTGCGCGGCGCCGAGTCGGACTTGTTGAGCGTTGCAACCGCCAAGGCGATGACTGAGCGTGGCCCGCACGCCCAGCTGTTTGAATTCAAAGGTGTCGGCCATGCGCCAACCTTGACAGCCGCAGAGCAGGTCAGTGTTGTGCTTGATTTTTTAACCGCTGCCCATGAAAAGTAACGGTACCGCCAGCGACCGTGGCGCTGCCAGCGCGTTCATCAGCAGCGCCACACTGCTGGCCGCTACCGCCGACAGTGCTTTAGATCAAGCGCAAGCCTTGCAGCGCGCCCGCGCTTTTGCCGAGCCGCTGATTGGTTGTGAGACGCTGGACACGGGCGAAAACATTTTGGCCCACGCCGATTCCGTGGTGGCCATTCTCAAATCAATTGGCGGCAGCGAAGCGATGCAGGCTGCCACTTACTTGGTTCATTCGTGCTCGCACCTGAACAAGCCGCTGGAAGTCATCAGCAAAGCTTTTGGTGCCAACTTCGCCACGCTGGCGCTAGAAACCAACAAACTGGTGCACGTTCAACGCCAAGCACGCACAGCCAACGCTCAAGCCCAACTGACAGAGGATTCGGCGCTGCAGTCTGAAAATGTGCGCAAAATGCTGCTGGCTTTTTCGCGCGACTTGCGTGTGGTCATGCTGCGGTTGGCGTCACGCCTGCAGACCCTGCGCTACCACGCCGGCAGCAAGCAAGCGCCACCGCCTTCATTGGCCCATGAGTCGCTGCACGTGTTTGCCCCCTTGGCCAATCGTTTGGGCATCTGGCAGCTCAAATGGGAAATGGAAGACTTGGCTTTTCGATTTTTAGAGCCAGACACCTACAAGCAAGTGGCGCTTCAGCTTGACGAAAAGCGGGCCTACCGCGAAGGCTTCATGGAGTCGCTGCGGACGCAGCTCGAACTTGCGCTGAATCAGCAAGACATTGCCGCGCTGGTGCAGGGCCGGCCGAAACACATTTACAGCATCGTTAAAAAGATGCGCGGCAAGTCTTTGGACTTTGAGCAGGTGTTTGACATTCGCGCACTGCGGGTCATTGCCGCTGACGTCAAAGGTTGTTACGCCGCGCTGGCTTTTGTGCACGCGCACTTCGCACCGATCGACGGTGAGTTTGACGACTACATCGCCAAGCCCAAAGCCAATGGTTATCAATCGCTGCACACGGTGGTTCGGGACGAAGCGGGTCGGGCGGTTGAAATCCAGATCCGCACGCAAGCCATGCACGACCATGCCGAGCATGGCGTGGCGGCGCATTGGGCTTACAAAGAAGCCGGCACCAAGGGCTATGCCGGTGTTTCTGCCAGCAGCGAGTACGACGCCAAAATTGCCGTGCTGCGCCAACTGCTGGCTTGGGAGCGAGACCTGTCTGGCCCCTTGTCGGCCAAAGCGCAGAGTGCCGGGCAGGGGCTGTTTGAAGACCGCATCTATGTGCTGACACCCGAGGCCGCGGTGGTTGAACTGCCGCGCGGTGCCACCACGGTCGATTTTGCCTACAGCGTGCACACCAGTCTGGGCCACCGTTGTCGGGGCGCGCGGCTGGATGGCGTCATGGTGCCGCTCAACACGCCCTTGCAAAATGGCCAGACGGTGGAGGTCATCACCGTCAAAGAAGGTGGGCCGTCGCGTGACTGGTTGAACCCTGAGCTGGGCTTTTTGTCGAGCGCCCGGGCCAAGTCCAAAGTGCGCGCCTGGTTCAACGGCCTGGCCATGCAGCAAACGGTGGCGCGTGGCCGTGAAGCGGTTGAAAAATTGCTGCAGCGCGAAGGCAAGACCTCCATCAAGCTGGACGACTTGGCGTCGCAACTCGGTTTCAAAAACGCAGAAGACTTGTTTGAGGTGGTGGGCAAAGACGAGTTGTCGCTGCGCACCATCGAAAACATGCTCAATCCGCCGGAACCGTCGCCAACGCAAGACGACTATGTGCTGGCTAAAAAACCGCGCTCAGACAAGTCCGGTAAAAGCAACTCAAGCGGCGTGCTGGTGGTCGGTATCGACTCGTTGTTGACGCAACTGGCCAAATGCTGCAAACCGGCGCCGCCCGATTCGATTCTGGGCTTCGTCACCAAAGGCCGGGGCGTGAGTATTCACCGGGCTGATTGCAGCAACTTTCGCAACATGGCGGCAGGCAGCCCAGACCGGGTGATCGATGTGGCTTGGGGTGGTCAGCAGGCTGCCACTGGTGCGCTCTATCCGGTGGATGTGGCGATTGAGGCAACCGACCGTCAGGGTTTGTTGCGCGATATTTCAGAAGTTTTTTCGAAAGAAAAAATGAACGTGATTGGGGTGCAAACGCAATCGGTCAAAGACAACCGCGGTGGCACCGCGTGGATGACCTTCACCGTCGAGGTCGGCGACTCAGGCCGCTTGAATCATGTGCTCAATGTGGTGGCTGAAGTTGCCGGCGTGCGCGCTGCGCGCCGGCGCTGAAGTCCATTGGCGGGAGTCGCAGACATTCCAATCGCTTCAGCGATAAAAGTTTCGAGCCTCTCCAAAACCGACGTTTCCCACTGCTACAATCATGAGGTCGAACAGTTTCAGGCGCGTAGCTCAGGTGGTTAGAGCACCACCTTGACATGGTGGGGGTCGATGGTTCGAGTCCATTCGCGCCTACCAAAAATGGTAGGAAAATCAAGCACTTAGCTTAACAGCTCGGTGCTTTTTTTTCGTCAGTATGAAAAAAGTATGGAAAACCATATTTTTATGCACATAAACCGCCGCCTTACGACCAACTGTTTGGCGAAAGCGTCTTGGTCCCCGGCCCTGAGGGACCTAAGACTTCTAACAGACGTCTTAGATGTATCGACTTGACTTCTCAACACGTGCCGGGCTGGCCGGATTGGGTCCAGTGGTCCGGCCCTTAAAAATTGGTCTTAAGGGTCAGTCTACCGGGTGCATATCGGTTCTTACACATCATGGCTTGGAGCCGATTGGCAATGGTTCAGTATCGCAGCAAGCAACACGGCCAGTAGATGAATGCCATAAGATGGCAATCTTTGCCACTGAAGGAGGTTTTATGGCTCGGCCAGTGAAGTCATCCGCGAAGCACTGCGCCTGTTCGAGGCTTACCACTCAGTGCAGCAATCCAGTCTGGCCGCC
Organism: Polaromonas sp.; assembly: GCA_040400815.1. Lineage (GTDB taxonomy): Bacteria > Pseudomonadota > Gammaproteobacteria > Burkholderiales > Burkholderiaceae_C > Polaromonas. The sequence goes on along the minus strand of JBBAPN010000077.1, from coordinate 2,681 downwards.
ATCAGGGCCCAAGGCCGTGCGCTGAAGAAAACGTCCTGATGGCATCTGTATTGTTTGCCCGTAGTGCGCAGACTAACCTTCCGGAGACGTGGTCGTTTATTTCGGAGCAAAGTTTCGAGGTGGCTGACCGTATCTTGGATCTCATCGAGAAAGAAGCCCGGACACTGGCGTTGCAGCCATTGATGGGTAGAGCACGTCCAGAGTTAAGCGCGGACATCAGGTGTTGGCCGACATCGACCTCGCACAACCTGTACTACATTCCTTAAGAGCCAGGCGTCATCGTTGTCCGCGTTTTGCACCATGCCCGCGATATTCAGAGCAGGGATTTCCTGAACTGACGGCAAGCGTTAGCTGTCACGCCGACTGACAGGCCGGCGGGCGCGTACGGAAACCGGGCAGGGTCTAAAAAGTGGCCAGAACGGCCTGCGTCAACTCAGCGGTGATTTCCGGCATGACGCCGAACCAGGCCTTGAAGGCGGGGCGCGCCTGGTTCAGCAACATCCCTAAGCCGTTGCTGGTGGGGTTGCCGCGCAGCCGAGCGGCTTGCAGCAAGGGTGTTTCGAGCGGGATGTAAATGGCGTCCGACACCAGAGCGGTCTTGGGCAACGCGTCCAGCGACAAATCCAGCGGCGCTTGGCCGTACATGCCTTGGTTGGTGGTGTTGACCAACAGCGCGCAACCTTCCAAAGCGTTGTGGCGTTTCGCCCAAGCCACGACTTTGACAATGTGCTCATAGCCAGCCGCCAAAGACTGCGCTTTATCGATAGAACGGTTGACCAACCGAATATCGGTCGCACCTTGATCGATCAAGCTCAAAACCACCGCCCGAGACGCACCGCCAGCGCCTAGCACAACGACCGGTCCGGCATCAGCGCGCCAGTCGGGTTTGGCGTCTTTCAGGCTTTGGATATAGCCGTAGCCGTCGTGGTTAAAGCCGTGTAAATGACCGTCAGCCTGCACCACCACACAGTTGATGGCGCCCATGCGCTGGGCCAAGGGATCAACCACATCCATCAACTTGAGCGCTTCGACTTTGTGTGGTTGGGTCAAATTGCAACCCGCAAGCCCCAACGCTGAGAGGCCCCGGATGGCCGCTTCTAAATTATTCGCTTCGACCGGGAAGTGGCCGTAAGCCCCTCTCAAGCCGTGCTGAGCGATCCAGTAGTTGTGAAGAATCGGCGAGCGCGACTGGGTGATGGGCATGCCCATCACACCGACCAAGGTGAATTTTCTGTTGTCCATTGTTTGAATGCGCTGTAGGCTTATTTTTTGTTAACGTGCTGCAAAATGCGAGTGACGACTTGTTTGCCAGCCACCACTTTGGTCATGTAGCTTTCGCGGTCGAGCTTGCCCTTGTCGTCATAGCTGACGTCCAGCAACAGACCTGGCATGGTTTTGGCTAAGGTGGCGTTACCCCGAAGGTCTGGTGCTACTTTTTTTTGTAGCGCCAAATCGTTGCTGCTATTGGCCCGGAGGGGATCGAATATCAAGCTGAAACCCGCATGAATGCTAGTTTATTGACTTACTTTTTTTGAAAGTACCGTCAAAAGTACCGTCAAAAATAAAAGTGTCCCCCATTGTTGCTGTCTTGAGACGATCTGCGCCAGCCAACAAAAAACCCGACGCGTTAGGCCGGGTTTTTTTTGCGTTTAGTGGTGCATCATACCTTTCCTTAGCTCGCCGTCAACTGGACGGCGCGGCGAGTTTGGGGGGGGGTAGGGCCGACGACATAGGGCCACGGCTACGATGGTTCCGGTAACAATTTTTTTTAGTGCTTGGTCAAATCGGTTGGCATGAAGAAAATGATGGCCCCACCGATCAGGCTTATTAAACCCATTAGTTCGCCATGTTCGAGTGATGTTTTTACTGGCCCCGAGAGCAAGCCATTAAATTCAGGAAAAAAATATTTGCCAATGCCGCCAACTAACAAACCCATTCCTAAACTAGTTTTTAGGACTAGCGCCCATTCAGATTCTTTGGACATACCCTGAGTTCCCTTTTGTTGAAAAATTGACCCAAATTCTTAGGCCCTTGAGTCTGGTGCGGTTACGGTGAATGCCTTTTGTCTTTAATGGTTCATCTTATTCCCTAGCCACATACGCGCGCGCGCGACTATTGCGCGTCTACGGTTCGTTGGTAGTCTAAAACCCGGCGTTCACCTGCTTCCAGTGCCGCAGTGATGCTGATCGGCTCCTGCGAGATTGACAGATCCAAGCGCTCGCCGTAGGTCTTTGGCTTGAGTTTTGACGCGGCCCACTTGCGGGTTTCTACTCGCAAGCGCAACTGCTGCACCCATGCCGACTTGCTAGGCCCGTCCAGGCCCGCGGGCATGGGTGAATCGGCCAATTCCATCAACTCCTCTGCTAGCCGGTCTGCACGGTCTTCTACGGCTATCTGGTAAGCGATCTTTAATTCGGGATCGCTCCTAAGTTGTAGCTTTGCCCATGCGTAACTAGGTGATGGACTCACGCGGGTGAGGGCTGTAGTGAGGGCGTCGCCGTTCGCGATGCTTTCCAGCACGCGAGGCCAGACGGTTTTTGGGTTAAATATTTGGGTCATACGGTCACCTTGGCAAAAGGGCCTTGGAAATCATGACGCATTAGATTGTTGAGCATCCAACTGACTTCGATTTTTTCACCCTTCTTAGCGTAAGCGATCATGCGCGGATAGCGGTTTTCGTA
>JBBAPN010000076.1:0-7340 GCA_040400815.1 Polaromonas sp. | reverse complement strand
ATACGGACTTTCCAATGCATGCCATTTCACTTTATGCCTGCTGGGACGGTGAGCACTGGGTGATCATGTTGCCTAGCGAGTATTGACACAATCGATTTCATGTAGGTGCTTCCACATGATTTCTGATAGAGTCATCACATGTTCAAGACCATGGTCAAAGTCTTCTTAATCTTTTGCATGGGCTGGCAGTCGCTGGCCTTTGCGGGAGCTGGTGCGCTTGTGGCCCACGAAGAACAAGAGCAGCACGAGTTGCTTCACTTCCAAGGTGTGGCTCATCATCATGACGACCACGCCGAAGACTTTCATCAGGACAACTCCTCGGCATCAACTGCGCATTGCCTGTCTGACGCCTTCCAGTTTTCTTCAGCCTTGCCTACCCCGCAATGCTCTTTACCTTTGCTGGCGGGCACTTATTACCTCTCTGTAGAGCGTTTCTTCTCCAGGGGCCAACTGCTGCCCGGCGGACTCGATCGCCCCCCGAAACCAAGGGCCTGACTTTCGGCCGTGCCTGCGCTTGAACTTGCGCAGTGCTTTTTTGGTTCCGCCCCTTTCGCTGCGCCTGTATTTGGCGCAATGTGACCGGGCGTAAATAGTCGATCAATATGATGAAAAAAATGACATGGCGTCAGCCATGGCAGCCGTCGCTCGGTTTAATGCCTTGCGTGCTGCTATGCATGGCTCTCGGTGCTTCAATGCCAATGCGGGCGCAACAAACTACGCAAGCCTCGTCCAACGCTGCGGCGGGCATTCTTACGCTCAACCAAGCGCTCGAGGCTGCTTGGCTGCGTTCATTGGAGGTATCCGAATCACGCGGTCGTTTTGCCCGCGCTCAGGCTGATTTGGCCGTCAGTCAAAGCTGGTTGGCTGCAGCACCTGCCGTGAGCATGGGCCAACGCGAGGGGCGCACAGGAGCGCCGCTCGGAAGCCGTGAGACCGAGCTTGGGATGGCGTTTCCTCTTTGGCGGCTCGGGCAGCGTTCCGCTGGAGAGCAGGCAGCCCAATCTCAGTCGGGTTGGGTTCAAGTCACTGAACAGGTCGAGCGCTTACGCTTGGCAGGGCGGCTACGCGAGGCAATTGGCGCCTTGAATCTGGCCGAGGTCGAATTGCAGCAAGTGGAACGGCAGGTCCAAGTCTTGGAGCAATTGACACGGGATGTGGAAAGGCGCTTGCGTGCAGGCGATCTCGCCCCCTCCGATGCACTTGCAGCGCGGGCTGAGTGGCTCGCGGCCCAGGCGCAAGCTAGTGCAGCGCGTCAAGCCTTGGGTGTACAGAAATCCCAATGGCACTTGCTTACGGGCCTTGCTCCTATGAAATTGCAGACGAGTGTTGTCCCTGCCTTGGCGCAATTGCCGGAAAACCACCCCGAACTTGTTCTCGCAAGCGCAACCTTGGACTTGGGCCAGCGTCGGGCAGACCTAGCGCGAGTTCAGCGCCCCGATTCGCCACAACTGACATTGGGAATGCGACAAGAGTACCCGGGGCAAGGCTCAAGTTCGCAAAGCAGTGTGGTGGTGGCGCTGCGGGTGCCTGTAGGTGGACAGGTCTACCAGCAGCCGCGCATCGCTGCGGCGCTCGGTGAACTGGACATGGCACAAACCCAAGCGCAGCGAACGCGCGAGCGCTTAACGGCCGAACTGGAGCTGGCGCAAAACCAACTAGACCTGAGTCAGGTCCAACTGCAAGCGGAACGAGAGCGCGTGCAATTGCTGGGCGAACGGGCCCGTTTGATTGACAAGTCCTTCCGTGCCGGTGAAACGGCGCTACCCGAAATGCTGCGTGCCATAGCCGCAGCTGCCAGCGCCGAGAGTGGCGCGGCGCGTCAACACATAAACCATCAAACGGCGATTGCTCGCCTTGAACAAGCTTTGGGACTATTGCCATGATTTATCCGTTTATTTCCAGATTGGTTTCGACAGGCTTGACAGTCAGCCTGTTGGCGCTGATGCCTGTAATCACTTGGGCCGGGCCCGGCGCACATGGCCCTAACGGCGAGCACTTGGATTCGCCAACAATGGGCAACGCCAACGCCACGCGGGCAAGCCTTCAAATTGAAGCCAGGTCTGATCTCTTCGAACTGGTTGCAACGCTGACCGGTGGCGAGTTGTCTATTTTGATTGACCGCTTTGCGACTAATGAACCGGTGCTAAGGGCGCAGGTTGAGGTCGAGTCAGGCGGTCTGAAGGCGCAGGCTAAATTTCACGAAGATATCGGCGATTACTCGATCGATGACCCGGCCATGCTCAAAAAGCTCTCTTCACCGGGTGAGCATCCTCTTGTAATTACTGTGCTTGCGGGCGAGGACAGTGACTTACTTGACGGCGTGTTGCGGGTACCCACGTTATCGGCAGATCATCAGTACGGCATTCATTGGGTGTGGTGGGTTCTTGGGGCATTGATTATTTTTGCGCTGCTGGGCGTTGCAGCCGCGCTTGTGCACAAAAAACGTCAGCGTCAGTTCTCCGAAGGAGGTCGAGTATGAAACGGCTGTCTTATTTTGGTGCTCTAGTAGCGATTTCAGCGATGGTCAGTTCCCTTTCTGTTTGGGCCGGCCCTGGAGCACACGGCCCAAATGGCGAACACTTGGATCAAGCGACATCTTCAGCTGCCGGTGGGCTAGCCCGCCTAGCAGATGGCAGCGTGAATGTACCCAAGCTTGCACAAAGGCGTATGGGACTTCGCACCCAAATAGCCCCCGAGTCCGAGGCCGCCGCGACCATTCAGTTGCCTGGCCGAGTCGTGGCAGACCCCAATGCAAGTGGTCAAGTGCAAGCCACCCATGGCGGACGTGTTGAGCCTGGGCCGCGTGGATTGCCTATGGCGGGTCAAACAGTCAAGCAAGGCGAGGTGCTGGTTTGGGTGCGTCATCATGCCGATCCGTTTGCCTTGGCCGCACAACAATCGCAGCGCGCAGAGTTAAAGGCTGCGCGAGATTTGGCTGAACAGCGCCTGCGCCGGTTGGAGTCTCTCGAAGGCACTGTGCCTCGAAAGGATATCGACGCTGCACGCATTGATGTCCAGTCACTAACTGAGCGCGAGCAGCGCATTGCAGCGAGTTTGGATGCGCGTGAGCCCTTGCGCGCGCCGGTTTCGGGTGTGATTGCACGTGCCGATGTGAAGGCGGGCCAGATCGTGGACACACGCGAGGTGTTGATCGAGGTCGTTGATCCTGCTCGTTTGATGGTGGAGGCTAACACTCCCGATGTGTCGCTCGGCGGTCGCTTGGGCGTAGCCTATCTGGCTGGGGTCGAGGGCATTAAGTTGCAGCTGGTAGGCGCTGCCCGCTACTTGCGTGACGGCGTATTGCCACTTAACTTTAGAGTTTCGGTAGCTGCTGGTGCATCACCTCTCGCAGTCGGTCAACCCGTGACAGTGGTCGCGGCGCTAAAGGAGCGGCGCAAGGGCATCGTTTTACCGGCGTCTGCTGTCGTGCGCAGCCCGTCAAACGAACCCATCGTCTGGATCAAGACGGGCGCTGAGCGCTTCATGCCGCAGCCGGTGCAGGTCCAGCCGCTGGACGCTGTGACGGTGTTGGTCACCCAAGGACTGGCTGCTGACAACCGTGTGTTGGTGCAAGGCGCGGCGCTGGTCGCGCAGATTCGCTGAACGGAGACTAAGCATCATGTTCAATTGGATCGTTCAATACAGCCTGCGCAACCGGCTATTCGTCCTGGCCTTTGCTGCTTTGCTCATGGTTTATGGGGCATTGACCGCCTGGCGCACACCGGTCGATGTGTTCCCCGACCTCAACAAACCGCTCGTGACGGTGCTGACTGAAGCAGGCGGCATGGCGCCGGAGGAGGTCGAGCAACTGGTGAGTTTTCCCATCGAGACGGCTCTCAACGGTATGCCCGGTGTCACCCGGGTGCGCTCCACCTCAGGCATTGGCCTCTCGGTCGTGTATGCCGAATTTGACTGGGGCACTGACATTTACCGCAATCGCCAGTTGGTCGCCGAGCGATTGGCTCAGCTGCGCAGTCAACTGCCTGCCGACATCACGCCCGTGATGGGCCCCGTCTCGTCCATCATGGGCGAGGTCATGCTGATTGCATTGCCGCTGCAAGGCGGCGAGGGCGCTGCCACGCCCATGCAGGCTCGTGAATACGCCGACTTTGTATTGCGGCCTCGCTTACTTGGTATCGCTGGTGTATCCCAGGTTATTCCCATCGGCGGCGAGGTACGTCAGCTGCGTGTGGAGCCCGATCCGGCACGAATGGCTCAATTGGGCATTTCGCTGAGCCAAGTTGAGCAGGCCCTACGCGGATATGCCGGCAATGCTGGGGGTGGATTCATAGACCTGAACAGCCGGGAATACCTCATTCGTCACATGGGCCGTACCCAGCGGCTGGAAGACTTACAAGGCATAGCCGTGGCTTGGAAGGAAGGTCGACCCGTGTTGCTGCAGCAAGTCGCTCAAGTGCGCTTCGCTGCTGGCCTCAAGCGTGGCGATGCGGGTTACCAAGGGCAGCCTGCCGTGATCCTGAGTGTGCAAAAGCAGCCGGCCGCCGATACGGTCAAGCTCAGCAAGCAAATTGAGCAAGCCTTGGGTGACCTGCAAGCTGGCCTGCCACAGGGGCTGGCCAAACCCCAGGTGTTGTTTCGGCAGGCTGATTTCATCAAGGCTTCAGTTGGCAATGTGACGGAGGCGCTGCGCGACGGCGCGGTGATTGTGGCCATCGTGCTGTTTGCGTTTTTATTGTCTGTTCGCATTACGCTGATTTCCTTGATCGCCATTCCACTGTCGCTGGCGGTCACGGCCTTGGTCTTTCGCTGGCTGGACCAGTCGATCAACGTCATGACGCTGGGGGGCTTAGCGATTGCGATTGGTGAGTTGGTCGACGATGCCGTGGTAGACGTCGAAAACATTTTGCGTCGGCTCAAAGAGAACCGGGCTCTAGCTCAGCCGCGTTCGGTGATGGCGGTCGTACAGCAAGCTAGCGTTGAGGTGCGCTCAGGCATTGTGTACGCCACAGTGATCGTTGTGCTGGTGTTCGTCCCTTTGTTCTCGTTGCCAGGCATTGAAGGCCGTCTGTTCGCACCGCTGGGTATTGCTTACATCGTCTCCATCTTGGCGTCGATGGCGGTCTCCATGACAGTGACTCCGGTCTTGTGCAGTTACCTGCTTCCCAAAATGAAACAGCTGGGACACGGGGATAGCCCCCTTGTGACGCGCCTGAAGGCTTGGGACCGAAGGTTGCTGGACTGGTCCTTTCCGCGTGCGCGGGTCCTTATCACTGGCGCGGTTGTCGCCGTTGCTTTGGCCGCCGCCAGTGTGCCCTTTTTTCCACGCGCTTTTCTGCCGGCTTTCAACGAGGGTTCGCTGGTGTTGTCTCTGTTGTTCAACCCGGGCACTTCGCTGGCCGAGGCCAACCGCATGGGGGCGGTGGCCGAACAACTGATCGGTCAGGTGCCTGGCGTCAGTCAGGTGGGTCGGCGTACGGGTCGAGCTGAACTTGATGAGCATGCCGAAGGTGTGCACTCGACCGAGATTGACGTGGACTTGATTCGCGATGGCAAGCCGGTCGATCGCGAGCAAGTGATGGCCCGCATCCGCGCCCAACTGGTTGTATTGCCCGCGCAAGTGGCGATTGGTCAGCCGATTTCGCATAGGTTGGATCACCTGCTCTCCGGCGTTCGGGCGCAAATTGCGGTCAAGATTTACGGCGACGACACCGACACCTTGCGCGGGCTGGCCGAGCAGATGCGCAGCCAGCTGGCCACCATTCCTGGCTTGGTGGACCTGACTGTTGAGAAGCAGGTACTGATTCCACAGATCGTGGTTCGGCTTGACCTACAGCGTCTCGCGCAGACAGGTCTGGCGCCGGGTGAAGCACTGCGCATCCTGAAGGCATTGACGGACGGTGCTCACGGCTCGCAAATTGTGGATGGTGCCAAGCGCTACGACTTGGTGTTGCGACTGCCCGACGACAAGCGCAGTCCGCAGGATCTGGCTCGCACGCTGGTAGATACGCCGGCAGGACGCTTGCCCGTTTCGAGTTTCGCCACGGTGACGGAATCTGACGGTCCCAACCAGATCGGGCGCGAAAACGGCCGCCGGCGTATCGTTGTCTATGCCAACAGCGATGGCTCCGACATGGGCCGCATCGTGGCCGACATCCGCAAAGCCATCTCGGCCACTCCTTTGCCCAGCGGTAGCTTTGTCAACCTTGAGGGGCAATTTCAAGCACAGGAGCAGGCGACCGGCCAGATCGTGGGTTTGTCGCTGGTGTCGTTGGCGCTCATGTTCTTGGTGTTGTATTCACGCTATCGCTCGGCGGTGCTGGCGGGCATCATCATGGCCAACATTCCGCTGGCATTGATTGGAAGCGTTGTCGCGATGTGGCTGGCGGGCGTGACGCTATCGGTGGCCACGATGGTGGGCTTTATTACCTTGGCGGGCATTGCGACGCGTAACGGCATCTTGAAGATCAGTCATTACATCAATCTGTGCCGTTTTGAGGGAGAGACCTTCAGCCAAGGCATGATCGTGCGCGGATCAATCGAGCGGCTGACACCAGTGCTCATGACAGCGTTGGTGGCGGCCTTTGCGTTGACGCCGCTGTTGATGGCCGGTGATGCGCCGGGCAAGGAGATTCTGCACCCCGTCGCGGTGGTTATTTTTGGCGGCTTGATCAGTTCTACGCTTTTGGACACCTTGCTTACACCGCTGCTATTCTGGCGTTTTGGCGCCGCGGCAACGGATCGGCTTTTGAATCCAAGCATCACCGACGATGAGCCGCAAAGACCCGAGCACGATGCGTTTTAACGAGTTGATCACAGGTTTGGTGGTGCCGCCTTCAAGCGCATCACGCCATCTAAGGAGTTAAGAGATATGAAGATGAAGCATTTGATTTCAGTGGCTAGTTTGGCCATTTCTTGCCTGAGTATGAATCCAGTCCTGGCCCACGGCGATGCCAAGCCCCTGCATGGCGGTATCGTGCAGCTGGTCAATGACCTAAGCTTTGAGCTGGTCGCCCAGGCCGATGGCGCCACGATTTACCTGATGGACCATGACAAACCGATGGCTTCCAAAGGCATCACCGGTAAGCTCATCGTTTTAAAAGGCAGCAATAAGATCGAATCCGACATCAAAGAATCAGGTGAGAACACGCTGCGTGTCATGGGTGTCAATCTGGGCAAAGGTGACAAACTCGTCGCTGCGCTGAGCAACGTCAACGGTAAGAGCATGACCGTACGATTTACGATTAAATAAAAAATTTGACCTAAATTGTTAGATTTGCATTGAAGCTTGAACAACTTTAATTTTTTCGTATCGTGGGTATTTTTCGAAAATATTTGCAATCTTTTTTATGTTTAATTAATCTCATTCAAAATTAAACATT
>JBBAPN010000075.1:0-7505 GCA_040400815.1 Polaromonas sp. | reverse complement strand
CAGCGTCGAGGCGCATCATGTCCACCCCAACCCCAACCCCAACCCCAACCCCAACGTCCCGGCAGATGGCCGCCACACTCCAGCCGGGTGAATGACTGACGGACAGGTGCAACTGGACAGGGCTCGAAGCCACCCAGACAGCTTTACCGGGGGGTGAGACCAAGTCAAAAGACGCAGCTGGCCGGTCAAGCCATGCGCCCAAGGTTTCGCGCAGAGCAGAACGAACCAGGCTTCTGGCCAGCGGGCGATTTTCAGTGCTGGGCGTGGCAACCCTGATCACCGTCATGGCCCGAGCCGAGCGAAGCTCTTGCAAGGCCAGCGCCAGGTCTTGCGGCCAGGCATGCACGGCAACGGGTTTGTTCGCGAGCAGCATGTCAGTGGCGCGCAGGTGCTGCCGGGCAGCCCTTCCAGCTGGACGCCGCTGGAATGAACTCGCCCTTCATGACCAGCGTCAAGGCCCCGAGCTGCGCGTTGTCGCCGACCACGGCGCTGTACAGCACGGCACTGCGCGGCCCCATGTAGACGCGCTGGCCGATGGTGACCTGGTCGATTTTCATGACGCGGTCCTCGAACAAATGGGTTTGCGGACACACCAGCGCGTTCAATTCGCTGTGATCGCCGATCGTCACGCAGTCAAATTCAGTGAAGTCGGTGGTGTCCAAATACACCCCTTTGCCAATCCGGGTTCCCAACAAATTCAAAGCCACCGGCAGCCAAGGCGTGCCGCGCAAATAGCGCAGGAAATTGGGAACCGCAATGCCTTCGTACAAATTGGTGAGGCCTTCCGACAACCAGACAAACAGCGTCCACATCGGGACGCTGCAGCGCTGGTAGCGACGCACGATCGACCACTTGATCACGGCGATGAAAAAGAAAGTGCCCACGCCATAAAAAAGACCCGCCGCTGCGAGGAAGAAAATGACAGCCATCCAGTTCCCTTCGCTGGCCAGCGGCATGGTGTTCAAGACCACGGTGTAGCCGACAGAGGTGACGATCGCGTGCGGGGCGACAATTCGGAAAGCTTCAATCAGCCCGCGCGACAGGCGGCGCAGCGGGGACGGTCGATAGGTCAGGTTGTCTGGGAAACCCGTGCTGGTCTCACGTGCCGGCAGGTTGATCGGGGGCGAGCCCAGCCAGGTGTCGCCGTCGCGTATCTGCTGGTTTGCTGGCACCGTCGAGTGCACGCCGATCAGCACATTTTCGGGCAGGACAGTGCCATCGGGAATGTAGGCGCCGTTGCCCACAAAGCTGCGCCTGGAAATCACGGTGGGTTGAAGGCTCATCCAGCCGCCGTCGATTTTCTCGTCGCCCAGCATCACCGCATCAGCAATGAAGGTTTCATCGCCCAGCGTGAGCATGTCCGGCACCAGCCCGAGGGCGGAAGAAATCTCGGCGTCACGGCCGACCTTGGCACCTAGCAAGCGGTACCAAAACGGGGCGTAAACCGTGGCGTAAACGCCGTGCAAAACCGCCAGACTGGATTCCTGGATCTGGCTGACCAGCCATTTGGCGCAATACAGGTTGCTGTGCACCGGCCAACTGCCAGGCTTGAGTCGCGGCAACACCGTCCAACGGATGCCTGCTGACAGCAGCGCGGTACAGATGATCAACAAGCCGGTGGCAGGCAAAGCCAGCAGAAAATATTTGAGCAGTTCAAAAGACAGTTCAAAGTGGCTCATCAGCGGAAAATAATCCCGCTCGTCGATCCAGTCAATCAGCATAAAGCTGGGGAAGACAGGCAAGAAAAACAGCGTGGCAACCAGCAAAGCGCCCATGACGTAATAGCCGCCCTCCAGCAACTTGCGCCAGCTAGACACTGCAGGGCGCGGGCGCAGGGCAGTGTGATCGAAGCGGCCTGCGTCCATGGCCGGTGAACCTTTCCAAAGACGCCCTGCCGGCAGCGTTTCGCCGTCGCTCAGCGCAGACTGGCCCTCGAGGTGTCCCAGAACGCCAATCTGCGTGTTGCCTTCCAGCACCGCATACGAGCCGACATTGGCCTCGCGCCCCAGCGTGATCTGGCCGAGCCGCAATTCGCCATGTTCGACCCGCGCATTTTCAAAATTGACAGCATTGCCGACACTCACACCGTCGCCAACCGTGAGCAAGTCTGGGGCGCGCAAAGTGATCGAGCCGATGACGACATCTCGCCCGATTTGGGCACCCAGCGCGCGCAGCCACCAGGGGTACATCGGAGAGCCGCTGAGCAAGTAGGTGGGCGCCGCTTCAATCAGCCGGTCTGCCAGCCACCAGCGGAAATAGGTCAAACCCCAAAGCGGATAGCGCCCCGCCTTGAGGCGGCCCACGATCAGCCATTTGCCGGCAATGGCGAGTCCAAACGCCAACACGGTGGAGAGCAAAAAAGCCGCCACCGAGGCGGCGATGGCCAGGCTGATGGCGTCGTCGGGATCGCCAGTGAAGAAGTGGTAGGTGAAAAAAGGCGCCATCCATTGCGCCATGTGCAGGGCGATCAGCAAGGGCACGGTGGCGGCTTGTGCCGCGCCGCAAGTCCAGCGTCTCAGCCAGCTGGGCGGCAGCCAGCTTGAGTCGACAAGCGTTGCCGCTTGGCGAGCTTCGTCGAGCACCTGGGCCATACCGCCCACACTGCGGACCTGGTAAATATCGCGCACAGTGATGTGTGCGAACCGCGGGTCGGTACGCAAGGCCGAGGCGAGCCGGGCGGCGAACAGCGAATGCCCCCCCAGGTCAGAGAAAAAATCAGCCTTGCGGGTGATCGACTGACCCGGAAAAAGCTGCTGCAAGGCCGCAAATAACGCTGTCTCGCCCGGCGTTTCCGGTGAGTCGGAATCGCCGGCGCTTTGTTCGGGTGTCGCCAGCGGGCGAGCCTTGAGTTTGTTTCTGTCGATCTTGCCGGAGCTCAGGCGCGGCATCTCGGTGAGTGCCTCGAAGTAGCCCGGAAGCATGTAAGAGGGCAAGATTTTGGCCAGTGCCGTGCGCAGATCACGGCTCGGCAGGCGGACCCCACCTTCCAACACCAGGTAGGCCACCAGTTGATCAATGCCGTCCTCTTGACGCAACACAACGGCGACGGTACCGACGCCAGCTTGTTGGGCCAGCGCCGCCTCGATTTCTCCGAGCTCGACCCGAAAGCCTCTTATTTTGACCTGGTCGTCGGTGCGGCCCAGACATTGCACCCGGCCATCGGCATCGATGCGGGCAAGGTCGCCAGTGCGGTACAGGCGTGCATCATGCGCACCCCTTTGCCAGGGGTTGGGCAGAAATTTTTCGGCCGTCAGGTCGGGCCGGTTCAGGTAACCGTCGGCCAGACCCGGTCCGGTGATGCAGAGTTCACCGACCTGCCCGCGCGGCATCATGCGCAAGCCGTTGTCGACCACCGGGTCAGTCACCAGCAGGCCGTAGTTTGGCAGTGGTCGGCCGATGGTCACCGGTTCAGTGGGGTGCAACTCGGCCAAGCTGGCCGACACCGTCGCCTCGGTCGGCCCGTAGCTGTTGAACAGCTGGCGCCCCGGCCTGGCCCACCGCGCAACCAGCGATGGCGGGCACATCTCGCCGCCCAGATTGATCAGGCGCAAGCCGGGTACATCTTGGTTGAAAAGCGCCAGCAAGGTAGGCACCGCGTGCAGCACGGTGATGCCGTTGTCCGTCAGCGCTGACGGCAAGGCTTCTGGGTCGGAGGCGATCTCTTTGGGCGCGATCCAGAGCGTGGCGCCGACCAAGTAGCTGATCCATATTTCCTCAAACGACATGTCAAAGGCAGCCGAAAATCCTTGGTAGACCCGATCTTGCGCGTGGATTTGCAGCAGTGCGTTTTCGCTGCGCAAAAAATGGCAGATGCTGGCTTGGTTGATCTGGATCCCTTTGGGCTTGCCGGTCGAGCCCGAGGTGTAAATCACATAGGCCGGATGCGATGGCAGCACCCCTTGGCGGCGCAGCTGGTTGGGCGTGGCAAGCAGCAACGCTTCGGACGTCCAGAGCTTGGCGTCAACCGGCTTTAAGCGAGGCATGAAGGCCTGGCAACTGACAAGACCTGTGGCCTTTGCATCGGCAAGGCAAACGGCAATTCGCTCGACGGGGGTGTCGGCGTCAAAGGGCAACCACGCCGCACCTGCCTTGGCAATTCCCGCCTGCATCGTCAGCAAACCGATGCCGCGCGGCATCCAGAGACCGATGATCTGCCCGGGGCCCACGCCGGCCTCCATCAAATGGGAGGCAACTTGGTCCGCCTGTGCATTGAAAGCGCTGTAAGTGAGCGATTCATTGCCAAAAATCAAGGCCACTTGGTCTGGCGTGCGTGTGGCAGTGGCTTCAAGCATGTCGGCCAGCACCTCGACGCGCAGCATGTCGGCCTCGGTTTGGCCCCACAGGATGTCTGGGTGACCGCTGGATGCCGCGTCAGAAGCAGCCTGCAAAGGCAGGGTCGCAAAGGGGGTGAGTGCAGGCGCTGACGGCATAAGAAAGGGTCAAGTTAGTTCAGGCACGACAACGAATTATCGTGCTGTCAGTGCACGCCCTCAGTCGTCTTGGTCGTCGCTTGTCTGGCCAAGCAGAGCTGGGTAGGGCTGGCGACCCTTCAGCCCTTTCCAGAGCACTTGGTTGAATTGAGCGGCGGGAACTTGGTCGGCTTCAGAAAAGTCGAAACCTGCGGTGACTCTGTCCCAGTAAGCGGCGGTGTGCTTGGGCTTGATCTTGGCCCCGGCGGCGAACCTGACAGGCTGGCTGCCATTGGCCAAGTTCAGTGAAGTCGTCGCCAGAATGGTTGACGCTTGCGCCGTGTAGTTCCACTGGCCTGATGCATTGAGGTCAAACAGATCGGCCATCGGCCGCTGAAAAGCGGTGTTCAGGTTGATGTGCTGGGTGCCCAAAATATCCTCAATTGTGCGCAGCACACTGACTTGGTTGTAGCGAGTGCTGACGACGACGCCTTGCTTCACATACGGGCCGACGACAAAGGCCGTAGCGCGGTGCGAGTCCACGTGATCAGGGCCGTCTTGCACATCGTCTTCGATGGCGATGATCAGGGTGTCTGCCGCGTAGCGACTGTGCGCCACGGCCTCGACCATGCGGCCGAACGCCAGGTCGCAATCGGCGACTTGCGTCTCCGGCGTGTTCACGCCGCCCAGTGCCGTGCCAAAGCTGCCAGTGTGGTCATGGCTGATCCGTACCAAAGACAGGCTGGGCAGTTGGCCGTTGGCAACGAAGTTGTCGAACTCGCGCTGCCACTCGTGGTAGCGCCAAAGATCAGGGTAGTTCTGGTCGTAGCCGCGAAAGTAGACATCGGTCAGTCCCTCCAGCGCCGGGGCCAAGGCTGCCACCTGAACGATTCCGGCTGCGAATGGATTCACAACAGGCGCCGCCTTGCTGCCAATGCTGCCGATGTTATTGACCAAGAAACCATAGTTTCGGACCGTTCCACCCGCCTGCAAAACAGCGTTAAAAATGGTCCCATCTTGGATGCCAAAGGGCGCGTCTGTCGATGCGTGGTTGCCAGTCCCGGTCAGCAAGTTGCGGGTACCACCCTTCAGATCGGCCGAAGCGGCGCTGTATTTCTGGGTTCCCGCAGGCCCGGTCGCTGCATCGCGTTGAGCGACCGTGGCAAGGTTGACCGGGACGTTGCGGTTCGACCCCTCAGACTCGTAGGACAAGCCACGGTTGACCGCGGCGTAGTTGATCTGCTGGGTGATCGTTTCGGTGTTGGTGACCCGGCCTTGAATTGCCCAGGACCAGCCGTCCATGCTGCCGTCGCCCGGGTCCATGAAGTTGTCCAACGTCACGAACTGGGTGGCCAGGCGGTGGTTGTTGGGTGTGATGGCTTGACCGAACTGGGTCAGCCGTGGGTCGCCGTTGGCACCGTTGCGCAGGTCGCCAAGGACCTGGTCGTAGGTGCGATTTTCTTTGACGATATAGATCACATGCTTGATGCGTTCGCGCATGAACTGCATCACTTTCGTGTCTTCAGGGTCGGGCACGGCAGAGTAGCGGTTGTTCTGGGCAACTTGCATCGTCAGTTCGCGTAAATCAGCCGTCTTTGGCACCGGTGCGCTGAGCAGGGAGGCGCGTTCGAGTTGCGACTGGTATTGGTTCGAGGCTTTTGCCGCTGAGGCCGCAGCCTGGTTGCCACCGGGGTAAGTCAGTTGGGTCAGACTGGCCGTGTTGCCATACAAGTGGCCGGGGTTGGGGCCGGTCAGACTTTTGCCGTTGATGATGTACATCCAGCTGGCGTCGTGGCTGAAAGTGATGTCGTGCGGTTCGTAGGCGGTCGGGACCAGGCCGATGACCGTGTTGGCGTGCGGGCCGGTCAAGGCCACCACAGCCACCGAATTGGCGCCGGCGTTGACTGCGTAGAGTTGAGTGCCGTCACGCGACAACGTCACCGAAAAGGTTGCGGCGCCGGTGTATTTGGCGCCCTTCAACACGTCAGCCGGTGCACGTGCATCGATCTTGGTCGTGACCGTGTTGGTCGCGGTGTCAATCACCGCCACCTGGTCGGCGTTGTCTTGTGCCACATACAGTTTGGCCTGCGTGGCGTCCAGTACCATTCCGAGTGCGTTGCCGTCCAGCTTGATGCGTTGGATCAAATGACCTTCGGTTGCAGACGAGATGTCCACCACCACGACTTCACGGTCGCGGTCGGAAGACACGTAGGCCGTGCCCTTGCCGGTGACGACAACGCCGAACGGAAAGGTGCCGCCGACAGCGCCTGCCAAGCCTTCGTTGTGGGCATGGTAGGGGCGCAGGTCGTGCTCATAACGGACGCTGCGGCTCGCCGTGTCTATCACGCTGATCGAGTCGTTGTAGTTGTTGGCAACCACCAGTGTTTGGCCGTCTGCCGAGATGCCGAGGCCGCTGGCGTTGGGTCTGACACCGAGCCCAACACCTTTGTTGGAATGGCCCAGCGCAATCGGCGCCAAGGCGTTCCAAACGCCAGCCAAATTTGTGTAGACGTAAACCACATCGTCGGCGCCGCCTGCCGCGTAAAGCATTTTGCCGTCAGGCGAGAAGACCAGTCCGACGTGCGCATTGGGCTGCTGTATCACTTGCGTCAGTAGCGGCTTGGTCTTGTTGGCGCCGGCGACGTTGTAAAAAAAGATGAATTGCGTGGAGTTCGCGGTGTCTACCGTGCCATCCGTCTTGTAAAGAGAGTTCTGCCCCGCGGTGATGATCGCCAGCGTCTGGCCGTCTGGGCTGAGTTGCGAGCGCACGGCCTCACCAGCGACAAAGTCGGGGTAGGCGGCCAAGCCCGGGTTCAGGTCTTGCTGAACTGCGCCGTTGACGCGGCTCGGGGTGACAAATTGGCCCGTCGGCAAAAGTGTGCGTTGGTTTTTTTCCACTTGACTCGGCTCTGGCTGGCGCTTAACGGGCCGGGCTTCTTCGGCCTGAGCCGTCAGGGCTGTGAGCATGGCGGCGGCGAGCAAACATCGTTTGAATGAAGCGTGGAGGACTGGATTTTTCATCGTCAATAGGGGGTGAAATAAACCGAGAAAATCCATTAGAAATTATCCACGTATTTTGACGACAGGCACAGGCAA
>JBBAPN010000074.1:0-7847 GCA_040400815.1 Polaromonas sp. | reverse complement strand
ACGCGTCCAACGGCCAAGCCGATTCGGCAGTTGTTCTATCGCACGGTGATTTGAATCGAAGCTCTCATGAGGGCGCCGTCAGCAGGCTCTAAAAGAGAAACAGATTGCGTCGGCGCGGGCGTGGCGCATCCTGCCACAGCAGCCCTCGTTTGACGCACATAAAACCAACATTCCTTACATTAAATTAATACTTTAATTTGATAAAACAAGATTTATTGCCACAAAATAAACATGTTACTTATTTTTTAAGCTAACAAATGACGTTCAGTGACGACCTTAAGACTTTGGTCTCAATGTCTGCTCAGGGCAGAAAGAATGTCATTTCGCTCGACAACCAACCTGGGAAATTAAAATGAAAAAAGTTCTGATCGCGGCGGCTGTAACAGCATCTCTGGCAACACCGCTGGCGTTCGCACAAACCAGTGCGTTCACCGGCTTCAGTGTCGGCGCCAATGCCAATACAACGACCACCTCAACAGAATTAAGCGGCTCCGGAAATCATGTCAAAGTTGGAGATAGCTCGCAACACGTGAGCTTGCAGGCCGCTTATGGTTTGGCGCTGGGCACCAACGTCGTCCTTGGCTTGGGCGCCACGTATGCGCTTGGCGATATCAAAATGGCTTCAGGCAGCGGCGGCGGGTTCAACGGCACAGTTAAAGGAAAAGACGCGTACTCCCTTTACCTTGAACCTGGGTACGCCATCAGCAATTCAACCATGGTCTTTGGAAAGTTAGCGTACCTCAGCGTGAAGGCAGAAGGCGTATCTGGAGGTTTGACATCAAGCAAAGACTTCAACGGCATTGGCTACGGCATTGGCGTTCGTCACAAGCTGAACAAAAATCTCTTTGTTCAAGGCGAATTTTTGCAGTCTGACTACCGCCGCGAAACTGTCAGCGGCATCTCGGCAAAACCTTCATCCACCACAGGATCGGTGGGCATCGGCTATCAGTTCTAAGCCAACTCGCAGCCATTAAAAAACCCGCTCCGGCGGGTTTTTTGTTTCATCTGGTTGCCAAAACGGGGAGCAACGGATGCCAACAAGCGATGCGTGTGATGCCGCTGCTGACCATGGTTGGTACATCAGCCCGGCACTGCGCGTTGGCGCTGGGGCAACGCGGCGCAAAGCTGCAACCGGCGGGTAAGTCAGCCAAGTTTGGCGGGCTGCCGGGAATAGCGCGCAAGGGTTGCCCTCGGTTTTCACTGCTGACGGTGGCCGCCAGCAAGCCGGCGCTGTAAGGGTGGCGCGCTGCGTGCACCATGCCCGCAACCGAGTTTTCTTCGACGATGCGGCCGGCATACATGACGGCAATTCGGTCGGCCAGTTCAACCGCTGCACCCATGTCGTGGGTGACAAAAATCACCGCCATGCCGGTCTCGCGTTGCAATTCCCGCAGCAGCAGCAAAATTTGAATTTGCACCGTGGCGTCGAGTGCGGTGGTGGGTTCGTCGGCCAGCAACAGTTTCGGTTTGCAGGCGAGTGCCAGCGCGATCATGGCGCGTTGCCGCATGCCGCCGGAGAGTTCGTGCGGGTAGGCGTCAAAGCGGCGCTTGGCTTGCGGTATTTGCACCCGCTCCAACATCTGCAGCGCTTGGCCTTTGGCCGCGGTTTCGCTGATGGCGTCATGCGCCCGAACCACTTCCGTGATCTGTTGACCGATGGTGTAGACCGGGTCAAACGCCAACCCGGCCTCTTGAAACACCATGGCAGCAACACCGCCCCGATAGGCTTCCAGCGGCCGGCCTTGCAAGGCCATGACGTCGATCCCATCGACGTGGATTTGGCCACTGACGCGCGTTGTTTTGGGCGAGTGGAGTTTGAGCAAGGTGCGCAAGGTGACGCTTTTGCCCGAGCCGGACTCCCCCAACAAACCCAAGACCTCGCCGGCCTTCAAATCAAAGCTGACTTGACTCAAAGCACGGGCATGGCGGCTGCCATGAAATTTAACACTCAGGTCTTTGACCGACACAAAAGGGGAAGACAAAGGCAAGGACGCGTTCATGCGGCGCTTTCGAGGGTGGCGGCGGTGTGCCCTGAGGCCGCGTCATTCATGTGGCAAGCGACCAGATGGTCGGCCCGTTGCACGGCCGGCACCAAGGCGGGTGCGCGTTCAGCGCAGACCGCTTCAGCGTGCTCGCAACGCGTCCGAAAACGGCAGCCAGCGGGTGGGTTGATCGGGTTCGGCGGGTCGCCGCTCAAAGGTGATTTTTCGGTGCGGTGGGCTGGGTCCATCGACGGCACTGCCGACAACAAAGCGCGCGTGTAGGGGTGCGCGGCTTGCCCATAAATTTGCGCGACCGGACCGATCTCCACCACTTGGCCGAGGTACATCACCATCACGTCGTCGCAGATGTAATGCACCACGTGCAGGTCATGCGAGATAAACAAATACGTCAACTGATGCTCGGCTTTGAGCTCTTGCAACAGGTTCAGCACCTGCGCCTGCACCGACTTGTCGAGTGCGGCCACGGCTTCGTCCAAAATCACCAAGCGCGGGTTGAAGGCGAGCGCGCGGGCGATGTTGACGCGCTGGCGTTGACCGCCCGACAGTTCATGCGGATAACGCGAAGCGAACTGCTCGGGCTCCAGGCCGACGCGGGCCAGCAGCTGGCGCGCCCGCTCGTTCGCTTGCGCTGGGCTCAAGCCATGTTCACGCGGCCCGTAGGCGATGGTCTCTTGAATAGTCAAGCGCGGGTTCAGCGAGGCAAACGAATCTTGAAACACCATTTGCAGCTTGCGCCTGAAGGCTTTGAGTTCAAGGCCACCAAACTCACCGACGCCTTCGCCGTCAAAAATCAAGCTGCCGCTGTCGGGGTCCATCAAACGCGCAATCAGCCGCGCTGTCGTTGACTTGCCGCAACCGGATTCGCCAACGATGCCCAGCGTTTTGCCTTTGGCCACCGTGAAGTTGATGCCGTCAACAGCGTGCACAAACTTTTTCTCGCGCTCCAGCAGCCCGCCCCGCACCGGGAAGTATTTTTTTAAATCTCGCACGATCAGCAGTGGCTGCGCCGGGCCACCGCGGTCGGCTGAATCGTCCATCGCATTCATGTCTGTCTGGTTGCTGCTCATCGTCGAACGTCCATGGCAGACCGCACACCATCTGCCAGCAGATTGAAGGCGATCGAGGTGATGAAAATCATCGCGCCCGGCATCGCGGCAACCCAAGGGTTGCGAAAGATCGCCGAGCGAAGGGTGTTGAGCATCAAGCCCCACTCCGGCTCCGGCGGTTTGACACCCAAGCCCAAAAAGGACAGGCCTGAACCCAGAATCATGCTGACGCTCAGCAAGCCGGTGGCGTACACAAACACGGGCCCCAACACGTTGCCCAGCAGATGCACGCGAATGATCGAAAAAGCGCTGGCGCCACTCATGCGCGCCGCCTCGATGTAGTCAAGCCGGCGCACTTGGGTCGTCACGCTTTCCGCCATCCGCACCATCTGCGGCACAAACACCAGCGTCAAAGCGATCAAGCTGTTGCTCATGCCCGGGCCCAGCGCGCCGGCAATCGCCACCGCCAACAGCACCGACGGAAAAGCATAAAAAACATCCAGCACACGCATCGTCAGCATGTTGGTGCGGCCGCCGACATAACCGGCCAACAAGCCAATAGACGTGCCGATGACAAACGCCGCCAGCACCGGCACCACGCCCATCAGCAACGACAGACGCCCGCCGTACATCAGGCGCGTCAGCATGTCGCGCCCCAACTCGTCGGTGCCCAGCCAGTGACCCGGCGAACCAACAGGCAGCAAGCGGTTCATCATGCTGGCTTTGAACGGATCAGCCGGAGCGATCCAGGGTGCAAAAATGGCCGCACCAATGATGATCGCCAACACCACAATGCTGATCATGGCCACACGGTCTTGCCGCAATTGCCGCAGAACCACCAGCCAAAAACTGCGACTGGGTGCCTGCGCAACGGTAGCCGCAGGCATCGCCATAACGGCTGTAGTCAAAGTGTTTTTCATTCAGCTTCGTCCCATGCGCGGATCCATCAGCGGCTGCAAAATATCGACCAACAAATTCAAGGCCACAAAGAAAAGACACAGCACCAGAATCGTCCCCTGCAGCAGCGGGATGTCGCGCTGAAAGATGGCGGTGTTCAACAAAAAGCCGGTGCCGGGCCAAGCGAACACGGTCTCGACCAAGATCGAGCCGCCCATCAAATAACCCAACTGCAAACCCGCCACGGCCAGCACCGTAGGCGCGGTGTTTTTGGCCACATGCCGAAAAATTGCCTGATGACTCAAGCCGCGGGCTCTGAGTGCCATGACAAATTCTTGCGCCAACATGTCGGCCACCAGCGCCCTGACCGTGCGCGTGATGATGCCCAGCGGAATCACCGACAGCGTCACGGCCGGCAGCACCAAGTAACGCATGTGCTCCAGATCCCAGAGCCATTCGGCCGAGCCACCCGGCCCCGCGCCCATCGCCGGAAACCAGCCGAGCCCGGTCGAGAAAATAATCGTCAACACCAAGCCCAGCCAATAGTGCGGAATACTGACGCCAATCACCGACAGCACTGTCGCCAGCCGGTCGATCCAGCTGCCATGCCAATAGCCTGCCAGTGCGCCCAAGATGCAGCCCAGCAGCACGCCGGCCAAGCCCGCCACACCGGCCAACAACAACGTGTTGCTGACGGCGCTCAAGACCTCGGTGGCGACCTCGCGCCCCGACGCAATCGACTTGCCCAAATCGCCCTGCACAGCTCGCAGCAACCACTTGCCGTATTGCACCGGTATCGGTTGGTCCAGGCCGTAAGCGGCCTTCAGCGCTTCAACCACTTCAGCCGGTGCATCGGCTGGTGCGATGGCGTTCAGAGGGTCACCCGGCGCCAAATACACCAGCATGAAAGACACCAGCGTGACACTCAGCGCTATTGGAATGGTGTAGAGCAAGCGCTTCAAAACATAGGCCAACATCAGCGTTTACATCTTCAGCGTGGTCAGGTCCTGAAACCAATGCTGTGCCTGCACAAAGCCTTTGACTTTGGGCGACAACACATGCGGGTTGACGTCATGCACGACCCACAGCATCAACGCTTCATCGACCATGGTTTGGTGCACGGTGGCGAGCAAGGCGTCTTGCACTTTGGGGTCAAAACTGGTGCGAACCTTGTCGAGTGCAGCGTCCACTTTCGGGTTGCTGTAACCGCCCCAGTTGACGCCGTTGGGCGCCACATAACGGCTGTCGACAAAGCGGCTGATGCCGTAGAACGGGTCCGACGTGACATAACCCAGATTGATGGCGCTGATGCCTTTGCCGGCGTTCATGTCGGCCTTGACACCACTGCGCCAGTGCAGGTACAGGGTTTCCAATTCGACCACTTCAAACTCCAGCTGAATACCGACTTCAGCCAGACTTTGCTGGATGTACTCGTTCATCGGCAAGGACAACATTTGGCCGGTGCCGCCTTGGGCAATGATGACCTTGGCCTTGAGTGGTTTGTCTTTGCTGTAGCCGGCTTGCGTCATCAAGGCTTTGGCTGCGGCAACGTCGTAACCGAGTTTGAAAGTCGGTTTGCCAAACCACGGGCTGGAGCTGTCGAGCTGGCCCTTGGCCGGCACTGCCAAACCGTTCAGCAGCTGCACGATGCCGTCGCGATTGATGGCCAGATTGGCGGCTTTGCGCACGCGAATGTCCAACCAAGGTGAGCCCGGCTGGGTGCTGAAGTGGTACGGCCAAACGTGCGGCGTGACATTCGTGACCAGCTTGAAGCCGGCGCTCTTGAGTTGTGGCACCACGTCCGGCGGCGGTGTTTCTATCAGGTCCACCTGGCCGCTGAGCAGGGCGTTGGAACGCGTCAAGGCGTCCGGAATCGGGATCAGCACAATCCGGTCGGTTTGCGCCATCCGGCTCTTGTCCCAGTAGCTGGCGTTTTTGACCAGTTCAGCGCGTTCGCGCGGCACCAGTTTGTCCAACTTGAACGGCCCTGTGCCCGACGGCTGGGTGGCAAATTTATTCCAGTCGCGGCCGAGTTTTTCCCACTGCGCTGGGCTGGAGATCAAGAACCACGGCAGTTGGTACGGGAACAGCGCGTCAATCGCTTTGGTGGTGATCTCGACCGTGTAGTCGTCGACCTTGCTGTAGCTGGCGATCGACGGAATCCGCGGCCGCACTTGGGCGCTTTGCTTGGCGTCGAACTGCGCTGATTTGTCGTTCAGGACTTTGTCTAAATTCCAGATGACGGCGTCGGCCTTGAACTCAGAACCGTCATGAAACTTGGCGCCCTTGCGCAGCTTGAAAACCCATTTCTTGTTGTCTTTGGCGTCGACTTTCCATTCGCTGGCCAGACCCGGCATCAACTTGCCAGGCCGCGTGCCGATGTTGGATTCCCACGCCACCAGCGGGTCATAAAGGGTGTGGCCGGTGAACTGGTAGGCGCCGGCGCCGCGGTCTGGCTGCCCGGTGGTGAGCGGAATATCGGCCATGGAAATGCCGTAGCGGGCGACGCTTTCAGCCATCACGCCGGCGTGCATCGCCAACGCGACAGGAACCGTTAACAGCCAACGAGAAAGTTGCTTGGGCAACACGTGCATGAAAAATCTCCAATTGTTGAGAGGGCCAGTTCCTCCTATTGCACGCAATGTGCCAACCATTGAAAAGATTAAATGCTCATAAACGCACTGTTTTAACCATTAAATTGATTCATAACAGGGCGCGATCGTGCTGAAGCACCGCTGATGCTCTATGTCAACGCATCAAGGTGCATGCCCATGCACCAAAAAGATCAGCCCAACAGCGCGGCCAAGCCGCCTTCGGGTTCAAAGCGGTTGTTGCGGTAAACCATCCGGGTCGGCCCGTCCCACACCGGGCTGGCCACCGAATGCCGCGGGTCGCCGGGGTAGCAGATCGTGCGCTCGGCGGCCTGCTCGATGGCTTCGGGCGCAATCAGCGGTGGCGGTCTGGCGCTGGCCGCACGCATGACGTCGGCGGCAGTGGCGTAACGCACCAGTTGGCTCAGGCTCAAAATCTGCGCTGGCACCAGCCCGATCTCGCCCGACCAGTACTGGCGCAGACCGGCCTCGGGCGTCAGCCAAACCGTTTCCGTGACCTCATGGTCGTCGTGCTGCACCGCTTGTCCAGCAGGTGCCAGCGCCACAAAGAAACGCACGTCAAAGCGCTTGTTCATCACCGACGGCACGCGCGGCGTGACCCAGCGCGACCAAGGTTTCAAGCGGCTGGTCTGCAAGGACAAGCCGAGCTGCGCCATCGCGGCAGCAAAGCCCAAGCCGTCTTTCAAATGCTGACGCAAGGCGTCTGGCACTGGCTGCGGCAGTTCATCGCACAGCAGCAGCCCGCACTCTTCAAAAGTCTCGCGCAAAGCAGCCACGTACAAACCCACGCCGGTGGCGCTGTCAAGCAGCGCCTCACCCAAGCTGGCCGTCAGAAATTCGGCGCTTTGGTCCAGTTGCGACGCGGCGGTTTGGCAGTCCAGCGCGTCCAGCTTGCCGCCCGGAAACACATGCACGCCGCCCAGCACGTTGGAGTTACCGTGGCGCC
This sequence comes from Polaromonas sp., assembly GCA_040400815.1. Classification (GTDB taxonomy): domain Bacteria; phylum Pseudomonadota; class Gammaproteobacteria; order Burkholderiales; family Burkholderiaceae_C; genus Polaromonas. Next base: position 343 of record JBBAPN010000074.1, on the reverse strand, counting down.
GCACCATCAGCACCTCTAGTCCGCGTGGGCTGTCGCGCAACACCATCACGGTGGCAGAAGGAATGGGCGGGGTGAGAATTTCTTGGTGATTGAGTTCGAGGGCCATGGCTGCAATTGTTGCAGACTGTGCTCGCCGCCCCGACTAAAGCTCAACGCCAGAGCGTGCGCGGCATTGCCGGCGCCTGACAGGCAAACAGCGCATTGGCCAACCAGCAGGCGATAAAGCCCATGCGAATTAACAAACAGAAATTGGGCAGACCAAAGGCAACAGGGTTGCAGATAGTTTAGTCAAAGACATGGCAAGGTCGGTCTGCAGTCAATTGACCATGTGCCAGCGCATGTG
>JBBAPN010000073.1:0-8128 GCA_040400815.1 Polaromonas sp. | reverse complement strand
GATGAATTCAGCGTCGGTCAAGTTTTTGCAATCATCCCCAAGCTTGTCAGGTTGCAAGGCGCTGCAGCAGGGGGCATTATGCAGCGCTCAAATCTGTCGATCGACACTGTTTGGCGTGTTTGACTGATGCGTTTATTCCGGCAGATACCGCACCGACTCATTGGGCTGGTGATGCAGTAGCCTTTGAGAGCATCCTGGAGTCTTTTTTGGCGTACTGACTGCCACACAAGCGCCGCACTTTTAGAATCGCCCGGGTCAGTCTTAGGGACTTTGCTCAATAAGAATAAACGTGTGCATGCGTCCATCGACATCGCGTGGCAGAGTGGCCATGCGGATGATGGCTCTTATGACCGCGTCGTCCCAAGCTTTGTTGCCGCTGGATTTGACCAGTCGCTGGCTGGTGATGGTGCCGTCTATCGTGGCGCGGACTTCGACTTCAGCGACCGGATTGCTGGTGGTGTCGCCGGTGAAACTCACGTTGGGCCTCAGCTTGGCGTTGAGTATCCCTTTGTAGACTGTCGACGGCCCACTCGACTGTAGCGCTGATCCCTTAGCTTCCGGTCCGCCAGTGGCCCCCGCTAGAGCAACGCTGCGGGCGATGTTTTCTTTGGTGAACTTAGCGTCGGCCGCGGCTTGCTTTTTGGCCTCTTGCTCTTTGTGTGCCTCGAGTTTTTGCACTTCGAGTTTGGCTTGGGCTGCGGCCTTGGCTTTGGCTTTCGCAAGCTCCTTTTCTTTGAGAATTTTTTCGGCCTTGTCGGCTTTATCTTTCGCCGCTTTGTCGGCTTTCTCGATCAATGCGAGCGCTGTTTTTTTGTCTTCGGCTTCTTTTTTCTTGCGCTTCTTTTCGCGCTCTAAAGCAATCTCTGGGTCGGGCGCCGCCTCCACTTTGGCCGGTAGCTGTGGCTGCGGGGCTGGGGTCGGCACCGGGACGGGTTCCGGCTCAGGCGTTGGCGGCACCGGGGGCGACACAGGCAGCGGAACAGGCGTGGCTTCCAGTGCCGGCGCGGCTTCCTGTTGCAAGTTGGACCACAGCTCGGCTTCAAACGCCACATTGGGGTCGCTGCTTGTCCAGTTCACGCCCCAAGTCAGCGCGGCGGCCAGCATCAGGTGAACGACGACGGCCAAAGAAAACGCCCGCAGCGCACCCGGTTCTGGGCGTGGCACGAGGTCGAGGCGGTCGTTGGTGCTGGGCATGGGGCGTCAGCTCAGAGCAACTTGAGGCGGGAAGGGTTGACGCACTGCAAGCTCAATGACCCGTTTGAACCGACAGGCCGACCCGCTGCACGCCAGCGCGTTGCAGTGCGTCCATGACCTTGACGACGGTTTCGTACTTGATGGATTTGTCAGCGCTGATGACCACAGGTGTGGCTTGCTCGCCCTGCGGGACAGCCGGCTGCAGACGCTTCACCGTGCTGCCGACTTCTGCCAGGGCGGTGCTTAGGGGCTTGCCGCCTGCTTCGGTGATTTGGATTTTTTCGTCTTTGTCAATTTGCACTTGAATCGGTTTGGGCGGCTGTCCGGGTGCTTTGCCGACGCGCGGCAGCGCAATAATGCTGGGCGTGATGAGCGGCGCAGTCACCATGAAGATGATCAGCAACACCAGCATCACATCGATAAAGGGCACCATGTTGATTTCGCTGATGGTGCGGCGGCCACGGCCGCGTGAGTTGATGGCGGGCATGGCAAGCTTCAGTGGCCCGAAGCCGATTGCGCGCCCAAGTTGCGCTGCAAAATGTTGGAGAACTCTTCAATGAAAGTTTCCAATTTGTTGGCGATGCGGTCAATGTCGTGGGCAAAGCGGTTGTAAGCAACGACGGCTGGAATGGCCGCGAACAAGGCGATGGCGGTGGCCACCAGCGCCTCGGCAATGCCGGGGGCGACGGTTGACAGCGTGACTTGCTCCAGCGCAGCAAGACCCGTGAAGGCGTGCATGATGCCCCACACCGTGCCGAACAAACCGACATACGGCGAAACCGAGCCGACCGTGGCGAGGAAGGACAGGTTGGATTCAATGCCGTCCATTTCGCGCTGGTAGCTGGCGCGCATGGCACGCCGGGCACCGTCGAGCAGGGCGCCCGGGTCGACCACGCGGCGCTCGCGCAGTTTTTGGTATTCGCGCATGCCGCTGGCAAAAATGCGTTCCATCGGGCCTGAACTGTGGGCGTGTTGGGCGGCAGCGGCAAACAATTCGTTCAAGCTGGTGCCTGACCAGAACTCGCGGTCAAACTCTTCGTTGAGCGCAGCCACGCGGCGCAGGGAGCCGATCTTGCGAAAGATAGCCGCCCAACTGGAAATAGAAATGCCCAGCAGCAGCAGCACCACAGCTTGCACGACCCAGCTGGCGTGCAAAATTAAACTGACGATCGACATGTCTTGATTCATGAGGGGAACTCCAGGCTGTCCAAAATAGGTGTGGGTATGCGGGTCGGTTTGAGGCTGTCGGCGTCGACCCAGCCAATCCGAATCGTTGCCTCGCACAGCAGCGTTGTCGGTGACTCGGCGCTTGCTTTGTTTGTCAGAAAAATTTGCTGACTGATTATCAAAGACGCACGGCCTTTTTCTTGCAGCTTGGCCGTAACAATCAGTTCGTCGTCGAGCCGCGAGGGTTGCCGGTAACGCACGCTGGTTTCGCTGACGATGAACATGCCGCCGCTTTGCGCGCGCAAAGTGTGCTGTTCAATGCCCAGCGAGCGCAGCCACTCGGTCCGGCCACGTTCAAAAAACTTCAGGTAGTTGGCGTAAAAAACGATGCCGCCAGCGTCGGTGTCTTCCCAGTAAACCCGAATCGGCCATTGAAAGTTATTTGGATTAACCAAGCACAGCCTCCAGTCGTGCCACCGCTTCTTGGAGGTGCGCCATCGAGCTGGCGGTCGAGAAGCGGATGAACTGGTCGGGTGCGGCCCGGCCGAAGTCGCGGCCCGGCGCCACGGCCAGGTGGGCGCGCTGCATGAGTTCAAAGGCGAAGTCCCAACTGCCGCCGGTGCCATCGGGCTGACCGGAGCGAAGACCGAATTTTTGAACCGCTTGGCTGCAATCGGCGTAAGCGTAAAAAGCGCCGTCGGGCATGACCGGGACCGTCAAACCGAGCCGGTTCAGCGCAGGGATGAAGTAGTCACGTCGGGCTTTGAATTCAGCGCGGCGGCGTTCGTATTCGGCCAAGCTCTCGGGTTCAAAGCAGGCGAGGGCGGCGTGTTGTGCCAACGTGCTGGGGCAGATGAACAGGTTTTGCGCCATCCGCTCGATCACCGGCACCAGCGCTTCGGGCACGACCAGCCAGCCGAGTCGCCAGCCGGTCATGTTGAAGTACTTGCTGAAGCTGTTGATGCTGATGACGCTCTGGCCCAAGTCACCCGGCATGGTCAGCGCACTGCGGCCAAAGTGCTCGTCGTAGCTCAGGCCGAGGTAAATTTCATCGATGAGGGTGATGCCGCCGCGGCTGTGCACCAGGCTGTGCAGGCGCTGCAGCTCGTCGGGCGCGATCGAGGTGCCGGTCGGGTTGGACGGCGAGGCGAGCATGACGCCGCGGGTGTCTGGCCCCCAGGCTGCGGCGACTTTGTCTGCCGTGAGTTGAAAGCGTTCGGCGGCGGTGGTCGGGATCAGCGTGGAGCGGCCGTCGGCTGCGCCGACAAAATGCTGGTTGCAGGGGTAGCTCGGGTCCGGCATGAGGATTTCGTCGCCAGCTTCAATCAGCGCGAGACAAGCCAGGTGCAGCGCTGCCGACGCGCCCGCCGTGATGATGATGCGGCTGGGCGCCACGTCGGCCTGAAAGCGTGTGGCGTACCAATTGCTGATTTTTTCACGCAGGGCGGGCAGGCCGGTGGCCGCCGTGTACTGCGTGAGACCTTGGGAGATGGCGCGTGCGGCGGCCTCTTGCACCAGCGGCGGGGCGCTAAAGTCAGGCTCGCCGATGTTCAAAAAAATCATCGGCTGGCTGGTGTGAGCGAATTGCTGCGCCAACTCGGCCGCCGCTTTGGCCACCTCCATCACATAAAAGGGCTCAATGCGTTGAGCGCGCTGGGAAATTCGCATGGCTACGCAAGACTCGCTTGGCTTCTTTGGGGGTTGCTTTGTGAGCTGCTTAGCTGGCTTTGTCGCTGGCGACTTCAGCCTGGCGCAGAGTGGGTGCGAGTTGGTTCAGCACACCGTTGACCCATTTGTGACCGTCGGTGCCGCCAAAGGCTTTGGCCAGTTCGATGCATTCGTTGATGACGACACGCCAAGGCACGTCCGGGCATTGCTTGAATTCGTAAGCGCCAATCCACAAAATGGCGTGCTCCACCGGCGAGATCTCGTTCATCTTGCGATCGAGCAAGGGCAAGATCAATTCGTCAAGGCTCGCTGCGCCCTCAATGCAGCCGTGCAGCAGCGCGTCGTAATGGACCGAATCGGCTTTGTGAAAACCGACCAAGTCGCGCGTGAAAGCGTCGATCGAGGCGGCTTCGTTGCCCCCCACCAAATACTGGTACAGCGCTTGCAAGGCGAACTCGCGGGCGCGCGTGCGGGCTGATTTGTCGGCGGCTTTTTTGACGCCGGTGTCAGTCAGACCGGTGCGGGTTTGGGGTGGGCGTTTGGCGGTGGTGGTCATCTTGTTCTTTTAGGAAATCGCGTCAAGCAGCTTGCCATTTCGATGGCGACGCGGGCCGCATCACGGCCCTTGTCGTCTTGCCTGGCGACGGCCTGAGCGAGGTTTTCAGTGGTCAAAATTGCGTTGGCGATGGGAATTTGGTAGTCCAGCGCCAAGCGCGTCACGGCCGCGCCGCTTTCGTTGGCGACCAGTTCAAAATGGTAAGTTTCGCCGCGGATGATGCACCCCAGCGCGATCAGAGCGTCGTACTTTTTCGTCTCGGCCATGGCCTGCAAGGCGACCGCTACTTCCAGCGCGCCGGGCACGGTGATGTGGTGAATATTGGCAGCGTCAATGCCGTGCAGCTGAAGTTCGGCGATGCAGGCTGCCGCCAGCGCACCGGTGATGTTCGCGTTGTAACGGGCTTGCACGATGCCGATTGACAAGGACTGCCCGTTGAGTTGGCCCAGCGGGCCTTGGTTCGCCTCAAGCATGGTGGATGTCCTTGCCAATGTAGCCGGCGATTTCTAAGCCGTAGCCGACCATGCTCGGCATGCGGCGCGGGGTGCCCAACAGGTTCATTTTATGGACGCCGCATTCAAGCAAAATCTGCGCGCCAATGCCGTAAGAGCGCAAGTCCATGCGACCGCGCACAGGACCGTGGCTGGCTTGGGCCGTGCCTTCAAACTGGGCCAGCAGTTGGGCGCCGCTTTCGCCGCAGTTGAGCAAGATGACAACACCCTTGCCGGCGTCGGCAATGTGTTGCAGGCTTTGGTCCAGGCTCCAGGAGTGCATGGTTCGGCCGACTTCCAGCGCATCGAATATCGACAGCGGCTCGTGCACGCGGGCGTCAATGGTTTCGTCCGGCGTCCAACTGCCTTTGACCAGCGCCAAGTGCACGCCTTGACTGGGTTTGTCTTTGAAGGCGTGGGCGGTGAATTCCCCAAAAGCGGTTTGCAGCGTGCGTGTGCCAACCGCTTCAATCAGAGATTCGTTGCGGCTGCGGTGCTCGATCAGGTCGGCGATGGTGCCAATTTTGAGCCCGTGTTCAGCGGCGAACAGCAGCAAGTCTGGCAAGCGCGCCATGGTGCCGTCGTCGTTCATGATCTCGCAGATCACGGCCGCCGGCGTGCAGCCGGCCATGCCAGCGAGGTCGCAACCGGCTTCGGTGTGACCGGCGCGCATCAGCACGCCGCCGTCGACCGCTTGCAGCGGAAAGATGTGACCGGGTTGCACCAAGTCATCGATCTTGGCGTTTTTGGCCACCGCAGCTTCGACGGTACGGGAGCGGTCCGCCGCCGAGATGCCGGTGGTCACGCCTTCAGCGGCTTCAATAGAGACGGTGAAGGCGGTGCCCTTTTTGTCGCCGTTGCGCAGCGCCATGGGCGGCAATTGCAGGTGTTCGCAGCGTTCGCGGGTCAGCGTCAGGCAGATCAGACCGCGCCCAAAACGCGCCATGAAGTTGATCGCTTCGGGCGTGACGTGGTCGGCCGCCAGCACCAAGTCGCCTTCGTTTTCGCGGTCTTCTTCGTCAATCAAAATAACGATTTTTCCAGCGGCCATGTCGGCCACGATGTCGTCGACCGGAGAGATTGCGACTGTCATGTTCAAAGCTTTCGGGTGTCTTGGAGCATGCGCTCCACGTAACGCGCGATCAGGTCGATTTCAAGGTTGACTTGGGCGTTCTGCTTGAGATGTCCCAGCGCCGTGTTCTCAACGGTGTGGGGAATGAGGTTGATGCTGATCTCGCAACCGGTGGTCTGATCGCCGGGGCCGGCGAGGTCGTTGACGCGGTTGACGGTCAGGCTGACGCCGTTGACGGTGATCGAGCCTTTGTAGGCCAAGAATTTGCTGATGCCGGCAGGCGCTTGAATCCGCAGCTCCCAGCTTTCGCCAATCTGCGCAAAATAGGTGACGAGGCCGATGCCGTCGACATGGCCCGAGACGATGTGGCCGCCCAGTCGGTCGTTGGCGCGCAGGGCTTTTTCAAGATTGATCGGCCCGAGCTCGGTCAGGCCGCAGGTCTTGGCCAGCGACTCGGCTGAGATGTCGATGGTGAATTGGTTGTGGGCAGCGTCTAGCGTGGTGGCCGTCATGCAGGCGCCGTTCAAGGCGATGCTGTCGCCGAGACCGACGTCGTTCAGGTAAGCCGCTGGCGTTTCGATGGTGAGTCGCTTGCCATGGTCCAATGAGCTGCCCAGGCTATGGACGGCGACGATGCGCCCCAAGCCGGTGATGATTCCGGTAAACATAGAGTATTTTCGCAGGGAAATGACCACTATCGCGCAGCGAAGGCGCGAAGGCCCTAAATCAGTTGGTGAAGAAAGCTGAAAACAGCCGGCGAGGGATGAAAAAACTAAAAAATACCGCGCCCTTCCATACGGGCGAGCAGCCGAAGATCGGGTCCGACGCGGTCTGCTGAGAGGAATTCCAGCTGAACAGCGCCGGTCAACGCGTCCAGCGCCGGCAGCGCCAGCAGGCCCTGGCCGGGGCCGAGCAGTTTGGGGGCGAGGTAGAGTAGAAATTCATCGACCCAGCCTTCGCGCACCAGCGAGCCATTGAGTTTGAAGCCAGCCTCGACATGCAGTTCATTGATTTGGCGCTGGCCGAGGTCACGCATGACGGCGGCCAAGTCGACCTTGCCGCCCGCGCCCGGCAGGCTGGTGACGCTGGCGCCGCGGTCTTGCAAGGCTTGGGTTTTGACGGCATCGGTGCTGGCGGTGTAAATCCACACCTGTCCGTCGGCTTTGAAAATTCGCGCATCAAGCGGCGTTTGCAGTTGGCTGTCGATGACGATGCGGTGCGGTTGGCGGTTGGTTTCGACCAGCCGCACATCCAAGCTCGGGTCGTCTTGCAGCAAAGTTCCAATGCCGGTCAGCACCGCCGACGCGCGGGCACGCCATGCATGGCCGTCGGTGCGCGCTTCCAGCGAGGTGATCCACTGACTTTGGCCGTTGGCCAGCGAAGTGGTGCCGTCTAAAGACGCCGCCATCTTCATCCGCACCCAAGGCGTTTGACGCAGCATGCGGCTGAAGAACCCAATATTCAATTCACGTGAAGCCTCAGCACCCGGGCCGACCTCAACGTGGATGCCGGCCGCCCGCAGCCGCTCAAAACCTTGGCCCGAGACCAGCGGATTCGGGTCGGCGATCGACGCGACCACTTGGGCAATGCCAGCGCTTATCAAGGCATCGCAACAAGGGCCAGTGCGGCCATGGTGCGAGCAAGGCTCCAGCGTGACGTAGGCGGTGGCGCCTAGCGTGGCACGGCCACGGCTGGCGGCGTCGCGCAGGGCCATCACTTCGGCGTGGGCGCTGCCGGCCGGCTGGGTCTGCCCTTGGCCGATCACCGCGCCATCGGCGGACACCAGCACGCAACCCACCGCCGGGTTCGGCGCGGTTTGGTTTTGCGCTTGTTTGGCAAGCTGAAGGGCGAGGTGCATCACGCCTGCAAGTTTACCGTTGGATAAAAATTCACTTTAAATAAAAAATGAGCTACTTGGTACTTTTATTTACTGTGATGTAGTTATTATTTATGTAATGAAACGTCGTGCAATTGGTTTAA
>JBBAPN010000072.1:0-8150 GCA_040400815.1 Polaromonas sp. | reverse complement strand
CGCGCCGCGGGCTCGTCAAAGGTCGATGAAATCACTTCGCCGCGCACGCTGCGCTGCATTTCGGTCACTTCTTCTGGGCGTTCATCAACCAGCAAGACCATCATCACCGAGTCTGGGTAGTTGGCGGTGATGGCGTGAGCGATGTTTTGCATCATCACGGTCTTGCCGGATTTTGGCGGCGCCACCAGCAAGGCGCGTTGGCCTTTGCCGATAGGCGCAATGATGTCGATGATCCGGCTGGTCAGGTTTTCTTCGCCCTTGATCTCGCGCTCTAACTTGTACTGCTCGCGTGGGAACAGCGGCGTCAAATTCTCGAACATCACCTTGTGCTTGTTGTCTTCGGGTGCGCCGTCGTTGATCTTGTCGAGCTTGTTGAGTGCAAAGTAGCGCTCGCCGTCTTTTGGCGTGCGGACTTCGCCTTCGATCATGTCGCCGGTGTGCAGGTTGAAGCGGCGGATCTGGCTTGGGCTGATGTAGATGTCGTCGGTCGAGGCGGTGTAGCTCGAATCCGGTGCGCGCAAAAAGCCGAAGCCATCGGGCAGCACTTCCAAGACGCCGTCGGCGACGATGGTTTCACCTGTCTTGGCGCGCTTCTTGATGATGGCAAACATCAGTTCTTGCTTGCGCATCCGGCCAACGTTTTCGATCTCAAGGGCTTCGGCTTGCTTGAGGACTTCAGACACGTGCAGTGCCTTGAGTTCGTTTAAGTGCATGGGGTGACCTGCGTAATGAAAACTCTTCGAGGAGAGTTCAACTGAAAAACCGGGGGGAGGTTGGATAAGTCGAATCAGCGAGGTGACGGCTCAGAAGTGAATTTCTAAAACCGGCGGTCAATGCTGGAATCCGCAATCGCTGTATAGAAGACAGCAGGGAGCGAGAAGAATTATGACAGGAAAAAAAGGAGGGTTTGTCAGGCTCTGCAGTGCGCTAGGGCACAAGACTCAACGCTGATGAAAAAAAAGAAGCTCCGCAGAGCTTCTTTTTAGGCGGGACTTCAGGCCAGTTGCTGGTCGATGAAGGCGGTCAATTGAGACTTGCTCAAAGCACCGACTTTGGTCGCGGCCAGTTCACCGTCTTTGAACAACATGAGCGTTGGGATGCCGCGAATGCCGAACTTGGCTGGGATGTCGCGGTTCTCGTCGACGTTCATCTTGGCAATTTGGAGTTTGCCCTCGTAGCTGGTGGCGACTTCATCGAGAATGGGCGCAATCATCTTGCAAGGACCGCACCACTCGGCCCAGTAGTCGACCAACACAGGTTGGGTCGACTTGAGCACGTCGGCTTCGAAGGTGGCATCGGTGGTATGTTTGATCAGTTCGTTGGCCATGAGGGCTCCTTCAAAAGGGGTTGCAAGATACGGTTAACGTTACTGTCATTGTGGCAGAAAGCAAGGCCCGGAGCTGATAGCCTTGCCTTGTGTTTTTCTATGACCCGGATAGCCAAACTTCAATTTTCTCCTGTGATCCCAACCCACTTCATCGATGTCAGCTGGTCCCGCGTGACCCGACAAATCCACGACCACATCGCCAGCCGCGGCTTGCACCCGGCGGCCTGCGTGGTGCTAGTGCCCTATGCGCAGTTGATGCAGCAGGCCCGCACGGCTTGGGCGGCGCAAGGCACTGCTTCGTTTGTGCCGCGCTTCGAAACCACGATGAACTGGGCCAACAGTTTGCAGGCGCCGTTGGAAGGGCCTTTTGAGCCCGCGGTCAGCGACATACGGATGGACGCGGCTTGTGACTTGTTGACGGCCGCCGGGTTGTTGGAACGCGCCGGTTTGGGCGCACACAAAGACCTGTTGGCGGCTCGTTTGGTGGAGTCGGCTTGGTCGGTGGCGCGGTTGGCTGCTGCTTTGCCGCCAGCACAACGCCCTGAGTGGGGGCAGCGCCTCGGTGGTTTGTTGGCGGCCGGCATGGACGCGCCGCTGCTGGCGCTGGAGTCGGCGGTGGGGCAGATCGCTGTGGCTTGGGCGTCTACCTCGGCCTACCCGACCGATGTTTTGTTCAACGCCACGGGTAATTTATTGTTGGTGCTGGAAGGTTTTCAGACCGATCCGCTGACCGACGCCTTGAAGGCGCAGTGGGGCGAGCGCGCAGTGACTTTGCGTTTGGTTGATGACGAGTTGCCAAGTCAAGAAACGCCCCCAGAATTGCAACTCGCGCAAGATGCCGAAGACGAGGCGCAGCGCGCCACCGCCTGCGTGTTGGCGCGACTCGGTCAAGGCTGTTTGCCGGTTGCCTTGGTGGCGCAAGACCGCGTGCTGACGCGGCGCGTGCGTGCCATGCTCGCCAACAAAGGTGTGGCCGTGCGCGACGAAACCGGCTGGAAACTGTCGACCACGCGTTCGGCGGCGGCGCTGATGAGCCTGCTGCGGGCGGCGACTTGGGACGCCTCGACCGACGCCATGCTGGACTGGCTGAAAAATGCGCCTGTCTTTAATGCAGCGGCCGTCACCGCAGCCGAAATCGAATTGCGCAAAATCGGTGTGCGCGAATGGCGTTCGGTCAGCCATGCTGAAACCGCTGCACTGACCGCCAGTGCCGCGCTGGCCGGATTGGCGGCCCCGTTGCTGGCGAGCTTGCAAAGCGGCAAAGCCCTGATGCTGTGGCTGCGCTCGCTGCGTGGCGCGCTGCAGGCTTCTAAGCAATGGGAAGCCTTGCTCAACGACACCGCCGGGCAGGCCGTGCTGGACGCGCTGCGGCTGCGCGAAGGCCTAGAAAACGAATTCGAAACCTTTGGTGCGCGCATGAGCCTGCGCGACTTCACTGCCTGGGTCAACCAGGTGCTGGAGTCGGCCAGCTTCACGCCTGAGCACCCGCCCGAGGCACAAGTGGTGATCTTGCCGCTCAGCCAATTGTTGGGCCGGCCGATGCAGGCGGTGGTGTTTCCGGGTGCTGATGAAGTCCGTTTGCCGGTGTCGCCCGAGCCGCCCGGTCAGTGGACGCCAGCCCAACGCGCGTTGCTGGGTTTGCCTTCACGCGAGACGCTGGCTGCTGCGGCCCGGGCGGCCTGGCTGTACACCTTGCAGTTCAACCCGGTCGACGTGCTGTGGCGCAACAGCGAAGGCGGCGAGCGCATCATGCCGAGCGGTTTCGTGCAAGCCTTGCGGCTTGACCCCGAGGTCATTCTCGCGGCAGATCCGCGCGTTCAGCGTGCGCTCACCCTGCAGCCAACACCCATGCCAGCGCCCATAGGTCAAGCGCTGCCGGTGGTGCGCTTGTCCGCCAGCGCGTATGAAGATTTGCGCCGCTGCCCCTACCGGTTTTTTGCGATGCGCCAGCTCAAACTGCAAGCCGTCGAGGAGCTGGAAGGCGAGTTGGGCAAACGCGATTTTGGCAATTGGCTGCATGCCCTGCTCAGTCACTTTCACGTGGCGCTGAAGCAAACCCCGACCGCCGAAGTGCCTGAGCGGGTGCTGATGATGAACCAAGCCGCTGAACGTGCCACGCGGGAGATGGCACTGTCCGACAGCGAGTTTTTGCCCTTTGCCGCCGCGTGGACAAAGGTGCGTGCGGGCTACCTGCTGTGGTTGACCGGTCATGAAGCCTCAGGCGCGCAATTTGCCGAGGCCGAGCAATGGAAAGAAATGCCGATCGGCCCACTCACGCTGATGGGCAAGATCGACAGAATTGACCGCCTGCCTGATGGCCAGCCGATGGTGATGGATTACAAAACCGAGTCCCGCAGCACCACCGCAGACCGCATCAACGACCCGCAAGAAGACACACAGCTGCCGTTTTATGCGGCGCTGCTGAGTGATGATCCTTTGAGCGCCGCCTATGTGAACTTGGGTGAAAAAGAGCCGACCAAAAGCTATCCGCAAGAGGCCATCGTGGACTTGCGAGACGAGTTGATCGGCAGTATTTTGAGTGACATGAGCCGCATCGCCGAGGGTGCGCGTTTGCCAGCCATCGGCGAAGGCAAGGCCTGCGACTATTGCGATGCCCGCGGCCTGTGCCGCCGTGACTTTCGGGTGGCCGCATGACGCAGCCAGCCGCTTACGAACGCAACGGCGCGCGGGTCTCGGCCGACGCTTTTTACGCCATTGCCTGCGACCCGCGTCGGAGCGTGGCGGTCGAGGCTTGCGCGGGCGCTGGCAAGACCTGGATGCTGGTCTCGCGCATGGTGCGTGCTTTGCTTGAAGGCGCAGAAAAAGCCGCCACCGATGGCTCATATGCGTTGCAGCCGCAGGAGATTTTGGCCATCACCTTCACCAAGCGTGCGGCTGGCGAAATGCGTGAACGACTCTACGAATGGCTCACCGAATTTACCCACGCAGACCGCGCCAAGCTGCTGCACGAGTTGCAGATTCGCGGTGTGCCCGGCCTGCACGACGAGGCCACGGCGTCGCGCTTGGCAACGCAGCTTCAAGGCTTGTATGCGGGCATGCTGGCCACCGGCCGGTCGGTGCAAATTCGCACGTTTCATGGCTGGTTTGCGGCCTTGTTACGCAGCGCCCCGGTGGCGGTCTTGCAAAGCCTGGGCTTGCCGGTCAATTACGACTTGCTGGAAGACGACAGTCAAGCCCGGGCACTGGTCTGGCGGCGTTATTACCAAGCGCTGGTTAACACCCCGGCCTTGAAGGTCGACTTCGAAGCTGTCGTCTTTGATTATGGCCGCTCGCAAACTGACAAAGCCCTGCAGGCAGCGCTCGACAAACGGGTCGAGTTCGCGCTGGCCGACGCGGCCGGCGTGACCGACGAGTCGGTGAAGTCCTTTGGCGAGCAATTCCCAGCGTTCGCTGACTTGGATGAACCAGAAGATGCTTTCACCACCAGCCCAGCACACCAACTGCTGGTCGATGCCGCTATCGCTTTGGGGCGTGCGTCCGCGGTGACTTTTTCGGCCAAAGGCGCTGAGTTGGAGCGCGCCTTGACCGAAGGTGACCGAGGCGCTGTGTACTTGGCTTTGCTGACGGCCGACGGCAAAGCCCGCAAGTTTGGCGAAAAAATAGTTGGCATCAGCACCGTGCGGGAAGCCCAAGAACTCGTGCTGGCCGTGGCCGCTGCCCGCCATCAACACGACGCTTGGGCCTATCAGCAGCGCATGGCGCGCTTGACGCGCTTGCTGATGGCTGAGTTCGCTGCCCTCAAGCGCGAACGCGGTTGGGTCGACATGAATGACGTCGAACGCGCTGCATTGGTCATGCTGGGCGATCCGGTGTTGTCGGGCTGGGTGCAAGAAAAACTCGATGCCCGCGTGCGTCATTTGTTGATCGATGAATTTCAAGACACCAATCCCTTGCAGTGGCAGGCGTTGCTGGCTTGGCTGGGCAGCTACACCGGCGCCGGTCAAGCGCCCAGCGTCTTCATCGTTGGCGACCCGAAGCAAAGTATTTACCGCTTCCGCCGTGCCGAACCGCAGGTGTTTAGGGCGGCCCAAGCTTTTGTGCAGAACGGGCTGGGCGGTGACTTGCTGAGTTGCGACCACACCCGCCGCAACGCGCAAGGCGTCATCAGCGCCGTCAATGCAGCCATGGCGCAAGCCGTTGAAGTCGACGGCTACGATGGATTTCGTGCGCACAGCACGGACTCCGCGCAGCTGGGCGCGGTCGGCCGCTTGCCGCCGATCATGCGCGTGAAAGTTGAAAAGTCTGACGAAGCAGAGCCTACAGATTGGCGCGACAGCCTGACGCAACCCCGCGAAGTCCCCGAAGAAACGCTGCGCACGCTGGAAGCGCGCCAAGCCGCCGCCTGGATTGCTTTGCAACTTGAGACTGCACCGCTCAAGCCCACCGACATCATGGTGCTGTCGCGCAAACGCGCGGGCTTATTGCCTTTGCAAAATGAATTGCGCGCGCTCAACATTCCCGCCCAGATCGGCGAAAAAACCGCCTTGATTGACTGCTGCGAAGTGCAAGACATCGTGGCGCTGTTGGACGCGCTGGTCTCGCCGCAACACGATTTGTCGCTGGCGCGGGCTTTGCGATCGCCGCTGTTTGGCGTCGATGACACGGCGTTGGTCCAGCTCGCTCTGGCGCAGCGCAGACTCAGCCAGCCGTGGTACCAGTTGTTGCAGGACGATGCAGCGAGTCCACTGGCAGAACTGCAAACCGCCGACGCGCACAGCTTGACCGGTGTCGCGCTGAAATTGGTGCGTTGGAAAAATTGGTTGGACACGCTGCCGCCGCACGACGCGCTGCAATCCATCTACGACGACGGTGATGTGTTGGCGCGCTTTGCCGCTGCCGCGCCTGACGCGCAGCGCGTGGCTGTGCTGGCCAACTTGCGCGCCTTGCTGGCGGTGACTTTGCAAGTCGATGGCGGTCGCTACACCACGCCGTACGGCTTGGTGCGGGCCCTCAAAGCCGGCGGCATTCAGGCACCGGCAACCGTCAGTCAAGAGGCGGTGCGGCTCTTGACCATCCACGGTGCCAAGGGGCTGGAAGCCGAGGCCGTGCTGCTGCTCGACACCGACACGCCGCCGCGCAGCGCTGACAGCATGGGCGTGCTGGTCGACTGGCCGGGCGAATCTGCCGTGCCGCACCGCTTCGTTTTTCTGGTCAGCGAAAGCCGTCCGCCGGCTTGCTGTGCCGATGCCTTGCAAGCCGAGAAAGACGAGCGTCACCGCGAAGAACTCAACGCCTTGTACGTGGCCCTGACGCGGGCCAAGACAACGCTGGCGATGTCGTCGATTGAGCCGTACCGTGCTGCCCCGGGCAGCTGGTGGCTGCGGCTGCACGCGTTGGCGGCAGAGTGGCCGCAGCCGACCCTGACGGCGGTGGCGACAGAGCTGACTGCCGTGTCGGTGATTGACTTTCCCGAGCTGCCGCCCGCGCCTTTGCTGGCTGTGGCCATCGCCAAACCAGCGACTGATTCGGCGGCCTCGCGAACCGGTCAGGCCATGCACCGTTTGCTTGAATGGGGGGCTATGTCTGAACAACATGTGCGGGCCATCACCCGCGAGTTTCGCTTGGATGTGGCGCAAGCCCAAGCGGCCTTGGCCGGTGCCCAAGCGGTCTTGGCTGGCGCTGGTGCGTGGGCCTGGAGCCCAGCGGTCGTCAACTGGCAGGGCAACGAGGTTGAGCTGGCTTACGAGGGGCAAAGCCTGCGCCTAGACCGTTTGGTGCAACGAAAAGACGCGGGGCACGAAGGCCATTGGTGGGTGCTGGATTACAAGTCCAACGCCGCGCCGCAAGACCTGCCAGAACTGCGTGCGCAAATGCAGATCTACTGCGCTGCGGTGCAGGCGGTTTACCCTGGTCAAACGGTCAAGGCGGCCTTTTTGACGGCGCAGGGGAAGCTGCTTGAAGTGGATTGGGAAATCTAAAAATTCCGAATTCGGAACTGTGATAATTGAAGTTTGCCTAGCGCTGTCCGGTCGTTGGCTGCTTGACTCTGACCCGATAGTTGCTTGGCGCGAATGGACTTTTTCTTGAGCAACACACCTTCCTTGTCAACCGGTACCGCTGTCCGCCGCGTGGCTGTCATTGGTGGCGGTCCTGCGGGCCTGATGGCGGCTGAAATTTTGTCGCGCGCTGGCCCTGCGCTGTCGGTGCAGGTGTTTGACGCCATGCCATCGGTTGGCCGCAAGTTTTTGCTGGCGGGCAAAGGCGGCCTGAACCTCACACATTCCGAGCCGCCCGCTGCGTTCAACGCGCGTTACGGCGAGCGCGCCGCCTTGCTCGAACCCTTGCTGGCCGACCTCGGCGGTGCTGAGATGCGTCAATGGGCCGAAGGCTTGGGTGTGGACACCTTTGTCGGCAGCTCGGGCCGGGTTTTTCCGAAAGATATGAAGGCCGCGCCCTTGCTGCGCAGCTGGCTGCATCGTTTGCGGGCGACTGGCGTTCAGTTCTCCATGCGGCATCGTTGGTTCGGCTGGGCTGACGACGGCGCGCTCAGATTTGCAACGCCATCGGGCGAGCAACTGGTGCAGGTCGATGCCGTTGTCATGGCGCTGGGCGGTGGCAGCTGGTCGCGGCTGGGCTCTGACGGTGCGTGGGTGCCCTTGTTGGCGCAGCGCGGCATTGACGTGCTGCCCTTGCGGCCATCCAACTGCGGTTTTGATGTCGCCGTGCGACCGCTTGGCTTGGTTGAGTCCGCTGCAAATGCTGGAACTGAGACTGCTGAAAATGAGTCTTCAACATCAGGTTGGTCGGCATATTTCGCCAGCCGTTTTGCCGGTCAGCCCTTCAAATCCGTGGCGATCAATCT
>JBBAPN010000071.1:0-11079 GCA_040400815.1 Polaromonas sp. | reverse complement strand
TGAGAAGCCGAGGTTGTTGCGCAGCGGGCCGTAAACCATCAGGTTGCCCAGCCCGTACAGCAGGCTTTGAAAAACGCCGATGGGTTGGCCGTTCATGCGGTCAGGGCCGACGCGCTTGGCCACGTCCATGAAATAGTGAAACATGTGCCGTTTGAGACGGCCCGCGTCTTCCATGCGGATCATCACGCTGGTCAGCAGGCCTTCAAAAACGCGCGGCGGGGCGAAGTAATAAGTCGGCCCGACTTCTTTCAAATCGATGGTGACGGTGCTGGCGTTTTCGGGGCAGTTCACCACGTAGCCGCAGCACAGCCACTGCGCGTAGCTGAAGATGTTCTGGCCGATCCAGGCCGGCGGCAAATACGCCAGCACTTCTTCGGCCGCGCTGAGTTTGTCGAACTCGGCGCCGGCTTGTGCGCGGTCGATTAAGTTGTTGTGGGTGTGCACCACGCCCTTGGGATTGCCCGTGGTGCCGGAGGTGAAAAACATGGCCGCTACGTCGTCGGTTTGGCCTTTGTCAATTTCACCCGTGAAAAAGTGCGGGTGGCTTTGTGCAAACACGCGGCCTGCGTCTATCAGAGCGTCGAGCGAACTGAGGCCGGGCTCTTCGTAGTTGCGCAGACCGCGGGGCTCGTCGTAAATGAGCGTAGCCAAGTCGGGGCAGCGGTCACGGATTTCGAGCAGCTTGTCGACTTGCTCCTGGTCTTCCACCATCGCAAGACGCACGTCGGCATTGGTGATGGGGAACACGCATTCGGCCCCAACGGCATCTTGGTACAGCGGAATCGGAATGGCACCCAGCGCTTGGGCGGCCAGCATGGTGGCGTACAACCGCGGCCGATTCCCGCCAATCACCACCATGTGCTCGCCACGCGTCAGTCCGGCCAAGTGCAGGCCGCAGGCGATCTGCTCAACCAAGCTGGCCATGTCGGCCCAGCTGTGGGCTTGCCAGATGCCGTATTCTTTTTCGCGCATGGCCGGCGCGGTCGGCCGTTCGGCAGCGTGTTTCAGGAGCAGTCTGGGAAACGTGGTCTGCATGGGCTGATCTCTCTTGCTGGCGGTCCGGTCGGACTTTGTCTTGCACAGTACGTTGCGGATACTACGACTCAGTTTGACGTCAAGTTGTCGTTCTGGCGACAAAGTAAGGGTTATTCCTCTTAGGATTTTCCCTTGGTCGGCTCCTTGCTTGAGCCGTTACGCTCAGTCTTTCAAGTCAGGTCAAGCCGATCCAGTCTGCGCGCATTCAACAAACGGCATGGCTGGCTGGATTTTTTAATTTTTTAACTGGGGTCGCTCGCTCATGTCTCTGCAACTTGCATCCAACCAAGGTTTGCCCTTGCACCATCGGCGCCGACGCCCTTCGTTGGCCGAACTGCAGGGGGTTCCATGGTTGCCGCTGTTGCTGCCGGTGGAGCGCGAGCGGGCTGAAACCGAGTTGGTGGTGGCAGACGCAGGCGCGGGTGATTTCATCTGCCGGATTGGCAGGCCGGTGACCTACTGGTTTGGCGTGGTGGAGGGTCTGCTCAAAATGAGCGCTGACAACGCGCAGGGCATGACCATGACCTTCACCGGCGTGCCGCCGGGTGGCTGGTTTGGCGAGGGCACGGCCCTGAAACGCGAGCCTTATCGCTACAACATTCAAGCCTTGCGCAACAGCGTCGTGGCCGGCTTACCGTTGGAGACGTTTCATTGGTTGCTGGACCACTCTATCGGCTTCAACCGCTTTGTGATGAACCAACTCAACGAGCGGCTCGGGCAGTTCATTGCCGCGCGCGAAATTGACCGCATGAACAACCCTGATCTGCGCGTGGCGCGCAGCCTGGCTGCGCTGTTCAACCCGGTGCTGTACCCCGGTGTTGGCGACATTTTGCGCATCACTCAGCAGGAGCTGGCGTATCTGGTTGGCCTGTCACGGCAGCGCGTCAACGAGGCCTTGAGCACCTTGCAGGTTCAGGGCACGATCCGGATTGAATACGGCGGTCTGCGGGTGTTGAACTTGGCGGCGCTGCGCAGCAGTATTCTGTGACGCTGCGCAGTGCCTGATGCCTTAAGCCGGCCTCAAGCCGGTTTGAGGCTGTCTACATGGGCATGACAAAACGCAAACCCAGCGTCCAGTTTCTGCCAGGGGCTGGCTCGTAGAACTGGCCGGATGACTGGTTGACGATGACCGAGCCGACGTACTGTTTGTCGGTCAGGTTGTCAACGCGCGCGTAGGCTGTCAGCAGATTATTTCCCAGTGCCCAGCCTTGGCTGACTTTGGCGTTGAGGGTGGTGTAGCCGGGTGCTGAAGCGCTTGAGCCCCCGTACACGTTGGTGTCGTTGGCATACAGCCGGCCGGCGCTGACCAGCTCAAAGCCAGCGCGCGTGCCCAGTGCCGCGGCCCGCTTGCCTGCGCCCATCGCTTGGCTGGTCCACAGCAGCTCTGAAAAAACAAAGTGCTGCGGGATGCCGGGCATTTTGTTGCCGGCTGCGACCGTGTTGCCAATCATCGAGGGATTCACATAGTTGGGGTAGGCCTGCGTGAAGGTGGCGTCAATCCACGACGACGACAGCAGCGCGCTGACATGCGGTGTCAGCCAGTCAGTGGCGGACAGTTCCACGCCGCGGCGTTGGGTGCCTGGCGCGTTTTTGTAAGAGGTGCTGCCGCCGCTGCTGGTCAAGACCACGATTTCGTCGCGGGAATCAATTTGATAAGCCGTCAGGTCGACCCGCGATGTGCGGCTAGGCAACCACTTGGCACCGATTTCGTAGTGCTGGCTGCTGGCAGCTTGCAACAAAGGATTGAACTTCGGGCTCGTGCCACTGCCGGTGTAGGCGACTTCTGCCAACGTCGGCGTTTCAAAACCTTGGCCGTAGTTGGCGTACAGATTCAGGTTGTCGGTGGCGTGGTAGGTCAGGCCCACCACCGGGCTGCTGGCTCGGTAGGTGACAGTGCCAGTGTTATCTGGTCCCGGCATGTAGCTTTGGCTGGATAAACTGACGGTGCTGGAGCGCAGACCCGTTACTACTGAAATGTGGTCGGTGGCCAGTGTGGTGGCCTGCACAAAAAAGTCGCTGTTTTGTGCGCGGTTGTCTTCGTTGCGGTTCAGCGCGGTTGATGCCTTGACGCCGCCGGGCGAGTCGCCGCCTTGGCGCCGCTCTGTGGAGTAGTCGAATTCATAACCAGCCGCCAAGCGCACCGGTCTGCCTACCAGCGATGTTTTTTCGTTGTACTGCAGACCCGCACCGTAGTAATCCCGGTTCAAGCCAACCCATTTGTTCGTGGATTGGTACTGCAGGTTTTCGCGCACGCCGTAGTAAGCGCGTGCTGTCACTGAGCGGTCGGCGTCCAGCGTGTAAGTCGCGGAACTGCCAAGCTGGTTCTGGCTGGTGATTTTCCTGACAAAAAGAGATGCTGCAGTCGGCGGATTGCTAGCCGAGCTGGTCACTGCTTGGCGCGGATTAGCTGCTACCTGTGCAGCGCTCAGCCCCAGCGGATCTTGCGCCAGCGGCATGTCGAACTGGTTGAAGACCACGTTCACCTGCGTCTGCTCGTTCGGGTTGAAGCTAAGCTTGCCGTTGAACTGTGTGCGTTGGGTCTTGCTGTTGTCCCGGAAGCCGTTGGTGTCAAAGGTGCTGTAGTCGGCGACCAAGCCGTAGTCACCGATGCGGCCGGCGTATTGCCAGGCCGTGCGGCGCATGTCAAACGAGCCGGTGTAAGCCTGCGCTGTGAACTCGGGCACTTCAGGGGCATCGCGGGTAAAGGCTTGGATCACGCCGCCGGAGGAGTTGCCGTACATCAGCGCCAGCGGGCCGCGCAGCACCTCGATGCGCTCGGTGGACGGCAGGCTGATGGACGAGCCTTGGCCCTGACCGTCGGGCGTGGTCGCCGGAATGCCGTCGATCAGCAGCCGAATGCCACGAATGCCAAACGGCGTGCGGGCACCAAAGCCGCGTATCGACAACTGCAAATCTTGTGCGTAGTTTTGCCGGTTCAGAATGGTCAGGCCCGGCACGCGATTCAGAGATTCCGACAGGTTGATCTGCGGTCCACCGTTCTGGATGGTGTCGCGGTCGACCACGCTGATTGCCGCCGGCGCGTCAAAGCTGCGCTGCTCAGACCGCGTGGCTGAAATGACCACTTCTTCCAGCGACTGGGCCGCGACGGTCAACGGTGCGACACCGGCCAGCAGCAAGGCCCACGATGCGCCCTCAACGGCACGTTTGAGTTGTGGGCTACGCCGGCGGGTCAGGGCTTTTTTCGATGGCATGGTGCGTCTCTGATGTTTTTAAAAAATGGCGTTGCAGAAATACAAGTTGAGCGGCGAGAAAAACGTCCTAGAGGATGATTGTCAAGGGGCTTGCAAAGTTGACAAATAGTCGGCCAACAGGTCGAGATCTTCAAGCACCAGGCCCTGTGCGGCCGACGTCATTGTGCCGTCTAAATCGCCGCGTGTCCTGGCCTTGAAGGCTTGGAGTTGCGCTAACAAATAAGGCTTGTGCTGGCCTGCCAATCGGGGCATTTGCTGCTGGCCGACCAGCGCGGCGGTGTGGCAAGCGACGCAGTTGTTGGCGACGGTGATGACGCGGCCTTTGGCGATGGTTTCGGGGCTGGCTTGGCCGCTCGGCGGGGTCATTTTTTGAGTGCTGAAGTAAGCCGCCAGATCGTTCAGATCCGCATTGCTCAAGTTGGCGGCAAACGGTGCCATGACCTCGTTTTTGCGCCGCCCTTCGCGGAACATGTACAGCGCTGTCACGATGAACTGGCGGGGCTGGCCAGCGAGTGACGGAATCGTCGGGATGGCTGAATTGCCGTCTGCGCCGTGGCAGGCGACGCAGGCCTGCGCTTTGACGCGACCTTCTTCGAGGCCCGCTTGGGCCAGTGATGTAAGCGATGTGAGCACAAAAACGGCGGCCAGTCTCAGGGCCGCCGTTGTGCTCCAGCGCCGCGCGTTGATTGAACGCGTGGGTTGGCGTGATGTCATGCTTTTACTTGGCGTAGCTCACGCGGTAAATGATGCCGTTGTAGTCGTCAGAAAACAAGATCGCACCGTCCTTCATCTGCAACACGTCGACCGGACGGCCCCACATTGGTGGATCACCCTGCTCGTTTTCCAAGAAGCCGTCGATGAAGGCGTGCTTGGTGGCGTTGCCCTTGGCATCGACGTTGACGCGGATCAGGTTATAGCCTTGTTTGGGGTTGCGGTTCCATGAGCCGTGCTGCGCGATCAGCATGCTGTTTTTGTATTCAGCCGGAAACATGTTGCCGGTGTAAAACTTCAAGCCCAGCGGCGCAATGTGGGCGCCCAACTTCATGACCGGTGGTTTGAACTCGCTGCAAGTGCGGTTGACGCCATAGACCGGGTCAAGGGTGTCGCCTTGGTGGCAGAACGGAAAGCCAAAATGCTCGCCTTTTTTCGTCGCCACGTTCAGCTCGTCGTTCGGCAAGTCGGTGCCCAGCCAGTCACGGCCATGCTCGGTGAACCAGAGTTGCTTGGTGACCGGGTGAAAGGCCATGCCAACGCTGTTGCGCACGCCCTGGGCATAGTTGTCCATGACGCCGGTCTTCGGGTCGACCCGCAAAATAGACGCCTCGTTGTAAGTTGGCATGGTGATGTTTTGTGGCGAGCCGATGTTGAAATACAGCTTGCCGTCCGGTCCCATGACCAGGTATTTCCAGAAATGACCGGTCTGGTTGGTCGGGTCCAGGTTGTCAATCACCACCGTGCCTTCGCCGGGGTTGTCCAGATTGGCTTCAATGTTGTCGTAGCGCGTGATGCGATTGCGCTCGGCGACGTACAACGTGCCTTTGTCAAAAACCAAGCCGTTCGGCGCAATTTTGCCTTTGAGCAGGGTCTTGACTTCGCGTTTGCCGTCTTTGTCGACGATGGCGTAAACGTTCGACAGGTTGCGGTTGGACGCAAACACAGTGCCTTTGTCGCCCAAGGCCAGCGAGCGGGCTTCCGGTGCGCCTTCAGCCCAGACTTCAACTTTGAAGCCTTTTGGAAGTTTGAGTTGGTCCAATTTCAGGTCGCTCACCGGCCGTCCGGTCAGGTGCGGCGCAAAAGGGTGCAGCGTGGACGTCGCCAGTTCGGGGGCCATGCCTTGTTTCCAAGAGGGTGGCGCGGCGGGCGCGGCGGCTTGTTGGGCAAAAGCGGTGCTGGCCAAAGTTGCCAAAACAGCGGCGCCCAAAATGGTCTGAAAATGCATGGTAAAAAAGTCTCCTGTGTTATGAATGTTGACCGGCGGCAGACAAGCTGGTACTCACCGGTAAATTCATTCTATATTGAGGAATGACCGTTTGCTGCGATTGGCGGGTCTTGTAGCAAAATGGACGCTTCATGACCGCACCACTCCCTCCCTCCGGCGCTCGCCGCATTCCCAAGCCCGTGACGTCCGCCGCGTCGCCGGCCACTGGCCCTGCCACCATCCGTCTGAACAAGCGCATGGCTGAACTTGGCATGTGTTCGCGCCGCGAAGCCGACGACTGGATCGACCGCGGCTGGGTTCGTGTCAACGGCAAGCCAGCCTTGATGGGGCAACCGGTGTCGCCCAGCGACCGCATTGAAGTGGCGCAGCAGGCCGAGCATCAGCAGCGCCAGCAGGTCACGATCTTGATCAACAAGCCGGTCGGTTATGTCAGCGGCCAAGCTGAAGACGGGCACGAGCCGGCGGTGGTGCTGGTACAGCCGCAAAATCGGTGGACTGAGTGCAACAGCCGCATGCGCTGGGGTCACGAGCAACTGCGTGGTTTGGCGCCGGCGGGTCGGCTCGACATCGATTCCATCGGCCTCTTGGTGCTGACGCAGGACGGTCGCGTGGCGCGCCAACTGATCGGCGAAGACTCCGAGATAGAAAAAGAATACTTGGTGCGCGTCAGCTACGGTGCTGAGACAGTCAATGTGCAGGGCGCTTTTCCGGCTGAGCAGTTGCAGCGTTTGTGCCACGGCCTGAGCCTGGACGGCGTGCCACTCAAGCCGGCCCAAGTGGCTTGGCAAAACCCCGAGCAACTCCGCTTTGTGCTGAAAGAGGGAAAAAAGCGACAGATTCGCCGCATGTGCGAGCAGGTGGGTTTGTTCGTCACCGGTCTCAAGCGGGTCCGCATTGGCCGTGTCAATTTAGGCCACTTGCCGGTCGGGCAGTGGCGATATCTGGCGTCTCACGAGCGATTTTAAAACCGTACAACGGCGCGCCTAGCTTTCAATCGCGTAGCGCGTGACCACCGGCGGCTCTGGCGCAATGTGAAAAGCCAGCTTGCGGTCGCGCAAAGCAACGTCGGCGGCGGTGACACGGTCAAAACGCCGCAAGTGCTCAGTCCATGATTCATCGACGACTTGTTCGACATAACGACCGGGTTCGCCCAAGTCATGCAGCAACTCCCAGCTGAGGGCGCCTTGGCGCAGCCGGCTGCGGCGGCTTTGCTGCATCAGTGCGACGAAGGCGTCGGCGCGGGCCGGGTCAATGCGGTATTCAAGGGTCACCACCACGTGGCCGGTGCGCGGTGCGGTCTGTCCCACGGGTACTTTAAATTCGCGGGATGGCGTCAGGTCTTCTTCCAGGTCGGAGTCCTTCATCACGCGAACGGCGATAAACATGGCCACGCCGCCTGTCACAGCCGCTGTCACCATACTCACCGTCAAAGAACTCACGGTGGCCACTTGTCCCCACAAAGCCGCACCCAACGCGCTGCCGCCCATGATGGCCATTTGGTACATCGACATGCCGCGTGCGCGGACCCAGTCGGGCAGCGCCATTTGTGCGGCCAAGCTCAGGCTGTTGGCGGTGCACAGCCAGGCCATACCGCCCAAAAACATGGCCGGCACCGCCACATAGACATTGGGCGCAAAGGCCATGACCAGCGTAGCGAAGGACTGCAGCAGCGTACCCGCCAACACCAGCCGGTTGCCCCTCAAAAACTGACGCAAACGCGGCAGCAGCATGACCACCGTGATGGCGCCAGTACCCATCGACGCCAGCAGCAAAGTGAAGGTGCCAGCGCCGCCACCCGCCAACCGCCTAGCGAGCAAAGGCAGCAGTGCGAGCAGTGCGGTCGAGTGTAAAAAGAACAGCGCCACCTTGACAAAGACCGAGCGCAGCCGAGCCGATTGGCCGACAAACTGCATGCCCACGCGCATCGCGCTGAGCAGGCGCTCGCGGCCCAGTGGGCTGGGTGAATGCTCGCGCCGCCAGCGCATGATGACAAAACCCGAGAGCACGGACAACACTGCGTTCAGCACAAACACGTAAGCGGTCCCGGCGCTGGCGATCAAAGCCCCCGCCACCAGCGGACCGATGATGCGCGAGGCATTCATCGCCACACCGTTCAGGGCGAGCGCGCTGGGCAACTGCAGCCGCGGCACGACTTCAGGGATCAGCGCCGAAAACACCGGCCAGCGCATTGCCAAACCGATGCCGTTGGCAAAGGTCAGCGCCAACAGCAGTGGCGGCGTGATGACGTCGAGCAACACGGCGGTGCACAAAACCACAGCGGTGCCTGCCAGCCAGAACTGCGTGAGGATGAAATAGCGTCGCCGGTCAAGGATGTCGGCCAGCGCACCACTCGGCAAGCCCAACAAAAACACCGGCAGCGTTGAGGCGGTTTGCACCAGCGCGACCCATATCGGCGAAGTGGTCAGCGAGGTCATCATCCAAGCGGCAGCGACGTCGTTCATCCACATGCAAATATTGGCCGTCAGCCAAGTGCTTAACAGCATGCGAAAAACAGGGATTTTCAGCGGCCCCCAGACCTTCGGACTTACGGCCGGGGCAGCTTCAGGAGATGACGACATGTGGCAATCGGTTGGCGCTGGGCGCGGCGTTGTGAATTGACTTGCCAGTTTAGGCCGACAGCGTCTCCCAGCGCTGAAGAGCCGTCATCAAGTCCTCTTCGAGTTTGCTGTTACGGGCATTCAGTTCGGCCGCCCGCTTGGCGTCACGGGTGTAGAGCGTGCCGTCATAAAGCTCCTGCTCGATGGCTTTTTGCTGCGACTCCAACTGCTGGATCAGCGCGGGCAAAACTTCCAACTCGCGCTGGTCTTTGTAGCTGAGCTTTTTCTTCGGGGCGTCGGCGTCAGTTTTTCCGGCAGCTGGTACTGCTTTGTTGGCGCTGGCGGCTTTGGCTGCTGGTGCCGCCTTGTTGCCGCCATTGATCTGAGCCGCGCGCTTGGACTGCGTGATCCAGTCGGTGACACCGCCTTCGTATTCGCGCCAGAATCCCGGGTTCTCCGGCGTGCCTTCGTAGGCGATGGTGCTGGTGACGACGTTGTCCAAAAAGCGCCGGTCGTGGCTGACCAAAAAGACGGTGCCTTCGTAGTTCTGCAGCAAATCTTCCAGCAACTCGAGGGTGTCGATGTCCAAGTCGTTGGTTGGCTCATCGAGAACCAACACGTTGGCAGGGCGTGCGAACAGGCGAGCCAAGAGCAAGCGGTTGCGTTCACCGCCGCTCAGGCTGCGCACGGGAGAGCGGGCGCGCTCGGGACTGAACAAAAAGTCTGTCAGGTAGCTCTTGACATGTTTTTTCTGGCCGTTGATTTCGATCCATTCGCTGCCGGGGCTGATGAAATCTTCCAGCGTCGCATCCAGGTCCAGCGCGTCACGCATCTGGTCGAAGTAGGCAACCTGCAGGTTGGCGCCTTGGCGTATCTTGCCCGGTGGCGTGGTCACATCGGGCAGCAGTTCGCCCAGAATCAGCTTGAGCAGCGTGCTTTTGCCAGCGCCGTTTGGACCCAGTAGACCGACCTTGTCACCGCGGAGCAGCGTGGCGCTGAACTTGTTGACGATGATTTTTTCGGAACCAGGATGGCCGAAGCTTTTTGAGACCTCGGTCAGTTCGGCCACGATCCTGCCGCTCTTGTCGCCGCTGGAGACGTCCAGGTTGACGCGGCCCACAGCGTCTCGGCGGCTGGAGCGGCTGTCACGCAGCACTTCGAGCCGGCCAATACGCGCCACGCTGCGGGTGCGGCGCGCCTCCACGCCCTTGCGTATCCAGATTTCTTCCTGGGCCAGCAGCTTGTCGGCCTTGGCATTGATGACAGCTTCCTGCGCCATCTGTTCTTCCTTCTGCAACAGGTACTGTGCAAAATTGCCAGGGTAGCTCAGCAGCTTGCCGCGGTCCAGCTCAACAATCATGGTGGCGACTTGGTCCAAAAAGGCCCGGTCGTGGGTGATGGTGATGATGCTGCCGTTGAAGTTGACCAGCAGCTCTTCAAGCCAAGCGATGGAGTCGAGGTCCAAATGGTTGGTCGGCTCGTCGAGCAAGAGAACGTCTGGCTTGGCGACCAAAGCTTGGGCTAAAGCGACGCGTTTCTTGGTGCCGCCGGACAGCGAACCGACGATGGCGTCTTTGTCGAGGTGCAAGCGATGCAGGGTTTCTTCAACGCGCTGCTCCCAATTCCAGCCGTCCAAGGCTTCTATTTCAGACTGCAAAGCGTCGAGATCGGTGTGTTCATCCGCAGCAAGATATTGCTCGACAACCTGCCGCGTACGAGCGAGTCCCGCACTGGCAGCGTTGAACACCGTGGCGTGCGGGTCGAGACTGGGCTCCTGAGGAACATAAGCGATGCGCAGGTTCTGTTGCAGCTGCAAGGTGCCATCATCGGGCTTGTCCAAGCCGGCCAAGATCTTCAGCAAGGACGACTTGCCCGTACCGTTGCGGCCGATCAAGCCAATGCGTTGGTTGTTTTCAAGTGAAAAGTCTGCGTGGTTCAGCAGTGCGACGTGCCCAAAAGCGAGTTGAGCGTTCAGAAGGGTAATGAGTGCCATATAGGGGGGACATTATCCCGCCATGAGCGAATGTCTGCCCAGAGAGGGGTCGGGAAGCGTCGCGCAGTTCAAACGGCAGAGCGGTGCGGGCATCGCGCCGGACGGGGTGCTGCGAACGGCATGTCACTGGCTGTCCGAGGGCCGGTGAAATAATCTTTAAAAATTCTTTGTGCAGCCCCAAAAGCGGTGATAAGATTGTTGGCTCTGCTGAAAACGACAGCGCGAAGTGCCAAGCACCTAGCGCAGACAACAGCAGAAAAAACTTCAAAATTATTTGACACGGACGTAAATTCCGGTATATAATTTGAAGCTGCGCTGATTACAGCTAACGACACGGTAAGG
>JBBAPN010000070.1:0-11283 GCA_040400815.1 Polaromonas sp. | reverse complement strand
TAATTAAATTCAGCCAATAGATATAAATTTTAATCAACAGGACATTATAAAAATCGCAGACGGATTGTTCAGTTGACTTGAGTCAATTTTTCCATTCACAAGCCCCTGGGTTAATACTGACAGGGTAAGTATTTAGGCGCTGATGGAGAACCGTCACGCGGGGGCCGCGCAAGTTAGGCCATAGATGACCTACCATCAAAGGCTATGAACAAGTCACACCTTTCGTTTTTCGGTCAAGACCAAACCAACGTCTCGCTGCGGGAGCGCTTGCGTGCCGCTGGCGGGGCCGTTGTGGGTTTGCTGTTCACGATGGCGGTCGGGCGCTATGTGGGCGGCTTGCTCGACAGCAGCCTTTGGGTCATGGCTTCTTTGGGAGCCAGTGCATTGCTGGTGTTTGTGCTGCCCTCCAGCCCGATGGCGCAACCTTGGGCGGTCATCGGTGGAAATGTGATTTCCGCTTTGATTGGGATTTCTTGTGTCTATCTTTTCGGTGACCCCTTGCTCGCGGCGCCGGTTGCGGTCGGGCTTGCAATTGTGGGCATGTTTGTGCTGCGTTGCTTGCATCCGCCGGCGGCAGCGGTGGCAATGATTGCCGTTCTGGGTTCAATAGCTGATTTTCAGTTTGTTTTGTTTCCCGTGCTGACTGAATCTCTGCTGTTGGTGCTGATGGGGGTTTTCTACAATAACTTGACTGGCAAGCGCTATCCGAATCTGTCCATTTTAAATAGCCGGACGCTGGCGCACCCAACGGTTCATGAAAGAGACATTGACGCTGTTTTATCGCGCTACAACCAAGTCATTGACATTAACCGTGCTGACTTGGCTGGGTTGATTTCGCAAGTTGAGACAAGCGCTTATGAAGCCAAGCTGGAAAGTATCAAGTGCGCTGACATCATGACGGTCGCCGTCTTGTCTTTGGAGGTGTTCACGCCGCTTGAAGTGGCTTGGAAAACCCTGCGCGACAAGCACATCAAAGCCATGCCGGTGATTGACCGGGGTCGCCGGGTTGTCGGCATGGTCACGGTGGAGGATTTTTTGCAACACGCCAACATTGATTTCCATCAAAATTTTGGCCAGCGCATGCGCGGTTTTTTACGCGGGAGGCTGAAGGGCATTGAAAAATCGCTGACGGCGTATCCCAATGCGGTCGGTCAAATCATGACCAAAAAGGTGCGGGTCATCAGCGAAAGCCGCAACGTCATGGACTTGGTCGGTATTTTCCATGGCCAGGGCCATCATCACTTGCCTGTGATTGATGCCCATCAAAGACTGGTTGGCATCATCACCCAGTCTGATTTCGTTGCGGCCATCGAGAAGTCATTGCATCAGCTGTAGCGGCGCAATTCCATCTTGCCAATTTGGTTGCGATGGACTTCGTCCGGGCCATCGGCCAGACGCAGCGTGCGGGCGTGTGCGTAGGCGTAGGCGAGACCGAAGTCGTCGCTGACGCCGCCGCCGCCGTGCATTTGAATCGCCCAATCGATGACTTGACAGGCCATGTTCGGTGCGGCCACCTTGATCATGGCGATTTCCTTGGCGGCGATTTTGTTGCCGACCGTGTCCATCATGTAGGCCGCTCTGAGGGTCAGCAAACGCGCTTGATCGATCAAGATGCGCGACTCGGCGATTCGCTCGAGGGTCACCGTTTGCTGCGCGATGGGCTTGCCAAAAGCCACCCGCGACAGGCTGCGGCGGCACATTTTCTCCAGCGCCCGCTCGGCCAGTCCAATCAGCCGCATGCAGTGGTGAATCCGGCCGGGGCCGAGTCGACCCTGGGCGATTTCGAAACCGCGGCCTTCGCCCAGCAGAATCTGGCTGACCGGCACCCTGACGTTGTCAAACAGCACTTCGCCGTGGCCGTGCGGCGCATCGTCGAAACCGAACACCGGCAGGTGGCGCAGGATCTTCACGCCCGGGGTGTCACGGGGAATCAAGATCATCGACTGTTGCTGGTGGCGGTTGGCGTTGTCTGGGTCTGTTTTGCCCATGAAAATGAACAACTTGCAGCGCGGATCGTTGGCGCCCGAAGACCACCATTTGCGGCCGTTGACCACATAGAAGTCGCCGTCGCGCACGATCGAGCTTTCGATGTTCGTGGCGTCTGAAGACGCCACCGCTGGCTCGGTCATGGCGAAGCAGGAGCGGATCTCGCCGGCCAGCAAGGGTGCCAGCCACTGGGCCTTTTGTGCCGGTGTGGCGTAGCGCTCCAGGGTTTCCATGTTGCCAGTGTCTGGCGCCGAGCAATTGAAGACTTCTGGGGCCCAGATGACACGCCCCATCAGTTCGCACAGCGGAGCGTATTCAAGGTTGTTGAGGCCGGCGCCGGACTTGGATTCGGGCAAAAACAGGTTCCAGAGCCCGGCCGCCTTGGCCTTGGCTTTCATCTCCTCCATGATGGCGGTGGGCTGCCAGCGGTCGCCTTCGGCGACTTCGTCGTAAAAACGCTTTTCGTTTGGAAAAATATGCACGTCCATGAAAGCTGATACGCGGGCGATCAGGTCTTGGCTTCGGGCTGAGTATTCAAAATCCATCACTGTTTCCTTGATTGAAATGAAGCGGCTTGTGGTGCCGCAAAACTACGGGTAATTGCTGTTCAGGGCATCGGATTGGTGGGCAAGCGCAGCGTCAGAATGTCTTGCATTCTGGCCTCGACGGTTTTCATAATACCGCGGTGGGGAATGACGTAAAAGCTGTCCGCCTTGACCGCGTCCAGGGTCATGCGGGCGATGTCGACAGCGCTCAAACGCCCGGCTTTGGTGGCCTTGCGCACGCGCTCTGCATAGGGCTCGCCGAGTGGGTTAGAGGCCGCCAGTTCGGCCGGTCGGTTGCGTTCTGAATAGGCAATGCCGGTGTCGACGAAAGCCGGGCACAGCACCGTGACATGGATCGAGGCTTGGGCCAATTGCAGGTCGTGGTGCAGGCATTCGGACAGCGTCACCACAGCATGCTTGCTGACGCAGTAGACCCCGGAGGCGGGGACCGACGTCAGCCCGGCCGCCGAGGCGGTGTTGACAACATGGCAGTCGTCGCCTTGTTTGAGCATGCGCGGAACGAAGCTGCGAATGCCGTGGGCCACGCCCATCAAGTTGATCCCCAGCACCCATTGCCAGTCCTCCAGCGTCGCGGCCCAGACCGGGCCAGAGACGGCGACGCCAGCGTTGTTGAACAGCAAGTGAGCCGCGCCAAAGCGCTCGTAGGTTTGCACCGCAAGCCGCTCCACAGCATCGGCCTGGGCGACATCGCAAGGCACGACCAGCGTTTGAGCGCCCGACGGTTGCAGCAACACGTCGGTGGCCAACAAGCCTTTTTCGTCGATGTCAGCCAGCACCAGGTGCATGCCTTCTTGCGCGCACAGCAGGGCCAGCTCGCGACCAAAACCACTGGCCGCACCCGTGATCACGGCGACCTGGTTTTTTAAAACTTTCATTCAGTACGCTCCGGTTTTTCAGGCAGGTTTGTTCAGACCAGTTTGACCAGTTGTTTGCCAAAGTTGTGGCCTTTGAGCAGGCCTAAAAAAGCCGCTGGCGCAGCCTCAAGGCCCTGCGCCACAGATTCGCGTGGCTTGAGCTGACCGCTGGCCACCAGGCCGCCCAGCTCTTTCAGGGCCTCGGGCCAGACTTGCATGTTTTCGCTGACGATGAAGCCCTGAATCTTCAGGCGATTGGTCAAAATAAGCTGCGGGTAAGTCATCGGCACGGGCTGGCCGTCGTAGCCGGCGATCATGCCGCACAGCGCAATCCGGCCGAAGGGGTTCATGCGGGTCAGCACGGCGTTGAGCACCATGCCGCCGACGTTTTCGAAGTGGCCGTCAATGCCATCGGGGCAGGCTACCTTCAGGGCCTTGGACAGCGAGCCGGCGTCTGGGTGCACCTTGTAGTCGAGGCAGGCGTCAAAGCCGAGTTCCGCAACCGCGTAGCGGCATTTGTCAGGCCCGCCGGCGATGCCAACGACCCGGCAGCCACGGGCCTTGGCCAAGGCTCCGAAAGCACTGCCGACCGCCCCGGCAGCGGCGCTGACGACCAAGGTCTGGCCGGCTTGCGGCTCGATGATCTTGACCAAGCCATACCAAGCGGTGACGCCTGGCATGCCGACCGCGCCCAGGTAGTGCGACAGCGGCACCTGGCTGGTGAGCACTTTTCGCAAGGCGCCCGGCTGGTTTGCATCGACAACGCTGTACTGCTGCCAGCCGCCCATGCCAACCACTTGGTCGCCGACCGCAAACTTGGCATGGCGCGACTCAACCACCTCGCCGGCCGTGCCGCCGCCCATGACCTGACCTAAGACCTGCGGCGCTGCATAGCTTTTGGCGTCGCTCATGCGTCCGCGCATGTAAGGGTCCAGGCTTAAAAAATGATGACGCACCAATACCTGGCCGTCCAGCAACGCCGGAATTTCGCTGCTGACAAGTCTGAAGTTGTCGACGCTGGCTTCGCCAGCAGGCCGGTTGTCCAAAATGAATTGCTGATTGATTGACATGGATTTCCTAAAATAAGAACGAGGCTTGCGTGACCAGCCAGATGCCCGGCAGAATCAGCCGCCGGTGACCACCGACACGCCGCCGTCGACGGCCAGCCACTGCCCGGTGATGTGTTTGCCGGCGTCTGACGCGTAGAGCACACACAGGCCTTTCAGGTCTTCGTCATCGCCCAGGCGACCGAGGGGTGCGTGGGCGGCGAGTTTTTCTTCACCAAAGGCTTTGAAGGTGCCGGCCGTCATTTTGCTGGGGAAAAAGCCCGGGCAGATGGCGTTGACCGTGATGTTGTGTTGGCCCCATTCGCAGCCCAGGGCTCGGGTGAAGTTGATGACGGCCCCCTTGGAGGTGTTGTAGGCCAGGGTGGTCATCTCGCGGGGGTTGCCGCCCAGACCGGCGATGGACGCGACGTTGATGATGCGGCCTGAGCGGCGGGCGATCATGCTGTGTTTGGCGATGTGCTGGCTCAAAATGAAGTAGCCGCGAATGTTCAGGTTCATCACCTTGTCCCAGGCCTCGACCGGGTGGTCTTCGGCGGGTGCGCCCCAGGCCGCGCCGGCGTTGTTGACCAGAATGTCGACATGGCCAAAGCGCTCGATCGTTTGGTCGGCCAAGCTGCGGATGTCGGCTTCTTTGGCGCAGTCGGCGGCGATCCAGTCCACCGCGATGCCGGCCGCTTTGAGTTCGCCGGCCGTCTCTTGCAGATCCTCGGCTTTGCGTGAACTGAGCATGATTTTGGCGCCGGCTTCACCCAGTGCTTGGGCCAGTTGCAGGCCCAAGCCGCGGGAGCCGCCGGTGACCAGTGCGGTTTTGCCACTGAGGTCGAACAATTGTTGAATGCTGCGGGTCATGGTGGGTGGTTTTCAGTTAAAAAGCGGTTTCAGGGAGGTTGGCACAGGTCAGGTCGTGGTTCGCCACAACCTGCAGCCATGCGGCTATTTTCGGCAGTTCGTAGTGGTAAAAGTACTGGGTCGCGCCGAGCTTGCCGAGGGTGGCGGCGTTGGATTTTGTCGCATCGGCTTGTATCGCGGCCAGCGCCACGTCCAACCAGATCCAGGCCAGCACGGTGTGGCCGAAGCCCTGCATGTAGGGCACGGCGTTGGCCAGTGCATCGGTCGGATGGCCGGTGGCCCAGGCCGCTGTGGTGGTCGCTTGAACCTGGTGCAGCGCGTGGGCCAGGGCTTGCGCGTGGGCCGCCAGTTCGGGCACCTGCTGCGCGCGTGCCACGGTTTGGCTGATGCGGGCGGCCAGCAAGGTCAGACCCTTGCCGCCTTCCGTCAGCACCTTGCGGCCCAGCAAGTCCAGCGCCTGAATGCCGTGCGTGCCTTCGTGGATCATGTTCAGACGGTTGTCGCGCCAATACTGTTCGACTGGAAAATCGCGCGTGTAGCCATAGCCGCCGTGAACCTGAATGGCCAGCGAGTTGGCTTCTAAGCACCATTCGCTGGGCCAGCTTTTGGCAATCGGTGTCAGCACCTCCAGCAACAAGCGGGCATCGTCCGCCGCCTGCGGCTCGGCCGTGTGTTGTTCGTCGACCAAGCGGGCGCAATACAGCGCCAGCGCCAGTGCGCCTTCGCAGTAAGCCTTTTGCGCCAACAACATGCGCTTGATGTCGGCGTGTTCAATGATGCGAACTTGCGGCTGGGCGGGGTCTTTGCCAGCCGGGCTGATGGGCCTGCCTTGCGGTCTGTTTTTGGCGTAGTCCAGCGAGGCGTGGTAGCCGGCCATGCCGAGCATGGTGGCTGCCATGCCAACGCCAATGCGTGCCTCGTTCATCATGTGGAACATGCAGCGCAAGCCTTCGTGCGGCTGGCCAACCAAGTAGCCGACGGCCCCTGGTTTGCCGTTCACCGGGTATTTGCCTTCGCCGAAGTTCAGCAGCGTGTTGGTGGTGCCGCGCCAGCCTAGCTTGTGGTTCAGTCCGGCCAGCGCCACATCGTTTCGAACGCCGGTCAGTTGGCCGTCAGTACTGAGCATTTTTTTGGGCACGATGAACAGCGAAATACCCCGCGTGCCGGCAATCAGCTTGCCGTCTGGACCCGGAATCTTGGCCAACACCAGGTGGATGATGTTCTCGGTCAGCTCGTGCTCGCCGGAGGAGATCCACATTTTGTGGCCTTTGAGGCGGTAACGCGGCCCCAGCGGGTCTTGCTGCCACGGCACAAGCGGCTCGGCGGCGGCCGAAGTGTCATCGTCTGGCAGGGCCCGCGTGGTCACATCGCTGAGCGACGAGCCGGCTTGCGGTTCTGACAAACACATGGTGCCGGCAAAGCGCCCAGAAAACTCGTTCTTGGCAAAGACTTCTTTTTGCAGCGCGGTGCCGTGCACCATCAGCAGGTTGGCATTGCCGGTGGTCAGCATGCCCGAGCCGATGCTGACCGACGCCATGGCAAAAAACGCATTGGCCGCCGCTTCAACGGTGTAGGGCAGTTGCATGCCGCCCATGGCATAGTCTTGCGCGGCGCTCAGCATGCCCGACGCCGCGTAGGCTTTTTGGGCCTCGTGGGTGGACTGCGGCAGGATGACGTTTTCACCGTCAAAGTGCGGCTCTTGGATGTCGACCGTGCGGTTGAAGGGGGCGTATTTTTCGCGGGCAATGCGCTCACAGGTGTCAAACACCGCGTCAAATGTTTCGCGCGAATGGTCCGCAAAGCGTTCGCGTTGCATCAAGGATTCGGCGTTGAGCCAGTCGTACAGCAGAAAATCAAGGGTGGGGCGAAGGGACACAATAACCTTTACAGAACTGGCGGAGGAGGGCGCATAAGAACGATTAAGGGCGCGGCAAACAGCATCTTGACAGGAATCCCCTGCGGGCTAAACCTCCAGCCATTCTTTGCGTATGTCGGTGTCAAGGCGCAGGCTGTCGGGCGTGCCTTGAAAGACGATGTGGCCATGACCCATCACCAGCGTTCGGTCAGAAATGGCCATGGCGATGGTCAGCTTTTGCTCAATCAGCAGCACCGAAATGCCTTTGGCTTTGAGGGTTTGCAGGTAGTGCCCGACCAGTTCGACAATTTTGGGCGCCAGGCCTTCGGTCGGCTCGTCGATGATGATCAGGTCCGGGTCGCCCATCAGCGTGCGGCACAAGGTCAGCATTTGCTGCTCGCCGCCCGACAGCACGCCGGCTTCGGTGTGCTGACGCTCTTTCAGGCGCGGGAACATTTGGTACATGTCGTCAAATTGCCAGCGACTGGCCAGGCTTTTGGCTTTGCTCTTTTGGCCCAGTAACAGGTTTTGCTGCACCGTGAGCTTGGGAAAAATGTCGCGGTTTTCGGGCACATAGCCGATCCCAAGGTGGGCGATTTCGTAGGCTTTTTTGCCCAGCGTTTGTTGGCCCTTCCACACCACCGACCCTTGGCAGTCGACCAAGCCCATGATGGCCTTGGCGGTGGTTGAGCGGCCCGAGCCGTTGCGCCCCAGCAGGGCCACGATTTCTCCCGGCTTGACGTCGAAATTGACGCCATGCAGCACATGGCTTTTGCCGTAGTAAGCGTGCAGATTTTCGATTTTGAGCATCAATGAGCTCCTACTTGCTGGTCGGCCACGGACGAGCCCAGGTAGGCTTCTTGCACGCGCTGGTTGGCGCGCACCGCGTCGGGCAGGTCAAACGCCAGCACTTCGCCGTAGACCACCACCGCAATTTTGTCGGCCAGCCCGAACACCACACCCATGTCGTGCTCAACCGTGAGCAGGGTTTTGCCAACCGTCACTTCTTTGATCAGGCCGATGAAGCGGCTGGTTTCGCTGCGGCTCATGCCGGCTGTGGGTTCGTCCAGCAGGATCACGCTGGCCCCGCCGGCGATGGTGATGCCGATCTCCAGCGCCCGCTGCTCCGCGTAGGTCAGGTTGATGGCCAGCACATCGCGTTTTTTGTCGAGTTTGATCATCGTCATGAGTTCTGTCGCGCGGTCGTTCGCATCGTGCAACTGGGTCAGAAACTTCAGAAAAGTGTATTTGTAACCCAAGCTCCAGAGCACGCCACAGCGCAGGTTTTCAAAGACGCTGAGTTTGGGGAAGATGTTGGTGATCTGAAAGCTGCGCGACAGGCCCAGTCGATTGATCTCGAACGGTTTCATACCGTCAATGCGCTGGCCGTGCAGCAGCACTTCGCCGCTGCTGGGGGCGAAGCGGCCGCTGATGAGGTTGAACAAGGTCGACTTGCCCGCGCCATTGGGGCCGATGATGCCGACCCGTTCGCCCGCGTTGATGGCCAGATTGATGCCACGGATGATTTCGGTTTTACCGAAGTTTTTCCGCAGGTCTTTGAGCTCTAAAGCGCAGGCCGGCGCCAGCTTGCTTGCCTTAGCTGCATCGTGTGCTTCGTGTGCTTGGTGTTTGGCCATTACAAAGCCTCCCGGCGTTGGATTTCTTTTTCAATCTCGTCCTGGATTGCGCTCCATTGGCGCAAAAACCTGCGCCGCGTGAGCTCAAACAGGGCCAGGCCGAGCAGCGTTGCCAGCATCGCGCCGAGCCAGCTGTTCAGGCCCTTGGCGTCCAGCGCCAGCCCGAGGAAGTTCAGGGTCGAGCCCAGTGTGGTGTTGAGTTGCAGGTGGTAGATCATTTCAATCATGGCGCCAGCACCGACCAGCATCAGCAGCGCAGTGACAGTGAGGGCCACATAGCTGGCCCACAAGGGCTTGAGTTTGCCAAAGGCGGCCACCCGCAGATTCATCATGATCAAGCTGGCAATGCCGCCGGGTGCGTACATGACCATGAACAAAAACACCAGGCCGAGGTACAGCAGCCAGGCCTTGGTGAACTCCGACAACAGCACAAAGGCCAGCACCATCAAGATGCCGCCAATGATGGGTCCGAAGAAAAAAGTGGCACCGCCCAAATAAGTGAACAACAGGTAGGCGCCGGAGCGTCCGGCACCGACAACTTCGGCCGTCACGATCTCGAAATTGAGCGCTGCCAGCCCGCCTGAGATACCGGCAAAAAAACCAGCAATGATGAAGGCGATGTAGCGGACTTTTTGCGTGTCATAGCCGACGAATTCGACGCGCTCTGGATTGTCCCGCACGGCGTTCAGCATGCGACCCAAGGGCGTGCGGGTGAAGGCAAACATGGCAGCGACGGCGACAAAGGTGTAGGCGGCGATCAGGTAATAAACCTGTATTTGTGGGCCGAACGAGATGCCGAGGGGCGCGCTGCCGGTGACTCGATTGGCTGAAACGCCGCCTTCGCCACCAAAGAACTCGGGAATCATCAACGACATCGCAAACACCAGCTCACCCAGGCCCAAAGTGATCATGGCAAAGGTGGTGCCGGCCTTGCGCGTCGTGACATAGCCAAACAGCACGGCAAAGCCCAGGCCGGCCAGACCGCCGACCAAGGGCACCGCCGAAACTGGCAAGGGCAAGGCCCCGTGGCTGATGCTGTTGAGCGCGTGAATGGCGAGAAACGAGCCCAGCCCGGTGTACACCGCATGGCCAAAACTCAGCATGCCGCCTTGCCCCAGCAGCATGTTGTAGGACAGGCAGGCAATGATGGCGATGCCCATCTGCGACAGCACGGTCAGGCCCAAGCCTGAGCCGAACAGCTGTGGCACCAGCATCAGCAACAGGGCGAATAAACCCCAGGTCAGCCAGCTTGCCGTTTTGATCCGTGGGCTTTTGACCGATGCGGTTTTGACCGGCGCAGTTTTGCTTTGTGTTGTCATGCTTCAGCTCTCCCGCTTGCCAAGCAAACCGCGCGGCCTGAAGATCAGGATCAGCACCAAAAATAGATAGGGAAGAATAGGCGCCACCTGCGACAGCGTGAGTTTGATGTACGAGTTGTCGGCCACACTTGCGCTCAGCGGCAGTCCGATTTGGTGCGCCAGAGTGGCCAGCGAATAGTCGAAAGCGATGGCGAAAGTCTGGACCACACCGATCAACACCGACGCCACAAAGGCCCCGGACAGCGAGCCCATGCCGCCGACCACAACGACGACAAAGATGACGGAGCCGACGGTAGCAGCCATTGCTGGTTCGGTCAGAAAAGTACTGCCACCAATCACCCCGGCCAGTCCTGCCAGGGCTGAACCGGCACCGAACACCAGCATGAACACGCGCGGCACGTTGTGGCCCAACGACTCGGCCGCTTCCGGATGCGTCAGGGCGGCTTGGATCACCAGACCGATGCGGGTCCGGGTCAGCAGCAGCCAGACCGAGGCCAGCATCACCAGCGCCACCAGCATCATGAAACCGCGGGTGGCCGGAAACGGCGAGCAGACGATTCTCACCGCCGCGTCGGCCGCGCTGCAAAGCTCGGCAGGGGCAGCCCCCCAAACCAGGCTCAAGCCCTTGAGCGCATCGTTGATGAGGGTGAAAGCGGGTCCTTGCAGGGACTCAGGCGGTTGAAACTCGACGGCGATACGACCCCAGATCAGTTGCACCAACTCGACGATCACATACGACAGGCCGAAAGTGATCAGCAGTTCAGGCACGTGCCCAAACTTGTGCACTCGGCGCAAGCACAGGCGTTCGAACAGCGCGCCGAATGCGCCGACCACCAGCGGCGCGATGAGCAGGGCCGGCCAGAAGCCGACGAATTGAGCCACGCTGTAACCCACATAAGCGCCCAGCATGTAAAAGCTGGCGTGGGCAAAGTTCAAAACCCCCATCATGCTGAAAATTAACGTCAGCCCAGAACTCAGCATGAACAGCAAAAGCCCATAGCTCAGCCCGTTCAGCATCGAGATGATGAAAAACTCCATGTCGACTGACCTTCCTCATCGTTGAAAAATAAAAGAGCCCGAGACGGACGACCCGTTCGGGCTCAACTGCAGGCGTTTTAGCCTGTCAAGGACGTTTCATTTGGCAGCTGGT
>JBBAPN010000069.1:0-11467 GCA_040400815.1 Polaromonas sp. | reverse complement strand
ATTGGTGCCACTTGTCGGAGTCGAACTGACGACCTTCTCCTTACGAAGGAGCTGCTCTACCAACTGAGCTAAAGCGGCACAAGAAAATTATAGCCCGGCGTGGTAGGCCGTGATGCGCTCGACTTCGTTCTTCGAGCCCAGCACCACGCTGACGCGTTGGTGCAGTTTGTCGGGCTGAATGTCCAGAATCCGTTGCTGGGTGTTGGTCGCGGCGCCACCGGCTTGTTCGACCAGCCAGCTCATGGGATTGGCTTCGTAGAGCAGGCGCAGCTTGCCGGCTTTTTCGGGTTCGCGTTGGTCCCAGGGGTACAAAAAGACGCCGCCGCGCGTCAAAATACGGTGCACGTCGGCGACCATCGCAGCGACCCAGCGCATGTTGAAGTCCTTGCCGCGTGGGCCTGCTTTGCCTTGCAGGCATTCGTCGATGTAGCGCTTGATGGGCGCGTCCCAGTGGCGCATGTTGCTCATGTTGATGGCAAATTCTTGCGTGTCTTCCGGAATCTGAACGTTCTCGGTGATCAGCACAAACGAACCTTGCTCGCGGTCGAGCGTGAACATGGCGACGCCGTCGCCCACCGTCAGCACCAGGGTTGTTTGTGGGCCGTAAATGCAGTAGCCCGCGGCCACTTGCTGCTTGCCAGGTTGCAAGAAATCTTGTTGCTCAATGCCGGTGCTGCCTTCGGACTTTTTGAGCACGCTGAAGATGGTGCCAATGCCGCCGTTGATGTCGATGTTGCTGGAGCCGTCGAGTGGGTCAAACAACAGCAGGTATTCGCCTTGCGGGTAGCGGTTGGGGACGACGTAGATGTCGTCCATTTCTTCGGACGCCATGGCCGCTAGGTGACCGCCCCATTCGTTGGCTTCGATCAGCACTTCATTGGCGATGATGTCGAGCTTTTTCTGCACTTCGCCTTGCACGTTCTCGCTGCCGGCGGAGCCCATGACGCTGTTTTCACCGCCCAGTGCGCCTTTGCTGACGGCTTGACTGATGCCTTTGCAGGCGCGTGCGACGACCTCAATCAGCAAGCGCAGCTGCGCGGGAATGTGCCCGGCGGAGCGTTGCTGCTCCACCAAGTAGCGGGTGAGGGAGATTTTTTGAGACATGTTTTTCCTGGTCAATCAGCCAAGGCGCGTGAAACCACTTCGCGCACGTCGTTGCTCAAGTCTGCGCGGGCTGCCACGCGGGCGATGGCTTCGCGGGCGGCGCTGCGGTAGGGCTCGGCGAGTTTCTTCCAGCGGTCCAATGCGCGTGCCAAGCGGGCCGCGACCTGCGGGTTCATGGCGTCGAGCTCGATCACGCGGTCGGCCCAGAACACGTAGCCTGCCGCGTCGGCACGGTGAAACGCGCCGGGGTTGCCTTGGCAGAAGGTGCTGATGACACTGCGCGCTCGGTTCGGGTTGCGCAGGCTGAAGTCAGCGTGTTTCATGAGCTGGCGCACGGCGGGCAGCACGTTGCCGGCGCGGTCGGTGGCGCCGGCTTGCAGGCTGAACCATTTGTCAATGACCAGCGCCTCGTCTTTGAACAGCGCGTGAAAACGCTGCAGTGCGACGTTGGCCAAGGTATGACCGCTGGCGGTCAGCGCCGACAGCGCGTTGAAACGGTCGGTCATGTTGCCGGCGTGGGTGAAGGTCTGCAGCGTGCGTTCGGGCCAGCTTGGCTCACCAGAGGCTTGCGCCGCCAAGCACAGGTTCGTCAGCGCCATGCCGGCCAGTGCACGGCGACCGGCTGACAGCGGGTCGGGCGAATACGCACCGTTGTCGTGGCAGCTCTCGTAGGTTTCAGCCCAGTCGGCGGCCAGTGCCACGGCCAGTTGCAGGCGCATGGACTCGCGCACCGCATGAATGTGCTGCGGATCAACCACGTCGAGTTGCTCAGCCAGATAGGTTTCGGAAGGCAGCGTCAGCACCAGTTCTTTGAAGGCAGCGTCCAGCGTGGGATGCCGCAGCACGGCGCGCATGGCGGCGACGTAGCTGTCGTCCAGTGCCGCAGGGTTGACCGAATCGGCGCTGTCGTTGATCGACTGGATCGCCAAGCGAATGGCCAGCCGTTGGCCGGCTTCCCAACGGTTGAAGGCGTCGCTGTCGTGGGCCAGCAGGTGCAGCAGTTGCGCGTTGCTGTAGTCAAACTCAAGCACCACCGGCGCGGTGAAGCCGCGCAAGATGGACGGCACGGGCTCGGCGTCGATGTTGACAAAGGTGAAGCTTTCGCTCGGCTGTGTCAGCACCAAGGTGCGCTGTGTGGGCGGAGCAGAGGCGGCACTGTCTTCGCCCGTCAGTTGCAGCGGCAAGTCAATGCCGTCGGCGCCCAGCAAGCCCAAACTGACCGGGATCACAAAAGGTTCTTTGACGTCTTGGTCGGTGGTCGGGGCGCAGCTTTGCGAGAGTTGCAGTGTGTAGGTGCGTGCGTCCGCATCAAAGCGGCCTTCAGCCTGCACGCGCGGTGTGCCCGCCTGGCTGTACCAACGTTTGAACTGCGGCAGCAACTGCGCTAATTTGGAGTCGGGGTTGGCATC
Source organism: Polaromonas sp. (assembly GCA_040400815.1). Lineage (GTDB taxonomy): Bacteria > Pseudomonadota > Gammaproteobacteria > Burkholderiales > Burkholderiaceae_C > Polaromonas. Next base: position 8,954 of record JBBAPN010000069.1, on the reverse strand, counting down.
GGCCAGCGCTTGCACAAAGTCGTCGCAGGTCACGGCGTGACCGTCGTGGCGTTCGAAGTAGAGCGTCATGCCTTTGGCAAAGCCGTCGCGGCCCACCAGGGTCTGCATCATGCGAACCACTTCAGCCCCTTTTTCGTAAATCGTGACGGTGTAGAAGTTGTTGATTTCGATGTAGCTGTCGGGGCGCACCGGGTGCGCCATGGGGCCGGCGTCTTCGGGGAACTGTGCCGTGCGCAGCACGCGCACGTCTTCAATGCGTTTGACGGCGCGGGCCGACGCTTCGCGGCACAGGTCTTGCGAAAACTCTTGGTCGCGAAACACCGTCAGGCCTTCTTTCAGGCTCAACTGAAACCAGTCGCGGCAGGTCACGCGGTTGCCGGTCCAGTTGTGAAAGTACTCGTGGCCGACAACGCTTTCGATGTTGCCGAAGTCGGTGTCGGTGGCAGTGGCTTGGCTGGCCAACACGTACTTGGTGTTGAAGATGTTCAGGCCCTTGTTTTCCATCGCGCCCATGTTGAAGTCGCTGGTGGCGACGATCATGAAGCGCTCTAGATCCAGCGGCAAGCCAAAGCGCGCTTCGTCCCAGACGACCGAAGCCATCAAGGAGTTCATGGCGTGCTCGGTCTTGTCCAAGTCGCCCGGGCGCACATACACCTGCAGCAGGTGGTCTTTGCCGTTACGGGCTGTGATGCGCTGTTCACGGGCGACCAATTGACCGGCCACCAAGGCAAACAGGTAACTTGGTTTTTTGTGCGGATCAACCCACTTGGCGAAGTGCCGGCCTTCGTTGCCGGTGCCTGACAAGTCGCCCTGCTCGACCAGATTGCCGTTGGACAGCAGCACCGGGTACTTGGCCTTGTCAGCACGCAGCGTGACAGTGAAGTGCGACATCACATCCGGACGGTCCAGAAAGTAGGTGATGCGCCTGAAACCTTCGGCTTCGCACTGCGTGAAAAACGAATCGTTGCTGACGTAGAGGCCCATCAGCTTGGTGTTTTTGGAGGGGCAGGTGGTGGTGAAAATTTCCAGGTCAAAAGGCGTTTCGCCTTCTGGCAGGTTTTCCAGCACCAGCTGACTGCCTTCAAGTTTGAACGAGGTGCCCTGGCCGTTCACCAGCACGCGCGCCAAGTTCAGCTCTTCGCCGTCCAGCTTGAGCGCTTGCGCCGGCACGTCGGGGTTGCGACGCAGGCGCATCTTGTTGAGCACGCGGGTCTTGACCGGGTCCAGGTCAAAACACAGGTCCACCGTGTCGATCAAGTAAGCGGGCGCAGCGTAGTCGGCGCGGTGAATGGCCGTGGCCTGGGCTTGTCCGTCACGCATGTGAAGTCCTCCAAAAATGCTTGTTCATCAGACGCCTTGCTTCAGCGAGGCTTCAATAAAGGGATCTAGATCACCGTCGAGCACTTTTTGCGTGGCCGAGGTTTCATAGTTGGTACGCAGGTCTTTGATGCGGCTTTGGTCCAGCACGTAGCTGCGGATTTGGTGGCCCCAGCCGACATCGGTTTTGCTGTCTTCGAGCTTTTGCTGCTCGGCTTGACGCTTGCGCATCTCGAAGTCGTACAGCCGTGAGCGCAGGCGTTTCCAGGCGACGTCACGGTTGCCGTGTTGCGAACGGCCGTCTTGACACTGCACCACGATGCCGGTCGGCAAGTGGGTCAGGCGCACAGCAGAGTCGGTCTTGTTGATGTGCTGGCCACCCGCCCCACTGGCACGGAAGGTGTCGACGCGCACGTCCGACGGGTTGATGTCGATCTCGATCGAATCGTCAATTTCCGGGTACACAAAGACCGAGGCAAACGAGGTGTGGCGACCGCCCGACGAGTCGAACGGTGACTTGCGGACCAGCCGGTGCACGCCGGTTTCGGTGCGCAGCAGGCCAAAAGCGTACTCGCCTTCGATCTTGATGGTGGCGCCCTTGATGCCGGCGGTGTCGCCCGCGGATTCGTCTTCGATTTGGGCTTTGAAACCCTTGCGCTCAGCGTAGCGCAGGTACTGGCGCAGCAACATGCTGGCCCAGTCGCAGGCTTCGGTGCCGCCAGCGCCGGCTTGGATGTCCAGGAAGGCGTTCAGCGGGTCGGCCGGGTTGTTGAACATCCGGCGAAATTCCATCTTCTCGACTTCGCTCGCCATCGTGGCGACCTCGCCTTCGATGCCGACCATGCCGGACTCGTCGTCTTCTTCGCGTGACATCTCGAACAACTCGGCGTTGTCGGTGAGCTCTTGGGTCAGGCGGTCAATCACCAGCACCACGTCTTCGAGAGATTTTTTCTCTTTGCCGAGTTCTTGCGCGCGCTTCGGGTTGTCCCAGACCTTGGGGTCTTCTAAGGCGGCGTTGACTTCGCTTAATTTACGTTCTTTGGCAGGGTAGTCAAAGATACCCCCTGAGCTCGTGCACGCGGGCGGTCAGGTCGGTCAGTTGGTTGTTGATGAGGTTGATGCGTTCTGCTTCCATGATGCGTTCCAGTGGGTTGTGTTTGATGCGTTTTGTGAAGGGGGCTGACTTGCCGCAGCCGGGTATTTTCTCACGCCAGAAAGTCTTCGATCAACAAGGCCAATTGTTCCGGTTGGTCGTGGTGCAGCATGTGGCCGGCGTCAGTGATGACGGCGGTGCGGGCGTCGACCACGTTTTTCAGGCGCTGGTGGTAGTCGTCCAACGTGTACGCGCCTTTCCACCACTGCGCCATGGAATCGCTGTCGGCTTCAACGGCCAGCAGTGGCGCCGTGATGCGTTGGTAAATTTCCAGCAGTTCCTCGAGCCGATAAATCTGCGCGCTGGTGACTTTGTGCGCGGCATGACCCTGAATTTTCCATTGACCTGCGCCGCCAACAGCCTTGTCAGGCCGCGCCCAACGCTCGGCCAACCAGGCGGCTTTGTCAGCGGACAAGCGCGGGTTGGTTTTCATCAAGCGCGCTGCCACGCCATTCGCGTCGGCATAGCTTTTGAGTGCCGTGTCACCGCGGTGCAGGCTTTTCAGCGCGTCCATCCATTCGGCGTAACGGGCCGGCGCCTGACTCGGTTGCGAAGCCGCCAGCCCAAACCCTTCGAGGTTGACCAAACGCCGAATACGTTCTGGGCGCACGCCGGCATACATCATGGCGACATTGCCGCCCATGCTGTGACCGACCAAGTCCACTGGCTGACCGGGGCAGCAGTGGTCGAGTAAAAAGTCAAGGTCGGCCAAATAGTCGGGAAACCAAAAACTGTCGGCATCGCCGGCATCCGTCTGACCAAAACCGCGCCAGTCGGGCGCGATCACACGGCGACCCTCGGCAAAGGCGTTGGAGAAGGCGTCGACCATGAACTGGTACGACGCGGCAACGTCCATCCAGCCGTGCAACAACACCAGCGGCGGCGGGCTGTCAGCGTCTGGCAAGGCCGGCCCCCAGTGCAGAAGGTGGTAGTTCAAGCCGCGTATAGGGACAAACTCGCTGTGGGATTGACGTTTTTCTTTGTACATTCACCTGATCATAAGGAGCGATGGGTTGAAACACAGTCAAGACGAAGATTTGAGCAAGCGCAAAGTTGGAATCAACGAGGGCATAGCGACCACCCTGGGCACCGCTGCACAAGACGATTACGCCGCACTGCACGCTGGTTTTCGCTGGCAGGTCGACACTTATTTCAACATCGCCGATGTCTGTTGCCGCCGCTGGGCCAAGGACATTCCGGCCACCGATGGTCATTCGCCGGCCATCCGCAGAAACGCCATCCGCGCTCACCATCCGGATTCTGAAAGCGTTTTTTATTCCTACGCTGAACTGCAGCAAGCCGCCGATGCCCTGAGTCTTGCCTTGCGGGCACTCGGTGTGCAACGCGGCGACCGGGTGGCCATCGTCATGCCGCAGCGTTTTGAAACCGCCGTGGCGTACATGGCGGTGCTGCAAATGGGTGCCGTCGCCATGCCGCTGTCGATTTTGTTTGGCCCCGAAGCGTTGGAATACCGCTTGCAGGACAGCGAGACCGTGCTGGCGATTGGCGACGACAACTCGATCGCCAACCTGCAACTGATCCGCCCGCAATGCCCAGTGCTGCGCACCGTGATGGCTGTTGGCAGCGCCAAAGGGCAAGGCGACGTCGACTACGACAGCGCGCTGGCGGCGCAGCAAAGCGACTTCACGGCTGTGCGTACCAAGGCCGCAGATGCCGCTATTTTGATTTACACCAGCGGCACCACCGGCCCACCCAAAGGGGCGCTGCTGGCGCACAGTGCTTTGATTGGCAACTTGCCGGGCTTTGTCTGCAGCCAAAACTGGTTTGGTTTTGACGGCCACAGCAACGCCAGTTCGCACGCGGTGTTTTGGTCACCGGCCGATTGGGCCTGGACTGGCGGGCTGATGGACGCCTTGCTGCCAACGCTGTATTTCGGTCGGCCTATCGTCGCCTACAACGGCCGCTTCAGCCCCGAACTGGCTTTCTCGCTGATGCAGACCCAAGGCGTGACCCACACCTTCTTGTTCCCGACCGCGCTCAAAGCCATGATGAAGGCCTACCCGCGGCCACGCGAACATTTCAGCTTGGAGTTGGAAGCCATCATGAGCGCCGGCGAAGCGGTCGGCGACGCCGTGTTTGCCTACGCCCGAGACGAGCTGGGCGTCGGCATCAACGAGATGTTCGGGCAGACCGAGATCAACTACGTGGTCGGGAATTGCTCCATGAACCGCGTTAGCGCTGGCGGGAGCGAACGCAGCGCAGGGCCGCCCCAAGCAAGTTCAGCCCCCTCGGGGGGCAGCGCAGTACGCGAAGCGACAAGCGTGGGGGCCTTCTGGCCGGCCAAGCCAGGCAGCATGGGCAAGGCTTATCCGGGGCATCAGGTGAAGGTGATTGATGAGGCGGGGCTGGAATGCGCCGTCGGTGTGTCGGGGGATGTGGCGGTGAATCGCTTTGATGTGCATGGCGTCCCCGACCCGATTTTCTTCATGGGCTACTGGAAAAACCCAGCGGCCACCGCGGCCAAGTTCACCGGCGACTGGTGTCGCACCGGCGACATGGCCAAGCGCGACGCCGACGGCTACCTTTGGTATGAAGGCCGGGCTGACGACGTCTTCAAGGCGGCGGGTTACCGCATCGGCCCGGGCGAGATCGAGAATTGCCTGGTCAAACACCCGGCGGTGGCCAACGTGGCGGTGGTGCCTAAGCCAGACTTGGAGCGCGGCGCGGTGGTCAAAGCGTATGTGGTGCTGTCACCAGAATTTAGCCAGCGCAGGGCGCAAGCCCGTGAAGCTGGCGCCACGCCTAAAGCGATTCAGGCGTTTGAGCGTGACCTGATGGCCGACTTGCAAGCGCATGTCAAAGGCTTGCTGGCGCCATATGAGTACCCGAAAGAGATCGAGTTCATCGACGCCTTGCCGATGACGACCACCGGCAAGGTGCAGCGGCGCGTGCTGCGCTTGCAGGAGGCGGAGCGGTTCAAAAAGACTTGACTGCATGGTTTGCCGCGCTGCGCTCGCAAAGACGCGTTTCTGTCACTGCGAGCACAGCGTGGCAGTCCATCTCCGCGTTGTGTTGAACTTTCAAACTGTGGCTTTAAACTCCATACCATTTTGGGCTCTCCGAGCCCAAGCCCTGCGCTGACTGTCAGAAGTAAACGTTCATGAACAAAATCAAACTTGGCGCCAGTGACTTGCTGGTGACGCCGATCTGCCTAGGCACCATGACTTTTGGTCAGCAAGTCGACGAAGCCACAGCGCACGCCATCCTCGACCGTGCCTTGGAACGGGGCATTAATTTCATCGACACCGCCGAGATGTATTCGGTGCCGGCGCGGGCGGAAACCTTCAACCTGACCGAAACCATCATCGGCAACTGGTTCGCCAAGAATCCGGCTGCGCGCCAGCAGATGGTGCTGGCGACCAAAGTCGCCGGCCCGGCGCGTGGCATGGCTTGGGTGCGCAATGGCAGCACAGACTTGACCGGTGCCGACATCGTCGCCGCTTGCCACGCCAGCCTCAAACGCTTGCAGACCGAGGTCATCGACCTGTACCAAATTCACTGGCCCGCCCGCCACGTGCCGTCCTTTGGGGTGCAGTACTTTGACCCGGCCAAGGACTTGCCGGTGGCCTCCATTCATGAACAACTGGAGGCGCTCGGCACGCTGGTCAAGGCGGGCAAAGTGCGCGCCATTGGCTTGTCAAATGAAACACCGTATGGCGTGCATGAATTTATTCGCTTGGCTGAGCAGCATGGTTTGCCGCGCGTGGCCAGCGTGCAAAACCCGTATTGCCTGATCAACCGCACGGTTGATAACGCGCTCGACGAGAGTCTGCACCGATTAGGCGTTTCTTTATTGGCTTATTCACCGCTTGGTTTTGGTTTGCTGACTGGCAAATACGATGTCAGTGGCACCGCCGGGAAAGAGGCGGCCAAGGGTCGCATGGCACTTTTCGAAACCATGCAAAAACAGCGCTGGGGTCGGCCCGAGGCGCTGGAGGCGGCGCGGCGTTACAACGCGCTGGCGCGTCAAAACGGCCTGACGCCAACGCAAATGGCCTTGGCCTTTTGCTACACCAAATGGCAGGTCGCCAGCACCCTCATTGGCGTGACGTCATTGGCCCAGTTGGACGAAGATGTGGCCGCTTTTGGCACTACTTTGTCGGCTGAACTGCTGGCCGAGATTGACGCCGTGCGCTGGCAATTGCGCGACCCAGCAGCCTGAGTTGAATTAAAGAAATCGGAGACAGTCATGCAGCCCCTTTATTTTGCCGGCGCCGTGTTGGCGGCCTACCTCATGGGTTCTTTGTCATTTGCCGTGATTGTCAGCCGCTTGTCGGGTCTCAACGACCCGCGCAGTTACGGTAGCAAAAATCCGGGCGCGACCAATGTGCTGCGTTCCGGCAACAAAGCTGCCGCAGTCGCCACCTTGCTGCTGGACGCCGTCAAAGGATGGGTCCCGTTGTTACTGATTCAGTGGAAGGGCGCCGACTACGGTTTGGCTGAGGGCACCTTGGCTGCTGCTGGTTTGGCCGTATTTTTGGGCCACTTGTACCCGGTGTTTTTTCAATTCAAGGGTGGCAAGGGCGTGGCCACGGCGGCAGGCCTGCTGTTCGGCGTGCATTGGGTGCTGGGTTTGGCCTGCATCGGCACCTGGTTGTTGGTGGCTTATTTCTCGCGCTACTCGTCACTCTCCGCGCTGCTGAGTGCGTTGGCCGTGCCGCTTTACTATTTGTTGGGCGACCGCGCACTTTGGTATGTCGACAAATACATCTTGATGATGCTGGTCGCCACCAGCGCGCTGCTGATTTACCGGCACCGCGAGAATATCGGCAAGTTGCTGCAGGGCAAAGAGTCCAAGATCGGCAGCGGGCCCAAAGCCTGAAAGCCTGACACCTTAAAAGTCTGGCTGCGCCCGGCTGGTTTTTTAATCTCTGAAGTTGTTGAAGCTCAGCGGAAATTCGCTGATCTCCGCTTTGATCAGTGCCATCGCCGCTTGCAAATCGTCGCGCTTGGCGCCGGTCACCCGCACCGCGTCGCCCTGAATAGCGCCTTGCACTTTGATCTTGCTGCCTTTGAGGAGTTGCTGGATCTTTTTCGATTGCTCGATTTCAATGCCGTTGCGCACCTTGCTGATTTGCTTGACCTTGTCGCCGCCGATTTTCTCGACTTTGCCGACGTCCAGAAAACGGGCGTCAACGCCGGCCTTGGAGAGTTTGTTGCGCAAGATGTCGTTGATCTGATCGATTTGAAAATCGCTGTCGCCGATCGACGTGATTTCTTTGTCTTTCAGTTCGATCGAGGCCGGCGTGCCTTTGAAATCAAAGCGCGTGCCGATTTCTTTGGCCGAGTTTTCGACGGCATTTTTGACCTTGACCAGGTCGGCTTCAAGCACGGTATCAAATGAGGGCATGGTGGTTTCGGTTTCGTTGAAATCGGGGTGCGACAATCCTAGGATGTTAGTCGAGAAAAACGTTCCCCTGCAGTCCTGCAACACCTTTGGCATCGTTGCCAAAGCCCTCAGTTTGGTGCGCCTTGCCAGCGAAGCCGATGTTCACGCCCTGCTGAGCGACCCGGCCCTCAAGGCGGCGCCCAAGTTCATCCTCGGCGGCGGCAGCAACATCGTCATCACGGGCGACGTCAAACCGTTGGTGCTCAAAGTCGAGATCATGGGACAGCGCTTGGTCAGTGAAACTGCCAAGGCCTATGTGGTTGAGGCCGGTGCCGGTGAAAACTGGCACGAACTGGTGGCCTGGACGCTGGCCAACGGTTTCCCGGGTCTCGAAAACCTGGCATTGATTCCGGGCTCGGTCGGCGCCTCCCCGGTGCAAAATATTGGCGCTTACGGCGTTGAGTTGCAAGACCGCTTTGAGTCACTCGACGCGATGGATTTGCAGACCGGCCAGACCTTCACCTTGAATGCAGCGCAGTGCGCCTTTGGCTACCGCGACTCGGTCTTCAAGCATGCCAGCAGTTCAGCGACCGATGGCGGACCCGGCTTTGGCTTGGCGGGTCGGGCGCTGATCACCCGTGTGCGCTTTGCCTTGCCCAAGGTTTGGAAGCCGGTCTTAGGCTACGCCGACCTGGACCGGAAAATCGCCCAGATGGGTCAAGTGCCGACCACGCCGCAGCAGATTTTTGACTGGATTTGCGCCATTCGCCGCGCCAAATTACCCGACCCGGCAGTTATTGGCAATGCCGGCAGTTTTTTCAAGAACCCGACGGTGTCGGTTGAGCAATGCGCCGACATCATTGAGCGCGAGCCGAAGATCGTGCACTACCGGATGGACGATGGCTCGGTCAAACTGGCGGCCGGCTGGCTGATTGACGCGTGCGGCTGGAAGGGCAAAAGCGTCGGCAATGCCGCTGTGTACGAGCGGCAGGCGCTGGTTTTGGTGAACAAAGGCGGCAGCCAGAACCCGGTGACCGGCGGCGAGGTGATGACCCTCGCCAAAGCCATCCAGACCAGCGTGTACGAACGCTTTGGGATTTTGCTGGAACCTGAACCGGTTGTGGTTTGAATTAA
>JBBAPN010000068.1:0-12137 GCA_040400815.1 Polaromonas sp. | reverse complement strand
CCTGTGCCTGTCGTCAAAATACGTGGATAATTTCTAATGGATTTTCTCGGATTAATATTTCTCCATGAGGGGTGTGAATCGTTTCTGACCGCCTGCAAGGGTTCAGACCTTGGAGGTCCTGATTGCCTGATTGCGTGGCAATGGATCGATTCTGGAGAAACAGCAAGGCTTGGGAAATACGCCGGGTGGCGTACACGGACTTCAAACCAACGCCGATGATTTGAAGCCTAAGAAGGCTCGGCAGGTTGTGCTTCAGACGTGGCGTGCGCATCTGAGGCCCGCTGCGGCAAAGACAGCTTTTCGCGCGAGGTCGAAAAAATATCCCACGCCGCGATGAACATGGCGGCGATCACCGGGCCGATGACAAAGCCGTTCAGGCCAAACAAGCCCATGCCGCCAATCGTCGACAGCAACACCACGTAGTCAGGCAATTTGGTGTCTTTGCCGACCAACAAAGGACGCAACAAATTATCGACCAGACCGATCACCAGGACACAAAAAGCGGCCAACAAAACAGCCTTCAAGACCGCGCCAGTGGCAACAAAATAAATCACCACCGGCAGCCAAACAATCGCTGCGCCGACCGCCGGCAGCAGCGACAAAAAGGCCATCAGCGTGCCCCACAACACCGGCGCATGAATGCCCAAAATCCAAAAAATCAAACCGCCCAGCGCACCCTGCACCATCGCCACCACCACGTTGCCCTTGACGGTAGCGCGAATCACGGTGATGAACTTGCTCGACAGGTTTTGCTTGATGTCCGCGTCCAGCGGCAGCATGTCTGTCATGCGTCGGCCCAAAGCCGAGCCATCGCGGAGCAAGAAAAACAGCAAATACAGCATGATGAAAAAGCTCACCAGAAACTCAAAGGTGTTCTGGCCAATGCTCAACGCTTGGCTGGCAAGAAACTGGCTGCCATGGGCCAGACCGGCCGTCATACGCTCTCGCACCAAGCCGATGTCGGTCAAACCAAAACGCGTCAAGACACTGCTCGCCCAGAGCGGCAAGGCGTCGTAGATTTGCTGAAAATAAAGGCTGAAGTTCAATTCACCCGACTGCATTCGCTGAACCACCAAGCCGACCTCTTGAACCAGCAAGGCGCTGACCAAACTCAGGGGGAAAATGACCAGCAGCAAAATGAAAAACAAGGCCAAAACAGCGGCCAGCGTGTGCCGCTGCGGCATGACTTTCAGCAAGCGGGCATGCCAAGGGGCAAACACAACGGCAAACACCGTGCCCCAAAAAACCGCCCCATAAAACGGCGATAAAACCCACATAAAAGCCAGTGAAACGGCCACCAGCACACACAAGAAAAACTTGCTTTCAAAAGAAGCAGGCGGGCGGTCGTTGGGCTGTGTCATGCGGCGTATCTAGGTTAGGCTTTGAGCGATACGGCCGATGGTAACGGCTCAGCGCGAAGGCGGACGCGAAGAACCTGTGGGTGCCCGACCGGCAATGTGCCGGAAGGTGATACGGCCCTTGCTCAGGTCGTAAGGTGAGAGTTCCAGGGACACCTGGTCACCCGCCAGAATGCGGATGTGGTTCTTGCGCATCTTGCCAGATGTGTAAGCCACTAACTTGTGGCCGTTGTCCAGCGTGACGCGAAAGCGCGAGTCAGGCAGAACTTCTTCCACCAGACCGTGCATTTCAATCAGTTCTTCTTTAGCCATGAGGGATCTCCTTCAGATTCATAAAAAATTCTAAGCTTGACGACGAGGTGTCAAGCATGGGCGTGGACAGTGCGCTCACCAATCCAGGCCAGCGCGTGCTCGGTAGCGTAATGCAATGCAGCAGGCGCATTGTCGAACAAGGTGGTAAAGCGCGACACACGGTCGTGGGTGGCGCTGCCTTTGCCGGAGCGGATAGAAACAGAGGCGGCAAAGCCGCCAGCGACAAGTTGGGTTGCCAGGGACGAAACCCGGTACTTCCCAACCTCAATAAGGTGGTGATCATGCATAAAAAACAGTGTCTCAGCTCGCGCCAAGCACACACAAAAAAGAAAAACAAACGACTTGCGAGCAAGCCAAGGGAGGTCCGGCTGTTAACCGACATAGGCACCGCTTGGGAAGTCTTTGCTAGGAAAATAGAACAGTGCTGGCAAGGTTCAGGGCTGTATGGGCACTGAAAACACTGTGAAGTCCGGGCTCTGAGAAGCGCCGCGCTGATGAGGTCAAGCCACTTCAAGATTTAAATTTAGAAAGGCTGAATTCATTGAGCTGTTGCGATACCGAAGCCAATATTGTAACGTTTTATACAAGTTGCCATTCCACCAACTTGCCAGCCCGACTGTTGTCCCGCACAGATTGCAGGCTTCTGGCTAGTTTTCAAACTGCGGGTGCAACTGCCGGATGCGGGTCATGGCCATGCCGGCTGCAGCCGTACGGGTTTCAACGCCGAGCTTGGCAAAGACCCGCTCCAGGTGTTTTTTGACGGTCATCGGGCTGGTCCCCAGTATGTCGCCAATGTCGCGGTTGATCTTGCCTTTGACGACCCAATACAGCACTTCGGCTTCGCGCGCCGTCAGCTTGAAGCTCAGGCTCATGGCTTGAATAACGGTCGCGTCGGACTCCTCGCGCATGATGATCAGCCAGTCGCCGTCGCCGGTCTGCTGGTGCAGCCGGCAGGTCAGGCGCTTGGCGCCCAGCTCGGTGCTCAGCCGCGGCGGCTCGGTTTGAGCTGTGGCGGACTGCTCGGCTGTGGCGACATGACGGCGCAGCCAGTTCAGCACCGTTGCAGGGGTTTGCGGCGCGGCCGTACCGTAGTAGCGCTGCAACAGCTCGCGCGCCAGCGGGGTTTGCCACATCAGTTTGCCGTCGCTCACGCGGACCGTGATGGTGGCGTAGCCAAAGGCGTCCAGGGCGTTACGGGCCTGGCGCTTTTCACGTGCACCCTGCAAATGCACCGCAATCCGGGCCAAGACTTCTTTCGGTTTGATCGGTTTGATGACGTAGTCGACGCCACCCACGTCGAGCGCCGCCACCAAGTACTCGGTCTCGGTCAGTCCGGTCATGAAGACGATCGGAATCGGCGCCGTGGCAGGCGAGGCTTTGAGTCGGCGCGCCACCTCAAAACCATCCATGCCGGGCATCATGGCGTCGAGCAAAATAATGTCGGGCAGCGCTTGCGCAGCGCGTTGCAAGGCGGCCTCGCCGTTGGTCGCCACCAGCACGGTGTAGCCCGACTCGTCCAGCGCGTCGTGCAGCACGGACAAGTTGTCTGGCACATCATCGACGATCAAGACCACGTCGGTATTGGCGCGGTCTAATGTTTGTGTCAGCGCTGATGTGTTCATACCGTGACGCTTGCCTGCGTTTTTGGCAGCGCCACTTGCGCATCAATTTGCCTGGCCATGGCTTCAAATTCAAACTGACGCGCCAGCGCTTGCATGGCGGCGACAAAAGCATGGCACTCGGGCTGGGCTTTTTCTATCTGGCCGAGTTGGTTCATGATGCCACGCACAAAACCCAGTTGAACGAGTTCACTCAGCGCTGTCAACTCAGCCGCCGCCGGCCAGACGAGGGCCGTCAAAGGCGCCGCCACCAGAGCAGGGGATGCCGGGGCAGCGTGGGTCAACCAGGTCAAAGACAGCTGGCGTTCGAGCCAGTCCAACAGCTCGCTGTGACGCACCGGTTTGAGGATGAAGTCTTCGTTGCAGATGCCGACATCGTTCTCCAGCCCCTTGTCAAAAGCATTGGCCGAGACAATCGCGATTTGGGGCTGGGGACAGCTGGACAATTGGTCCAGTGCCCGCAGCCGACGGATGGTTTCCCAGCCGTCGATGCCGGGCATGGCCAAGTCCATCAAGATGGCGTGCGGCTGCAGGCCAGCGGCCAGCAAGTCAAGGCAGTCATGGCCGCTGACAGCGGTGCGAACCTCGAAGCCCAAGGGCTGCAGCAGGCTGACCAGAATATCGCGGTCCGCCTCTTCGTTGTCAACCACCAAGATGCGCCTACGCTCACCGGCATAACCGTGGCGCGGTTGCTTTAGCAGCGGAACGCTCGGGGCTTGCCCTGCTGCTTGACGCAGGTCAGGCAAGAACAATCTGACCCGAAAAATCGAGCCGACGCCGGGCGTGCTGGTCAGCGTCAACTCGCCGCCCATCAGGTCGGTAAGCATCTTGGCGATGGTCAGCCCCAGACCGGCGCCCGGCGCAGAGCCACCCACGATGCTGGTGCTGGTGCTCGACAGGTTAACGCTGTGAGCACGTGTGAAGGGCTCGAATATGCGCTCGCGCTCTGCTTCAGACAAACCGGGCCCCGTGTCTTCAACATCAATCAAAGCCATTTCGCGGGCGTAGCGCACACGCAGCGTGACGCTGCCGCTGGCCGTGAACTTGATGGCGTTGCCGAGCAGGTTGATGAGAATTTGACGCACGCGTTTTTCGTCGGCCCGCACCAACAGCGGCATCACGCCTTCGGGCTCGAAAATAAATTTCAAACCTTTGGCCTCGGCTTCAAGCTCGAACAAATTCGCCATCTCCTGCACGCCGTTGGCAAAGTGCATCGGCTTGATGTTCAGGGTGAGCTTGCCACTTTCGATGCGCGCGATGTCAAGCGTGCCCTCGATCAGCGACAGCAGATGTTCGCCACCGCGTTTGATGACGCTGACGGCTTGACGTCGGTGCGGTGGGATCGACGGGTCTTCACCCATCAGCTGTGCGTACCCCAAGATGCTGTTGAGCGGCGTGCGCAGCTCGTGGCTGATGGCGCTGATGTAGCGGCTCTTGGCTTGGTTCGCCTGATCGGCGACTTGCTTAGCGCGTTGCAGCGCCTCGTCGGTTTGCCGGTGCGAGTCAATCTCTTGCATCAGCAAATGCGTCTGCCGGTTCGATTCTTCTTGCGCCACCTGCCGACTCTTTTGGGCCAACACCATCCACCACGCCACCATGCCGGCGATCAGCAGCAGCGCCATGTAGGCCTTGACAAAACCTGAACGCAGCGCCGCACCGGTCATCCCGCTGGCCTCAACCAAAGGCCCCATTTCCTGGTGATACAGCAGGCCGAAAACACTGCCCAACAGCGGCACGATGAGTAGCATCAGCAGCAAAAAATGACCGAGACCGGTGTCCAAGTAAGGCCAGATTCGACGCGGCAACAACCAACGCAACGTGGCCGACCACTGGACCGCCAGGCTCGCGTGGGGCTTGCACATGTCGCCACAACGGGCGTCGAGGGTGCAACACAAAGAACAAATCGCACCCGCGTAGGCCGGGCAATGCGCCATGTCGGGGCTTTCGTACTCGCGCTCACAAATCACGCAACGGCTCAGGCGATTGGCGCGAAAAACCCCCGGTGCTGAGGTTATATCTTCGGCGTTTTCAGAACCTCTGGCGATGTAATAACGACCGCGGGTGGCCCAGGCGATCAGCGGCGCGGTGATGAGCGCGGTGAGCATCGCGATCACCGCTGAAAAAGCCTGCGCCAGCGGCCCAAACGCACCCAGGTACGCGGCCACCGACACCACCGACGCCAAGGCCATGGCGCCAACGCCCACCGGATTGACGTCATACAGATGTGCCCGCTTGAACTCAATGCCTTTAGGCGACAAGCCGAGCGGCTTATTGATGACCAGGTCGGCCACCACCGCCATCATCCAGGCAATGGCGATGTTGGAATACAGCCCCAGCACGTCGCCCAAAGCCTTGAAAACATTCATTTCCATCAGCATGAAGGCAATCACGGTGTTGAAAACCACCCAGACCACGCGACCGGGGTGGCTGTGCGTCAACCGCGAAAAGAAATTAGACCAAGCCAACGACCCAGCGTAGGCATTCGTCACGTTGATCTTGAGCTGCGACACCACCACAAACAAAGCGGTTGCCGCCACCGCCATGCCGTAATTGGGAAAAACATACTCATAGGCCGCCAAGTACATTTGGTTTGGGTCAACGGCGCGGTCTGGCGGCACCATGTTGCTGATCGCCAAGTACGCCAGCAACACGCCGCACAGCATTTTGACCACGCCTAGCAAGACCCAGCCAGGCCCACCAACCAACACACCAGCCCACCAGCGCCAACGGGTGGCGGACGTTTGCACCGGCATGAAGCGCAAATAGTCCGCCTGCTCGCCCATCTGCGTGATGAGCGCAATACCCACCGTCAAGCCAGCACCAAACAAGGGCAGACTAAAACCACTGTCGACAGAATTTTCACCGGCGTAGTGCATCACCCCCGAAAACGCACCGGGATCGCGCACCAGCACGTACACAAAAGGCAGCACCAGCATCAGCAACCAAATCGGCTGCGTCCACATTTGCAGGCGGCTGATGGCCGAGACGCCGTGCGCGACCAGCGGAATGACGACCAACGCGCAAATCAAGTAGCCCCAAGAAGGCGGAATACCGAGCGCCAACTCCAGCGCGTAAGCCATGACGGCGGCTTCAAGCGCAAAAAAGATGAAGGTGAAGGAGGCGTAAATCAGCGAGGTCAGCGTCTAACCGATGTAACCAAAACCGGCACCGCGGGTCAGCAAATCCATGTCGACGCCGTAGCGCGCAGCGTAAATGCTGATCGGCAAACCCACCATGAAGATGATCAGGCCGGTCGTCAAAATGGCCCAAAGCGCATTGGTGAAGCCGTACTTGACCAGCAAGGTGGCGCCGACGGCCTCCAGAATCAAAAAAGACGCGGCCCCAAAAGCGGTGTTGGCGACCCGCCATTCAGACCACTTGCGAAAACGCTGCGGCGTGAAGCGCAGCGCGTAGTCTTCCATGGTTTCGCTGGCGACCCAGCTGTTGTAGTCACGCCGAACCTTGATGATGCGCTGCAGCGGTGCGGCGGGCGGGCGGGCTTGCGCCAACCGGGCAAGCGTCGGTGTCGGTGTCGGTGTCGTTGATGGCAACGGTTCGGTCATGCGTGAAAGTTGTACGGATGTTGGTCGACTGACTGTGCAGTTTCTGTGCCACGATGGGACTGCATGGGTCTGCATGAGACTGCTCGTGGCATTATTCTTGCCTAGAGACTTGCGATCGACACAGGCGACTCACCCGGAGAACACATGGAACTGACCCCGAGAGAAAAAGACAAGCTGCTGATCTTCACGGCCGGACTGCTGGCCGAGCGCCGCCGCGCCCGTGGCCTCAAACTCAACTACCCAGAAGCCGTGGCACTGCTCAGCGCAGCCGTCATGGAAGGCGCGCGCGACGGCAAAACAGTCGCCCAGCTCATGAGCGAAGGCCGCACCATCTTGACCCGCGCCGACGTCATGGACGGCATCGCCGACCTCATCACCGACATCCAAGTCGAAGCGACCTTCCCCGACGGCACCAAGCTCGTCACCGTCCACCAACCGATTGTCTAAACATGAACGCCAAGCTGATCAAAATTGCCGCCCTGGCAGCCAGCGCTGGGCTTTCTGGCGCAGCCTTTGCACACACCATCACGCCCACTGGCAACACCGCTTTTTCCAGCTTATCCGCCGGCTTCGCCCACCCATTCAGCGGCCTTGACCATTTGGCTGCCATGCTGGCGGTCGGATTGTGGAGCGCCCTGACCGCCCGCCGCGCCGGCTCAGATTTACTCTGGGCGCCGCTTGGTTTTATGACGCTCTTGTGGGTCGGCGCCCTGATGGGTTTAGACGGCAAACACCTTGCCAGCGCAGCCATCGAACCCATGATCGCTGCGTCGCTGTTGGTCACCGGTTTGCTGGTGCTGACACGCTGGCGTTTGCCCGGTCTGATGGCGGCCTTATTGGTCTGCATTTTTGCAGTGTTTCACGGCTTAGCGCACGGCCAAGAGCTGGCCGGCCAGAGCGCAGCTTGGGCCACCTTGGCCGGCATGATGCTGGCCACGGCGGTCTTGCACAGCGCTGGCATCGGTCTCGGTTGGGCTTTGCGCCAAACCAATCAATGGCCCAGCCGCGTCGCCGGTGCCAGCGTCGCCGTGCTCGGTCTGACACTGTTGACCCGTCTGGCCTGAACCGCTGGAGGCACGCATGATTCTTGGCGAACTGTTCACCGATGGTCCCGACCACGTCCTCAACCCCGGCCGCCGCACCATCAGTTTGGTGGTGCAAAACACCGCTGACCGGCCGATTCAGGTGGGCTCTCACTACCACTTTGCCGAGACCAACGCGGCGCTGGGTTTTGACCGCGACGCAGCGCGCGGTATGCGACTGAACATTGCGTCCGGCATGGCGGTGCGCTTCGAGCCCGGCCAGCAACGCACGGTCGAACTGGTTGACTACGCCGGCGAGCGCAAGGTCTACGGCTTTCGCGGTCTTGTCCAAGGCGCGCTGTAAATGCATTCATCAATTTGATTATTTCGAGACACTGACATGGCAACCATTGGACGACGCGCTTACGCTGAAATGTTTGGCCCCACGGTCGGCGACCGCGTTCGCTTGGCCGACACCGACCTGCTGATCGAGGTCGAGGCCGACTACACACTGCGTGCCGGCGGCTACGGCGAAGAAGTGAAATTTGGCGGTGGCAAAACCATCCGCGACGGCATGGCGCAGTCGCAAGCCACACGAGCGCAAGGCGCAGTCGACACCGTCATGACCAACGCGCTCATCATGGACCACTGGGGCATCGTCAAAGCTGATATCGGCTTGAAAAACGGTCGCATTGCAGCCATCGGCAAAGCCGGCAATCCGGACGTGCAACCCGGCGTCGACATCATCATTGGCCCGGGCACCGAGATCATCAGCTGCGAAGGCATGATCGTCACCGCCGGCGGTATTGACTCCCACATCCACTTCATTTGCCCGCAGCAAATTGAAGAAGCCCTGACCTCTGGCGTCACCACCATGCTGGGCGGTGGCACCGGCCCGGCCACCGGCACCTTTGCCACCACCTGCACACCGGGGCCATGGAACATCGAGCGCATGCTGCAAGCCGCAGATGCTTTTCCGATGAACCTGGGGTTTTTGGGCAAGGGCAACGCCAGCCTACCCGCCGCCTTGCACGAGCAAGTCAACGCCGGTGCCATCGGCCTCAAGCTGCACGAAGACTGGGGCACCACGCCAGCGGCCATCAGCAACTGTCTTGACGTCGCCGAAGAGACTGATGTGCAGGTCGCGATTCACAGCGACACGCTGAATGAATCCGGTTTTGTCGAGAACACCATTGCAGCCACCAAAGGCCGCGCACTGTGCGCCTTTCATACCGAAGGCGCGGGCGGCGGTCATGCGCCCGATATTTTGCGGGTCGTCGGTGAGGCCAACTTTTTACCGTCGTCGACCAACCCGACCATGCCCTACACCGTGAACACGCTGGACGAGCATGTGGACATGCTGATGGTCTGCCACCACCTCGACCCGTCGATTGCCGAAGACTTGGCGTTTGCAGAAAGTCGCATCCGCAAAGAAACCATCGCCGCAGAAGACATCTTGCATGACCTCGGGGCCATCAGCATGATGAGCAGCGACAGCCAAGCCATGGGCCGCGTCGGTGAAGTCATCATCCGCACCTGGCAGAACGCGCACAAGATGAAGCAGCAGCGCGGCTGGCTGGCGAATCCGCTGGCCACGGGCACGGGCGAGGCCGAAGAAAATTCGCGCAACGACAACTTCCGCGCCAAACGCTACATCAGCAAATACACCATCAACCCGGCGATTGCGCACGGCATCTCCCACGAAGTCGGTTCCATTGAGCCCGGAAAATGGGCTGACTTGGTGGTCTGGCGGCCGGCTTTTTTCGGCGTCAAACCCTCCATCATTTTGAAGGGCGGTTTCATCGCCATGGCCGCCATGGGTGACCCCAACGCCTCGATCCCGACGCCGCAGCCGGTGCATTACCGGCCCATGTTTGGCGCTTTTGGCGGCGCTGTTGCCAAGGGTTCGCTGACCTTTGTGTCGCAGGCATCACAAGCGGCCGGCGTGAAAGAACGCTTCGGTTTAACCAAGACCTTGAGTGCCGTGAAAAACATCCGCAGCGTGCGCAAGCAAAACATGGTCCACAACAACTATCTGCCGCGCATGGAAATTGACCCGCAAACCTACTTGGTGCGGGCCGACGGCCAACTGCTCACCTGCGAGCCGGCCACCAGCTTGCCTATGACGCAGCGCTACTTTTTGTTTTAATGAGTCCCATGCTTCAAGTTTCCAAAATCATCGCGCAGGGCCAAGGTCTTGCACCCATCTTGCTCAAACGCGCCGCCACGGTCGAACTCGACTGGGACGTGCGCCAGAAAAGCCGCTTCGACACCACCGATTCACTCGGCCGGCATCTCGGCGTGTTTTTGCCGCGCGGCACACTGGTGCGCGGCGGCGATGTGCTGGTGGCCGAAGACGGCTCCATGGTGAAAGTGCTGGCAGCCCCGCAAGCGGTGCTGCGCATCACCGCTTGCGCGGCGCACGGTTCGCTGTTTGACCTGACGCGCGCGGCCTACCACCTCGGCAATCGCCATGTGCCGATTGAGCTCAAACCCGACCACCTGAAGATTGAGCCCGACCACGTGCTGGCCGACCTGCTGCGCGCTATGCACCTGATCGTCAACACAGTCGAAGAAGCTTTTGAGCCCGAAGGCGGCTCCTACAGCGCGGCCACGCATGCGCACAGCCATGCCATGACGCCAGCGCAAGCGCAAGCACCGGCGCCGCATGTGCACGGCCCCAACTGCCAGCATGACCACTGAGTCCAGTGAACCAAGCCAAGCCCTGTCAGCGGCCAGCCTGATCCAGCTCATCTGGCTGGCATCGCCGGCGCTGCCCGTGGGTGGTTTTTCTTATTCAGAAGGACTAGAGGCCGCTGTTGAGTGGGGCCACATCAACACCGAAGCCAGCGCTGCCGACTGGCTCAGCGCGCAGCTGCAACTGAGTCTGGCGCGCGGTGACTTGCCGGTGATTGCTGGCGCCACGGCCGCTTGGCGCAGCGGCGACTTCACACGGGTGCGCGCGCTCAACGACTGGGTTTTGCAAACGCGTGAAACCAGCGAGCTGCGCTTGCAAACCGAGCAGATGGGCAAGTCGCTGCTGGAATGGCTGCGCAACCACGACGGCGTCAACGCAAAGCACATTGCGGTCTGCGCAGCATTGCCGCCGACTTACCCTGTTGCCTTTGCGCTGGCCGCCTCGCCCACGGCAGCGAGTCTGCGCGACTGCCTGCTGGCCTTCGCTTTTGGCTGGGCAGAAAACATGGTGCAAGCGGCGCTCAAATCAGTCCCACTCGGGCAAAGCGCGGGGCAGCGATTGCTGGCCCGTTTGAGCCGGGAAATCCCCGCCGCTGTTGAAGCCGCACTGGTCATGCCCGATGAAGACCGACAAGCGTTTTCGCCCATGCTGGCGATTTTGTCGGCGCGCCACGAAACCCAATATTCGCGCCTATTTCGCTCCTGAATTCTCTAATCTCCCCTGTCCGTTTTAAGCACCCTAAAGCCGTTTATGACCCTTCACCACATTCCGAACCGCACAAAAAAACTGCCGCCTTTGCGGGTCGGCATCGGTGGCCCTGTCGGCTCCGGTAAAACCACTTTATTAGAGATGCTGTGCAAGGCGATGAAAGAAAAATACGACCTGGTCGCCATCACCAACGACATCTACACCAAAGAAGACCAGCGACTGCTGACCGTCAGCGGTGCGCTGGACGCGGAACGCATCATGGGGGTAGAAACCGGTGGTTGCCCGCACACCGCCATACGCGAAGACGCGTCTATCAACCTCGAAGCGATTGACCGCATGCTGGTGGATTTTCCGAACGCTGACGTGGTGTTTATCGAGTCCGGCGGTGACAACCTGGCCGCCACTTTCAGCCCCGAACTCAGCGACCTGACGATCTACGTGATCGACGTGGCCGCCGGCGAAAAAATCCCCCGCAAAGGCGGCCCCGGCATCACCAAGAGCGACCTCTTCGTCATCAACAAAACCGACCTCGCCCCTTACGTTGGCGCCGACTTAGGCGTGATGGAAACCGACACCATCCGTATGCGCACCAACGCCAAAGGCCTCAAGCCTTTCGTCATGACCAACCTCAAAACCCTGACCGGACTGTCGCAAATTGTCGAGTTCATTGAGACCCGGGGCATGCTGAAAGCGACTTAAAAAAGCAGACAGCAAGGGTTCAGTGCTGAAATTTGAGCAACAAAACTCAGGTTAAACTAACCCTCTTGGAAGCGTGGCAGAGCGGTTGAATGCAGCAGTCTTGAAAACTGCCGAGGATGTGAGTCCTCCGTGAGTTCGAATCTCACCGCTTCCGCCAA
>JBBAPN010000067.1:7427-12192 GCA_040400815.1 Polaromonas sp. | reverse complement strand
CCGAGGTGCTGGCCAAGCTGCAAGACGGCATGGGCCGGGCGCTGGCCAGCAAAGACCTGCGCGACAAGCTAGAGCTGCAAGGCGTTGAGCTGGCACCCGCGACCACGCCCGAGCAATTTGCCGCCCTGCTGAATGAAGACATCGCGCGCTGGAGCCAGATTGTGAAAAGCTCTGGCGCCGCCGTCGACTGAACTGAACTGAATCACAGCTTAGGTATTTGAAAATGACGACCGCACTCGATACCCTCACCCTAGACAGCACCAGCCTAGCCCACCTACAAGACTGGCAAGGCCGCACCGAAACCCTTGAAGACCTCATCACGCCGGCGCCGCTGCGGGCGCTCAGCGCCACGCTGGACCGTGATGACCCGACGCCCATGACGGGCACCGAGTTGCCGGCGCTGTGGCATTGGCTGTTTTTTTTGCCGCACCACCAGCAAAGCGAGATCGGTCCCGACGGCCATGCCAAGCGCGGTGGCTTTTTGCCACCCGTGCCTTTGCCGCGCCGCATGTGGGCTGGCGGCCGTTTGCAGTGGCATGCGCCGCTGCGGGTCGGCGACGCGGTCAAGCGGGTCTCGACCATCGAGTCGGTGACGCACAAGTCGGGCCGCAGTGGGGACTTGCTCTTTGTGCTGGTCAAGCATGAGATCAGCAACGCCCAGGGTCTGTGCTTGACCGAAGAACACGACATTGTTTACCGCCCAGCGGTGCAGCCCGGTGACCCAGTGCCGACACCTGTCGCCGCCGAGCCTGGCGCGGCTTGGCAGCGCGAGTTGACGCCAGACGACGTGCTGCTGTTTCGCTATTCCGCCCTGACCTTCAACGGCCACCGAATTCACTATGACCGCAAATATGTCACCGACGTCGAAGGCTATCCAGGCCTGATCGTGCATGGCCCCTTGATCGCCACGTTGATGGTCGACTTGGTGCGTAAGCACACCGACCGCCCGATCAAACGCTTTGAATTCAAAGCCCTGCGCCCGACCTTTGAGTGCGCTGACCAGCGCGTCATGCGCGTCAACGGCCAAGCTGAAGGCGACGGCTCGCAGATCCGCCTGTGGACGCAAGACCACGCAGGCTGGCTGACCATGCAAGGCACGGCCGAACTCGGCTAACAATCTGGCCACACTGAACACCCTTTCCCCGAACCCCGTTATTGAGAAAACATGAAAACCACCATCCCCGCCCCAGACGCCCACCAAGACCTGCGCGAAGCCCTGCGCGACCTGTGCGGCAGCTTTGACGCCGCCTACTGGCAACAAGTCGACCACGAACGCGGCTATCCCGAAACCTTTGTCAACGCACTGACCGAAGCCGGCTGGCTGGCCGCGCTGATTCCCACCGAATACGGCGGCTCTGGCCTGGGCTTGGCTGAAGCCTCGGTCATCATGGAAGAGATCAACTTCTCCGGCGGCAATGCGGGTTCGTGCCACGGCCAGATGTACAACATGGGCACGCTGCTGCGCCACGGCTCTAAGGTTCAAAAAGACCTGTACCTGCCCAAAATTGCCACCGGCGAATTGCGCTTGCAGTCGATGGCCGTGACCGAACCCAGCACCGGCACCGACACCACGCAACTCAAAACCACCGCCGTCAAAAAAGGCGACCGCTACGTCATCAACGGCCAAAAGGTTTGGATCTCACGCATTCAACACTCCGACCTGATGATCTTGCTGGCCCGCACCACACCGCTGGCCGAGGTCACCCGCAAGAGTGAAGGGATGTCGATTTTCATCGTTGACTTGAAACAAGCCATCGGTAACGGCATGACCGTCAAGCCGATCCGCAACATGGTCAATCACGAGACCAATGAGGTGTTTTTTGATAACCTCGAAATCCCCGCCGAGAACCTGATCGGCGAAGAAGGCAAGGGCTTCAAATACATCCTCGACGGCCTGAACGCCGAGCGCACCTTGATCGCCGCCGAATGCATTGGCGACGCTTACTGGTTCATCGACCGCGCCCGCCGCTACGCCACCGACCGCGAAGTCTTTGGCCGGCCCATCGGTCAAAACCAAGGCATCCAATTCCCGATTGCCGACAGCTACATCGAGACCGAAGCCGCCAACCTGATGCGCTTCAAAGCCTGCGCCCTGTTCGACGCCGGCCAGCCCTGCGGCGCTGAGTCCAACATGGCCAAGTACCTCGCCGCCAAAGCGTCTTGGGAAGCCGCCAACGTGTGCCTGCAAACCCACGGTGGTTTTGGCTTCGCGTGCGAGTACGACGTTGAACGCAAGTTCCGCGAAACGCGCCTGTACCAGGTCGCCCCGATCTCCACCAACCTGATTTATTCCTACGTCGCCGAGCACCTGCTGGGCTTGCCAAGGTCATTCTGATGACTGTCGATACCTCGCAAGCCAAAGCCCGTCCGCGCCCGCTCGACCACATCACGGTGGTCTCGTTGGAGCACGCCATTGCAGCGCCGTTTTGCACGCGCCAATTGGCCGACCTCGGCGCCCGCGTCATCAAGGTGGAACGCCCCGAAGTGGGTGACTTTGCCCGTGCTTACGACGTCCGCGCGCGCGGCGAAGCCTCGCACTTTGTCTGGGTCAACCGCTCCAAGGAAAGCTTGGCGCTGGACCTGAAAGACCCGCAGCACTTGGCCGTGCTGAAGCAACTCATCGCCAAGGCCGATGTGCTGGTGCAAAACCTCGCACCCGGTGCCACCGGCCGCATGGGACTCGACGCCGCCACACTGCGCGCCGCTGACCCGCGCCTGATCGTTTGCGACATTTCGGGCTACGGCAACGACGGCCCCTACCGCGACAAAAAAGCCTATGACTTGCTGATCCAAAGCGAGGCCGGTTTTCTGAGCATCACCGGCACACCGGAGCAGCCCAGCAAAGCCGGCAACTCGATCGCCGACATCGCCGCCGGCATGTATGCGTACACCAACATTTTGTCGGCCTTGATGCAGCGCGACAAAACCGGCGAAGGCTCGCACATTGACGTCTCCATGCTCGAGTCCTTGAGCGAGTGGATGGGTTTCCCGATGTACTACACCCTGGACGACGCTGCGCCACCGCCGCGCGCAGCAGCCGCCCACGCGACCATTTACCCCTACGGCCCTTTCGCGGCGGGCGATGGTCGCAAGGTGATTCTGGG
Organism: Polaromonas sp.; assembly: GCA_040400815.1. Lineage (GTDB taxonomy): Bacteria > Pseudomonadota > Gammaproteobacteria > Burkholderiales > Burkholderiaceae_C > Polaromonas. The sequence continues at coordinate 9,088 of JBBAPN010000067.1, read as the reverse complement.
CCTGCAAAACGAACGGGAGTGGCTGCAGTTTTGCAACAAGGTCTTGCTGCAACCCGAGCTCGCCACAGACGCACGCTTTGACCGCAATGCGCTGCGCAGTGCGAATCGGGCCGAGCTGGAAGCCATCATCCTCAGCACATTCGCAAGCCTCACGGCCGAGCAAGTGGTGGAGCGTCTTGACAGCGCCCAAATTGCCAATGCGAACATGAACAATTTGGCCGACCTGTGGGCCCATCCGCAGCTCAAAGCCCGCGCGCGCTGGACGACAGTCGGCTCACCCGCAGGCGACTTGCCCGCCTTGCTGCCGCCCGGCAAACAAAGCAGTTTTGACTACCGCATGGACGCCATTCCCAGCGTCGGCGAACACACCCAAGCCATCCTGGCTGAACTTGGAACCACGCTATGAGCCAACACAATCCGAGCGCCACCGCCACCCTCGCCGCCTTTGCCGCGAACCTGACCACCGCCGACATACCTGACGCCGTGCTGCGCAAAACCGAAGACCTGTTGGTCGACTGGTTTGGCTCGGCCATCGGCGGCCACAACGCGCGCCCGGTCGACAGCCTGACACGCTTTGCGCTGAGCATGGGGCCCGACCAAGGGCCTAGCGAAGTGCTCATCACGCGCAGTGGCAGCAGCCCTTACTTGGCCGCCATGGCGAACGCCAGCGCTTCCCATGTGGCCGAACAAGACGACGTGCACAATGGCTCGGTGTTTCACCCGGCCACGGTGGTTTTTCCACCGGCGTTGGCGGTGGCACAAGCCATTGGCGCCAGCGGCGCGCAGCTCATCACGGCGGCTGTGGCGGGTTATGAAGTCGGCATTCGGGTGGGTGAATTTCTGGGTCGCTCGCACTACAAAGTCTTTCACACCACCGGCACGGCGGGCACGCTGGCCGCAGCCGCAGCGGTCGGCCATTTGCTGGGTTTGAACCCCACCCAAATGCAACACGCTTTTGGCTCAGCCGGCACACAGTCGGCGGGCCTGTGGGAATTCTTGCGCACTGCCGCTGACTCCAAACAACTGCACACCGCGCATGCCGCTGGCGCTGGTTTGATGGCGGCTTATTTGGCCAAAGACGGTTTCACCGGCGCGGCCCAAATTTTGGAAGGCCCGCAAGGCATGGCCGCCGGCATGTCGAGCGATGCCGATGTGCGCAAGCTCACCGACCGGCTCGGCAGCCGCTGGGCGACGGCTGAAACCTCGTTCAAATACCATGCCTCGTGCCGTCATACGCACCCGGCGGCGGACGCGCTTTTGCAAGTCATGCAAGCGCATAAGTTGCAAGCGCAAGACTTGGCGCGCGTGGTCACGCAGGTGCACCAAGGCGCGATCGATGTGCTGGGCCCGGTAACCCACCCCAGCACCGTGCACCAGAGCAAATTCAGCATGGGCACCGTGCTGGGTTTGGCTGCGCGCTTTGGTCATGCCGGCTTGATCGAGTTTGACCAACACTTCAACGACTCGCTGACAACGGCGCTGCGCGACAAAGTCGAGATGCAGCTGGACGCTGAAGTCGACGCCGCTTACCCGCAGCGCTGGATCGGCAAAGTCACTGTTCACACGACAGATGGCCGCGTCTTGCAGGGCCGGGTGGACGAGCCCAAAGGCGACCCAGGCAACACGCTCAGCCGCGACGAAATCACCGCCAAAGCGCTGCG
>JBBAPN010000067.1:0-7327 GCA_040400815.1 Polaromonas sp. | reverse complement strand
AAGGCGACCCAGGCAACACGCTCAGCCGCGACGAAATCACCGCCAAAGCGCTGCGTTTGGCCGCTCACAGCGGCGGTGCCAGCGCCGATGACATGCAGGCGTCGATCGCCGAGCTGTGGCAAGTCATGCAGTGGCCGTGCGTCGGCCGCTTGTTGCTGGCGACAGCATGAGTTCATCATTGCTGACCGAAGCTCGTTCGTTTTTATTTGTGCCGGGAAACCGGCCCGAACGCTTCGACAAAGCCTTGGCCAGCCCAGCCGACGGGGTGATTGTGGACCTCGAAGACGCCGTGCCAGCCGCCAACAAAGCCGCCGCCCGCGTGGCGCTGGCTGCGGCTTGGCAGCAATGGCCAACGGCGCAGCGGGCGCGGCTGGTGGTGCGCATCAATGCGGCGCAGACCGCCGATCATCTGGACGATCTGGCGTGGCTGCATCTACTGCCCGGTCTGCCAGCGGTGATGCTGCCAAAAGTTGAGCAGCTCAGCGATCTGACCGGCGTTCAAGGTGCGCTGGGCATGCCAGCGCCGTTTTTGATTCCGATCATTGAATCAGCCGAAGGACTGGCCAACGTCGACGCGCTGGCCCGCTGCCCAGGCGTGTTGCGGCTGGCTTTTGGCAACCTCGACTTTCAGGCTGATCTGGGCATGGCCTGCGGCGCGGACGAAGCCGAGCTGGTCCCGGCTCGCTTCGCCATCGTGCTCGCGTCGCGCCGCGCTGGTTTGGCCGCCCCGATCGACGGCGTCACCACCGACACAAAGGACATGGCCCGCGTGCAAACGGATGCAGCCAGCAGCCTGCGCTTTGGTTTTGGCGCCAAGCTGTGCATTCACCCGCTGCAAGCAGCCGCCGTGCACACCGCGTTTGCGCCCACGGCCGCCCAAATCGATTGGGCCCAGCGTGTGTTGCAAGCCGAAGCCGCCGCCGGTGGCGGCGCCTTCACAGTGGACGGCCGGATGGTCGACCCGCCGGTGCTCAAGCTGGCCCGGCAATGTTTGGCGATGGTTGGCGCTGCTTGAGACTCGGCCGCACCAACAAGTCGGCCAACTCACCCAACAAAGCCGTTAACGTCCGATAACCGCTGATCACGGGCCATCAAGGCCAAAAAACCGCCTTTGAGGGTTTTTCAGATTGCGCCCCAAGCACAGGGTCGACGAGAATAGGGTCTTCAAAGTTGACACAAGGAAAAAAGATGGAAAAGCATTTGAAATCAGTCTTGCTTGGCTGCCTGATGGCAAGCGGCTTGGGCTTGGCACAGGCCCAGACCTACCCCGACAAGCCGATCATTTTGGTGGTGCCTTTTGCGGCCGGTGGCCCGACCGATGTGGTCGCCCGCATGATTGCCATTCCCATGGGCAAATCGCTCGGTCAAACCGTGCTGGTCGAGAACACTGTCGGCGCCGGTGGCACCATAGCGACGCAACGTGTGGCCCGTGCAGCGCCCAACGGTTACACCATTTTTATTCACCACATGGGCATGGCCACAGCACCCGCGCTGTACAAAAAACTCAACTTTGACACACTCAAAGACTTTGAATACATCGGCCAAGTGGTCGACGTGCCCATGACGCTGCTGGCTCGCAAGGACTTCCCGGCCAAAAACTTTGCCGAACTGCAGGCTTACGTCAAGGTCAACAAGGAAAAAGTCTCGATGGCCAACGCTGGTTTGGGCGCGGTTTCGCATTTGTGCGGCTTGCTCTTCATGACCGCCATGGACACCACGCTCAACACCATTCCCTACAAGGGCACCGGCCCGGCCATGAACGACTTGCTCGGTGGCCAGGTCGACCTGCTGTGCGACCAGACCTCGCAAACGGTTCCGCTGATCAAGGAAAACCGCGTCCATGTGTACGGCGTGACGACTCTTAAACGCCTCGAAGTCTTGCCGGATGTGCCAACGCTCAACGAGCAAGGTCTGAAGGGTTTTGAGGTCAAAGTCTGGCACGGCATGTACGCGCCCAAAGGAACGCCAGCACCGGCATTGGAAAAAATCAACTTAGCCCTGCGCGCGGCCTTGCAAGACCCGATGGTCAAGCAACGTTTCAAAGACCTGAGCTTGGAAATACCGTCAATGGACAAGATCACCCCGAACGGCCTGAAAACCCATCTCGAAGCTGAAATCCTTAAATGGGGCCCGGTGATTCGCAAAGCCGGTATTTACGCAGATTGAATAGGCTCAGCCCTGAAGCAAAAAAGAGCCGCTGATGCGGCTCTTTTTTATTGAAACTCAAAACTATTCAACTGGTGATAACCCCTACCTTTAAAAGAATAACAAACTACCAGCCAATACTATTTTTGATCAATAATGAATTTGCGACAAGTGCTCTCAAATTATTTTTTGGAGTTGCAGAGATTACTGACGCATTTTTACAAAATTATTAACAAAAAAAGGAGCAATAATGAAATTAAAAGTTTACAGCCAGCTTGCATTGGTATTGTCAATCGCCTTTGGCGCAATGGGCGTATCGCAGTCACAGACACAGGCTGAATTGAGTAACACAAAGGATGTCGCCAACGTGCTTGTTCCTGGTATGAATTACAACAACCAGCGCTACACAACACTCAAAGGTATCAACAAAGCCAACGTGGCTAATATGGCACCGGTTTGGAACTACAGTTTAAGCAACTTGCAAACGCAAGAGTCTCAACCCATCGTCTACAACGGTGTGATGTACATCACCACCCACACCAGCACCATTGCGTTGAACGCGTTGACCGGTCGCCAGATTTGGAAGACGGACATTGAGTACCCTGCAGACGTGGCCAAAACCGTGTGCTGCGGCTTGTTGAACCGCGGTGTTTCCATCTACAACGGCAAAGTTTATCGGGGCACATTGGACGCTTTCCTGCTTGCTTATGACGCCAAAACCGGCAAACAAGTATGGAAAACCAAAGTTGCCGATTACCAAGACGGGCACGCAATCACTTCGGCTCCCCTGATCGCCAATGGGGTCGTGATGACCGGCATTGCCGGCGGCGAATACGGAACCCGCGGTTTCGTTGATGGTTACGACCCGGAGACAGGCGCCAAACTCTGGCGAACCTACACCACTGCAGCACCAGGTGAAAAGGGTGGCGACACTTGGCCTGGCGACACTGCTTCCAAAGGCGGTGCACCGACTTGGTTGACTGGCGTCTATGACCCTGAACTAGACATGGTTTACTGGGGGACCGGCAATGCGGGGCCGTGGAATGCAGAGGCACGCAAAGGCGACAACCTTTACGTTGCCTCGGTGATTGCGTTCCCTCCAAAGACGGGCCTGATTCAATGGCACTATCAATTCTCGCCCAATGATCCTTTTGACTATGATGCCGTTGAAGTCGGCATGTTGGTCGATATGAAAATTGAGGGCGCGAACCGCAAGGTACTGGTGCAAGCCAACCGCAATGGATTTTTTTATGTCCTCGACCGCACCAATGGCAAATTGCTTGCAGCCAATCCCTACGTGAAAGTCAATTGGGCGGACAAGATCGACATGGCAACCGGCCGTCCAGTGGAGTCACAAGCTTTCAAAAACATCCGTGCGGGTGGCAAAGAGGAAATTTGGCCATCGGTATTCGGTGGCAAAAACTGGGAACCCATGTCATGGAACCCTGCAACCGGCCTGGCTTACGCCAATACGCTCAACATGAGTTGGCCTTACAAGTTTGCTAAGCCAGAGTACAAGCGCGGCGAATGGTACCTCGGCATGGACTTCGCCGGCATTACCTGGCCCAAAGGGGAGCCGCACGGCTATCTGAGCGCGATTGACCCAATGACCGGCAAGAGCAAATGGCAATTGCCCTGGCCTGCCATGCCCAGCTTTGCAGGCACTTTGTCGACCGCAGGAGGTTTGGTGGTCACCGGCGGTCCTGAAGGCGACATCATTGCTGTGGACGCTGACACGGGGGTGAAACTCTGGTCATTCCAAGCCGGCTCCGGCGTGCTGGGTTTGCCCGTCTCCTGGGAACAAAACGGCAAGCAGTACATTTCAATTGTGTCTGGTGGTGGCGGTGCTTATGCAGGTATCGGTGACGAACGCGTTGCTGCTATCCCCGCTGGTGGATCACTCTGGACTTTCTCTGTTAAATGATCCTCAGTAGAGTCTTTATGATTCTGGCAGCCGGCGCTCTCACAGCGCCGGCTGCGCTTTCGGAAACCAAATTTCAACCGCAAGACGTTGAACAAGGGCGAGAGCTTTACCAGCGGACATGCCGCGGGTGCCACGGCGTCAACATGGTGAATGGCGGAATCGCATCCTACGATTTGCGTAAATTTCCTGCAGACGACGCAGAACGATTTTTCAATTCGGTCTCGAATGGTAAAAATAACATGCCGGCTTGGAAGGATGCCTTGACGCAAGATCAAATCAAGCTTCTCTGGTCGTATGTTGGCAGCCGGGGCGGTAAAGAGCTTTGAACACCCTGTGAAATTAACCATGTCACCCAAAATTACTGGACTTTGGCTGTCGGCCTTGCTGGTCAGCAGCCAAGCCTTGGCAGCACCTTACGCATTCACGGTCTGTATGGCGGAAGAAAATCCGCCGCTTTCTTACCAGACCAAGCAACAGCCACAAGGTTTGGATCTAAGAGTGGCCCAAGCCATTGCCGACGAGTTGAAGCGGCCCCTGAAAATCATCGCGTTTGAATCCAAATTTGAGAACGACAGCAGCCTGTCCCACGAAATCAATGCACTGTTGTCGTCCGATGCATGTGAAATGGCCAGTGGGTTTCCACTGATTGCCAGTGACCTAGGGGCTCCTTCGCGGCCGACCGCACGCGTCCCGGACTACCCCGATGCCAAACGCCGACCCTTGCGCCCCTGGATTCCCCTGGGCACTTTGGTGGCGAGCACTGCTTACCACGTCAGCGCCATGGGTTTGGTTGTTCGTGACCCGGCCCGCAAAGACGCAACCTTGGCCAAAATCGGCGACGCGCGCATCGGGGCTGCATCAGGCACTATGGCGGGCACCACACTTTCGCTTTATCGGAACGGAATATTGCGCTCGCAATTGGTGAGCCTGTCAAAGCATGAAGACGCGCTTGAGCAACTGGTGACAGGTCGAATTGACGCCACCTTGGTCAGTCTGGACAGGTTTGACGCCTGGCAGCTGTCACACCCTGGAAGTGCTTTGTTGCGGACAAGCTATGTTCACCCACTGCGCATCAATATCGGTTTTGTTGCGCTTGCTGAAAACACAGAAGTCATGGCGGCAGCCAACACTGTCATAGGACGCGCTTTGGCCAATGGCGAGATGCAGCAATGGGCCACTGCAAGCGGTAGCACCTGGCTGGTACCGCGCCCACCACAAATCAGTGGACCGATTGGATTGGACTTACTGCGCGATGACTAGCCAGTCAATCTAAAAATAAAAAAATGCCGTGACACATGCGGTGGTCAGCTGACGTTGAACGGATCAGCCTGCTGTTTCCGCTCAGTGCCTGTAACTGCCGTCAATGCGATCGAGCTTGCGCATCAAGGCCTCGAACTCGACGACGCCCTCACCGTCCGGATGGGATGCCTGAAAGCTGTCCAGATCGGCGGCTGATTGCGCAGCAAGCGTCTCTGACATCAGGTTGAGCGTTCCAGCTGCGGCAGCATCGAGCTGGACCTGACAAGCGCGTTCTAGCCGATAAAGCCGCAGAAAGGTTTCGGGAACGGTACGGCCGACGGCCAACAAGCCGTGGTTGCGCAGAATCATGGCCCGTGCCGTGCCCAGTGACTTGACGATGCGTTCGCGTTCATCTAAGCGCAAAGCGGCTCCTTCGTAGTCGTGATAAGCCAGGCGTTTGTAAAAGGCGGTAGAGAACATCGAGATTTGCAACAAACCGTCCGACAGCGCTGCCACCGCCATGCCAGCGCGCGTGTGGGTGTGCATCGCCACGTGGTTGTTTTGAGACTCAACCATGTGCAGAGCCGAATGAATGACGAAACCGGCGTAATTGACAGTGTGTCGCCCGCCTGCAATGACATTTCCATCCACATCGATCTTGACCAAGTTAGAGGCCGTTATTTCTTCATAATTCAGGCCGTAAGGATTGATGAGGAAGTGGTTGTTGGGGCCGGGAACGCGGGCTGTCAAGTGAGCATAGATCTGCTCAGACCAACCGTAATAATCAACCAGCCTGTAAGCCGCCGCCAGTTGGACACGCAAAGTCCACTCCGCATCGGTCATGGTGTTGGACAATTGCAGTTCCAGCGCTTGATTACGATCATTCACAGTCGATCTCCTATGTTGTTTGACATTAACAGGCAAGGTCTTGTTGGTTCGAAACGTAGCTCAAAAGATAGCTCAAAAAAATAAGCACACCCGAACAAGGCCCGCATCACGCATAGTCCTTTTTTGAATGGCCAATCGCTGGTCTCCGACCGGCGCGCGTCAATTGCAAAGACAAAACCGAAACAATCACAACCGATAAAAGGCGGTAGCGCTTTCGCTGAACATGAAGGCTTTCTCGCTTGCCGAAGCGCCAGCAACTATTCGCTTGTAAGCATTCCAAAGTACAGCATAGCTGCACATGGCTTTGTCCACCGGGAAGTTACTTTCGAACATGCAACGCTTGGCACCAAATGACTCGATGCAGGCATGCAGGTAAGGGGCCCAAGCCGCTGCCAGCTGCGTGGAAGAGGGTGGCAGGGTCTGCTTGTGAAATTCAAAACCACCAATTGCCATGCCCAGACCACCGAGCTTGATACTGACGTTCGGGCAGCCAGCCAAGCGCTTGATCGACTCATGCCAAACCGAAAAAACTTCATTGCGTTTGCCTGCATAAGGGCCGATCGCCAAAGGTCCACCGACGTGGTTGAGCACCATGGGCAAGTCTGGAAAGGCCCGCGCCAAATCCGTCAATTCGTCAATCTGGGTGTGAAAAAGCCATGCATCGTAGGACAGCCCCGAAGCTTGCAAGCGAGCCAAGCCACGCCTAAAACTCACTCGTTGCAGCAGATCAGCCGGGGCGGGGCCTAGCAAACTGGCGTTGAAATCATCGTGGCGGGCTGAAATATGACGAACCCCTCTGAACCGCCCGCCTGCAGCGGCAACATGCGCCTCCAACACACCATCCACCTCGTCACCGAGCTCCAAGTTGGCATAACCCACAATGCCGGCGCAGACCCTGGTTTTTTCACCCTGCAGCGCGGCTTGAAGCGCAACACCTTTGACAAATTCGGTTTCTCCGACGGGACGCAATGACACCGGACCGTCGCTGGCGTAGGCGTAACCGCACTGCAAATAAACGGTAGCAACCACCTTGTGACCTGTGGCGAGGTCAGCCAGCAAGTCATCAAGCAGGTAACCCCCTGCACGTTCCCAAAGGTGATGATGCGCATCAACGATAGGCAAATCGGGTTC
>JBBAPN010000066.1:5750-12246 GCA_040400815.1 Polaromonas sp. | reverse complement strand
TGTACGAACGCTTTGGGATTTTGCTGGAACCTGAACCGGTTGTGGTTTGAATTAAAAAAACCGTCTTAAGAAGCGCACGAAAGCCGCGGCAGGTTGCTGGCTTTTTCTTGCGTCAGGCAACTTGCACATAAACGTGCTTGCCGAGCACGTTGGCAGCCGCCTCGATTTGATCGAGCTTAGAGGCATGGCGCAGGTCAAACAAGCGGTCAACTTGCGGCATATGCCACCCCAGGCGGCGAGCGAGCTCCGCTTTTTTGATGCCCTGCTCTGTCATCGCTTGGTAAACGCCCAGCTTGCCGCACTCCAGCGCTGGCGGCCGCACCGTCTTTTGTCCGACTGCTGGCTGACTGGCGGTGGGTAAAGGTTTGCGGGCATCGACATAAAACGACAAGCCGGTTTCCAGTGCGTCTATGGCGTTCAGCAAGGCTTCGTCTTCATCTGCACCGAAGGTGATGGCTTCGGGCACGTCGGCAAACGTGACCAGCACGGTGCCGTCATCGGGGGTCAAGGTCACAGGGTAGTCGAACATCAATCTTCCTTCACTTTACAAACCAAGCTGGCGTTTGATGGCGGCTTCTAGTCCTTTGCCCAGCTCGGCTGTGCCGTGCATAGGCAGGGAAGACTGCTTACCGCCCAAAAACACCTTCAGGTGGGAGCCTTTGCCCGACTGGAAAGTCGCGCCTTGTTGCTCAAGCCACTTCTTCATCTGCTTGGAGTTCATGGGCGTAACATAACAGAAGTGTTGTGTCCGTCAAGTCAATTCGTGAGACCGTATTGACATGGGTGAGCGACTTTATTTCAGGTCGTTGCTCAACGACGGCAGCGTGCCGTCTTCACCCAAAGTCAGCAGGCCGCTGCGGGTGTAAATGCCCAGCTTGTCGCGGGTGTCGATGATGTCTAGGTTGCGCATCGTCAGCTGGCCAATGCGGTCCAGCGGTGAGAACGAACCCGCCACTTTTTCCATGCTCAGGCGTTCTGGCTTGTAGGTCAGATTAGGCGAGTCGGTGTTGAGGATCGAGTAGTCGTTGCCGCGGCGCAGTTCAAGCGTGACTTCACCAGTGATGGCGCGTGCCACCCAGCGCTGGGCGGTTTCGCGCAGCATGATGGATTGCGGGTCAAACCAGCGGCCTTGGTACAACAGGCGGCCGAGCTTCAGGCCGTTCATGCGGTATTGCTCGATGGTGTCTTCGTTGTGAATGCCAGAGATCAGACGTTCGTAAGCGATGAACAACAGCGCCAAGCCCGGTGCTTCGTAAATGCCGCGGCTCTTGGCTTCGATGATGCGGTTTTCAATCTGGTCGCTCATGCCCAGACCGTGACGGCCGCCAATGCGGTTGGCTTCCAAAATGAGTTCGGTCAGGCTCTCAAAGCTTTTGCCGTTCAGCGCGACGGGTTGACCTTCTTCAAAGCGCACCGTGACTTGTTCCCGCTTGACGTCGACTTCGTCTTTCCAGAACGCCACGCCCATGATCGGGTTGACGATTTGCATGCCGCTGGACAAGTGCTCCAAGTCTTTGGCTTCGTGGGTAGCGCCCAACATGTTGGAGTCGGTCGAGTAGGCTTTTTCAGCCGACATTTTGTAGCCAAAACCAGCTTCGGTCATGAAGGCTGACATTTCGGCGCGACCACCCAGCTCGTCGATGAACAACTGGTCTAGCCACGGTTTGTAAATCTTCAAGTCCGGGTTGGTCAGCAAGCCGTAGCGGTAAAAACGCTCGATGTCATTGCCCTTGTAGGTGCTGCCGTCGCCCCAGATGTTGACCTCGTCTTGTTTCATTGCGGCTACTAGCATGGTGCCGGTCACAGCGCGGCCGAGTGGCGTGGTGTTGAAGTACGTCACGCCTGCGGTCGAAATATGAAAAGCGCCGCATTGCAGGGCGGCAATGCCTTCAGCGGCGAGTTGGCGGCGGCAGTCGATCAGGCGGGCTTTTTCAGCGCCGTACTGCATGGCTTTGCGCGGAATGTCTTCGTAATCCGGCTCGTCGGGCTGGCCGAGGTTGGCGGTGTAGGCGTAGGGGATCGCGCCTTTGAGTTTCATCCAGTGCAGGGCCGCGCTGGTGTCGAGGCCGCCCGAAAAAGCGATGCCGACTTTTTGGCCGATGGGAAGATTTTGGAGAATGGTGCTCATGACGTGTTTCGTTGCGTGCTCTGTTACTTGCTGCTCTGATCAGCCGAAGTGGCAGATGTAGTGGTACGGCTCGGTCACGCGTATGTCGAATGACGAGTTGCCCGGCACGCTGAATTTTTCGCCAGGGCTGGACTTGACCCAAGCCTCGCTGCCCTTGAGTTGGTACTCGCAGCTGCCAGCGACGCATTCCATGATCTCAGGCGCGCCGGTGTTGAAGGTCAGGTTCGCGGGCAGCACCACGCCGACCGATTTTTTAGTGCCGTCAGAGAAGGTGATGCCGTGGCTCACGCACTTGCCGTCGAAATAGACGCTGGCTTGGGTGGTGACGCTGATGTTGTCGATGGTGTCGGTGGTCATGGGGTGTTGAAAAATAAAGGCTGAAAGGGCTTTAAAAAATAGATTTTAGGGCACGCCGCGGGTTGGCTGACGGGCAAGAAAAAAGCCCTCGGGCGAGGGCTTTTGAGTGCACACAGACCTGGTCAGTCTTGCGCTGAGGGTTTTAAGGTTTTAGCGCCAGTGGCCGTGACCGCCGCGGTAGCCGCCAAAACCACCACCGTAACCGCCGCCGTAACCGAAGCCACCGCGGTAACCAAAGCCCAAAGAGATGCCGACAGGTGGGTAATACGGCTGCGGGTAATAAGGCGCTGCGTAAACCACGGTCGGAGCCGGCTGCACGTAGACGGTAGACGGCTGGCTGTAGACGACGTCAGGTTGCTGGTACTGCTGGTAAGTCTGGGCAGGCGGTGGCATGCTGCCGACCGGGTTGATTTGCAGGCGCACGTACTGGCCGGGGTCGTTTGGCATCTGAATGTTGTAGCGCCTGTCGGCGTACTCATAGACCACGTCGTAGTGCAGGGTCCGGCTCTCATAGCTGGTCAGGGTGTTGCACTGCTGCACGTTTTGCAGCTGACTGCGAGGCCCCTCCACGTTGTTGCCGACCACCGCGCCGCCGACCAAGCCGATCATGGTGGCCAAGGCTCGGCCGCCGCCGTTGCCAACCGCATTGCCCATGGCGCCGCCGGCGATGGCGCCCATGACGGCACCCGCGCCGCTGTTCGGTGCTTCTGAGACGACCGAAGCCGTGTTGCAAACCTGTCGCGGCACGGCGACTTGCTGGATCACCGGTGTGCTGGAAATAACGCGTCCAAGGATGTCTTGTGCTTGCGCGTTAACGGCCGACAGAGCGCCCAATGCGAGCAGTGCTGGGAGGGAAAGTGATTTGGCCACAGATGAGGCCAGTAGGTTGCGCATGATGAATCTCCTCTTGCAAATGCCGCGCGGTTGAAATAAGTGCGCAGCCTGACTTGACTGTAACGAGGCTCAAGCGTGTCAGTGTGCTGCCCCGGGTAAATGACGGGTAAAGAATGCGCTGCCGTCAAGCCAGCGCACTCGGCTTTCAGCTCAATACCGATTGTGGCGAGGTTCGGTCATGATGACCTCTGGTTGCGGGAACTGCTGGTAAGACGACTGGGTCTGCATCTGGGTGCGGTTTTGGGGTGGCATGGCGCCGATCGGGCTGACCGACAGGCGCACAAATTGACCAGGGTCGTTGAGCATCTGAATGCTATAGCGCTTGTCGGCGTACTCATAGACCACATCGTAGTGCATGGTACGGCTTTCGTAGCTGGTCTGGGTGCTGCACTGCTGCACGTTTTGCACCTGGTTTTTAGAGCCTTCGACGTTGTTGCCGACCATCGCCCCGCCGACCAGTCCGATCATGGTGGCCAAGGTGCGACCGGTGCCGTTGCCGACGGCATTGCCCATGGCACCGCCAGCGATGGCGCCCATCACCGCACCCGCACCGCTTTTGGGTGCTTCAGAAACGACTGCAGAAGTGCTGCAAACCTGACGCGGTACAGCGACTTGCTGGATCACCGCGGTGCTGGTGATGACGCGCGCTTGAACTTCTTGAGCTTGGGCTTGAAGGCTGCAAAGGGCGCCCAAAGTCAGCAAAGCTGGCAGGGCGATAGATGTAGCGATTGTTTTGGCCGGTGTATTGCGCATATTGAAACTCCTCTTGCAAATGCCACGCGGTCTGAAATTAGTGCGTGGCCTGTATGAACTTTAACGAAGCAGACGGATTCAGGTGGACAGCCGCTGCGTAAATAAAAGGTAAAGATAAAAGGTCAGGATTTAAAAGCTAAGTCGCTGCGGCTCAGCCTTCAGCTGCCCATGCAACAGGCTCAAAACCAACCGTGGTTCGGCCGCCCCATTCCACCACCGGTCGCTTGATCAAGCTGGGCTGGGCCCGCATCAAGGTCTGCGCACTGAAAGCATCGACAACTGCAGATTGTGCGCTCGGATCAAGCTTGCGCCAAGTCGTGCCTTGGCGGTTCAGCAGTTTCTGCCAGCCCAACACTGCGGCCCAGGCGCTTAGCCGATCGGCCGGTACGCCGGCCTTTTTAAAATCGTGAAATTCATGCGCCAGACCCTGCGCGGTGAGCCAGGCGCGGGCTTTTTTGACGCTGTCGCAGTTGGGGATGCCGTAAACAATAACCATAGGTATATTTTCGCAGCAGTTTGTGCGGGGGCTTCCGCCGTCGCGGGATGGCCTGCCAGGGCTCAGGGCTGATGACCTTGCGCGACAATGTGGGCCTCATGGAACATCTCAAGACACTCGACGACTGGCTGGCTTATTGCGAGCAGATTCACCCCAAGGGCATCGACATGGGGCTGGCCCGCGTGCGCACGGTGGCGCAGCGCTTGGGGCTGGCTTTCAAGTGCCCGGTGATCACTGTCGCCGGCACCAACGGCAAGGGTTCAACCTGCGCCATGCTGGAGGCGATTTTGCTGGAGGCGGGTTACCGCACTGGCGTGTACAGCTCGCCGCATTTGGTGCATTTTGAAGAGCGTGGCCGCATTCGCGGGGATGTCGTTAGTGCGGCTTCCTTGTTGCCGTATTTTGAAGCGGTCGAGCGCGCCCGACAGCAGACCGACTCGGCTGACGGGGCGGGTGTGGTGTCGCTGAGCTATTTTGAATTCACCACGCTGGTTTTTTTGAGGCAACTGGTCGACGCTAACTTGGACGTGGCGATTTTGGAAGTCGGGTTGGGCGGCCGACTCGACGCCATTAATATCATCGACGCCGATTGCGCTGTCATCACCAGCATCGACCTCGACCACATGGAGTTGCTCGGCAACGACCGGGAAGCCATCGGCCGAGAAAAAGCCGGCATCATGCGGGCTGGCAAACCGGTCGTGGTGAGCGACCCGGTGCCGCCGCACAGCGTGCTGCAAGCCGCCGCCGACTTGGGCGCTGACCTGTGGCGCTTTGGCCATGACTTCAACTTTTCGGGCGACAAGCTGCAATGGGGCTGGGCCGGTCGCGGCAGGCGTTATTCAGGGCTGGCTTACCCGGCGCTGCGCGGTGCCAACCAGTTGGTCAACGCCGCTGGCGTGCTGGCCGCTTTGACGGCCGTGCGCGACTTGTTGCCGGTGACGGCGCAGGCGGTGCGGGTCGGTTTGTCGATGGTCGAGTTGCCGGGGCGCTTTCAAATTTTGCCGGGCCAGCCGACGCTGGTGTTGGACGTGGCGCACAACCCGCATTCGGTGGCAGCGCTGGCTGAAAACCTCGACGCGATGGGTTTTTACCCCTGCACGCACGCTGTTTTTGGCGCCATGGCCGACAAAGACCTGGCCCCGATGCTGGCCCGACTCGACCCCTTGGTGGACCAATGGTATTTCACCAATTTACCGACGCCGCGCGCCGCCACTGGCGCTGACTTGGCGGCCCGCTGGCAAGCGTTGCACAAACGCGCTGATGTGACAAGTGCTTGTTTTGACTCGCCTCGGCAGGCTCTGGATGCTGCCGTCGCCGCGGCCAAGCCCGCTGATAGAATCGTCGTATTTGGTTCTTTCTACACCGTGGGCGGTGTTTTAAAGGACGGATTGCCCCGCTTGACAGCGCAGCACATGGCCGATTAAGTTCTGCCGCCATTCGACCAGCCAGCAGCCCGCACAACACATCTCCAACGGACACAACCACGACCATGTCGTTTTTCAATCTCCGCCGGGGCGGCCAAGCTTCCAAATCCAAAAGCAAGTCAGGTGCCAACGCATCGGTCGAAAGCGTGGACATCGTGCGCAAACGCGCCAAGCACCGCCTGATCGGCACGGCGGTCTTGGTGCTGCTTGGGGTAGTGGGTTTCCCCTTGTTGTTTGACTCCCAGCCGCGGCCTGTGCCAGTCGACATCGCCATCGAAATACCGAATAAAAGCACGGTCAAGCCGCTGATCGCACCGGCAGCGCCGCTTCCGATGTCAGCCGCAGTGTCGGTGACCGAGGCTGCTCCAACCGTTGCTGTCGCTGCGGTAGCTGTCGGCGCAGTAGCCGCCGTCGCTGCTGGTGTGCCAGCCAAAGACGTTGCTG
>JBBAPN010000066.1:0-5650 GCA_040400815.1 Polaromonas sp. | reverse complement strand
GCTGTCGGCGCAGTAGCCGCCGTCGCTGCTGGTGTGCCAGCCAAAGACGTTGCTGTCCCGGTGAAGCCTGCTGCTACCTACTTCGCGCCTGCCACGCCAGCGACGGTCGCCGCTCCACCGGCCTCCGACATGCCGAAAGTTGACGACAGCGCGCGTGCACTGGCTTTGCTCGACGGTAAGTCAGCCCCCTCGGTCACACAGACGGAAGCCCGTGTGGTGGTCCAGGTCGGTGCTTTCGCCGATGCCGCCAAGGCCCGCGAAGCCCGCCTCAAGCTTGAAAAAGCAAATCTCAAAACCTATGCGCAGGTGGTCGAGACCAAAGACGGCAAACGCACCCGCGTGCGCGTCGGGCCGTTCGCCAGCCGGGCTGACGCCGAGAAGGCCGCGGCCAAGATCAAGTCGCTGGGCTTGCCGGTGAGCATCCTCACTTTATAAAGCTGAGGGCTGCGCTTGTTAGAAGTTTCTTCCGTCACCCACATAGCCGTCGTCTCAGCCGCAGACTGGGGCTTGCTGGCCGTGCTTGGGTTGTCGATGTTGCTCGGCTTATGGCGTGGCCTGGTCTTCGAGGTGTTGTCGGTGTTGGGTTGGATCGCTGCTTTTTTTCTGGCGCAATGGTTCGCGCCCGAGGTGGCTGCGTTGCTGCCGCTGTCTTCCTTGTCGCAGCCGATTCGCTACGCCGCTGCGTTTGTGCTGACCTTCATCGTCGCCGTGTTTGTCGCCGTCATGCTGGCTTCCTTGTTGAAGAAAATGGTGGCAGCTGTCGGCTTGCGGCCAGTCGACCGCTTGCTGGGCGGTATTTTTGGATTGGTGCGCGGCTTGGTGCTGTTGTTGGTAGTGGCCGTAGCAATGGGCTTGACACCGCTCAAAGACAGCCCGTGGTGGCAAGAATCTGCAGGCGCGCCGATGTTGTCGGCCGTCTTGAAGGGGCTGAAGCCGGCGCTGCCGGAACAGTTTTCCCGCTATCTGAATTAATTTATGAACGGTCCATCATGTGCGGAATAGTTGGTGTTGTCAGTAACGCCCCAGTCAATCAACTGATTTATGACGGTCTCTTGTTGTTGCAGCACCGCGGCCAAGATGCCGCGGGCATCGTCACCCAGCAAGGTCATAAGTTCTTCATGCACAAAGCCAAGGGCATGGTGCGGGATGTTTTTCGCACGCGCAACATGCGTGCCTTGCCCGGCAATGTGGGCTTGGGTCAGGTGCGTTACCCGACGGCAGGCAACGCTTTTAGCGAAGACGAAGCGCAACCGTTTTACGTCAATGCACCGTTTGGTTTGGTGCTGTCACACAACGGTAACCTGACCAACGCGGCTGAGCTCAAGGCCGAGCTTTTTAACACCGACCACCGCCATATCAACACCGACAGCGACTCCGAAGTGCTGCTCAACGTGTTGGCCCACGAGCTCGAAAAAACCACCCGTGGCCTGCCCTTGAGCCCGGTCGATGTGTTCGCTGCCGTGCGTGGTGTGCACAAGCGCGTCAAG
Organism: Polaromonas sp.; assembly: GCA_040400815.1. Taxonomy (GTDB): domain Bacteria; phylum Pseudomonadota; class Gammaproteobacteria; order Burkholderiales; family Burkholderiaceae_C; genus Polaromonas. The sequence goes on along the minus strand of JBBAPN010000066.1, from coordinate 4,163 downwards.
GGCTCGTATGCCGTGGTGGCGCTGATCGCCGGTCATGGTTTGCTGGCGTTTCGGGACCCTTACGGCATTCGGCCGCTGTGCTTGGGGCGCGGTCAAAATGAAAACGGTGGCACCGTCATGGTGGCCAGCGAATCGGTCGCGCTGGAAGGCACGGCGCACCAGTTCGAGCGCGACATTGCGCCCGGCGAAGCCGTCTTTGTGGACATGCAGGGCGAGGTGCATGCCGAGCAGTGTGCTGACACAACCCAGCTCAAGCCCTGCATTTTTGAATTCGTTTATCTGGCCCGACCGGATTCGGTGCTGGACGGTATTTCGGTCTACCAAGCGCGTCTGAATCTGGGCGAAACGCTGGCCAAACGTGTGGTCTCCACCGTGCCGCCGAACGAGATTGACGTGATCATTCCGATCCCTGAATCCAGCCGTCCGAGTGCCACGCAACTGGCGCATTTGCTGGGCATTCCCTACCGCGAAGGCTTTGTTAAAAATCGCTACGTCGGTCGCACCTTCATCATGCCCGGCCAAGGCGTGCGCAAAAAATCGGTTCGGCAAAAACTCAACGTCATCGCCAGCGAATTCAAGGGTCGCAATGTGCTGCTGGTGGACGACTCGATCGTGCGCGGCACCACCAGCCGCGAGATCGTGCAGATGGCGCGTGACGCTGGTGCTCGTAAAGTTTATTTGGCCAGTGCTGCGCCGCCTGTGCGTTACCCCAATGTCTACGGCATCGACATGCCGACGGCGACCGAACTGGTGGCGCATGACCGAAGCGTCGAAGAAATTCGTGTTGCCATTGGTTGTGACGCCCTGATTTACCAAGACATTGAAGGCATGAAGCGCGCCATCGGTTCGCTCAACCCCAAGCTTGACGGCTTCGACGCCTCCTGCTTTGACGGCGTTTACATCACTGGTGACATCACGCCCGAGACCATCGCCAAAATGAACGCCGCCCGTGGCGAGAGCAGCAGCGAAGAAGGCGACGTCGATGTGTCGCGCCTGGCGCTGCCCAATCCACAAGCGGCTTGATGGGTTGAGATGTTGGGAAATTGCGAAGACGAAAAGAGGACGCCATGACCGCTAAAAAATTACCTGCTAATTTGCACCGCGACACGCTGGCCGTGCGCGTCGCCGAAGACAAAAGCCAGTTCGGTGAAAACTCCGAAGCCCTGTTTCTGACCAGCAGCTTTGTGCAGCCTGACGCGGCCACCGCGATGCGCCGTTTTGCGGGTGAAGAAGCCGGTTATATGTACTCGCGCTTCACCAACCCGACGGTGACCAGCATGGAAAAACGGCTGGCAGCCCTCGAAGGCACCGAAGCCTGCATCGGCACCTCCAGCGGCATGGCCGCCATCATGTTGATGTGCATGGGCTTGTTGAAAGCCGGCGACCACGTGATTTGCTCGCAGTCGGTGTTTGGCTCGACCATCAAACTGATTGGCAGCGAGTTCGGCAAGTTCGGTGTTGAAAGCAGCTTTGTCTCGCAGACCGACGTGGCCGAGTGGCAAGCCGCCATCAAGCCCAACACGCGGCTGTTGTTTGCTGAAACGCCGACCAACCCACTGACCGAAGTCTGCGACATCCGCGCCTTGGCCGATGTGGCCCACGCTGCTGGTGCGCTGCTGGCGGTGGACAACTGCTTTTGTTCGCCGGCCTTGTCGCAGCCGACGGCGATGGGCGCTGACCTGATCATCCATTCGGGCACCAAATACCTTGACGGCCAAGGTCGGGTGGTGGCGGGTGCGATCTGCGCGACTAAAAAACTCATTGACGAAAAGTTCGTGCCGGTGATGCGCAGCGCCGGCATGACGCTGTCGGCCTTCAACGCCTGGGTCGTGCTCAAGGGCATGGAGACGCTGTCGATTCGCATGCAAGCGCAAAGCGCCAGCGCGCTGGCGTTGGCCACTTGGCTCGAAGCGCAGCCCGGCGTGGCGCGCGTGTACTACCCCGGTCTGAAGTCGCATCCACAGCACGCCTTGGCCATGCAGCAGCAGTCCGGCAAGGGCGGTGCGGTGCTGTCGTTTGACGTCAAGGGCGTTGGCGCAGAGGCGGCCCGCAAGAACGCCTTTCATGTGATTGATTCGACCGAGGTGTGCAGCATCACGGCCAATTTAGGTGACACCAAAACCACCATCACGCACCCGGCGACGACATCTCACGGCCGCCTGAGTGAAGCGCAGCGCCAAGCGGCTGGCATCTCGCAGGCCTTGATCCGTGTGGCGGTCGGCCTAGAACACATTGACGACTTGAAAGCCGACCTCGAAAAAGGTTTGCGCAGCTTGAACGCATTGGCCTGAGCGACTAAGACACTAATGACATTGATGACCTCCAAAACAAGAACGCGCTTCGCCCCTTCGCCGACAGGTTTTATTCATCTCGGCAACATCCGCTCGGCGCTGTATCCGTGGGCCTTTGCGCGCTCCACCGGCGGTGATTTCATCTTGCGCATTGAAGACACCGACCTCGACCGCTCGAACCAAGCCTCGGTCGACGTGATCATCGAAGGCATGCGTTGGTTGGGGCTTGACTACAACGAAGGCCCGTTCTACCAAATGCAGCGGATGGACCGCTACAAAGTGGTGTTGGCCGAGTTGCAGGCCGCCGGCCATGTCTACCCCTGCTACATGAGCAGGGCCGAACTCGACACCCTGCGCGAGCAGCAAATGGCCGCCAAGCAAAAACCACGCTACGACGGCACTTGGCGTCCTGAAGCGGGCAAGCTGCTGCCGCCGGTGCCGGCTGGCGTGCAGCCGGTGCTGCGCTTTAAAAATCCGCAAGGCGGTGCGGTGGTCTGGGACGACAAAGTCAAAGGCCGGATTGAAATCAGCAACGACGAACTCGATGACCTCGTCATCGCGCGTCCTGACGGGACGCCGACCTACAACTTCTGCGTGGTGGTGGACGACATGGACATGGCCATCACGCACGTGATTCGCGGTGACGACCACGTCAACAACACGCCGCGGCAGATCAACATTTTTCGGGCACTGGGCAAAGACGTTCCGGTCTACGCCCATTTGCCAACCGTGCTGAACGAGCAGGGCGAAAAAATGAGCAAGCGCAGCGGTGCCAAAGCCGTGACGCAATATGCCGTTGAGGGCTACTTGCCCGACGCCATGGTGAACTACCTGGCGCGCCTCGGTTGGAGTCATGGCGACGACGAAATTTTCAGCCGCGAACAATTTTTGCAGTGGTTCAACCTAGACCATCTGGGCAAGAGCGCAGCGCAGTTTGACGAGGCCAAACTGCGCTGGGTCAACGCCCAGCACATCAAGGCCACGGCCGACGACAAGCTGGCTGAGTTGCTTGTGCCGTTCTTGCAGCAGCAGGGCGTGTCGATGGACACCGTTCGCGTCACCAAAGCTTGCGGCCTGTTCAAAGACCGCTGCAGCACGTTGGTCGAGCTGGCTGGCTGGCTGCAATTGCTGGTCACTGGCGGAAAAGCCAGCAGTGAAGACATTGCAAGCCATGTGACGGTTGCCGTGCGTCCCGCCATCAGCCAACTGGTCGACGCTTTGGGCGCGTGCGAATGGAGCAAGCCGGCAATCGCCGCCGCGATCAAACAAGTGCTGGCGGACACTGGCCTGAAAATGCCGCAGTTGGCGATGCCGGTGCGTGTGCTGGTCATGGGCACGCCCCAAACACCGTCACTGGACGCCATCTTGGAATTGATGCGGCGCGACGATGTGATCGCTCGTTTGAAGGCCGCTCACTGATCGGGATTGAAAAATTTCCGGAAATTAATCGCTGCAAGTGGCACAAGTTAAAAGCTGGCTAATTTCCGGGCTATAATTCAAGGCTCGACAGAAACAAGGAAACTTGCTTCATTTGGGGGTATAGCTCAGCTGGGAGAGCGCTTGCATGGCATGCAAGAGGTCAGCGGTTCGATCCCGCTTACCTCCACCATCGAGACAGTTTTTGTGTCAGTCAGTTTCAGGTTTTTGACCCTATCGTCTAGAGGCCTAGGACACCACCCTTTCACGGTGGCTACAGGGGTTCGAATCCCCTTAGGGTCACCAGTTTCACTTCGGTGAAGTTGGTCAAACAAGTCGTCAGCACTTGGCTTCACAAGAAGCGAACGTTGTCTACCAGGAGTGGTAGTTCAGTTGGTTAGAATACCGGCCTGTCACGCCGGGGGTCGCGGGTTCGAGTCCCGTCCGCTCCGCCAG
>JBBAPN010000065.1:0-12453 GCA_040400815.1 Polaromonas sp. | reverse complement strand
GGTTCATGGACACTTTCACAAAAACTACGCAGTGCGTCGGAAAACAACCATGACACCCCTTGAAAAGTTCAACGCAGCGCTGCAAACTTTGCCGTTCATCGCCATTCTGCGCGGCTTGCAGCCCCCCGAGGCACGGTCGGTCGGGCAAGCCCTGACTGCCGCCGGCTGGGGACTGATTGAAGTGCCGCTGAACTCACCTCAACCGCTGCAAAGCATCGAGCACTTGACGGCCGCGTTTCCGCAAGCCTTGACGGGTGCTGGCACGGTGCTGAGCGCGGCTCAAGTGCGCGACGTCCGTGCGGCTGGTGGCCGCCTGGTGGTCGCCCCCAACTTCAATGCCGATGTTGTGCGAGAAGCCCTGCGCTTGGACATGGTCTGCCTGCCCGGCGTGTTGTCGGCCACAGAAGCCTTCGCCGCCTTGCAAGCGGGCGCCCACGGGCTCAAGTTGTTTCCTGCGGAGATGATTTCTCCGGTCGCCGTGAAAGCCCTGCGCGCCGTGCTGCCCGCCGACACCTTGTTGCTGCCCGTCGGCGGTATCACACCCCACAACTTGGCGCCCTACTGCAGCGCCGGTGCCAACGGCTTTGGCATCGGCTCGGCGCTTTACAAACCCGGCATGTTGCCCACCCACGTGGCTCAAAACGCCAAGGCATTCGCAGCTTGTTGGCGCATTCTTCAAACCAACCCAAGCCTCTGATCAGGCGTTGGGTCAGGCCATTGGACGCCCGAAAAAAGGATAGCTTGGGTCGTTGTAACCATGGCTGGAGGCATGGCCTGGAACGACCAGTTCGTTGACAAAAGCCTCGTCCTCGCTGTCTAACTTTAACTCGGTTGCGCCGAACACATCTTGTAAGTGCGACAGCAGGCGCGGCCCCACAATGACTGAACTGATGATCGGGTTGGCGAGCACCCAAGCGGCTGCAAACTGGCCCGGCAGCCAACTTTTGGCGTCGCAGCGGGCCTTGATTTTTTGGGCGATGACCAGCGACTCTTCGCGAAACTCGGTTTCCAAAATACGCACATCGCCGGTGGCCGCACGCGTGCCCTCGGCGGGCGGCTGGCCGGGCAGGTATTTGCCGGTCAAAACGCCACGCGCCAGCGGGCTGTAAGGCACCACACCCAATCCGTAGTGAGCGCAAGCCGGCAAAATCTCAACCTCTGGACCGCGGTTCAACAAGTTGTAGTACGGCTGACAAACCACTGGCCTGGGCACGGCATGGGCGTCGCACAGCCGTGCAACTTCTGCGATGCGCCAACCCCGAAAATTGGACAGACCAAAGTGGCGAATTTTGCCGGCCTTGATCAGATCACCCAGTGCCAGCACCACCACCTCCAGATCTTCGGCCGGGTGGTCACGATGCAAATACAAAATGTCCAAATAGTCGGTCTTCAAGCGCGCCAAAATGGCCTCTACCTGCTCCATCACCCAGGGCCGGGCGTAGTGGCCTTGGTCGGCCTGCTTGTTGGCGCGATTGCCAATTTTGCTGGCCAACACCCACTGCTGACGCTGGCCCGTCAACAGCTCGCCAAGAATAATTTCTGACTGGCCCTTGTTGTAAAGGTCGGCTGTGTCGATGAAATTCATGCCGTGTGCACGGGCTGAATCGACGATGCGCGCCGCTTCAGCCAAAGGCGTTTGCTGGCCAAACATCATGGTGCCCAAACAAAGTTTCGAGACTTTTAAATCGCTGTTTCCAAGGGGACGGTGGTGCATGAAATATCCGCTCTGAGTTGTTGCTGTGACAGGGGCTGTAGCAGGGGTTCTGTGGGCGGCATAAAAGCCCCTCAAAATAGACCACAGCAGTATCGCATTTTGACCCACCCCTTAGCCCTCACCGAAACCCAGTATGAGCCCTGTTCGCGATGCCCTCACCCCCGGCGCTCTGCACATGATCGCCACCGTGCACCGCACCGGCAGCATGGCTGCAGCGGCGCGCGAACTGGGCGTGGTGCCGAGCACGCTGACCTACCGCGTGCGACAAGTTGAAGACGCGCTGGACGTGCTGTTGTTTGACCGTTCCTCTCGGCAAGCGCGGCTGACCGAAGCCGGCAAGGAACTGCTGCGCGAAGGCCTTCGTCTGCTGGCTGAACTCGATGCCGTAGCGCACCGGGTCAAGCGCGTGGCCACCGGCTGGGAAACGCAATTCACACTGTCGATCGACAGCGTGATCTCACGCACCACCGTGATGGAGTTGTGTGAAGCCTTTTTTGCCCTCGGACCACCCACCCGGTTGAAGATTCGCGAAGAAGCCTTGTCGGGAACGCTCGAAGCGTTGACGTCTGGCCAAGCCGACATCGCCATTGGCGTGACCATCGAGCCGACTGCACAGTCAGGCTTTCACAGCAAACTGCTGGGCCCGATCAACTTTGTGTATGCAGTCGCCCCGCAGCATCCCTTGGCCAGCGCGCCGCAACCCTTGAGCGACAGCCAAATCAGGGCGCACCGCGCCGTCGCGGTGGCCGACTCAGTGCAACGCGGCGGCGGCTTGACGGTCGGGCTGATTGGCGGGCAAGACGTCTTCACTGTGCCCGGCATGCCGGCCAAGCTAGAAGCCCAATTGCGCGGGCTGGGCGGTGGATTCTTGCCCGAGTATTTGGCCCGGCCGCATGTGCTGGCCGGCCGATTGGTCATCAAGCAAGTCCAGCGGCCGAGCCGGGTCGCCAAAGTCAGTTATGCCTGGCGGCAAGACCTCGGCACACGCCCCGGACGGGCGCTTGAATGGTGGCTGGCGCAGCTCGACAAGCCCACCACCCGCGCGGCCCTGCTGGAGCGTCCGCACAATTCATAAGACTCGCGGCACTCTCCATGAAGCTCCTTATGGATTTGCCCTGCGTCTGCGTGTAGAGTGTGAACCATGATGAGAGCTGAACCAACAGCCGACGTTTGCAATTGTCCGATCTACAGAACACCATAAAAAGCGTCAAAGACATGCCCAAAAAATCAAAACCTCCAGCCCCCTCATCTGGCTCAACAGCCCCCGCTGCGCCGCGTCAAATCGCTGTGGTCGGTGCCGGTATGGCGGGCGTGGTTTGCGCCCGCACGCTGATGCAGGCGGGCCACAAGGTCAGCTTGTTCGAAAAAAGTCTGGGCGCCGGTGGCCGCATGGCCACCCGACGCACCGAGTTTGGCAGTTTTGACCACGGCTCCCAGTATTTCACGGCCCGCGACCCGCGCTTTTTAGAGGTGCTGCAAACGGCCCAAGACGTGGTCCGTCCATGGAGCGCCAACACCGTGCGCATCTTGGACGAAGTCGGCCGCGTTTTTGCCGCCTCGCTGCCACCGAAAGAGCCGCATTGGGTCGCCTCGCCGGGCATGAATGCCTTGGTGCGCCACTGGGCTCAGCCGCTGGAGGCGGCCGGTAGCCTGACGCTGGAAACGCAAGTGGTGCGGATCGAGCGCGACACGTTGCACCCGCAGCGCTGGCAAATGCAGACCGATGGCAGCCACGACAGCAGCCGGGTTTATTCGGGCTTTGACAACGTGGTGCTGGCCGTGCCCTCACCGCAAGCCAGCGCGTTGCTGCTCAGCTCGCAGCTGGGCAAATCCATGCTGCCCACGCTCGCCAAGGTGGATGTGGCGCCGTGCTGGACGCTGATGCTGGCATTTCCGCAAGCCGTGCAACCCAATTTGAGCTACCTTGGCCCGCAATGGAACGCTGCGCGCAGCACGCACCACCGGATCGCTTGGTTGGCGCGCGAGTCCTCTAAACCCGGCCGCGAGTCGATCGAGCGCTGGACCGTGCAGGCCAGCCCCGAATGGTCGCAAAAGCACTTGGAGGACGACGCTGAACGCATCAAAGCCAAGCTGCTGAAAGCCTTCACCGAAATCACCGGCATCCGCGCCACGCCGTCGCATGCTGACGTGCACCGCTGGCGCTACGCCCAAACCACTGCGCCGGCCGGTCAAAGCCATTTTTGGGACGCCAAGGCTGGTATCGGCCTGTGCGGCGACTGGTGTCTGGGGCACCGCGTTGAAGACGCTTTTGTCTCCGGTCTTGACATGGCGCTGGCGATTGCTTAACTGTGTGACTATTTGAGCCAACCGCATTACATTGGCCGCTTCGCGCCCTCGCCCACCGGCCCGCTGCATGCGGGTTCGCTGGTGGCGGCGCTGGCCAGTTGGCTGGACGCCCGCGCCGACGGCGGTCAATGGCTGCTGCGCATTGAAGATGTCGATACGCCGCGCTGCGTGCCCGGCGCAGCCGACACCATCTTGCAGCAACTGGCCACCTGCGGCCTGGTGCCAGACGAGGCGCCGATCTCCCAGTCGCAGCGCAGCGCGTTGTACCAACAGGCGCTCGACCAACTCATACTCGCCGGTTTGGCTTACCCGTGCAGCTGCACCCGTCAAGACATCGCAAGCGCACTCGCCCTGAAAGGTCACACGCGTGAACGCCATGGCGAATTGATTTACCCGGGGACTTGCCGGTCTGGCCTGCATGGCAAACCGGCACGGGCCTGGCGGTTCTTGACGACTCAAGCCGACCAGAGCGCAGAAGTCACTTGGACTGACCGACGTCTAGGCTTGCAGACACAAAACGTCAGTGAACAGGTAGGCGATTTTGTCTTGCGACGGGCCGATGGTCTCTGGGCGTATCAACTGGCCGTGGTGGTCGACGACGCGGCACAAGGCATCACCGACGTTGTGCGCGGTGAAGACTTGGCCGACAACACGGCACGGCAAATCTTGCTGCAACGCGCCCTCGGTCTGCCGACGCCGCGCTACCTGCACACGCCCTTGGTGCGAGGTGCCAATGGTGACAAACTCAGCAAGCAAAACGGCGCACAGGCGCTGCGGCTCAGCGATCCGCTGGCGGCACTGGCTGAACTGAACGCGGCGGCGGCCTGCCTGAATTTGTCATCGTCCAGCGGGACGCTGACCAAGGCCTTGACGCAATGGACTCAGCAATGGAAGGCGCAATGGGCACTAAAATCCTCAGGTGAACGATTCCACCACTCCCCCGCTTGAAGCACCTGGCGCTTCCACAGAAGCCACGCCGCCGCACCACCGCAGCATCCGCAGCTTTGTGCTGCGCACGGGCCGAACCACAGCGGGTCAAGCCAAAGCTTTTACCGATGTCGGTCCGCGCTTTTTGTGCCCTTACAGCGGTCAGGCCATGGACTTTGCGGCAGCCTACGAGCGCAACGCCCCGACAATTTTAGAAATTGGTTTTGGCATGGGCGAAGCCACGGCACAGATTGCCGCGCTGCGCTCCCAAGACAATTTCCTGTGCTGCGAAGTCCACACGCCCGGCGTGGGTGCGCTGCTGAAACGCATCGATGAGCAATCGCTGGCCAACATCCGCATCTTGCAGCACGACGCGGTGCAGGTAATCGACCACATGCTGCCCTTGGCCAGCTTGGACGGCGCGCACATCTTTTTCCCAGACCCGTGGCACAAGACCAAACACAACAAGCGCAGGCTGATCCAGCCGCCGCTGATCGCCAAGCTCGCCGCCCGCCTCAAGCCCGGTGGCTATTTGCACTGCGCGACCGATTGGCAGCCGTATGCGGAGCAAATTCTGGAAGTGCTCAGCGCCGAGCCTTTGCTGAAAAATACCGCAACAGCCGACGCTGGCGGCTACGCCCCCAAGCCCGATTACCGACCCCTCACCAAGTTTGAAAACCGCGGCATCCAACTCGGCCACGGCGTCTGGGACCTGGTCTTCCAGCGCGTGTGAGCCAGCTGCCAGCCCACGGCCTGACAACGCGGCTGGGTGTCAGCCCGAGCTGTGTCGGCTTGCCTGCCGGCTCCTGGCCCACCATCACTGATTTTTTGATTGAACGCTTTCCGGCGATTGGCCGTGAGGTCTGGCTAGCGCGCATGGCTTCAGGCCAAGTGGTCGATGAATACGGTGAGCCCGTCACGCCCGTGCGACCTTACCGCGGCCATATGCGGGTCTATTACTACCGCGCCTTGCCGACTGAAGCGCGGGTGCCTTTTGAAGCCACCGTGCTGTACCAAGACGCGCATTTGGTGGTCGCCGACAAACCGCATTTTTTACCCGTCACGCCGTCCGGCCATTACCTGCAAGAAACCTTGTTGGTGCGGCTGAAAAATCTGCTCGGCATTGACGACCTGATTCCGATTCACCGAATCGACCGCGAAACCGCTGGCTTGGTGATGTTTGCTGTGCAACCGGCCGAGCGCGATGCCTACCAAAGCCTGTTTCGCCGGCATGAAGTGAGCAAGCACTACCAAGCCGTCGCACCTTGGCGGGCTGACTTGTCCTTGCCGCTGGTGCGCAGCAGCCGAATTGTTGAGGACCAGCCCTTTTTCAGGCAACGTGAAGTGGCTGGCGCGCCCAACAGCGAAACCCATATCGCGGTGTTGGATGTGCAGGGTGAGCAAGCGCTGTATGCATTGAGCCCGGTGACTGGCAAGAAGCACCAATTGCGCGTGCACATGAACGCACTGGGATTGCCGATTGTGAATGACCGCATGTACCCGCCGGTGGCCGACACGCCAGATGACGACTACCGCTACCCGCTGCAACTGCTGGCGCAAGCCATCCAGTTCACCGACCCGGTGACCGGGCAGGCAAGGCGCTTTGAAAGCCGCCTCAGCCTGGCTTGGCCTGCGACAAAAACTTAAACCCGCTCAGCCACCCAAGCTTGAACAGAGTCCAGCGCGGCGTTGATGCGCGACGGGTCGCTGCCGCCGGCCATGGCCATGTCGGCCTTGCCGCCGCCTTTGCCGCCGACTTGCTGCGCCACAAAATTAACCAGTTCGCCGGCTTTGACTTGGCCCGTGCTGTTGGCGGTGACACCGGCGGCGATTTGCACCTTGTCACCATCGACCGCGGCCAGCACGATCACAGCTGTTTTGAGCTTGTCTTTGAGCTTGTCCATGGTCTCGCGCAAGGTCTTGGCGTCGGCGCCTTCCAGCTTGGCGGCTAGCACCTTGATGCCTTTGACATCCACCGCTTGCAGCATCAACTCGTCACCTTGCGACGAGGCCAGTTTGCCTTTCAGCGCGGTGACTTCTTTTTCAAGTGCACGCACTTGGTCCAGCACTTGGCCGATGCGGTTTTGCAGCTCAACCGGGCTGGCTTTGAGCGATGAGGCTGCCGCCTGCACAGTGGCTTCTAGCGACTGCAGATAAGCCAGCGCGTTCGCACCCGTCACGGCCTCGATACGGCGCACACCCGCTGCCACACCGCTTTCGCCCACAATCTTGAACAGGCCGATGTCGCCGGTGCGGCCCACATGGGTGCCACCGCAGAGTTCCTTGCTGCTGCCGATGCTCAGCACGCGCACGGTCTCGCCGTACTTTTCGCCGAAGAGCATCATGGCGCCGGTTTTTTGCGCCGACTCCAAGTCCATCACGGTGGCGTCCGTGGCGGCATTGGCCAGAATTTCGGCGTTGACGAGAATCTCGATTTCACGAATCTGTGCATCGGTCACGGGGGCGTTGTGCGCGAAGTCAAAACGCGTGCGCTCGGGGTTCACCAAGCTGCCCTTTTGCTGAACGTGCGTGCCCAACACTTCGCGCAAGGCTTTGTGCATCAAATGCGTGGCGCTGTGGTTGCGCACGGTGGCAGCGCGCAGGTCCAAATTCACCTGCGCCGCGACGTGATCGCCGACGTTGAGCGTGCCTTGGGCCACCTCGCCGTGGTGACCAAACACATCGGCCTTGATGCGCTGTGTGTCGCCGACCTCAAAGCGGGCCGAGCCACTGACCAGTGCACCTTCGTCGCCGACTTGACCGCCGCTCTCCGCATAAAAAGGTGTGGCGTCCAACACCACCACCCCGGTTTGACCGGCATTCAAAGCGACGACTGGCACGCCGTCAAGATACAGCGCAACGATCTTGGCTTCGGCCTGCAGCTGCTCGTAACCGACGAATTCATTGCCCGCGCCGGTGTACTCCAGCGCGCGGTCCATCTTGAACTTGCCAGCGGCACGCGCCTGGGTTTTTTGCTTTTCCATCGCCACGGCAAAGCCGGCTTCGTCGACGCTCAGGCCGCGTTCGCGGCACACGTCAGCCGACAAGTCCAGCGGAAAACCATAGGTGTCGTGTAGCTTGAAAGCGACCTCGCCCGGCAACACGGTGACGCCGCCGACCAAGGCCGCATCGAGTATCTCCATGCCGATGGCCAGCGTCTCAAAGAAGCGCTCTTCTTCGGTCTTCAAGATATCGGTGATGCGCTGTTCATCGGCTTTGAGGCGTGGGTAAGCTTCACCCATCTGCAGCACCAAGTCAGCCACCAGCTTGTGGAAAAACGGCGTCTTTTTACCCAGCTTGTAGCCGTGGCGAATCGCCCGCCGAATGATGCGGCGCTGCACATAGCCACGGCCTTCATTGGTCGGTACGACACCGTCACTGACCAAAAATGCGGTGGCCCGAATGTGGTCGGCGATGACGAACAGGGACTTGTTGCCCAAGTCGGTCTCACCGGTTTCGCGCGCAGCGGCTTTGATCAGCGCGTCAAAAATATCGATCTCGTAGTTGCTGTGAACATGTTGAAGAATGGCGGCCAGACGCTCCAGCCCCATGCCGGTGTCGACGCAAGGCGCTGGCAGCGGTTTGACCGAGCCGTCCGGCTGCATGTCGAACTGCATGAAGACGTTGTTCCAAATCTCAATGTAGCGATCGCCGTCTTGGTCGGGTGAACCGGGCGGGCCACCAGCGATCTCAGGGCCGTGGTCAAAAAAGATCTCGCTGCACGGGCCGCAAGGGCCGGTGTCGGCCATCATCCAGAAATTGTCTGACTGGTACTTGGCACCCTTGTTGTCGCCAATGCGCACCACGCGCTCGGGCGGCAAACCGATTTCCTTGGTCCAGATGTCGTAGGCCTCGTCGTCGTCAATGTAGACCGTGGCCCAGAGCTTGTCGGCTGGCAATTTGTAGACTTCGGTCAACAGCTCCCAAGCCCACTTCAGCGACTCGCGCTTGAAGTAGTCGCCAAAGCTCCAGTTGCCCAGCATCTCAAAAAACGTGTGGTGACGCGCGGTGTAGCCGACGTTTTCCAAATCGTTGTGTTTGCCGCCGGCCCGCAAGCAAGCTTGCACCGATGTGGCTCGCACGTAAGGACGTTTGTCTTCACCGAGAAACACATCTTTGAACTGCACCATGCCGGAGTTGGTGAACATCAGCGTCGGGTCATTGCCGGGCACCAGCGGGCTGGACTGCACCACCGCGTGGCCTTTGGACGCGAAGAAATCAAGAAAGGTCTTGCGGATGTCGGCGACGGTGAAATTGGCTTGGCTCATGGGGCTCAGGGGTCTTTAAGAGGTGGCCGGCAGCCAGGCTGCAGGCGGGAGAGGTGAAATCAAGTTCTGATTATAAGTTTCGAGGGCTTGCGGGTCTGTGCTTCGGGCTGCGGGGCACTATGCTTCAGGGACGGATTTCATTGAGCATCCGAACACGTCATGAAAACACAGCCGAATCACCCACAGCCCCCCCGACCACCACCAAAAGGCACACCATGGACATGAAGACTTCCCCGCTTTCCCTACTCAACGACCCAACCCTTTTAAAGACCGATGCGTTCATCAATGGCCAATGGGTCCAGGGCAGCAGCCGTTTTGATGTGAACGATCCCGCCACTGGCCTGAAGCTCGCCGACGTCGCCAACCTCGGGCCCAAAGACGCCAACACCGCCATTGATGCCGCCAACGCAGCCCTGCCCGCTTGGCGCAATAAAACAGGTAAAGAACGTCACGCGATTTTGCTCAAGTGGTATCAGTTGCTGATGGCCAACGTGGAAGACTTGGGCCGCATCATGACGGCCGAGCAAGGCAAACCTTTTGCCGAAGCCAAGGGCGAAGTCGCTTACGGGGCCAGCTTTATCGAGTGGTACGCCGAAGAGGCCAAGCGCGTGAACGGCGAAACGCTGCCGCAGTTTGACAACAACCGCCGCCTGATGGTCTTGAAGCAACCCATCGGCGTTTGTGCGGCCATCACGCCGTGGAACTTTCCGCTGGCCATGATCACCCGCAAAGTCGCGCCGGCGCTGGCTGCCGGTTGCACGGTGGTCATCAAACCTGCCGAGCTGACGCCGTTGAGCGCGCTGGCCGCCGCTGAACTGGCCCTGCGCGCCGGCATTCCAGCGGGCGTGCTGAACGTGCTGACCGCTGACGGCGACAACTCGATTGCGGTCGGCAAAGTCTTTTGCGCCAGCGACGTGGTGCGCCACATCAGCTTCACCGGCTCGACGGAAGTCGGCCGTATCTTGATGGCGCAAAGCGCACCGACTGTCAAAAAACTCGCACTGGAACTCGGCGGCAACGCACCCTTCATCGTCTTTGACGACGCTGATGTGGACTCCGCGGTTGAAGGTGCGATGGCCAGCAAATACCGCAACGCCGGCCAGACCTGCGTTTGTGCCAACCGCATCTATGCGCAAGACGGGGTGTACGACGCCTTCGTTGAGAAATTCTCAGCCAAGGTCAAGGCCCTCAAGGTCGGCAACGGCTTTGACGACGGCGTGGTGCAAGGCCCGCTGATCGAAGACGCCGCGGTTGAAAAAGTCAAACGCCATGTGGCCGACGCCTTGGCCAAAGGCGGCAAACTGATGGTCGGCGGCAAGGCGCTGACAGGTCAGTTCTTCGAGCCCACCGTGATCTCAGAAGCCACCAGCGACATGCTCTGCGCGCGCGAAGAAACCTTTGGTCCGTTTGCGCCGGTGTTCCGTTTCAAGAAAGAACAAGAAGCCATTGACGCCGCCAACAACACCGATTTCGGTCTGGCCAGCTACTTTTACAGCCGCGACATCGGCCGCATCTACCGCGTGGCTGAAGCCCTCGAATACGGCATGGTCGGTATCAACGTCGGCGTCATCGCCACCGAGCACGTGCCCTTCGGCGGCGTCAAGCAGTCCGGCCTCGGTCGCGAAGGTTCCAGCCACGGCATGGACGAGTACTTGGAAATGAAGTACCTCTGCTTGGGCGATATTCAGAAGTAAACCCGACGACTGCTCAGTCACACTCAAAATTTCGGCACTGTGAGCGCGGCAGTCCATTGCCGCTTCACCCGACGATGGATGGTCGCGTTGCGCTCGCCATGACGGATCAGTTGGACGCTTTTCAACTGCCATCCGCCTGCCGGTAAGCCGTGCCGTCAAAGGTCTCGGCCGAAGGACCCAATACCAGACCCTTGAAGGCTTTCATGAGTGCCCATAAGAAAGGTCCCCCGCAGCCTGAAACCTCTCCCGCAAAAACTCCAAAAATAGCCGAACGCGTCCGGGCATGTTGTGGCGGCTGGGGTAGACCGCGTAGATGTCCAAGCCGATGGGTTGAAACGCCGGCAGCACCACCTGCAGCGCCTTTTCCCGGATGTCCCGCGCGACCATGTACTGCGGGTGCATCGAGATGCCATGACCGAGCAAAGCGGCATGGCGCAAAGGCTCGCCAAAATTAGCGCGCATGGAGCCGGTCACGCGTATCGATGATGGCCCATCGGGGCCGGTGAACGTCCAATAACTGGTGGGCGACTTCAGGGCGTTGACCAAGCAGTCATGCTGTAGCAATTGGTCCAAAGTCGTCGGCATGCCGCGCGCTGCCAGATAGGCCTCTGACGCCACCAACCATTGCGGCACGCTCCCCAATTTTTGGGCGACCAGGCTGGTGTCTTTCAAGGTTGGCGCAATGCGAAGTGACAAATCCAGGCTTTCGCCAGCAATGTCGAGCCGGCCGTCGTCTAGGTGCATGGCGAATTTGATGTCGGGGTGCATGTCCGAAAACGCCGTGATCAACGGCACCAAGTGCGCGGCGCCAAAGGAGGGCGGCGTACCGATGCGGATCAAACCTTTGGGCGCACTCACCGCGCCACGAACCCGCGATTCAAGCGCGTCAAAGCGGTGCAACAATTCTGCGCCGTCTTCCAGCAAAAACAGGCCGGCTTCGGTCAGGCTGACGCTCTTGGTGGTGCGCGTCAGCAATTGCGCGCCCAAGCTGTCTTCCAGCCATTTGATGTGCTTGGTGACGTTGCCTTTGGCCATGCCAAGCCGCGCAGCTGCGGCGGTGAAACTGCGTCCGCGCGCCACTTCGGCAAAAATTTCGATGGCTTTGAGTCGGTCCATATGTCCTCATTTCTCAGCTTGGGGGCCAGCATTCACTGTTTCTTATTCGAGAACAATACTATTCCAGTTTAGGGCTATGACTGGGGACGGCTTCTCGATAACATCGCAATCATTGAGCTCAAACTGAGCAGAATGACCGATCCACGCTGCCGGAGACTCCCTTGACCCCAGTCCCAGAATCGACACTGAGCGCCAGCACCCAACTGATTCACCAACTGTTCTATTGTTTGGATGAAACCGATTACCCGAAGTTGGTCGCCTTGTTCACGCCACAAGGCACGTGGAAGCGTCAAGGGGAGTTGCTGACAGGGCCTGTGCAGATTTTGCAAGCGCTGGCAAAGCGCCCCACCACGCAGCGCATACGTCATGTCATCAGTAACACTTTTTTGTCGTCCTCAACGCCAGCCTCGGCCACGCTCACGGCCTA
>JBBAPN010000064.1:0-12811 GCA_040400815.1 Polaromonas sp. | reverse complement strand
GACGGCGCTCTCAAGCAAGTGGGCTTCATCCCCAACATGTATGCCAACATGGCCAACGCCCCCGCCGTGCTCGGCACTTACCTGCAGGGCTATGGTTTATTTCGCAGCGAGTCCGGCTTTTCACCGGCCGAGCAAGAAGTGGTTTTTTTGGCTGTCAGCCAAGCCAAGGGTTGCACCTATTGCGCCGCCGCCCACAGCATGATCGCCGACAAGTTTTCCGGCGTCTCAGCACCGGTTCTCAGCGCCATGCGTGAAGGCCACACCATTCCCGACGCCAAGCTCGCTGCTTTGTACGCACTGACCCAAGAAATGGTCCGCACCAATGGCCTGCCCCAACAAGACAAAGTCGCCGCCTTTCTGGACGCGGGCTTTCAAGAGCAACAGGCTCTGTACATCGTGCTGGCCATCTCAGTGAAGGTTTTGAGCAACTTTTCAAACCATGCGTTTGGAACCGAGTTGGATGCCCGATTTGCCGACTACAAAGTCGCTTAAGCCCACCTGACTTGTCAGCCGCGCGGGTGATGCTGCGCGTGCAGCGCTTTCAGGCGCTCACGCGCCACATGCGTGTAGATCGTGGTGGTGGAAATGTCAGCGTGGCCGAGCAGCAGTTGCACGGCTCGCAGGTCAGCGCCGTGGTTCAGCAAGTGGGTCGCAAAAGCGTGCCGCAAGGTGTGCGGTGACAAAGGCGAATGAATACCCGCCAGCTGGGCGTATTTTTTCACCAACATCCAGAACATCACCCGGCTCATGCCGCTGCCGCGCGCGGTGACGAAAAAATCATCGCTTTGCTGGCCGCCCAAAATAGCCGGTCGCCCTTCGGCCACATAAACCACGACAGCCTCCCGCGCCACCTGACCAAATGGCACCAGCCGCTCCTTGCTGCCCTTGCCCATGACACGCAGCACGCCTTCGTTCATGCCCAGGTGGAAGGTTTTCAGGCCGACCAACTCGCTGACGCGCAAGCCACTGGCGTACAACAACTCCAGCATGGCTTTGTCGCGCAAGCCCAGCGGCGTGTCCTTGGGCGGTGCCGCCAAAAGGTCGTCAACTTGCGCCTCTGACATGGTTTGGGGAACCCGCAAGGCTTGGCGTGCCGATTGCAGTTTGAGCGTCGGGTCTTGGCTCAGCTGATGCTCGCGCACAGCCCAACGGAAATAGCGTTTGAACACTGTCAGCCGCCGGTTCGCGGTGGTCGCCTTGGTCTGGGCGTGAAGGGCGCCAAAATAAGCGTTCAAGTCGCTTTCCGTCGTGCTGTTGAGCGCCTTGTTTTGGCCTGCCAACCACTGCGCAAACAAGCGGAGGTCGCGCCGGTAAGCCTGCAAGGTGTTGCGCGACAGGCCATCTTCCAGCCACAGCGCGTCGACAAAAGCATCGACAGCTGTTTCCGACAAGCCACTGACCGCGGTAGAAACCACGCAAACACCTTTCAATAAAATGGGGTCAGACCCCATTAACTCATCAACTGTCTTGTTCAATCCAGCTTGAGATTGCTGTCAGAAACGACTTTTTTGTAGACCTCGAACTCGGCCTTGATTTGCGCTGTGAACTGGTCTGGTGAGTTGGCCACGATGATTGAGCCGGTGTCCTCGATGCGCTTGCGCACTGCCGGGTCTTCCAGCGCCTTGCGCACGCCAGCGCTGACTTTGTCGACGACTTCTTTCGGCAGGGCTTTGGGGCCCAGAATGCCGTAATAGGCCATGCGGTTGACCGGCTCCAGACCAACCTCTTTGAAGGTCGGCACGTCGGGCAATACTGCCAAACGGGTTGGCGCCGCCACGATGATCGGGATCAAACGCTTTTGCTGAATAAAGGGCAAGGCTGACGGCAGGTTGTCAAAAATGATTTGCACTTGACCGGCCACGGTGTCGTTCAGGGCCGGGCCAGCGCCGCGGTAAGGAATGTGCGTGATGAAGGTGTGCGTCAGGTTCTTGAACAACTCGGTCTGCAGGTGGCCGATACCGCCGGTGCCCGACGATGCGTAAGAGTATTTGCCTGGGTTCTTCTTGATTTCAGCGAGAAATTCTTTGTAGTTGCGGGCCGGAAAGCTGGGGTGCACCGCAATGATGTTCGGCGTCGCAGCGATGTTGATGATCGGCGTGAAATCGGTCAGCGGGTTGTACGGGATTTTCGGGTTGATGGCCGGGTTGGCGGCGGTGGTAGAGACTGTCGCCATGCCCAAGGTGTAGCCGTCTGGCGATGAGCGGGCTGTTTCGGTGGCACCCACAATGCCGCCGCCGCCGGCCCGATTTTCGACCACCACGACTTGACCCAGCACTTTGCCCAATGGCTCAGAGATCACGCGGGCCACGATGTCGGTGGTGCCGCCTGGGGCAAACGGCACCTGCAATTTGATGACTTTGTTCGGGTAGGTTTGCGCGAAGGCCGGGGCAGACACACAAGTCAGCGCCACGGCGGCCCAAGCAGCCAGATGGGAAAAACGATTTCGCACAGAAAGTCCTTTCATGACATAACAGCTGTCATGGTAATCGCAAGCTGGCGCCCGAAGGCTTCACTTGTCGCACGGGCAAGCGTTTGGCTCGGCCGGGCGGTTATTCTTTCGGTGTGAACAACGCTCAACTTTTAATCCCTGACTTTTCCCTGATTCTTTGCGGCTACTTGGTGTGCCGCTACACAGCCTTGAACCGCAGCGTTTGGGGCCCTGTCGAAAACCTGGTTTATTACTTTTTATTCCCGGTACTGTTGTTTCAGTCCATTCTCAAAAGCCCGCTGGATTGGGCGGCAACCTCGGGCTTCATCGGGGCGGGACTGGCGTTGGGTATGGCGGGCATTGCAATGGCTTACAGCTTGCCCCACCTGCCTTGGTTCGGCCACCAGATCAACGCCCGCGAACATGCTGGCAGCGCCCAAGTCGCTTTTCGATTCAACTCTTTTATGGCCTTGGCCATGGGCGAGCGCCTGGTCGGGGCGCAAGGTTTGCTGCTGATTGCGGTGTTGATTGGCGTCTGCGTGCCACTGGTGAATGTGGCGGCAGTCTGGCCGATGACGCGCCACGCCAAGCGCGGTTTTGTCCGTGAGCTGCTGCGCAATCCGCTCATCATCGCCACCTGCTGCGGCTTGACGGCCAATTTGCTGGGCTTTCAAATGCCGCACTGGCTAGAGCATACCGTCACCCGCATCGGTGGGGCTGCGCTGGCACTGGGCTTGATGGCGGCGGGTGCGGGCCTGCAACTGGCCTCCATGGCGCAGTCCAAAACGCTGACAACCTTGCTGCTGCTGATTCGCCACTTGCTGCTGCCGCTGGTCGCCCTTGGGCTGTCTCGGCTGTTCGGTTTGTCGGCCGCGCAAAGCACGGTGTTGCTGATTTTTTCGGCCCTGCCGACGGCCTCCAGCGCTTATGTGCTGGCCGCTCACATGGGTTACAACGGCGCTTATGTGGCTGGGCTGGTGACCTTGTCGACCGTGCTGGGCGTTTTCAGTCTGCCGTTTGCGCTGAGCCTGTTGGGTTAATTTTTCGGGCGATCTTTCGCTTGAAAGTCTGATTGCGCCAGCGCCCATTGCACATGTTCGCGCACGATTTCCGAAGGATGCTGGCTGTGCGTCTGCAGCGCGGCTTGCAAGGCGCTCGCGTCCAGACTGTTTGTCAAAGCCAGCCGCAGCGCATTGCCCATCGCCACCGCCAAATTGCGCAACCAGCGCTCATGGCCGATCCGCCGGATCGCACTGCCTTCTGTGAAGCGCAAAAACTCGGCTTCGCGCCAGCCGAACAAAGTTTGCAACTGCTGGCCGGTCAAGCCGATGCGCTCGTCAAAATCGGGCAGCGCGCTGCGCTGGGCGAACTTGTTCCACGGACACACCAGCTGGCAGTCGTCACAGCCATAAATACGGTTCCCAATCAAGGTGCGCAATTCCAGCGGAATCGATCCCGCATGCTCAATCGTCAGGTAAGAAATGCAGCGCCGGGCGTCCAGCCGGTGCGGCGCCACGATGGCCTGCGTCGGGCAAACGTCGATGCAGGCCCTGCAACTGCCGCAATGCGCTGTCACCGGCTCGCTGGCCGGCAAGGCCATATCGAGGTAAATTTCGCCGAGAAAAAACATCGACCCGGCGTCGCGGTTGAGTAACAGGGTGTGCTTGCCGCGCCAGCCTTGGCCGCTGCGCGCCGCTAATTCAGCCTCCAGCACCGGCGCTGAATCGGTGAAGGCCCGATGACCCAATGGCCCAGCCTGTTCGGCGATGCGCTGACCGAGTTTTTGCAGGCGCGCACGCATCACCTTGTGGTAGTCCCGCCCTCTGGCATAGACCGAAATCACCGCTTCGTCGGGCCGTTCGAGGCGCGCCAATTCACGCACTGGCCAGTCGCCAGAATCAGCGGCATCCGTCCTCGGCAAATAGTCCATGCGCGCCGTGACCACGCTGACCGTGCCGGGCATCAGCTCGGCTGGCCGCGCCCTTTTCAGACCGTGCGCGGCCATGTAATGCATGTCGCCATGAAATCCGGCCGCCAGCCAGGCCGATAATCCAGCTTCGGCGTTCGACAAGTCGATCCCCGCCACGCCAATTTGCGAGAATCCAAGCTCGCGCGCCCACACTTGAATTTGAGACACGAATTGATGGCTATTGAGGTTCACCCCGCTATTGTAAAAAGTCTGCGCTGGTCTGACGAGGCGCAGACGCGGGCATTTGCTGAAGCCCTGGCCAGTCAAATGCAAAGCGCAGGGCCTGAACTGAATGCAACGGTTCAATTGCGCGGTGACCTGGGTGTCGGCAAAACCACCTTCGTGCGTCATCTGCTGAAAGCGCTCGGCGTTGAAGGGCGCATCAAAAGTCCGACCTACGCTGTGGTCGAAGCGTACAGCGTGCCCCCACTGGACATCTGGCACTTCGACTTTTACCGCTTCAATGACCCCGACGAATGGTCAGAAGCCGGCTTTCGCGAAATTTTTGCCAGCCCCGGCCTGAAGCTGGTTGAATGGCCCGAAAAAGCCGGCCAGCACTTGCCCGCTGCCGACCTGGTTTTAGCAATTGAACTGCTGGACGGTGACCATCGCGGCGTCTGCCTGCAAGCGCTGACGGCGACCGGCGTCCATCTGCTCAAGGCATGAAAAACAAGCCCGTCGCCAGCCGCTGCATGCTGCATGGGGGCCGCTTGCTGCTGTTGGTGTTGTTGCAGCTGGGCGTGCAGCAGATCGCTCACAGCGCGGACATTCTGGCCGTACGCTTATGGCCGTCCAAAGACTACACGCGCGTCACCATCGAGTCAGACCAAGAGATCAAGGCGCGGCAGTTTTCGTTGACCGACCCACCCCGCGTAGCAATCGACATTGAGGGTCTGCAGCTGTTGCCGGCGCTGCGCGAACTGGTCGCTAAAGTCAGGCCCGAAGACCCCAACATCTCTGGCATTCGGGTCGGTCAAAATGCGCCCGGCGTGGTCCGCATGGTGATCGACCTCAAGCAAGCGGTGCAAGCGCAGGTTTTTTCGCTGGCGCCGGTTGCCCCTTACCAGCACCGGCTGGTCTTTGACCTGTACCCACAAGCTGTTTCAGACCCGCTGGCCGCGCTGATTGCGGACCGTTTGAAAGACACACAAGCCGCCGCCACGCCACCGCCTGTGACCTTGACCAATCCCCAAATCGATCCCTTGGGTGACCTGATCGCCGGTCGCGGTGACCGCCGGACTGAGCCAGCGCCTGCTCCAGCCAACCTCAGCGCCCCCAACAAGCCCAAGCCCAGCAAAACCCAGACCGACCGGCTGATCATCGTCGCCATAGACGCAGGCCACGGCGGCGAAGACTCTGGTGCCATCGGGCCAGGCGGCACGCTGGAGAAAGATGTGGTGCTGCAACTGGCCTTGCAATTGCAAGCGCGCATCAACCAACAGCCGACAATGCGGGCCTACCTGACACGCGACGCAGACTTTTTTGTGCCGCTCAATGTGCGTGTGCAAAAAGCCAGGCGCGTGCAAGCCGATCTGTTTGTCAGCATTCACGCCGATGCGTTTTACAACGCCAGCCCGCAAGGTGCTAGCGTTTTTGTGCTGAGCGAACGCGGTGCCTCCAGCAGCTCTGCGCGCTGGCTGGCCAACAAAGAAAACGCTTCCGACTTGGTCGGCGGCATCAACATCAAAGCCAAAGACGAACACCTGCTGAAAGCCATGCTGGACATGAGCACCACCGCCCAAATCAGCGACAGTCTCAAGCTGGGCGGCGCCATGCTCGGCGAGATTGGCAACGTCGGCAAGCTGCACAAACCCCGCGTCGAGCAAGCCAGCTTTGCAGTCCTTAAAGCACCCGACATCCCAAGCGTGCTGGTCGAAACCGCCTTCATCAGCAACCCAGACGAAGAAGCCCGCCTGCGAAGCCCAGTCTACCAAGCGCAGCTGACAGAAGCCCTGATGCGCGGCATTCTGCGCTACTTTGCCAAGAACCCACCGCTGGCCCGCAATCGAGCCCTGTAGGGGAAAAATACTGCGTCTGCACTCAAGCGAATTTTAACTTTCGGCAGTGACGTTGAAGGCCAAGTGCGTGCAAAGACATCTCAAATGAGCGGGCGAAAACAATAAGCTTCAGTTTTGGCGCATCAAACAGCTGAAACGCTGTCAAGGTCTTGGGGTTTTGTTCAGCGTAGCAGCCATGTAGTTGTCGTAGGCACCATCTGAGAAGCGCGACCACAAAATGCCGTCGTCGCGGAACTTTGCGTAGCTGGAATAGATCTTGTGCCATTTTTGGTTTTTTGCAGAAAATTCTGCATAAACTTCACTGGCCGCTTGGAAGACGGCATCAGCCATGTCCTTCGGGAAGGGGCGCAGTTGTACCCCACTACCCACCAAGCGTTTCAGCGCGGCCGGGTTACGCGAGTCGTATTTCGCCTGCATGTCGGTGTGCGCTTCTGCACAGGCCAATTCGAAAATAGTCTGGTATTCCTTGGGAAGAGACTCCCAAGCCTTGGCACCGACCTGCATGGTAATCTGACCTCCGCCCTCCCAATAGCTAGGATAGTGGTAAAACTTAGCGATTTTGCTTAGGCCCAACTTTTCGTCATCATACGGGCCGACAAATTCAGCCGCATCGATCGTGCCCTTTTCGAGCGCCGTGAATATCTCTCCACCGGGGATGTTTTGCGGCACAACTCCAATTCGCTCAAGTATGACGCCACCCAAGCCGGCGATCCTGAATTTCAAGCCCTTCAAATTGGCAAGGCTCTTGATCTCTTTACGGAAAAAACCGCCCATTTGCGCCCCGGTGTTACCGCATGGGAAATTTACGATGTTGTAGTCGCGATAAAACTCACGCAGCAAGGGCAATCCACCACCGTCTTTCATCCAAGCAGTCATCTGTCGCGAGTTCATGCCGAATGGAATCTGGCCGTCAAGGGCAAAGGTCGGGTCCTTACCGAAAAAGAAAACGCCCGAAGTGTGAGCGCACTCAACGGTGCCCTGCTGAACCGCGTCAACTACCCCAAAAGCGGGTACCAGTTCGCCAGGGCCGTGAACACTGATTTCGAACGCACCCCCGGTCGCAGCTAATACCCGTTTAGCCACCTGATCACCACCTCCAAAAATAGTGTCCAGTGTTTTGGGCCAACTCGAAGCCATCCGCCACCTTATTTTTGGTTGCGCACCCACGATTGCGGGTGCCGAGAGTACGGCAGCGAATGCAGTGGATGCCAGGGCGGTAGTTGCGAAAGATCGACGTTTCATTTTGTCTCCAATGTCGCGTAAAAAGAGGCAAGCGACTTCCCTCATTTATTTCAAGTCACTGTTTTGCACATCGAAGTCATTTGGTCTCAAGCGGGTGCTGGTGCAGGAAAGCCGCAATCTCCGCCAGCGCCTCCAGTGGAGCCTCCTCTGGAATAAAATGCCCACATGGCAAAGCTTTACCGACCACGTTGTCCGCGACTTCACGCCAGTCGGCAAGGCAATTGAACATGGAAGCGATCACTCCGGTTTGCCCCCACAAGGCCAAAAGCGGCATTGTCAACCTACGACCAGACTCACGATCTGCGCGCTCGTGCTCAAGATCGATGCCTCCAGCAGCGCGATAGTCTTCGCAACTCGCATGAATGGCCGCTGGGTCGGCAAAGCAACGCACATACTCACTCAAAGCCTGCTCTGCAAAAAGACTCAGGTCCGGCTTTTCTCGACCAACACGGCCCAGAATATTGAATGGGACCTGACCTGCAAGCATCAACTCGGGCAATGGAGACGGTTGCAACATCAAAAACCAATGGTAGTAAGCCCTAGCAAAAGCCATGTCAGTTCTGTCAAACATTTTCAGAGTCGGCGAGATGTCGAGCACCGTGGCAGTGTGCACATGCTTAGGATGGTCAACCGCCATTCGATGCGCAACTCGTCCACCCCTGTCGTGACCCACCAAGTGAAATCTCTCAAAACCCAGTGAAGTCATCAGTTCGATCATGTCCAAGGCCATTGCGCGTTTCGAATAGTTGGAATGATCCGGCAATCCGGGAGGCTTCGAAGAATCGCCATAGCCCCGCAGGTCAGGGCAAATAACCGTGTAATTTTTTGCCAATTCTGGCGCAATGTGATGCCAGCAGACGTGCGTTTGAGGGTAACCGTGCAGTAGCAATACCGGAGCGCCGGCGCCCGCCATCACGTAGTTGATATCTGCACCACTGCTCTGAAAACGTTGACCTCGAAAGTCAGTGAAAAAACTCATATTCGTAACCCCTTCACGGCATGCGAAAGATTAAATATATCGCTCTAGGGACAAGCGGCGAGTGAACCGCAAACAGACCTCACTCAGAGAAATACCCAGCTTCGTTCAGCGCTTGCCAAACCCGCATCGGCGTGGCCGGCATGTCAAGGTGGCGGATGCCGGCCGCCTGAAGTGCGTGACAGACCGCATTGAGGGTCGCGCTCAAGGCTCCAACAGTACCGGCCTCCCCTACACCCTTGACGCCCAATGGATTCAGCGCTGTCGGCGTCTCCAAGTACACGCTCACAATCTCTGGAATGTCAGCCGCCCGGGGCATCGCATAGTCCATGAAAGAGCCGGACACCAGCTGTCCGGTCGAGTCGTAACGGATCTCCTCCAGCAAGGCCTGACCCATGCCTTGCACCACGCCGCCATGAATCTGGCCCTCGACCAGCGCCAGATTCATGACCCGCCCGATGTCTTCGACCGCTATATAGGCCATCGGGGTGACTTGTCCGGTCATAGGATCAATCTCGACCTCGCAGACATGGCAGCCGTTTGGAAATGTAGGCCCTGGCGGCGTGAATTGTCCCGACCCCGACAGAACTTGAGCACCCTCGTCGGCCTTCAATTCCGCAACACGGGCCAGCTCGCCCAAGCTGACCACGCGGTCAGTCCCGACGATGCGGCAAGCACCCTCGACGAATTCAATGTCCTCGACGGCCGCTTCGAGCACGTCAGCCGCCATCTGCTTGGCCTTGCCGATCAAGTCGTCTACTGTTTTGACCAGAGCTGCACCCCCCATGATCAGTCCCGATGAGCCGCCATTGCCCTTGCCGTTTTCAATCAGGTCTGTATCACCTTGCGCGTACTTAACCATGGATAAGGGCAGCCCAAGGCGCTGTGCGACCAAGTTTGAGAGTGACGTTTCATGGCCCTGCCCGACCGACATGGCGCCGGGCATCACCGTGACAGATCCATCACTGTGGGCGCGCACAATCGCCCAGTCCGACCCAGCGCTCGCCGCCATTTCGATTGGCATCGCGATGCCAATCCCTCGCAAGCGCCCACGCAGACGAGCCTCTTCGCGCCGCTCCGGGAAACCAGCGTAAGCGGCCACCTCCAGCGCTTTGTCGAGATTGCGCTCGAAGTCTCCGCAGTCGTATTTAAAAAGGAAGGAGGTCTTGTAGGGCATCGCCGTTGCCGGAATGAGGTTGCGACGACGCAATGAAACGGGGTCGATGCCTAGCTCAAAAGCCGCAACATCGATGACGCGCTCAATCGCGTAGGTGGCGTCCGGCCGCCCTGCCCCTCGGTACGCAGCGGTGGACTGCGTATTGGTAAAAATTCCGATGATTTGCGCTGAGACGGCCGGCGTTGTGTAGACGCCAGAGATGCCGCCAATGTTCATGATCGGCGTCACCGACCGCGGCGTCATGTACGCACCCACATTGACGTCATAGCGCACGCGCAGCGCGGTGAACAAACCGCCAGCATCAAGGCCCAGCTCGCTGGTCACGAACACATCTCGAGCGTGTTCGTCAGCCAAAAATGATTCGCTGCGCTGTGCCGTCCAGCGCACGGCGCGACCCAGGTGGCGAGAGGCCCAAAACACAACAACTTCCTCGCGCTGGGGACCGAACTTCATCCCGAAGGAGCCACCCACATCACCGACCATCACGCGCAGGTCGTGCACACCAAGACCGAACAATCGTGCAAGTTCACCGCGCATCTGATGAGGGCTCTGGTGCGACAGGCGCAAGACCGAGCGGCCGTCGTCGCCCGCATATGCCAATGCCGAACGCGGTTCCATCGGAAAAGCGGCCACGCGGCTGACGTGCGTGCGCAGGCTGACAACTTTGTGCGAGGCTTTGAGAGCGGCTTCAACCCGCTCTGCGTCGCCCGCTCGCCAGTGGAAAGCCACATTGCCCGGCCGGTCGGCCCAGATCTGTGGCGACGCATTTGAAGCTGCGGCTTCCACTTCAACCACAGCCTCACGCTCTTGCAAGTCGATAACCACGAGTTCGGCGGCATCCATCGCGGCCATTTCAGAATCAGCCAGCACCATCGCCACCGCTTCTCCTGCGAACCGAACCTGATCCAGCGCCAAGTAAGGGCGCGGCGTCTCCGACGCAAAGCTGCCGTCGCCCTGCGGCTGCTGGTAGGGCGCAGGACAGGGATTAAAACCGCTGGCGACCATGTCCGCACCGGTCAGAACGGCAGCGACACCCGGCATGGCCAAAGCCGCCGCAACGTCGATCGACCGGATCGTCCCACACGCATATGGAGAGCGCACAAAGATCGCGTGCAGGGCACCCGGGTGGTCAAAGTCATCTGCGTAAGCACCTCGACCCGTGATCAGTCTGTCGTCTTCACGCCGCAAGATGGCTTTGGAGTGTTGGGTAGGATTCATGGTTTTTAAGCTAGGTTAGTTGATTGGCAGCGTTGGAACAATTTTCGCAACCCGCCAAAATCTTTTTGGAACATGTTTGAATTGAATTAGATCAACTCGAAGGCGGATAAATTCAGAAGACCTCTGTCAGCAACAACCCGGTCAACCTGAAAACCGGCTTAAAGCCTCTACGGTTAGATCCGCCCTGCGATGCAGCCAGGCAGTTTGGACGTACTTTTCTTCGGTGCTTTTTCTCACAGGTTTAGCGCCGCCCCAACAAAAAAATCATTTTGATTATTCAGTTTGAACGAGTCACGCCACAAAGCTTCACAAAGGCTCGACCATCAGGAGTTGCGTGACTGCGTTCATATCTGGCACTGTTTCCAAACCTTGTAGCAGGTCGAACAATGCCGGCAGGCGCTGGCGCGGCAGAGCGCTTTGCCCACAGTCTTCGAACTTTTTCCACATCTCATCCCGCGTCATGGTGGAGTCGCCACCGCGGCCGACCAGTTGATCGACGCGCCGCGACAACATATGCCCATTTTTTAACCAAACACTGACTTCAGCTCCCCATTGATGATCTGCGTTGTCGGGCATGTCTGGATGGGGCCGTGCCTCGGTAATTTTCAGCAGTCTTCGTATTTCGGGTTCTGCGTAAGCCTCACCTTCGAAATCGCGCAGCCGCACTGCGCCACTGAGAAGTGCGCGTGCTGTGACGTACTGCACGCTGAACTTGGCTTCCAGTGAAGACTGCGGGTGAGGCGTGTTCGTATGGCGAAGACGACGGCCATGCGGCAAGATTTCGATCTTCACTACGTCGGCGGCGGTGATTTTTTCCTCACGCACCAGTTGAAGCATCATCGCAATGGCGGGGTGGGTACTGCCGCAGCATGGGAACTGCTTCAGTGCAATGGTGGCGCTTTCAATTTCCAGCGGCGACGCCCAGTCCGCGAACAGTTTGTCGACATCAAAAGTTCCAGGACCGTTGAACACGTTTAGAAAACCCTGGGTGTGTTCAAGCGCAAATGAATTCGCGTCAAAGCCTCGTTGTGCAAGCAGCGCGGCAAGCAGCCCGTTGCGGGCGCACTGCCCAACGTGCAGGGGCTTGACCATGGTGCCGAAGTTTGCCTTGATGCCGGCGGCCATCGACGCTGCGATGGACAGGGCCGTGGTCGTCTGGGCCTGATCGAGTCCGAGTAAGTGGGCGACGGAAGCAGCCGCACCGAAAGTACCTAGGGTCGAGGTCGGATGCCAGCCCTTGTCGTAGTGATGAAAGCCGAGCGCGCGCGCCAGGCGGATCTCAACTTCGACGCCGACGACATAGGCCAGCAGGACTTGAGCGCCAGACAAAGCGTGCTCTTCCGCCAAAGCGATGAGTGGGGACATGAGCGGCACAGTGTGGTGACCACCCATGATGCTGCTGAAATCATCGTAGTCAAGGGCGTGCGAGGCGGTCCCGTTTACCAATGCGGCTTCCAACGCACTGGTGCGAATTGCAGTGCTGAATACCAACGATCTTCCAGGAGCAGTTGCAACTCCAGGGGTACTGAGCAAAATACGTGTCGCGTTCTCTGCACGCCCAGCTAGAGTGACTCCAATCGCATCCACAAGACACATCTTGGCTTGCGAAAGAGCCAGCGGCGTCAGGTGGCTGACGTTGATGCTCAGGATTTTTTCGGCCAACCGGGCCGTCAAGGCCTGCTCCGCACTGCTGCAAGTTTCAGTGGTCATTGCTTATGGCTTTATGAGCTGGAGGGTGCGATCCCTTGCCAGGCGCAGGTGTTTGCGCATGGCGGCTTCGGCA
>JBBAPN010000063.1:7266-13787 GCA_040400815.1 Polaromonas sp. | reverse complement strand
GGTGCCGGTGGCGGCCGCGTCGTTGGCATTGGAACGCCAGAAGATTTGGCGGCCAATCCGGACAGCCATACTGGGCGCTACTTGGCACCGTTGCTGAGGGCATAAGCAGTGGCTGTCCGCGTCAAGTCAAACAAACTCGTGGCCTCCAGTTCCAACACCTGAACGTCGGCTTGGTTGACCATTTTCCAGTGCCAGCGCAGGATGCCCAGCGTTGGTTGGCTGGCGGAGTGGCGGGTTTCCAAAACGGTCGCTCGGACCCGCAGTTGATCGCCGGGGCGCACCGGATGCTGCCACTTCAAGTAGGCCAAACCGGGCGAAGCGAAGGACTCTGAACCGTGTAATGTGGCGTCGGTAACCAGGCGCATGGCGATGCCGCAGGTGTGCCAGCCGCTGGCAACCAGGCCGCCAAAACGGCCTCCTTGGGCGGCGACTGGATCGGTGTGAAACCACTGCGGGTCGTAGACCGTGGCAAAGGCGATCACCTCCGCTTCAGTGACCAAATAAGGGCCTGCGGTGATGACTTGGCCAACTTGGAATTCAGCAAATTTCATTGTTCGCCCGCTTTCATCAATAGGTTTCTAAATGCAGGCGGCCTTCTTTTTTGAGTGACGCGCCCACCGCATCCCAATCCAGACCGGCTTGGATCGCCACGTCGCGCAGCGCCAGCACCACGCCTTCTTCCATGCTTTTCAAGCCGCAGACATAAAAGCAGGTGTTGGCGTCGTTGAGCATCGGCGCCAGATCGGCCGCGCGTTCGCGCATGACATCTTGCACATAGCGTTTGGGCTGGCCGGGGGTGCGTGAAAACGCGAAGTTGATATCGATGAAGTCTTTGGGCAGGTTTTGCAGGGGACCAAAGTAAGGCAGTTCTTCTTGCGTTCGGGCACCGAAGAACAGCATCAATTTGCCGCCTTCAAACTTGCCTGACGCCCGCAGTCGGCGTCGCCATTCGGTCATGCCGCGCATCGGCGCGCTGCCGGTGCCGGTGCAGATCATGACGATGTTGCTGCGCGGATGGTTGGGGATCAAAAAGCTCGCACCGAAGGGGCCGATGACCTGCACCTTGTCGCTGACTTGCAGGTCGCACATGTAGTTGGAGCCGAGGCCGCGCACTGGTTGCCCTTGGTGGTCTTCGAGCACGCGCTTGACGGTCAGCGACAGGTTGTTGTAGCCGGGCCGCTCGCCGTTGCGCGGGCTGGCAATCGAATACTGGCGCGCGTGGTGGGCTTTGCCATGGGCGTCGAGTCCGGGCGGAATGATGCCGATCGACTGGCCTTCGAGCACCGGAAACGGCAGGCCGCCGAAGTCCAGCACGATGTGGTGCGTGTCGTAATCGCCGCCTGTCGTTTGGCCAACTTCGGTGACCCGCACATTGCCGCTGACCGTCGCGGTGATGGTTTTTTCAGCGGCTTTGGGGCCGTAGAGGTTGGTGTACGCATGGGCCGCGGACCACGGTGGCAATGTCGCGCCGTATTGCGCGCTGTTGAAGCTGGTTTCAAAAGGGGCGGCGGCGTTGGCAGTTGTCTCGGCGACGACCAATCCGGTCTCACCCGCAATGCCGTCTGCGCCGTTGTCAGCCAACTGCTCGGCAGGCAGTTCTACTGGCAACTCGTCCCACAGCAATTGTTCATCAGGTGTGTAGGCTTTGAGGCGCAGCATTGTGCGCCAGTTGTCGATCGAGCCGGTGGGGCACGGCGGCACGCAGTGCATGCACAGATTGCACTTTTCAGCGTCGACGACGTAGTTGCGCGAGTCATGCGTGATCGCGCCGACCGGACAGATCGCTTCGCAGGTGTTGCAGCGGATGCAGATCTCAGGGTCGATCAGGTGCTGTTGGATGACGATGGTGGTGCTCATGTCCATGGCAGTGTCTCCTCAGTTCAAAACGGCTTCAGCGAATCAAGCACTGCAAGCTTATCAGGGGGCGTACGGCCCCCTGACGGTGTCAGCAAAGCAGTCGGGTTAGTTGAAGCGCACGTACTCAAAGTCCACGGGCTGGCGGTTGATGCCCATGACCGGTGGTGAGATCCAGTTGGCGAACTTGCCCGGCTCGACCACGCGGCCCATCAGGCTGGCGACGTAAGCGCGGTCTTGCAGTGATGGCAGCCATTCACCCGCTTGCGCTTTCCACTCGGGCAGGCTCAGCACGCGACCGTCGGGTGACACCTTGACGCCGGACAGCGCGCCGATATTGCGGTTGAAAGCCTTGTGTGGCACTTTCATCCGGGTTGAAATACCAGCCTTCTCTAACACCTTGTTCCAGCTCTCAACGCCAGCAACCGAGTCTTTGATGTAGTCGTCGCGCAGCACTTCGTTGAGGGCGTTGAGCATCGGCACTTCTTTCTCAGCCAACTGGCCGTCGCGCGCTTCCAAGACTTTGTAAGTCTGGCCCTTGAGGATGTGGTCGTCGACGCGCTTGCCTTCTTCGTAGCGGCCTTTGATGCCCGTGCTGTAAAAGGTGGCGGCGTTGCTTGATTCGTCCGCGCCAAACAAGTCGATGGTCACGCTGAAGTGGAAGTTGATGTAGCGCTGGATGGTTGGCAGGTCGATCACGCCAGCGGCACGCAGCTTGTTGACGTCGTCGGTCTTGAGCTCGTTCATTTTCTGAGCGGTGCGTGAGATCACGCGGCTGATGCCGCTTTCGCCGACAAACATGTGGTGGGCTTCTTCGGTCAGCATGAACTTGGAAGTCCGGGCCAGCGGGTCAAAAGCACTTTCGGCCAAGGCGCAGAGCTGGAACTTGCCGTCACGGTCGGTGAAGTAAGTGAACATGAAAAAGCTCAGCCAATCTGGCGTCTCTTCGTTGAAGGCGCCCAAAATACGTGGGTTGTTTTCGTCACCGCTGCGACGCTCCAACAGGCCCTCGGCTTCGTCACGGCCGTCACGGCCAAAGTGCTTGTGCAGCAAATACACCATGGCCCACAAATGGCGGCCTTCTTCGACGTTGATCTGAAACAGGTTGCGCAGGTCGTACATGCTGGGCGCGGTCAGGCCCAAGTGGCGTTGCTGCTCAACCGAAGCCGGCTCGGTGTCACCTTGCGTGACGATGATGCGGCGCAGGTTGGCACGGTGTTCGCCGGGCACGTCTTGCCAGGCTTTTTCGCCCTTGTGGTCACCAAAGTGAATGGTTCGGTCGGCATCGCCTGGGTTCAGAAAAATGCCCCAACGGTAGTCGCGCATTTTGACGTGGCCAAACTGGGCCCAGCCTTGCGGGTCGACGCTGACGGCGGTGCGCAAATAGACCTCGGAGTCGGTGGTGCTGACGGGGCCGACGTCGTCCCACCAGTTGATGAAGTTGGGCTGCCACTGCTCCAGCGCACGCTGTAAGGTGCGGTCTTCGCTGAGGTTGACGTTGTTAGGGATTTTTTCGCTGTAGTTGATACCGGACATGAGAGTCTCCAATAAAAAAGGTCTGCAACGGTGGAGGAAGTTCGGTTGCAGCGCGCCACCAGAGATACGCTGCACAACGATTAATTTTTCAGACGCGGTTCCAGTCGAACAGGGCTTTGTCGCCCTTGCCGTAAACCTTCAGCGCACCTTTTTCACCGACAGCGTTGGGCCGCTGGAAAATCCAGTTTTGCCAAGCCGTCAGACGCCCAAAAATGCGTGTGAACATGTTTTCCGGGCCGTTGAAGCGCAAGTTGGCTTCGAGGCCGGTCAAGGCGTCCGGCGACATCGAGACGCGCTCTTCTATCGCGATGCGGACTTCGTCGGTCCAGTCGATATCGTCCGGGTTCGAGGTGACCAAGCCGACCGCGAAAGCGGCGTCAGCGTCGAGCGGCTGGCCGGCTTTGGCGCGCACGGCGTCCAGCGCAGGCTGCTCGTCATAAAAACGGCGTCCGAGACGGCTTTGCCCGGTGACCATCGGGAACAGGCCAAAGTTGCTGTCGCCGACGGTGATGTTCGGTGCCTTAGCCTCGTCGTCTGGCAGGGCCAGCATGTAGCTGCGGTCGCAGGCGAGAGCGAGCTCGAGGAAGGAGCCGGCGAAGCACGAGCCCGGCTCGATCAGCGCAAACAGGCTGCGCGACGAGACGTCGAGTCGGCTGAAGGTGCGGCGCATCAGGCCGATGGTTTCACGCACCAGCCAGTGGTGTTGGTGCGCCATCAACACGGCGTCGCTGGCCAGCACGGCAGCGGCATCGCCTTCGGTTTTGATCAGCCAAACACCGATGTCAAGCTCATTGGTTCGCATTTGCAAAATAGCGTCTTCGAGTTCGCGGGCCATGGCCAACGGGAACCAGTCGGCACCGGCTTTCTCGATGGCAGCGATGTCGCTCGGTTGCGCACCGGTGGGGCTCTTGACGGTGAAGGTGGCGGTGCGTTTGGCGCGCTCAATTTCAACGCTGACGTATTGATAACGCAGCGCGTCAGCGTCAACCGTGCGATTGAGTGGCGTCATCGTCACGCCTTGGCCATCGGCGGGACGATCGCTTTGGGCGGCCAATTCCAGCGCGCGTTCTTGCACTTTTTGAGCGAAGACGGCGGTCTTGGCCACGGCGTCGACCAAGCGCCAGTCGACGGCTTTCTGACCCCGCACGCCTTCGACGCTGGTGCAGAAAATGTCGGCCAAATCGTGGCGTACATGGCGCTTGTCGGTGACGCGGGTCAGGCCGCCGGTGCCGGGCAGCACACCCAGCAGCGGCACTTCGGGCAGACTGACTGCGCTGGAGCGGTCATCGACCAAGATGATTTCGTCACAAGCCAAGGCCAGCTCGTAGCCACCGCCGGCGCAAGCACCGTTCACGGCGGCCAAGAACTTCAAGCCGCTGTGCTTGGAGGAGTCTTCCAAGCCGTTGCGAGTCTCGTTGGTGAATTTGCAGAAATTGACTTTCCAGGCATGGCTGCTGACGCCCAGCATGAAGATGTTGGCGCCTGAGCAAAAGACCTTGTCTTTGGCACTGGTGACGATGACAGTGCGCACTTCGGGGTGTTCAAAGCGAATGCGACCGACTGCGTCGTTGAGTTCAATGTCGACGCCAAGGTCGTAGCTGTTGAGCTTGAGCTTGTAGCCCGGGCGCAGGCCTGCGTTCTCGTCAATGTCGACCGCCAGCGTGGCGATCGGGCCATTGAAGCTGAGCTTGAGGTGTTTGTACTGGGTCGGGTCGGTTTGGTATTCGACGCGTGGTGCAAGGGCTGTGGTCATGGACATGTCTCCGTTGTGCGGCGCTACAGATGCAAAAAGCTGCAACTTTTGAAATTCTCAATATGAATAATAGTGCATATTTAGAATTGTGGTCAAGCACTTTTTTGCACATTCACCAAAAAAAATCAAGCCGGCAACTGCAACAAGGTCCGAACTTGGCTGCGCAGCAAGGCAAACGAAGGCGCCAGTCCTTGGGCGCTCGTGTTGAGAGTGAGTTGCGCCTTGGAGTAAAAAGCCGCCCGCCCGGCCAAAATGCCTTTCAGGTCTTCCATGGCTTCTTTGCTAGCGGCCATGGGCCGTGTGTCGCCTTGTGCCAACACGCGGCTCATGTGGTCTTCGGGGTCAGCCTGCAGCCACACCGTGGTGCAGTGGCTGAGCAACTGATTGAAGGTGGCCGGGTCGGACACCAGCCCGCCCGGGGTGGCGATCACCGCTTCGGGGTAAATCTGGATGGTCTCTTCCATGGCGCGGCGCTCATAGCGGCGATAGGCATTTTGGCCATACAAAGCCTGAATTTCTGCGACGCTGCAGCCGGCAAATTTTTCGATCTCACGGCTCAGCTCGACAAAGGGAAAGCCCAGGTCTTCGGCCAGCATCTGGCCCAACGCTGACTTGCCGGCACCACGCAGCCCAATCAGCGCCACTCGCGTGCTGACCGCGCCTGGCGCGCCGCCGCCGGTTCCCAACAACTCGCCTAAAGCGATGCGGGCCAGTCGCAAGTCGGCTTCGCCCCGTCGCTCCAGCAGTTCTCGGATCAACAACCATTCCGGCGACAGCGTGGTGACGTCACCGATCAGTTCGGCCAAGCTGCATTGAAGCGCGCTGGCCACTTGCACCAACACCAAGATAGAGGCGTTGCCCTCGCCGTACTCCAGGTTGGCCAGATGTCGCTCGGACACATCGGCGGCCACCGAAACAGCTCTGCGCGTCATACCTCTGCGGGCTCGCAAGCCACGCACGCGATCGCCAAGCGCCACTAAAAATGGATTTTTTTCGCTGGCCTTGTTCTTTTCTGGCATCGGTTCGCTCGGTGTTATCCCTGATACATGCAATATAGTGCTTGACACGATGCGGGCAGGGCTTTATCGTTCAGACACGCATAATAATTCATGTTACAGAGGCTGACAAGCCAGACCCTGCCCACCACCCTTCCCCTGAACGGACCAGTCCCTATGTCTTCACTTGAATTTCGCGAGCAGTCCGCCGGCGTCGCCAAAGGCTGGACTGAACTCCTTCCTAATTTCTTGGCCGGCCGCTGGCAAACTGGCAGCGGTCAGGGCACCGAACTGGTTGATCCTGTGCTGGGCACGCCGCTGGTGCGCGTCGACGCCACCGGCATGGATCTGGCCGAAGCTTTTGCCTTTGCCCGCGAGCAGGG
>JBBAPN010000063.1:0-7166 GCA_040400815.1 Polaromonas sp. | reverse complement strand
TTCATCAACGCCTTCAATTTTCCAGCGTGGGGCTTGTGGGAAAAAGCCGCACCGGCCTTGCTGTCAGGCGTGCCGGTGATCATCAAACCGGCCACCGCCACCGCTTGGCTGACGCAGCGCATGGTGCAAGACGTCGTCAATGCCGGTGTCTTGCCGGCGGGCGCGCTGTCCGTCATCTGCGGCAGTTCGGCCGGTTTGCTGGACCAGTTGCAGGCCTTTGACGTCGTGTCTTTCACCGGCTCGGCAGCCACCGCCGCCGTCATTCGTTCGCATCCCGCCGTCACACAGCGCTCAGTCCGCGTCAACATCGAAGCCGACAGCCTGAACTCGGCGCTGCTCTTGCCCGACGCCGGTGCCGAAGCCTTGGAACTGCTGGCCAAAGAAGTGGCCCGCGAAATGACCGTCAAGTCCGGCCAAAAATGCACGGCGATCCGCCGCGTGCTGGTGCCGCAAGCGCTGTACCTAGAAGCAGCGGCAGCCATCAGCGCCAGGTTGGCCAAAACAACCGTTGGCAACCCGCGCAATGACACAGTGCGCATGGGCGCGCTGGTGAACCGCGCGCAATTCAACACCGTGCTCGAAGGCTTGGCGCTGCTGCAGACCGAAGCCGAAGTGCTGCACAACGGCGCTGCCCACGCACTGGTTGATGCCGACCCCCAAATCGCTTGCTGCGTTGGGCCGACCTTGCTGGGTCTGCGCACAACGGATGCCAGCGATGCGTCAATTCACGTACATGACACCGAGGTCTTTGGTCCGATTGCCACGCTGGTGCCTTACCGCGACATCGCCCATGCACTGACGCTGATCCGACGCGGTCAAGGCTCGCTGGTCACGTCGCTGTACGGCAGCGACCCGGCGGCGCTGGCCAGTGCGGCGCTGGAACTGGCCGACAGCCACGGCCGTGTGCACATCATTTCGCCCGACGTGGCGGCACTGCACACGGGCCACGGCAATGTGATGCCGCAGTCGCTGCATGGCGGGCCTGGCCGCGCTGGCGGCGGCGAAGAACTGGGTGGCCTGCGGGCGCTCAATTTTTACCACCGCCGCAGCGCCGTGCAGGCCAGCGCAGCAGTGCTGGCGCACTTGAAACCTGCCAGCGAATAAGCTGCGAACGGCCAAAAAAACGAGAACGAGGAGACCCGCATGCCCCCATCATTTGCACACGGCTCACTGCCAGCGGCACCAGGCCCGCGCTTTAATTTTGCGCAGCACCTGATCGACTGCAACCTCAGCCGTCCCGCCAAAATCGCCTTGATCGATGACGTCGGCCAGCTCAGCTATGGCGACTTGGCGGAAGGAGTTCGCCGCGTCGCTGCCGGCTTGCTGGCCCAGGGTCTGCGCCGTGAAGAGCGCGTGCTGCTGCTCATGCACGACAGCAGCGACTGGGTGCTGAGCTTTCTGGGCGCGATGTACGCCGGGCTGGTGCCGGTGGCTGTCAACACCTTGCTGACCGCGAACGACTACGCCTACATGTTGCAACACAGCCGCGCGCAAGCCGCGCTGGTGTCAGACGCGCTGTTGCCGATCTTGCAACAAGCCATGGCGCAGGGCGAACATGAACTGCAGTCGGTGATCGTCTCAAGGCCCAGCGCGGCCCTGGGTACGGGCGAAGTGTCCTTGGGCGCTTTGATTGAGCGCAGCACACCGATGCCGCAAGCGGCGGCGACCAGCCCCGATGACCCCGGTTTTTGGCTGTATTCGTCGGGTTCCACCGGTCGCCCAAAAGGCACCACCCACACCCACGCCAACCCGTATTGGACGGCCGAGCTGTACGGCAAAGCCGTCCTCGGCTTGCAAGAAAAAGATGTCTGCTTTTCAGCCGCCAAACTCTTTTTCGCCTACGGCTTGGGCAATGGCTTGAGCTTTCCTTTGAGTGTGGGCGCGACCGTGGTCTTGATGGCCGAGCGGCCCACACCAGAGGCCACCTTCAAGCGCTGGAAAGAACAGCAACCGACGGTCTTTTTTGGCGCACCCACCGGCTTCGCTGGCATGCTGGCCTCGGCCAAGTTGCCGGCCAAATCCGAAGTCGCTTTGCGCTTGGTTTCTTCTGCGGGTGAAGCGCTGCCGGCTGACTTGGGTCAGCGCTTCACCGCCCACTTTGGCGTGGAGATCATTGACGGCATCGGTTCTACCGAGATGCTGCATATTTACGTGTCGAACATCCCCGGCAAAGTGCGCTACGGCACCACTGGCTGGCCGGTGCCCGGCTACGACGTCGAACTGCGCGGAGACAACGGCTTGCCGGTAGCCGATGGCGAGACCGGTGACCTGTTCGTGCGCGGCCCGAGCGCGGCTTTGCTGTACTGGGGCAACCGCGAAAAAACGCGCGAAACCTTTCAAGGCGCCTGGACCCAAAGCGGCGACAAATACGTGCGCAACGCCGATGGCACCTACACCTACGCTGGCCGCAGCGACGACATGCTCAAGGTCAGCGGTGTTTATGTCTCGCCGTTCGAAGTCGAGGCCACGCTGGTGCAGCACTCGGCCGTGCTGGAAGCCGCCGTGATCGGCATGACGGACAGCGAGGGCTTGACCAAAACCAAAGCTTTCGTGGTGCTGAAGTCGGGTCACACGGCCACGGACGACGAGCTCAAGGCCTTTGTGAAAGAACGCTTAGCGCCCTACAAATACCCGCGCGTCATCGAATTTCTGTCAGAGCTACCGAAGACAGCGACCGGCAAGATCCAGCGCTTCAAGCTGCGCGAAATGGAGAAGACTTCCGCATGATGCAGGGCCTGGGTCAGCGCGCCATGCAGAGCACATTGACGGCCGAAATCGACTGGGCCGGACGGGCCGTGCGCGTCGAATACCAATGGTTGGGTGAGAAAAATACCTGCCTGCCGCTGCTGGTTTTTTTGCACGAAGGGCTGGGCTCGCTGTCCATGTGGCGCGACTTCCCGCAAACCTTGTGCACGGCCTTGGGCTGCCGCGGGCTGGTCTATTCACGGCCCGGCTACGGCCAGTCGACGCCGCGCGCGGCTGGTGAGTTCTGGGCGCCTGACTTCATGCACCGCCAAGCGCATGACGTCTTGCCGGCTTTGCTTTTGGCCTTGGACGTTGACACCGCTGCAAACCCACCGTGCTTGCTAGGCCACAGCGATGGCGGCTCGATCGCTTTGCTTTACGCCGCGCGCTTTCCGGACCGCGTGGCCGGCGCAGTGGTGCTGGCGCCGCACATTTTGGTGGAAGACCTGTCGATCAGCAGCATAGCCAAAACGCGCACAGCTTATTTGGAGACCGATTTACGGCAGCGCTTGGCGCGTCACCATGCCGACCCCGATTCGGCGTTTTGGGGCTGGAACAACATCTGGCTAGAGCCGGCTTTCCGGTCATGGTCGATGGAGGCAGAGATCGCTGCCATCGCTTGTCCGTTGCTGGCCGTGCAAGGACTCGACGACGCCTACGGCACACTGGCCCAAATTCGCGGCATTGCCCAACGGGTGCCGCAAACCGAACTGCTGGAACTGGCAGAATGCGGCCATTCACCGCACCGCGACCAGCCAGCGCAGCTGATCTCGCGGATTGAAGTATTTTTCAACGGCTATTTTCCAATCACCAAGTCAGCTTAAAAACCACCCGAAGGAGACAAGATGAAACCATTTCAAACGACCCGCCGCCCACTCGTGGCCAGCCTCGCCGCCCTCAGTTTGCTGGCCAGTGTCGGTACAGCGCTGGCCCAAGCACCGGCCAAACTCAAGGTCGGCCTGATGCTGCCTTACACCGGCACTTTTGCGTCGCTGGGCACGGCGATTGAGAACGGGTTTCGTCTGTACGTGACCGAAAACGGCGGCAAACTCGGTGGCCGTGAAATTGAGTTCTTCAAAGTTGATGACGAGTCGGACCCGGCCAAAGCCACCGACAACGTCAACAAACTGATCAAGCGCGACAACGTCGATGTGCTGATCGGCACGGTGCATTCGGGCGTGGCCATGGCCATGGCCAAAGTGGCCAAAGACAGCGGCACGATGCTGATCGTGCCGAACGCCGGCGCTGACGCTGTCACCGGCCCGATGTGCGCCATCAATATTTTTCGCAGCTCATTTTCAAACTGGCAACCCGGCTACGCCATGGGCGAAGTGATGGCCAAAAAAGGCCTGAAAAAAGTCGTCACCATCACCTGGAAATACGCGGCTGGCGATGAGTCCGTCAAAGGTTTCAAAGAAGCCTTTGAAAAAGGCGGTGGCAAAGTCGTCAAAGAACTCAGTCTGCCCTTTCCCAACGTCGAGTTTCAATCTCTGTTGACCGACATCGCTGCCACCAAGCCGGACGCGGTCTACACCTTCTTTGCCGGCGGCGGCGCGGTGAAGTTCGTCAAAGACTACGCAGCAGCCGGTTTGAAGAAAAGCATCCCGCTGTACGGCTCAGGTTTCTTGACCGACGGCACGCTGGACGCCCAAGGTGCAGACGCCGATGGTTTGTTGACGGCACTGCACTACGCTGACAGCCTGGGCACGCCGCGCGACAACGCCTTTCGCCTGAGCTACGTCAAGACTTATAAATTACAGCCCGACGTTTATGCCGTGCAAGGTTACGACGCGGGGCAAATGCTCGGCATTGGTTTGAATGCCGTCAAAGGCGACGTCAGCAAGAAAGCCGAATTTGCAGACGCCTTGCACAAAGCCAAAATTGACAGCCCACGCGGCCCCTTCAGCATTTCCAAGTCGAACAACCCGGTGCAAGATTTTTACCTGCGCCAGGTCTTTGGCAAAGAAAACAAAGTCATCGGCATTGCCAGCAAAGGGCTGTCTGACCCTGGCCGTGGCTGCCGTCTTTAAGCTGTTCTGCGCAGAGGGTTGCCCATGGATTTTTCGATCTTTTTGATTCAATGCCTGAACGCACTGCAGTACGGCCTGTTGCTGTTTTTGGTGGCGTCTGGCTTGACCTTGATCTTCGGCATCATGGGCGTCATCAATTTGGCACACGGCAGTTTCTACATGATCGGCGCCTATATGGCGTACGCGCTGGCGCCGTTTGTAGCGCTGACCTTCGGTGGCGGGTTTTTTGCCACCTTGTTCGTCGGCTTGGTGCTGGCGGTGATTCTGGGTTACGTGCTGGAGTGGGCTTTTTTCAGCTTTCTGTACGACCGTGAGCACCTGCAGCAGGTGCTCATGACTTACGGTCTGATTCTGGTTTTTGAAGAACTTCGCAGCATGTTGGTGGGCGACGACGTGCACGGCGTCGACGTGCCGGCGCTGCTGTCTGGCACGCTGGCCTTGGGTGATGTGATGACCTACCCGGTGTACCGCTTGTTTGTGTCGGCGGTCTGTTTGGTGTTGGCGCTCGGCATGTACCTCGTCTTCACACGCACGCGGCTGGGCATGATGATTCGTGCCGGCAGCACCAACCGCGAAATGGTGCAGTCGCTGGGCATTGACATCCAGTTTTTATACCGCGTGGTGTTTGCGGCCGGCATGGCGATTGCGGTGTTGGCCGGCATGGTCGCCGCACCGGTGTCGTCGGTCTACCCGGGCATGGGCAACAGTGTGCTGATCATCTGTTTTGTGGTGGTGGTCATCGGCGGTATCGGTTCCATCCGCGGTGCGCTGCTGGCCTCGCTGCTGATTGGTGTGGTCGACACCTTTGGCAAGGTGCTGCTGCCCGAAGCCGCCGGCGTGTTGGTCTATGTGCTGATGGCCTTGATCCTGCTGTGGAAGCCGGACGGACTGTTCAAGGCGGGCTGAGCGATGTTCAATTCTAAAAATTTATTCACCATCGCGGCCTTTGTGGCGCTGGCGCTTTACCCGTTGGTCAGCGGCAGTTATGGCATTGACCTGGTCACCAAGATCATGATTTTTGCGGTCTTTGCGCTCAGCTTAGAGCTGCTTGTCGGAACCACCGGGCTGGTGTGTTTTGGCCATGCTGCCTTCTTTGGCATTGGCGCTTACACGGCGGTGTTGCTGGCCTCGCCCATCGATGCGTCGTCGCTGGCTTGGCTGCTGCCGGCCAGCGTGCTGGCGGCCAGCGCCTACGCCTTGCTGGTGGGCGCCTTGTCGCTGCGGACCAAGGGGGTTTACTTCATCATGGTCACCTTGGCTTTCGCGCAAATGGCCTATTACGTGGTGCACGACACACCGCTGGGCGGCGGCACCGACGGCATTTACCTGATGGTCAAACCAACGCTGGGCACACTGCTTGATCTGGACAACCCACACGTGTTGTATGGCTTCACGCTGGCCACGTTGGTGGCGGTGTTCGGCTTGTTGGCAGTGCTGTTGCGCTCGCGTTTTGGTCGGGCTCTCTCCGGCATCCGCGTCAACGAGCAGCGCATGCGGGCGACCGGTTTTTCAACCTACCCCTACAAACTGGCGGCCTTTGTGATTTCTGGCGGCATCGCCGGGCTGGCCGGATTTTTGTTCGCTATCAAGGACGGTTATGTGAATCCCGAGATGATGAGCTGGCACCTGTCGGGGGCCGTGCTGATCATGATTATTTTGGGTGGGCTGGGCGACTTGCGTGGCGCGCTGATCGGCGCGTTTGCCTTTGCGCTGCTGCAGGAATTCTTCAAGTCGGAAGCGATTTTTGGCGCTTTTGCAAAACATTGGAACATGGGCTTGGGCCTGACCATCATCGCCAGCGTGGTCTTGCTGCCGCGCGGTCTGGTCGGCTTGCCAGGACAAATCAAGGCCCGGCTGACCGGTCGCCGCGGCGAGGAAGGAGCGCGCCATGAAGCTGTCTGAAAGCGTTCCCGACATCTTGCTGCGCGGACATGAGATCAGCCGCCGTTGGGGCGGTCTACTGGCACTCGACAAGGTCTCGCTGGCGCTTGAGCGCGGTAGTGTGCATGCGGTCATCGGCACCAACGGCGCAGGCAAGTCCACGCTCATCAACATCTTGTCCGGCGAAATCGAATCTTCCAGCGGCAGGGTCGAGTTGATGGGTCAAGACGTGACCGGCTGGACCCAGCCGCGGCGTGCCCGTGCCGGGCTGGGGCGCAGTTACCAGCGCAACACCATTTACCCGAGCTTCTCGGTGCTTGAAAACTGCCGACTGGCAGCACAAGCTGCCAACCAAAAGCCTTGGCTGTTTTGGCAAGATGCACAGCGCTGTGAAGCCAGCCTGGCGGCAGCGCACGCTGCTGCCGAACGCAGTGGTTTGCGTCCGCTGCTTGACCGCGATGCCGGCCTGCTGTCGCACGGGCAAAAGCGCCAGCTCGAAATAGCCATGTG
>JBBAPN010000062.1:0-13831 GCA_040400815.1 Polaromonas sp. | reverse complement strand
TGGCAGCTGGTTGGCGTGCTCGACACGTAGTTGGGGTATTCCTTCAGCGGCGCCAGCGTCATGCCGGTGTTTTCAGGGCTGTAAGGGTACTTGGCGTCGGCTTTCTGCCAAACCGACATGTACAGCGGTTGCTGCAACTGGTGGTCGGTTTTGCGCATCTCGATTTCGCCGTTGAAGCTGTTGACCTTCAGGCCTTCCATCGCCGCAGCCACTTTCACCGGGTCGGTCGACTTGGCTTTGGCCATGGCGGCACCGAGCGTCTGGTAAATGCGGATGGTGGAGCTGGTGTAGAAGTCGTCGTTGTACTGGGTCTTGAACTCTTTCATCCACTTGTCCATTTGGCCGCCCATGTTGTAGTGGCTGTAGGAGATTTGGTAAACCCGGCCGGCACCGTTGCTGCCCAATGCGGTTGGCGTACCGGTCACACCCGCGTAGTAGGTGAAGATCTTGCCGTTGTAGCCATTTTCATTGGCAGCCTTGATCAGCAGGGACAGGTCGGAGCCCCAGTTGCCGGTGATCACTGTGTCGGCACCGGCCGCTTTGATCTTGGCGATGTAAGGGGAAAAGTCACGCGTTTGGGCCAGCGGGTGCAGGTCTTCACCGACGATCTGGATGTCTGGCCGTTTGCGCGCCAAGGTTTCTTTGGCGAACTTGACCACTTGCTGGCCGTGCGAGTAGTTCTGGTTCAGCAGATAGACTTTCTTGATGTCTTTTTGCTCGCTCATGAAGCTGGACATGGCCTCCATCTTCATCGAGGTGTCGGCGTCAAAGCGAAAGTGCCAGTAGCTGCATTTGCTGTTGGTCAGGTCTGGGTCGACGGCGGAGTCGTTGAGGTACAGCACTTCCTTGCCCGGA
This sequence comes from Polaromonas sp., assembly GCA_040400815.1. GTDB lineage: Bacteria > Pseudomonadota > Gammaproteobacteria > Burkholderiales > Burkholderiaceae_C > Polaromonas. The sequence continues at coordinate 12,976 of JBBAPN010000062.1, read as the reverse complement.
TTGCGCTCGTTGTGTTTGGTCACGGCATCGCTCAAGGCCATGGCCACCGAAGAGCCGTTGCCTTGAACAATGTAGCGAGCCCCTTGGTCGATCGCCGCTTTCAGGGCGTTCAGGCTTTCTGCGGGGCTGAGCTTGTTGTCGATGGCGGTGATTTCAAACTTGACGCCGGCCGGGTTGCCCGCGCCGCTGAATTTTTCGGCAAAGAACTGGTAGCCCTTGAACTGACTCACGCCGACCGGTCCGAGCAGGCCGGTCAGGGGGTCAATCCTGACCATTTTGACGGTTTCGCCTTTTTGGGCAAAAGCCAGACTGGCGCTGGCCAGCAAAACAGCAAAAGCGACAGATTTCAGGGTCAATTTCATGGCATATCTCCAAGTGATCGAATAGCGCTAGGTTACAAGTCATTGTGGCGTGAAACGCTAGGGGATTTCCCCGTAAGCGGCTGCTTTTTGACAAGGCTTCGCGACACAATACAAACTCTTTTCAACCCGCAAAATTTTTTACCCAAGCAACTGATGATCGCGTCTCAATTTACCCCCTGCGGCGCCTGGCCGTCGCCGCTGACACCGGCACTGACAGCCGTCGGTGCCGTTGCCTTGTCCTTCGCGTCCGCCGCGGGCGGCAGCCTGTACTGGATTGAAGGCCGACCGGCCGAAAAAGGCCGCAGCGTCTGGCTGTGCCGCGGCCCCAACGGTGAAATGCGTGAGGTGCTGGATGCGCTGAGCGTGCCCGCCGATGTGCGCAGCAGCGTGCATGAGTACGGCGGCAGCGCCTGTGCGCTGCTCGGCGAGCGGCGGGTCTACAGCGACTGCGCCGACCAGCGCCTGCGCGTGTGCACCGTCGACGGCGAGTCGAGAACCCTCACGCCAGCCGGCTGCCGCTATGCCGACCTCAGCCCCGCGCCCGACGGCCACAGCCTGGTGGCGGTGCGCGAAGACCACCGCGGCAGCGGTGAAGCCCACAACGCCGTTGTCCGGCTGAATGCAGAACAAGTGGCCGATGAAGGACAAGTGCTGTTCGACCAAAGCGACTTTGTGGCCTGGCCGCGTGTCAGTGGCGACGGCCAGCGGCTGGCTTGGGTGACTTGGGATCACCCGGCCATGCCCTGGGACAGCGCGCAGCTGTGGGTCGGTGATTTGACGGCGGCGGGTCTGTCGAATGCGCGTGTGATCGCCGGCGGGCCGGGCGAATCGGTGCTGGAACCGCAATGGGCCGCCGACGGCAGTCTGTACTTCTTGTCCGACCGCTCGGGCTGGGCCAACCTTTACCGCTGGCGTGACGATAGCGGCGCAGGCCATGTCGAAGCGGTGCTGGCCATGGCCGCCGAGTTGGGCGGCCCGACTTGGCAGTTGGGCACCCGTTCCTACGCGCTGACCACCGATGGCCAGGCCTTGTTGCGGGTCAACCGCGGCACGGTGGACTCCCTGTTGCTGCTGGACCTGAATACCGGTGCGCAGCGCTGGCTGGACCTGCCCTTTGTCGCTTTCGGCTCGGTTGGCTTGCTGGACGACGACACCGCGTTCGCGATCGCGTCGTCGGTCGATCAGCCGCCGATGTTGGTGACCATCCGCTTGGGCAGCGGCGCGTACAGCGTGGTGCGCCGGGCCGGCGACGCGGTGCTTGCACCCGCCTGGGTGTCGCGGCCGCAGGCGATTGAGTTCCCGACCCAAGCCGGGCCGGACGGCAGCAGCCGCAGCGCCCATGCTTGGTTCTACCCACCGACCAGCCCGGCCCATCAGCCGCTGGCGGACGAAAAACCACCGTTGCTGGTGATGTTGCACGGCGGGCCGACCTCGCATGCCGGCCCGGCCTTCAAAAGCGCGGTGCAGTTCTGGACCACCCGCGGCTTTGCCGTCGTCGATGTCAACTACGGCGGCTCGACCGGCTTTGGCCGGGCCTACCGCGAGCGCTTGCGCGGCCAGTGGGGCGTGGTCGATTTGCAAGATGCCGTGGCGGCGGTGGACTGTCTGGCTGGCCAGGGCTGGGTCGACGGCCAGCGCGTGGTCATTCGCGGCAGCAGCGCCGGCGGCTTCACCGTGTTGTCGGCGCTGGCCTTCACTGACCGCTTCGCTGCTGGCATCAACTACTACGGCGTCGCTGATCTCGAAACGCTGGCCACCGACACCCACAAGTTCGAGTCGCGCTACCTCGACGGTCTGGTCGCCCCCCTGCCCGAGGGCCGTGCGCTGTACCGGGCCCGCAGCCCGGCCCACCACATGGCCCAGTGCCGGGCTGCGCTGATCACCTTCCAGGGCAGCGCCGACAAGGCCGTGCCGCCGCAGCAAAGCCGTGACATCGTCGAAGCTGCGAAGGCCGCCGGTTGCGCGGTCGCCTACCTCGAATTCGAGGGCGAAGGCCACGGCTTTCGCCGGGGCCCCAACATCGTTCGGTCGCTCGAGCACGAGTTGGTTTTTCTGGGCTGCGTCTTCGGCTACCAGCCGGCAGAAGAGCTGGCGCCGATCGAGATCAGCAATGCGGAGGCCTTGAGGCGATAGCCTCGCTTCAAGGCTCGCCCGCAGCGCTACCAGATGCGCAAGCGTTCGGGTGCTGGCTTGAACATGTCGTCGCCGGGCTGGGTGCTGAACGCGGCGTGGAAGCCGTCGTGGTTGACGGCCGCACCGTTGGCGCGAAAGGCGGCGGGGGAGTGCGGGTCGGTTGTCAGCAATTGCAGCGCCCGTTCGTCGCGGACTTTTTCGCGCCAAACCCGTGCCCAGGCGATGAAAAAGCGCTGCTCACCGGTGTAGCCCTCCAGCACGGCGGCCGGCTCGGAAGGGTTGGCTCGCTGCGACGCTTGATAGGCCCGAAAAGCAATTTGCAGCCCGGACAAATCGGCGATGTTTTCGCCCAGTGTCAGCCGGCCGTTGAGGGTCTTGCCCGGCAACGCCGCGTAACTTTCATACTGCGCCACCAACTGCGTGGTGACCGCGTCGAAGGCCTGCCGGTCAGCGTCCGTCCACCAGTTGCACAGCACGCCGTCGCCGTCGAACTGGCTGCCCTGGTCGTCAAAACCGTGGCTGATCTCGTGGCCGATGACCGCGCCGATGGCACCGTAATTGGCCGCATCGTCGGCCGCCATGTCAAAAAACGGCGGCTGCAAGATGGCGGCCGGGAACACGATCTCGTTCAGCGACGGGTTGTAGTAGGCGTTGACCGTCTGCGGTGTCATGCCCCATTCGCGGCGATCGACCGGCCGGCCGGCCTTGGCGGCTAAGCGTTGCCACTCAAAACGCGCCGCTCGCTGCACATTGCCCAGCGCATCGCCGGTCTCGACCCGCCAACCGCTGTCGCCCTGCCAATGGTCCGGGTAGCCGATCTTGGTGCTGTATTTGCTCAGCTTGTCTTGCGCCAGCGCCTGCGTTTGCGGCGACATCCAGGCCAGGCCGGCGATCGACGCCCGAAAAGCCGCCAGCAAGTTCTCCACCAGCAACTGCATGCGCGCTTTGTGCTCGGGCGTGAAGTGGCGTGCCACATAGAGCTTGCCCAGCGTCTCGCCCAGCGACCGGTTCAGCGCGGCAACGCCTTGCTGCCAGCGCGGCTGCTCGGCGGTGGCCCCCGTCAGCGCTTGGCCTCTGAAGGCGAAATGAGCCGTGCGGAAGGCCAGCGGCAACAGCGGTGCCGCTTGGTCGAGCAGGTGCAGTTTGAAGTACAGCTTCCAGTCGGCCAGCGGCACTTGCGCCAACATTTGCGCCAGGCCGATGACCGTGCTGGGCTGGGAAACAGACACAGACGCCGCGCCTTCACCCACCAGCCCGGCCGCCTCCAGAAACGCCGCCCAATCAAAGCCCGGCGCTTCGTTCATCAGCTCCGTCAGCGTTCGCGGGTTGTAGAGCTTGACCGGTTGGCGGTTCTCCACCTTGTCCCAGTGCAGCAGCGCGATCCGGTGCTCAATGGCCAGCACCGTGGCGGCGGCCTGCGCCGGCTCAGGCTCGCCGGACAGCCGGGCCAACTCGGTCAGGTAGACGGCGTAGGCGGCGCGGGCCTCGGCCATGCGGGTGTCGTCTTGCAAGTAGTAGTCGCGGTCCGGCAGACCCAAGCCGCCTTGCCAGGTCAAGGCCCGGTTGAGGTCGGGCTGCTTGAAATCGGCCATCACCCACAGTGCCACGGGCGTGTCGAGCAGGCCTTGCATGCGACCCTGCCACTGCGCCAATTGCACGGCGTTGCTGATCGCGTCGATCTCGGCCAACTGCGGCTGGATGGCACTCAAGCCGGCCTGCTCGATGGCCGCGGTGTCGAGGAAGGCCGCAAAAAACGTCGCCACGCGGTCGGCGTCACTGCCAGCCGCTGGCGGGTCGGCGGCCAACTCGTTCAAGATGTCCCGCAAGCGTTGATCGGACAGATCACCCAACTGGCTGAAGGCGCCGAAGCGAGATTTGTCGGACGGTATCTCGGTGCGGGCCAGCCAGCCGCCGTTGGCCGCGCGGAACAAATCGTCTTGAAAACGCACCGCCGGGTCAGCGCCGGACAAGTCCAGGCCACCGCCACCCGCGGCGCCAAAGCAAGCACAGAACAAGCGGGAAGGGTGGTTGTGTTGGCGATCCATCATGGCGGTCCAGTGGCGTTGAAAGTTGAAAGTTGCAGGGCTGCGCGCGGTCAAGCCTGCAGCAAGCCCCAGCGCAGCGCCACCAGCGTCAGTTTGGATTGGTTGGTGGCGCCGAGCTTTTGTTTGACCCGGTACAAGTGCGTGCCGACAGTGCTGGGCGAGAGGTTCAAAATATCGGCAATCTGCGCCACGCTTTGGCCGCGCGCCAGCTGGATAAAGACCGAGAACTCGCGCTCGCTCAGGATTTCTGCTGGGCTGATGTCGCCGTCGATTTGCGCCACTGCCAAGGCCTGCGCGGTCAGCGCATCGACGTAGCGATCGCCGCGCGCCACAGCGGTCACGGCAGCGATCAGTGTTTCTGGTGCGCTGCGCTTGGCCAAATAGCCCAAGGCACCGGCCCGCAACACGCGCCGTGGGTGCGCCGTGTCTTCATGGGCCGACAGCGCCAGCACCCGCGTTTTTGGGTCTTGTGCCAGCAGCCGCCGCACCGCTTCGAGCCCGCCCATGCCGGGCATGGACAAATCCATCACCACCACATCGGGCTTGAATTGGTTGTATTCGCGGCAGGCCTGCTCGCCGCTGTCGGCTTCGGCCACGACGTCAACGCCAGCGTCCGTCAGCAACATGCGAAACCCCATGCGGACCAGCGCATGGTCATCGACCAACATGACGCGGATCATGCTGCCGCCGCCTCTGGGCGGGCCAGCAAAGGCAGGCGCAGCAGCAGCCGCACGCCGCCGCTAACGCCAGCTTCAACGCGCAGCTCGCCGCCGACGCCTTCGGCCCGCTCGGTCAGCCAGCGCAGGCCGTAATGCCCTTTGCGCAGCGACCAGTCGGCGGCCAAGCCCAAGCCATCGTCCTGCAGCGTCAGCGTCAGCATGTCGTCGGCATTGGCATTGGCAATGCTGAGTTGCAGATGCCGTGCTTGGCCGTGGCGCAAGGCGTTGCTGATGCCTTCTTGCGTTGCCCGGTACAGCGTCAACGCGGTGTCACTGGCCAGGGCGATCGAACCGATCTCGATGCTGGATTCAATCAACACCTGAGGCTGGCTGAGTCGGGTCCGCATCAGCAGTTCGTCCAGCGCCTCAGCGAGGCCAAAGTTGTCCAGCACCAGCGGTGTCAGACGCGGAATCATGCCGTGCATGGCGTCGTACAAACGCGACGACTCGTCGGCAATCAGCCGTGCGGCGGTTTCTGCTTGGGGGTCCAGCGTCTGAATCCGCTGGGCAATCGACAAGGCCATGCTGCGAATGGCGGTCACTGACTGCCCCAACTCGTCGTGCAACTCGCGAGCGATCAGCAGGCGTTCGCGCTCAATGTGTTGGTCGATCCAGCGGGTCAGCTCCCGGCTGTCCGACAGTTTCAGTTCGGCTCGCACCGCGCGCCGTTCGGTTTCAATATGGATTTGCAATTCGTCCACCATGCGGTTGAAGGCGGCCCCGATGGCGGTCGCTTCGGTCCCGGCCAGACGGGGTAACTTGACGTCCAGGCGGCCACCCTGCAACTGGTTGAGTGCCTTGACAATCTTGCCAAACGGACGGACCGTCTGACCGACGATCCAAAACACCAGTGTGTTGACCAGCAGCAGCAGCAGCAGACCCGATGCGGCCAGCACCTTCACGGTGTCCCAAGCATCTAAAACAGCCCGTGAGGCGTTCGACCGGACCAGCAACTTGCCGTCAGAAAAGTCAATCGTCTGGCTTGACGGCCCCGGCGAAATCAACTGGGCAAACCATTCGGGGGCGTCACGACCGGCTTTGTAAGCAGACGGCGGCGAGCGGTACAACGCATTGCCGGCAAGGTCCAGCAGGGTGATGTCATTCGATCTGAGCCGGCCCAAGCCCTGCAGAAAATCCATCATTTCGGGCGTCCCGCGTGAGGCATATCGCCACACGGTGCGGTTCAGTACTTGGGCGGCGACGCGGTTGGCGGCTACCACTTCTTCCAGCACGGAGGCCCGCATGTTGTGCAGTTGCAGCCACGACATGGCGATGACGAACAGCAGGGTCAGGGCGCCCACAATGAGGTTGATCTTGGGTCTGAGCGTCATGTGGCTCTGATGTTACAGGCCGATCAGCTTGGTTTGCGCATTGCAAATCATGAAAATCATGAGGTTTGAATCATGATGCGGGGGCTGGGGCCGATGCACCTTCGCCGCACAATGAATCTGGGAACTAATCCTCCTCACGACGGCTTTTTGGCCAGCGTGCAATCTACCGGAAAAATCTTATGCAATGGCAAACACCGACCGCGACAGACTTACGTTTTGGCTTCGAAATCACGTTGTACGTGTCGAACCGCTGATCCGCATTTCTTGACTCTTCCCCAGTCAGAAGCCCCATCAACAGGGCGCTGACCGGGGATCTTTACCGGTATCTCAGCATGCGCATCACGATTCTCGGCTCAGCCGCTGGCGGCGGTTTCCCACAGTGGAACTGCAACTGCCGCAACTGCACAGGCGTGCGCACGGGCACTGTCAAAGCCAAAGCGCGCACCCAGTCCTCTATTTTTGTTCAAGCGGACACCGGCCATGAAGGTGTTCTCTTCAACGCTTCCCCCGATATTCTTGAGCAAATTCGCAGTCACCCGACCCTGCAGCCTGCACGCTCGCTGCGTGACACGGCGATCGCCGGGGTGGTCTTGATGGACGGTCAGATTGACCATGCCACGGGTTTGTTCATGCTGCGCGAGCGCAGCGGCAAGTTGCCCCTGTGGTGCACCGACCCGGTTGAAGAAGACCTGAGTCATGGCAACCCGGTGTTGCGTGTGTTGTCGCATTATTGCGGCGTAGAAAGGCACCGGATCGAGCTGGACGGCAGCTGGTTCCAAGTGCCCGGGGTGGCTGACTTGCGATTCCAAGCCGTGCCTTTGTCGAGCAAGGCGGCGCCTTATTCACCGCACCGCGAGCAATCCGTGGTGGGCGACAACATCGGCATCGCCATCCACGACCAGCGCAGCGGTAAAACCGCTTTTTATGCGCCTGGCTTGGGCGAGATCACGCCAACCGTGTTTGAAGCGATGAGAAGCGCGGACGCAGTGCTGGTCGACGGCACTTTCTGGACCGACGATGAGATGCCCCAACTCGGCATCAGCAGCAAGCGGGCCCGTGAGATTGGCCATCTGCCGCAGTCCGGCGCGGGCGGCATGATCGAGTGGCTGGCCAAGCTGCCGGTCAGCACCCAACGCTTCTTGATTCACATCAACAACACCAACCCCATCCTCGACGAAGATTCAGCTGAGCGGGCGATCCTGACGCTCGCTGGCATTCGGGTCTGCGAGGACAACATGAACCTCCAGCTTTAACCACCATGCGCCCAGACATCCTCCTCCAAAGACCCACCTCGGCCATGCTCGCCGATGTCAGCCAGACCGCCTGGACGCATGAAGAATTCGAAGTCAAGTTGCGTGAACGCGGCCGCTCGTACCATATTCACCATCCGTTCAACGTGCTGCTGAACAACGGCGGTGCTTCGCCAGAGCAGGTGCGCGGCTGGGTCGCCAACCGGTTTTATTACCAAATCGCGATCCCGATCAAGGACGCCGCTGTGCTGTCCAACTGCCCTGACTCGTTAGTGCGGCGCGGTTGGGTGCAACGTATTCTGGACCACGACGGTTTTGAGCTTGGCGGTATTCATGACGAAGGCGGCATTGAGGCTTGGCTCCTGCTGGCCGAAGCGGTCGGGCTGACCCGCGCCGAAGTGCTGGACCTGCGCCATGTGGTGCCGGCGATGCGCTACGCGGTCGATGCCTATGTGAACTTCGCGCGCCGGGCGCCCTGGCAAGAAGCGGTTTGCTCGTCGTTGACCGAACTTTTCGCGCCTGAAATTCACAAGCAACGGCTGGCCACCTGGCCTGAGCATTACGGCTGGATCGAGCCGGGCGGCTTGACTTATTTTCGCAGCCGCGTCAGCCAGGCCAGGCGCGACGTCGAGCAGGGCTTGGCGGTGACGCTGGGCCACTTCACCACCCGCCCGTTGCAAGAGCGTGCGCTCGAAGTGCTGCAGTTCAAGCTCGACATCCTGTGGGCCATGAACGACGCGATGGCGGCGCGGTACGCCGCATGAGCACGCCGGTGAACGCCGCGGTCAATACGCTGACAAGCGCCACGCAACCCAGAGTCGGCCACGGCTTTCGCCTGCAATGGGAGCCGGTCCAGGATTGCCATGTGCTGCTCTACCCGGAAGGCATGGTCAAGCTGAACGGCAGCGCCGGTGAAATCATGAAACGCTGCGACGGCGTGGCCAGCATCGCCGCCATCGCCGCCGACATCGAGCAAGTTCACAGCTTGCAAGGGCTGGAACCCGATGTGTTGGCCTTTGTCGAATTGGCCGGCCAGCAGCGCTGGCTGAAATGGGATTGACCATGCAAGAGACTTCCGAACTTCCCGAACTTCACGTCCAACCCGTGACGCCCGCCGCACTCGGTCATCCCGGCAAGGCCGAAGCCAAGATCGGCCCGCCGTTGTGGCTGCTGGCTGAACTGACTTACCGCTGCCCACTGCACTGCGTGTTTTGCTACAACCCGGTCGACTTTGCGCGCCAAGAAGAAGAGCTTGACACCGAAGGCTGGCTGCGCGTGCTGCGTCAGGGCCGCGAGATGGGCGCGGTGCAATTGGGCTTGTCCGGCGGCGAACCGCTGGTGCGGGACGACCTGGAGCTGATCGTCGCCGAGGCCAGCCGGCTCGGTTACTACACCAATCTGTTGACCTCGGGGGTTGGCCTGACGGCCGCGCGGGCAACCGCGTTGAAGGCCGCAGGACTTGAGCATGTGCAGCTATCGTTCCAAGATTCGACGCCGGAGATGAACGACTTTCTGTCCCACACCAAGACCTTCGACCTGAAGAGTCGCGTCGCCAAGATCATCAAAGACCAAGGCTGGCCGATGGTGCTGAACGTGGTGATCCACCGGATGAACATTGACCACATCGACCGCATCATCGAGATGGCGGCCGAGCTCGGGGCCGAGTATTTGGAGCTGGCCAACACGCAGTACTACTCTTGGGCCTATTTGAACCGCGACCAATTGCTGCCCACGCATGAGCAATTGAAGCGCGCCGAAGCTGTGACGAACGAATGGCGCGCCAAGCTCGGCGAGCGCATGAAGATTTTCTTCGTGACACCCGACTACCACGAAGGCAAGCCGAAGAAATGCGTCAACGGCTGGGGCAATATGTTCCTGACCGTGGCCCCCGACGGCACCGCCTTGCCCTGCCACACGGCCAAGATGCTGCCGGGCCTGAGCTTCCCGAATGTGCGGGATCACAGCCTGCGCGACATCTGGTACGACTCCGAAGGCTTCAACCGCTACCGCGGCACCGGCTGGATGAAAGAGCCCTGCTCAAGCTGCGAGCACCGCGAGCAAGACCTGGGCGGCTGCCGCTGCCAAGCCTTCATGCTGGCCAATGACCCGGCGGCTGCCGACCCGGTCTGCGTCAAAAGCCCGCTGCACCACTTGGTCACCGAGGCCGTCGAACTGGCCGCCAGCAAAAGCCCCGCTCAGCTGAAAGAGCACCCGCTGATTTTTCGCAACCCGGTCAACTCCAAGCAGCTCAGCCTGCCTTGACCCCCGTGGCCACCTTGCCCCGGCTGATGCTGTCGCCATCGCCGCGCTGCAGTTTCCAGAATGTCAGCGATGACAGCAGCGTCAGCCCGGACAAGGTCAAAAAGGCGTGCTGCAAAGCTGATCGAACCAGGGCCTGATCGGTTTGCGGCAGCTCGCCTAAGAACCAGCCCGTGACCAAGGATCCCGCTGCCAAGCCAAAGCTCACTGAAAGCTGCTGCAGCGAGCTGGAAATGGTGCTGGCCATGCTGGAGTCCTTGTCGCTGACGTCGGCATAGACCAGCGAATTCATGCTGGCAAATTGCAGCGAATTGAAGAAGCCCTGTAGCAGACTGATCAACACGATGACCGGCAGCGGGGTTGCAGCATCGATCCACGCAAACAGCGCTATCGTCAGCCCGATCAGCAGGGTGTTGACAATCAACACCTGGCGGTAGCCGAAACGCTTCAGCAGGGGCATCGAAATCAACTTCATGCTCATCGCGGCAAGCGCCGCAGGGATCAGCAGCAGCCCTGATTTCCAGGCTGGAAAGCCGAGCCCAAGCTGGTACAGCAGCGGCAGCAAAAAGGGCAGTCCACCGACCCCCATGCGGGTTACAAACCCGCCCAGCACGGCCACCCGAAAGGTGCGTATTCGAAACAAGGTCAGGCGCAGCAAAGGGTGGCTGTGGTCGTTTGCATGCCAGCCGTAAGCGGCCAACAAGGCGATCACCAAGCCCAACATGACCGCCACCGTCAGGCTGTCCAGCCGATGCGAGGCAAAAATCTCCAGCAACCAAGACAGCATGGCGATGGCCGAGCCGTACAGCAGCAGCCCCACTGCGTCGAACGGGCGCGGCTCGCTGCTGCGGTAGTCCGGCATGTAGCGGTAGACCATGACCAAAGCAAGCAGTCCAAACGGCACATTGACGAAAAAGATGGCCCGCCACGACAGCCAATGGACAATCAAACCGCCCAGGGCAGGACCGAGCAAGGGGGCAATCAAGGCGGGAATGATGACGAAGTTCATCGCTCCCAGCAACTCGGCCTTGGGAAATGTGCGGATGATGCTGAGCCGCCCGACCGGCATCATCAAGGCGCCGCCCATGCCTTGCAGAATGCGCGCGGCCACCATCATGGTTGGGTTGACGGCCAAGCCACACAACACCGAAGCGCTGGTGAAAATGACGATGGCGATGAAAAACACCCGCCGTGTGCCGAAGCGATCGGCCAACCAGCCGCTGACCGGAATACAGACCGCCAAGGCCAAAATGTAGCTCGACACCACAGCCTTGAGGCTCAGCGGCGTCACCTGCAGGCTGGCGGCAATGCTGGGAATGGCGGTGTTGAGGATGGTGGCGTCAAGTTGCTCCATGAACAAAGCGCTCGCCACGAGCCAAGGCAAATAAGGCTTGACGCTGGAGCTGCTCATGGCGTTGGCAGGGCCTGACGACACGATGGGTCGGCCAGTAGAGCGTTCAACGGAATAAAAAGTAAGCCGCCAACACGTACAAAATGCACGCAAAGACTTTCTTCAGCGGCCGAATGTCCATGCGGTGGGCGGTGCGGGCGCCCAGTGGTGCGGTGCAAATACTGGCCATTGAGATGACCACCAGACCCGGCAGGTACAGATAACCGAATGAACCTGGTGGCATCTCTGGCATGTTTTGGCCCGCCCAGATGTAGCCCAGCGTCCCGGCCAAGGCAATTGGGAAACCGAGCGCCGACGATGTGCCGACGGCGTCATGAATTTTGACGTTGCACCACGTCATGAAGGGCACCGAGACGAAAGCGCCGCCGGCCCCGACCAGCGACGACAGCATGCCAATGACCCAACCCATGCTGAAGGTGCCGAAACGGCCGGGCAGGGTGCGGCTGGGTTTGGGCTTGCGGTCAATGAACATCTGCGTGGCCGAAAACGCCACAAAAATCGCAAACAAAATACCGAGCAACTTGCCCGGCAACGCCGCCGCAAACTGAGCCCCGACGATAGAGCCCAGCACAATGCCGGGCGCCAACACTTTGACAATCGGCCACAAGACGGCACCGCGTTTATGGTGCGCGCGCACCGATGACAAAGAGGTCAGGCAGATGGTGGCCAGCGAGGTGGCGACCGCCATTTTCACGGTGTAGTCAGCCGGAAAACCCTTGGCTGTCAGGATGAAAGTCAGGAACGGCACCATCAACATGCCGCCTCCGATACCCAACAAGCCGGCTAAAAATCCGGTGCACAGGCCAATGACAAGGAGTTCGACGATCAGTTGGGGTTCGAGGAGCATCGGGTTCAAAGAAAAGGTGTCTGCGAAACGGCTGGATCGTCATCCTGAACCAGGGTAATGAATTAGAAGTTTTACCAATGAGAAATGAATTTGTTGTGCAAGAGTTGTGCAGATGTACACTCTCCGACCTAAATTCATTTCTTATTGGAACCATTTTGGCAGCACCAAAAAAGTACCGTGGCAACACTTGGCGAGTCATTGTAAGACGGGCAGGACAAAGTTACATAACGCCGCATTTCAGAAAGTGAACGCCAGTCACTGCGCTGAAGCTCCGTTTTGTGTCGCCCACCGCTTCGCGCCCTACGCGCCGCCGTCTGTTGCCCTAGTGGCGTGCTTAGGTTGTGGCTTATGTCAGGCGCTTTGCGCATGGTTTTAATCAGCGGCTTTGCCGAACATTTTGTGTTGGCCACCGCCCACCCTTAGGGCTTGCTTGCTTCACAAGCATCGCCCGCGCGGCTTGCCCGTCCGCCCCCCAAGGGGGCTCCCTTAGCCCACACGTTTACGTGGTTAGTTTTTTTGACTTGGGTAGCACATAGAACCTTGCCCACGAAGGAAAGGCCGCCATGCTCATCAAATCAGCGCTTCAAGACCCTTGCGCTCAAGCAAGCTCAAAAGCTTC
>JBBAPN010000061.1:0-13841 GCA_040400815.1 Polaromonas sp. | reverse complement strand
CGACTAAATACCAGGCGCTCCAGCCGCTAAAAAGCCGCCGTCGATGGGCATCACGATGCCGGACACATAGGACGCTTCTTCAGATACCAAGTACAGCACCGCCGAGGCAACCTCCGCAGTGCTGCCGTATCGGCGCATCGGGATGGCGTTGGAATATTCCTGCCGGAACTTCTCGGTGTGCAGGACTTTGGTCATCGGCGTGTCTACCGGCCCTGGCGCGACCGCATTGACGGTGATGCCGTACTCGGCCAATTCCACCGCCATCTGCCGCGTCAAACTGATCACTGCGCCCTTGGACGTTCCGTAGGCTGTTCGGCCCCGACCGACTGCCCGCATGCCGGCCACAGAGGCGATGTTGACAATTCGGCCCCATTGATTTTTCAGCATCAGCGCTGCTGCCTGCTGACTGCACAGAAACGTGCCAGTGACATTCACGCTCATCGTTTTGACAAAGTCGTCGAGCGGGAACTCCAAAAAGGGGAACACTTTGGCAATGCCGGCGCAGTTCACCAGAACATCGCAGCGGCCATGCTCCCCGGCAATCTTGGCGAAGGCCGCTGCGACCGAGGCCGGTTGAGAGACGTCCATCACCATCGGCTGGGCTTGCAAGCCCTTGCGCTGCAGCTGCATCGCCGTGTCGGACGCGGCCAGGCCGTCCAAGTCTGATACAAAAACTTTGAAGCCGGCGTAGGCAAGTCGCTCGCAAACCTCGGCCCCGATGCCCATCGCGCCCCCGGTCACCACCGCGATGCGCGATTCTTTGTGTGGTTCATGGATCATTTTTTGTCCTGTGTCTATGCGTTATGTCTGTGGGAGGGTGCTGCAAGGCACCGCGTCTGCTGGGTTAAAAAAGCTTGTTTGAACTTTCAGTTGCGGCCTTGCCGTGCCTTCACAAAGAAGTCAGCGCCTCCCATCTGGCCGCCTTTCAAGGCGATTTGAAGTTGGCGCAGGTGGGGCTGAAGTGAGATAACTCGGCACAACGGGGCACCCGGGGCGAGCCGGGCCTCTATTTCCAGCGCATCGGGTGCCAAAACCTGGGTGATCTGGCTGGCAGTGTCCCCGCCTGACAGCAGCAGACGTTTTTGGGGCGCTGAGCGAAGGATTTCTTGAACCATCAGGCCCAGTCGGAACCCCAACAACCGGCCGCCGCTGTGTTTGGCCTGCGCCAGCGACTGACCCTGCGAAACGAGGAAGTTCTGCAATTGCGCAATGCGCGCATCCTCAGGTCCCCGGGCTGAATGCAACATCACACTTTGGCCACACTCCAGCAGCGCAACCACCTGGGCCACCAGTTGCGCGGAGGTGGTTGTCCATCGCTCGTCATCGACCAACGCGCAGGCATCGATCGCCACTTCTGAAAAGCCAGCGGCTATGGCCACACCGATTTGCAGCGCGCTCAAGGCCGACGCACTGCCTGAGACCGCCAGCACTTGATCGACGGCGGCGAAGGCTTCAAAGCGACCCGACTGCGCCCGCCTTTGCGCTTGATCTTGATCTTGCTGACCTTCTCGCCACCATTGCGTCATTGCAGACTCGACACCTGAAGAGCCCACCACGAAGACCGTGCCGTGGCGCAGTGCATGTGCTTGCAGCAGCCTTCCAACTTGCGTCAAGTGCGCCGGCGTGGTGCTGTCAAATAACAGCGCGTCCATGCCGCAGGCCTGCGCTTCTTGCAGTGACAGCGCGGTCGCCGCAGGTGGCAGGTCAAAGTTCGGCAGTTCAAACTTGCCAATCACCAGCTCGGTTTGTGCCCCCAGATGCTTGCTCAGATCACTTTCGTGCAGTGGTGTGATGGGGTGCACGCTCATGATCGGATGCCTGTCGATACGGTAGATTTTTCCGTCCACGCCAGATTTGGCAAACAGGTTTCCAAAAGCACAGAAACGGGACAGTGACGGCGTTCCCGCCACGATAGGAATACACGCCGGTCCAAACCTTTGCTTGGCGATCTCCATCACACGACCTATGCTGCCCAGGGTGGGCGAACTGTCAAAAGTCGAGCAAACCTTGTAATGAATCAGCGGCGGGGCCAACTGGGCCAGGGCGTTAAAGATCGGTGGCAGTGCCGCCGACATCTCAGTGGGTGACATGGCGCGACTTTCGCCAGCGATACCGATCGCGTCAAAACCACCCAGCGCCTGCAGGGTTTCGGCGCTCGGAACTTGGAGGAACAGCGCACACCGCAGGCCGGCAAAGGCGAGGACTTCCAGCGCATCGGTTGAGCCGGTGAAGTCGTCACCGTAAAAAGTCAGCCGCAGAGGGTGGGTCTGATCGATGGGCTTCATGCTTCAGGTCGCGCCAAACTGTGCCATCGCCGCTTTCAGCGCCGGGTGATCGCGGGCAAACGTTTCCAGCTCGATGCCTTGCACGGCAGCCTCCCAGCCTTCGCGCATGCTGGCAACGCCTGCGGCAATGCCGCCCGGATGACCGATGATCCCGCCCCCCGCCAAATGCATCAGGTCTGTCGAGCCCAGTTTCGAATAAATAGCCGGTGCCTGACCGGCCCATTGGGCTGAAGAAAAAACCGGCATGACAGGCCGAATGCCCGCAAATGGAGCAAGGCATGCCTTGGCCGACTGCATCACCGAATCGTCTGCTTCCCAAAATTTACTCCGAACTCCGTTCACATGCATGTGATCGATGCCGGCCAATCGCCAAATCTTTTGGTAGGCGGCGAAGGAGAACCCCAGTTGGGGGTGGCGCGTCAGAGCACCCCAACCGTTGCGGTGCGCATGGATCGGCAGTTGGGTATGTTGGCGCAAATGTTCTACCGCGGAGAAGCCGACCCAGTTGGCACTCACCATGACACAGCTTCCACCCGCTGCAAGGACGGCGTCGTGGCGTTGCAGCATCTGCTCCATGCTGCCGGAGATATTGAAAGCGTACATGGGCATGCGGCCGACGCGGTTCGCGTGTTTGAGCAGGACGGGCATCACTGCAGCCAGCCGCGTGGCAAAAGGTGCGTAAGGCGGGTCGGCGAGCAGCTCGTCGTCTTTGATGAAATCAATGTCGGCCGCGCACAGCGAGTCCACCAAAGAGGCGGTTTGCGCGGCAGTCAGGCCAATACTGGGTTTGACGATGGTGCCGATCATCGGTCGAGATTCCACACCGGCCAGCGCGCGCGTGCCTGCGATGCCAAACTTTGGCCCATAAAACTGGGCGGCGAAAGAGTTCGGCATGTCAATGTCAAGCAGCCGCAAGCCCGTGATTTCTCCCAGCTCAAAGAGATTGCCGGCAACCGTCGCCAGCACGGACGAGATGTTGGCACCGACGTTGTCAATTGGAAAAGCAATCTCGATTTCGGCCCGATTGAAAATGCCCTGAGGCGGATGTCGTTCGACAAAGGCGCTCTGCAGCGTTGGTTCCAGAACGCCTGGAAGAAGGTCGATCCGCGTCACACGGGCGCGCGAGCGTTCTTTGAGCGCCAGTGTCTCGCCGGGCAAAGCCATGAAAGTACCGCTGGATTGCTCGCCGGCGATGGTTTCTGCGGCTTTCTCAATCGATTCCGAAGTCTCCACAAAGTAACGCGCGGTGAACTCAGGACGTTGCTGCATTTTCGGCTTGTTCTGAGGTGCTTTTTTTATCGAACCAGCGCCCCATAAACCAAATCTTTGTAAAGCATGCGGGTTTGGCCTCGCGTCGAAGGTCCTTGCGCCATGAAGATACCTACCAGTTTTTCCTTGGGGTCAATCCAGAAACTGGTGCCCCAAGCGCCGGCCCACATCGCATCACCTTTTGAGCCAGGCGTCCAGCCCATGCCTTCATCCAACCGAACGCCAAAGCCCAGCCCAAATCCATAACCCGGTCCGGTGGTGGCGACGGGGTTGCCGGCCATGCCGACCGTGTGGTTAGAGAGCATCAGCGCGACAGTTTTTCGGGACAGGTAGTGCTTGCCATCGAGCTCGCCGCCATTGACCATCATTTGGGCAAAACGCAGATAGTCCTCGGCAGTGCTGACCATCCCTGCACCGCCTCTGAAGTAGCTTTTGCCCAATGGGTTGCTGTATTGTCGGTAACCTCTGAGCATTTCTGCTTTCAGAACATCGCTGTCAAAGGCCTCCGCCAGGCGTGGCTGCTGCGAGGTTTCAACCCACCATGACGTATTTTTCATGCCCAAGGGGTCTAGCAGCAGGGTCTTGACAATCGCGTCCAGCGGTTTTTTCTCTACCCGCTCCAAAAGCAAGCCGAGTACATCCACAGCGATCGAGTATTCCCAGGTTGTGCCAGGCTGGTGCGCGAGCGGAATTTGCCCTAAATTTTTCAACATGTCTTCGGCCGTGATGTCAACTTCGCGCGCCTCGATGTTCATCTCTTGGTAGAGTTTTTTAAGGCGTGCAGATTGGGCAGCTCCGCCGTAAACAAAACCAGCCGTGTGTCGCATGATGTCTTGCACCCAGATCGGCCGGTTCAGCGGCACATCGCCATTGTCTGTTTCTACCCGCAGGTCTTTGAGCTCCGGCAGCCACATTGCAATCGGGTCGCTGAGCTTCAATTTACCCTGCTCAACAAGCATCATGGCAGCAGTTGTGATGATCGGTTTTGTCATCGAAGCCAAGCGAAACAGGCTGTCTTTTTGCATCGGCTTGGTTTTAGCTGCATCCAGAAAGCCGTGGGCTTCAAAGTGAACCACTTTGCCGTTGCGGGCGACCAGTGTCACAGCCCCGGGCGTTGACCCGTTGTCACCCAGAAGCTTCACTGCCGGGGCAATGCGGGCAAGCCGCGTTTGGGAAAATCCGGATGTAATTTTGTCTCCTTTGGTGTCAGTTTGTGCGGCTGCCAAGGTGCAGGCGCACAGCGCAAGCGCTGTGAACAGCGAGGGAAGTAGGGTCTTCATGGTGTTGATCCAATTCAATTTACAGCGGAGCCATATTGCACCAGGGCGCGGCTGAAACGTGTCAGGAAAACCCTTGCTGCCCCGCAAAAATGCACCGCCAAGTCAATGTCAAGCCAGGCGCCACCGGCCCGAATTCGGGCACACATTGACCCGGGCGCCGTTCAGCCAGACTTGTTCTTCAACCAATTGCAAGGCGCTGGCCGGGTCGATGTCAAAGTCGATGCCCAGAGCTCGCGCGACATCGGCGTTGTCAATCGGCAACTCCCAGGTCAAGAAAATTTGACTGCAATCCTTTTCGGGCTGGAAGTCGGCGACTTCAAAGCCTGCGCTGCTTCGGTCGATCACGGCGTGGGGGTGGCCGGTGTCAAAGATCACCACCGTGCCACGGGTCAGCGGGATTCTTTGGCCGCTAGACACAAAGTGCAAGTCCAGCCCTTTGTCATCGCTCAGAAAAAGATTGCAAAAGGCCGCACTCCCGTAATGTGCGCCGTCGTGGTGGTACTTGGCACCGCGGCAGGCCATCAGGGCAACGTCACAGCCGGTCAGCATCTCTTGCAAGCCCTGCGCGCGGGTCCAATCCAGTGCCGCCTTTGCGCAGTGCGGGTAGTCCGGCCAGCGCGCCCGGGTTCGCGCCAATGGCAATGACTCAACCTCCCCAGGCTCGATTTCAAGCCGCAAAGAAATTTCCCTCTCCCAGTCCGCTGTCAGCCTGGCCGGCGGCGCTGCAAAGGCCAGCGTGCCGGTCAACACCACCTCACTCACGGAGCGGCTTCGCAGGGCGTCGCCGTCCCCAAAATACGAAACCAAGCGGCTGGCAGCGGTGCGCGATTGAAAAGAGCGGTTCATTGGTTCAGTGTAAAAAAAGATGCGAGAAAGCCAAATTTGAACAGGCCCGAACATTGGGGCAAACCCTGTTGGCAAGGCGTCAGCCTTGCTTATTAAATGCAAGACACGCAGTTGTTTAAAAAGGTTAACTTTGAAAATCTTTGAGTTCTTTAAAGTGGGCATTTTTCCATTAAAAATGGCCTTCAGTATTTCATTACGTCTTCCGTTCCGAATTCCATTCGGTCTTTCATTCGCTCTTTCGTTCGTTATTGCACTCAGTCTAGGCTTGGGGCTGTCGCTTGGTGGAAACGCTGTACGAGCGCAAACCAGCAGCCAGCGCCCGGTGCGAATTGTCGTGCCACTGCCGGCTGGAACGGCGACCGACATGGCGGCGCGGATGCTGGGCCAGCAGCTGAGTCTTTTGTTCAACCAGCCCTTTGTGGTGGACAACAAACCCGGTGCCAACGGAACGATCGGTGTCATGGACTTGCTGCGCTCTGCGCCCGATGGCCACACTTTGCTGATGGGTTCAAACTCTCCCTTGGCAACCAATTTTGCTTTGCTCAAGGTCATGCCCTACGACCCAAGGCGGGACTTCACACCGATTGTGGGCTTTGGCGAGACCATGCACGTGTTGATGGTCAGGCCCAACTTTCCGGCCAAAACGCTAACCGAGTTCATTGCTTACGTGAAGCAACGGCCTGGCAAGATCAGCGCTGGTGCCACCACCTCGTCTTCCGAAGTGCAAATTGCGACGCTGAATAAATTGGCCGGAATAGACCTCTTGCCGGTGCCCTACAAAGGTATTCCCGCCACCATCACCGACGTCATGGGCGGTACCTTGGACGTCACTTTGGTCGACCTGGCCAATGCCAAGGCCCAAGCCAAAGGCGGCAATTTGCGAGCGCTGGCTGTGACCTCGATCAAGCGCAATCCCTTGGTGCCCGATTGGCCCGCTGTCGCAGAGACCCTGCCAGGCTACGACTTTCCGTCTTGGCTCGGTCTTGTTGGGCCGGCTGGCATGCCGAAGGCCGTGGTGGATCGGCTCAGTGCGGCAACGGCTCAGGTTTTGAAGCAGCCTGAAATGGCCGACAAGCTCGTCTCCATGGGCATGACCCCGATGCCGCTGCAGGCGGACGCATTCAAGACATTTGTCGACGCCGAGGTGGTCAAATGGGTTCGTTTGGCCAAAGAAGCCAACGTTCAGCCCCAATGATCCTGAAGGTTTCAAGAGCGCAGGCCGTGCGGCGGCGCCAGCGACACGTGACCCTTGGCGGCGCCGAAACATGTGTCAGCACGTACATGGGCACCAACGCCATGGAGCTCGCCGCATTGGGCCAACTCCAAAAGCAGGTGGCAGACCAAATCACGATCGCGCCGATGGCCTGCCTTGTCGAGCAGTCGGCCGGCAGCACCGCTGAGCCGCATTTTCATCAAGTAGATCCATTTCAAATCTTCATTGGCGGCAGCGGCCAGATCGGCAGCCAAGCATTGAATGGAGTGACTGTGCATGACGCTGGCGCGCATTCGGCCTATGGGCCGATCGTGGCCGGGCCTGGCCAAGTCCTGTCAGGCCAGCCGGCGCTGAGCCATGGGCTGTTCTGGTACGTCTTGTCGGGCGGACTGCAATCGGAACGCCCACCGCTGGGCGCCGGGGCCTGTTTTTTCTTTTCCCATGAGGAGTCGCCTTTCGAATTCCACGCAACGGATCAAGGGCTTGAGCTGCTCCAACTGCAACTGTCCTTGAACCACGGTCTGGGCTGACCCCCAGCGCTTAGCTGGGGGCTTGGCGGGACGCCCCCGGGTTTTCGGCCAACACGAAGTCAAAGTACGGCCGTTGCGGGCGAGAAATTGCGTGTTGTCAACATATATGGTTTGTAAAGTCGGGGCTTGTACGTGAAAACCCCAGCTTTTTGAAGCCCGACATTCGGTAGCATGCAAACCATTGCCAGCAGTGCAGAAGAATTGCGCTTTGTTTGTCAGACCCAGTCAAGTACCCGGAGCAATTTCTTCATGTCGATGGTTCAATTGGCGCTCAAGCGTCCGTACACATTCATTGTGATGGCGATGGTGATCGTCCTTGGCGCGCCGTTTGCCTTGTTGAACATGGCGACAGATATTTTTCCGGAAATCAATATTCCGGTGATCAGCGTCATCTGGAACTACAACGGACTGCCAGCCCAAGAAATGGGCCAGCGCGTAGCAGGGCAGACTGAACGGGGTCTCACCACCGTCGTCAGCGATATCGAGCACATCGAATCGACCTCACTGTATGGCGTCAGCGTCATCAAGGTGTTTTTCCAGCCCGGTGTCAACATTCAGACGGCGATCGCGCAAGTCGTGGCGTCTGTGCAGACGCAAGTGCGGCAGTTGCCGCCAGGCATCACGCCGCCGCTGGTGATCAAATATTCGGCCTCCAGCATCCCGGTTATGCAGCTGGCTTTGTCGAGCCCAACATTGCCTGAGAATGCGCTGTTTGACGCGGCTGTCAATGGCTTGCGCCCGCAACTCATCACCGTGCCCGGCGTCGCCTCACCTTTTCCGTATGGCGGCAAGGTCCGGGTGATTTCGGTGGACCTCGACATTCAGGCCTTGCAAGCACGCGGGCTTTCGCCGGCGGACGTGGTGAACGCGGTCAATACGCAAAATTTGATTTTGCCTTCGGGCACCGTCAAGTTGGGTGAAACCGAATATGCAGTCCGCATGAATGGCTCACCCGACGTCTTGGGTGAGCTCAATGATTTGCCGGTCAGAACCTTGAACAACGCCACCACGTATTTGCGTGAAGTGGCTTACGTGCGTGATGGCTTCCAGCCGCAGACGAATGTGGTTCGTCAAGATGGTCTGCGCGGCGTTTTGGTATCGGTGTTGAAAAATGGCGGCGCGTCCACCTTGGACATTGTGTCCAACGTCAAAGCCCTGCTGCCTAAAGCGGTGCAGACCTTGCCGGCTGACGTCAAGGTCACGCCCTTGTTCGACCAGTCGGTGTTTGTCAAAGCGGCGGTCTTGGGCGTCGTCACCGAGGCTTTGATCGCTGCCGCCTTGACGGCATTGATGGTGTTGCTGTTCTTGGGCAACTGGCGCAGCACGGTGATCATTGCGCTGACCATTCCCTTGTCGATTTTGGCGTCAATCCTTGTGCTGTTTGCGCTGGGTGAAACGCTTAATTTGATGACGCTGGGCGGGCTGGCCTTGTCGGTCGGTATTTTGGTTGACCAAGCCATCGTGACGATTGAAAACATCGAGCGGCACTTGCACATGGGCAAGGAGTTGAACCAAGCGATTGAGGTCGGTGCTGGCGAAATTGGTCCTGCCGCGTTTGTCGCCACGCTGTGTATTTGCATTGTGTTTGTGCCCATGTTTTTCTTGTCCGGTGTGGCCCGCTTTTTGTTTGTGCCTTTGGCTGAAGCGGTTGTTTTTGCCATGATCGCCTCCTACATTTTGTCGCGCACCTTGGTTCCCACCTTGGTCATGCTGATGATGGGCGGTGTGCATGAAGCCGCCAAGGCAGACACCAATCCTGGTCTTTTGCAGCGGCTTTACCGAGGTTTTGACGCACAGTTTGAGCATGTGCGCCGGGCTTACACGCTGGCTTTGTCGGCCGCGCTGACGCAGCGTGGCCGATTCATCTCGTTTTTTTTGGGCTTTTGTTTGCTTTCATGTTTGCTTTACCCAGTGCTGGGGCGCGACTTTTTCCCGAGTGTTGATGCCGGCCAAATGCGGCTTCACATGCGCGCTCCCACCGGCACGCGGATTGAAGAAACCGCGCGGATTGCCGACGCCGTTGAATCGGCCATTCGCGAGATGGTGCCCGCCGATCAGCTTGAAACTATTTTGGACAACGTCGGCCTGCCTAACAGCGGCATCAACTTGTCCTACAGCAACGCCGGCACCATTGGCACCATGGACGCTGAGATCTTGATGTCCCTGAAAGACGGTCACAAGCCGACGGAAGGCTTTGTCAATCTGCTGCGCACCGAGCTGCCAAAGCGCTTTCCGAGCGTTGAATTCTTCTTTCAACCGGCTGATATTTCAACGCAGATTCTGAACTTCGGGCTGCCAGCGGCGATTGACGTTCAGTTCACCGGCAATGATCTGGAAGGCAATGCCGCCAGAGCGGCAGAGTTGACCACCGCCATCCGCAAAATTCCGGGTGCGGTCGACGCCCACGTTCACCAGCGTTTGGACGGCCCGGTGGTTTATCTGAAGATGGACCGAACTCGCCTGCAACACTTCGGGCTGGGCGCGACCAATGTCGGCCAAAACGTCTTGATCGCCTTGTCGGGCAGTTCTCAGACAGCACCGGCGTTCTGGCTGAATCCGAAAAACGGCGTGGTGTACAACGTCGTGGTGCAGTCACCGCAGTACAAAGTGGACTCGATTGATGCGCTGCTCAGCCTGCCGATTGGCCCGGCGCCCAACGCCAACAGCGGCGTCAACGGTGCGACCGTGTCAAACACCACGAATCAGTTGCTCGGCAACTTGGTAGAAGCCAAAACAGGGCGGCAGTTGCCCATCGTTTCACGCTACAACTTGCAGCCTGCGATCGATGTGTATGTCGGCGTTCAAGGCACCGACCTGGCCAGTGTGGCCGACCAGATTAAAAAGCTGGTGGACGAGATTACGCCCAAGTTGTCGCGCGGCAACCAAGTCGTGATTCGCGGTCAGGTCGAGACCATGCGTGCGTCTTTCATCGGTCTGGGCTTGGGTCTGGCGATGGCGATTGTGTTGGTTTATCTGCTGATTGTGGTGACTTTTCAGTCGTGGATTGACGCGGCCATCATCATTACCGCCTTGCCTGCTGCCTTGGCTGGCATTGCCTGGATGCTGTTCATTACCGGCACCACACTCAGTGTGCCGGCTTTGACCGGCGCCATCATGACGATGGGCGTGGCCACCGCCAACAGTATTTTGGTGATCGCCTTTGCACGTCAACGCCGAGAAGACGGCATCACGCCTTTGTCTGCTGCCCTAGAAGCCGGTGCCACGCGCATCCGGCCGGTGCTGATGACCGCGTTGGCGATGATCATCGGCATGATTCCCATGGCTTTGGGCTTGGGCGAGGGCGCTGAGCAGAATGCGCCTTTGGGCCGGGCGGTGATCGGCGGCTTGTTGTTTGCCACCGTCTCGACGCTGTTTTTTGTGCCCGTCATTTACGCCGAAGTTCATCAACGCCTGTCGCACCGCAAAGCGCGGCAACAGGCGGCGCGTGAACTTCGTCTTTCGCCCGAGGAGCTTTGATTCATGTCTGAAGAGCGTCATTCCCAAATGGCCGTCCATCCTTTGCAGGTCGAGAACGCCGGAGAGTTGTTAAAGCGAGGCGCGGTCGTGCGCCGAACCAAAATTATCGTGTTGCTGTTGCTGGTGCTGCTCGGTTTGGGTGCGGCCCGGACGGTGGTCAGCCGCATCCAAAATGCCCAAGAGCTGCAAGTCGGGGTGGTCGAGCGTGGCCGTAATTACGTCAAGACCACGCTGGCCAAGTCGAGCGAAGCGGGTCAAACCATTGTGCTGCCTGGCACGCTGCAAGGCTACACACAGTCGCCGATTTATGCGCGGGCTGGCGGGTACGTCAAGCGCTGGACTAAAGACATTGGCGCGCGGGTGAGCCGTGGTGAGTTGCTGGCTGAAATCGAAACACCTGAGACCGACCAGCAACTCTCGCAAGCAGTGGCGGCTCGGCAGCAAGCCCAGTCGAGTATGGACTTGGCTAAAAGCACCGCTGTGCGTTGGGACGCCCTGCGGAAAAAAGATGTGGTGTCGCAGCAGGAGCTGGATGAAAAACGCAGTGCCAGCGAGCAGGCAGTGGCTAACTTGGCCGCAGCTGAAGCCAATGTGCAGCGCTTGAGTCAACTGCAGAGCTTCAAAAAATTGCTGGCCCCGACCGACGGCGTGATCACCCGCCGTAACGTGGACACCGGCGATTTGATTGATGCGGGTGCCGGCGGCGGTTTGGCTCGCGCCCTGTTCATCGTCACGCAAACTGACCCTTTGCGCCTGTACGTCAATGTGCCGCAAAGTTACGCGCAACTGATCAAGGTCGGGCAAAGCGTGGTGGTGACCCAGGCGGAGTTGAGTGGTAAAAAATTCGAGGGCAAAGTGGCGCGCACGGGTGCCTCCATTGACACGCAATCACGCACTTTGCAGGTGGAAGTCTCGCTCGCCAACAAAGACGGCGTGTTGTTGCCGGGTGCCTTTGTACAAGTTGAGATCCCGCTGGCGCTGAGCCGCAGCTTGTCGATTCCGAACAATGCCTTGATTATTCGCAGCGAAGGCACGATGGTGGCCGTGGTGGATGATAAAAATCATGTCTCGATCAAGCCCGTGCAACTGGGGCGCAATTACGGCGTTAAAGTTGAAATCATGAGCGGTCTGGTCAGTGGCGAACGCTTGGTGCTGAACCCGTCTGACTCGCTGAGCAGTGGCGATGAAGTGAGTTTTGTCGCCGCCGAGGACGACAAAGTGGTCAAGGCCGACAAGAGCGCCGGCCCCGTCCGAAACACCAAGCCGTGAACCAAGCTGTGAGCAACAACGAGCACTTGGTGCGAACCCTGGCCTATAAATTTCTTCTCAGCGCCAGCGCCTTGTTGGCCGGCTGCGCGTCTGCACCCCACTACACCAAACCCCAGTTGGAGATGCCCGTGACCTGGCAAACCCAGGCACCGTGGCGCGTCAGTACGCCCAAAGACCAAGCGGCCAAGGGCCCGTGGTGGGAGCGCTTTGAAGACGCCCAGCTGAACGCGCTGGAGCAGCAAGCAATGTTGAACAACCAGAGTTTGGCGGCGGCCAATGCCCGGCTGGCGCAGGCCAGAGCGTCGCTGGCTTCGACCTCCGCCAGTTTGTTCCCGCAGCTCAGTTTTGGCAGCCGTGTCGCCAACCAGCGCATTTCGGCGAACCGGCCGTGGAGTAAAAATAACACGCCTAATTTTTCGACGATTCAAAACGACATCGTTCCCTCGCTCGCCGTGAGTTATGAAGTTGATTTGGCCGGGCGTGTGCAAAGTTTGGTGGAGGGCGCGAGTGCTTCGGCAGAGCAGTCGGCGGCTGATTTAGAAAATACCAAGTTGTTGCTGACGGCCGACTTGGCGGTCAATTACTTCAATCTGCGGGCCCTAGACGCGGATCTTGAAGTGCTGTCGCGATCCATTGACTTGCAAAAGAAGTTGCTGGTGTTCGCTACTGACCGGCATGACTTGGGCGCCACTTCGGGTCTAAAGATGGCGCAGCAGCAAGCCCTGCTGGACACCACGCTGTCTCAGGTTTATTTGCTCAAACGCCAGCGTGCTGTGTTTGAAGACGCCATCGCCACGTTGACCGGAACGCCTGCCCCGCAATTCTCAATCGCTCCGCAATCAAAATTGTTGCCGCCCCCAGTCGTCCCTCTTGGCATTCCATCCGACGTTCTGGAGCGTCGGCCTGATGTGGCTTTGGCTGAGCGGGCCATGGCTGCCGCCAATGCCCAAATTGGCGTAGCCAACGCGGCTTTTTATCCGAGCGTGATCGTCGGCCCCAGTTTTGGCTTGGACAGCACCAGTTTGCCCAAACTGTTCAGCGCGCCCAGCATGGTTTGGTCGCTTGGTGTGACTGCGACACAGGTGCTGTTTGACGGCGGCCGGATCAAAGCCAATCTCGATTTCAGCCGCGCTGGCTACGACGTGACGGTGGCTAATTACCGCCGCGTCGTGTTGACGGCGATGCAGGAAGTTCAAGACGGCATCAGCGGCGTCGCGGCTTTGGACCTCGCCTACAAACAAACCCTGACGGCCGTCCAAAGCGCCACGCGGGTGTTCAGCATCGCCAGCGAACGCTATGAAGGCGGGATCGCCAATTACCTTGATGTCATCACCGCTCAACAAACTTTGCTGAACAGCGAGCGACAGGCCTCACAAATTTTGGGACAGAGGTTGGTCACAACCGTTGTCCTGATCAAGGCGCTGGGTGGCGGCTGGCAAGCTCAGGTGAGTGCAGTACCTTGAGTTTTGACCGGCTGAGTTGACTCACTGGTATTTCTTCTTCAGCGCGTCCCATCTTGGTTTGCCGACCAGCCGCTGCCGCCCAGAGTGTGCACGGATAGGTAGCTGTTGAGGGCATTGCCGAGCCCGGTGTCGGCGTCAACGTTCAGCGGCACCCCGACCACCTAGCCGGTGCGTGCGGTATGCCCAGCGATGTCGCTGAGTCCTATGAA
>JBBAPN010000060.1:0-14003 GCA_040400815.1 Polaromonas sp. | reverse complement strand
TGGTGGTGATAGGTGGACTTGAACCACCGACATCAGCATTATGAATGCTGCGCTCTAACCAACTGAGCTATATCACCGCGCGTCGCAAATTATAACGGGTTCGCGTGCGGTTTCAGCGGTGCGTGAAGACGGGCTTGCGTTTGGCCAAGAAAGCTTGCATGCCTTCTTTCTGGTCGCTGGTGGCGAACATGGCGTGAAACAGGCGGCGTTCAAACATCAGGCCGTCGGACAAAGTGCTTTCAAAGGCCCGGTTGACGGACTCTTTGGTGGCCATCACGCTGATTTGGCCGTAATCGCAGACCATCAGGGCGGCGCCCAGCGCCTCGTCCATCAGCTTGTCGAGCGGCACCACGCGGCTGACCAGTCCGGCGCGTTCGGCCTCGCTGGCGTCCATCATGCGGCCAGTCAGCGCCATGTCCATGGCTTTGGCCTTGCCCACCGCGCGCGGCAAACGCTGCGTGCCGCCTGCACCTGGAAGGATGCCTAACTTGATTTCAGGTTGGCCGAAGCGGGCGTTGTCAGCGGCAATGATGAAGTCGCACATCATGGCCAGCTCACAGCCGCCGCCCAGCGCAAAACCGCTGACCGCGGCGATCACCGGTTTGCGCACTTGGCGAATTTTTTCCCAGTTGCGGGTGATGAAGTCTTTGCCGTAAGCATCGGCAAAGTCAAAGTCGGCCATGGCGCTGATGTCGGCACCGGCGGCAAAGGCTTTCTCGCTGCCGGTCAAGATGATGCAGCCGATGGTGTCGTCAGCATCAAACGCAGTCAGCGCAGCGCCCAGCTCGTCCATCAATTGGTCATTCAGCGCGTTGAGTTGCTTGGGCCGGTTCAACGTGACGATGCCGACTTGGCGCTTGTCTGGGCCTTGGCGGCTGACCAAAATTGTTTCGTAGTCCATGCGTTTCCTTGGGTAGTTGCTGTCTCTGAATGAATCTGTCGCTGTATTTTGAACCAAGCGGTTTCAGGTCACCGGATTCAGCCATTGGTTGAGTGGGGTCGAGTCCTTGACAGCAAGGCGCCAAGTGGTGACCGTTGTCGGCAAGGTGAGCGGCAGTCGCAGCAAGCGTTTGTCGCGCGCCACCAGCGCTTGCAGTTTGTTTTTGTCGTCGGCGTAGAGCAGCAGGTCGTCGAGTTTGCGCATGCGCCAACCGGTCTTGGCGGCTTCGATGCCCAGCCATTCGTCGCCGGGCGCGAAGCCGGAGCGTTCTGCCGCGCCGCCGCGCAGCACGGTCTTGACCACCACGCCTTGCGACTCGGTCACGCGCAAGCCCAGACGTTGCGCCAGTTGCGCGGGCTCTTCAAACACCGCCACACCGTGTTGCTCTAACAATTCTTTCAGCGGCAACTCGGTCTTGCCATGCACCCAGCTGGCCAGTTCGGCGTCGAAGCTTCGACCGCTGGCGCTGAACAGGGCGGCGGCGAAATCGTCTTCAGTCATGGGGCCGCCTTCGCAGCGCGCCCACAGCGTGCGCATCACCTCGTCGAGCGTGGTGGTTGGGCGAGCTTCGGCCTCGCTTTGCCCGTTGGCTGAGCGCAAGCTCAGGTCAAAGCACAGGGCGACCAGCGCACCTTTGGTGTAGTAGCTGATGGTGGCGTTGGGCGTGTTGTCGTCTTGCCTGTAGTACTTGACCCACGCATCAAAACTCGCCTCGGCCACCGACTGCACCAACCGGCCCGGCGCCTGCATCACTTGGTTGATGGTTTTGTTCAACAGTTTCAAGTAGCCGGCGTTGTCGAGCAGGCCGCAGCGCCGCAGCAGCAAGTCGTCGTAGTAGCTGGTGAAGCCTTCAAAAAACCACAGTAGCTGGGTGTAGTTTTCGCGGCTGTAGTCGTAGCGGGCGAACTCGCTGGGGCGCAGCCGCTTGACGTTCCATGTGTGGAAATATTCGTGGCTGATGAGGCCGCGCAGCGTGGCGTAACCCTCGGATATTTTTTTCTCGCCGAGGCGCGGCAGGTCGCGTCGGTTGCAAATGAGCGCTGTCGAGTTGCGGTGCTCCAACCCGCCATAACCGTCGTCAACCGCGTTCAGCATGAAGAGGTAATGTTTGAATGGCGGCTTCTTGCTGCCGTGCCAAAAACGAATCTGCGCCTCGCAGATTCTTTGCGCATCGGCCAGCAGTTGTGCGCCGTCAAAACTCGGTGCTGCACCGGCCACGACAAAGCGGTGCGGCACGCCGCAGGCCTTGAAGTTGCCGCTCCAGAAAGCACCCATCTCAACCGGGCTGTCGACCAGCGCGTCGTAGTCAGCGGCACGGTAGCGGCCGAAGCCGTTCTTGTTGATTTTGTGCGGAGCCAGGCCAGTCGCCAGTAACCAGTTTGGCTTGGCTTTGGGGGCCACGATGTCCAGCTCATGCCAGCCGTTTTCCTGCCCTTCGACGCGGAGACACAAACTGGTGCCGTTGAAAAACCCGCGTGCGTCACCGAGTGTGGCGGTGCGCACCGAATGGTCGTTGGCATAGACCTCGTACACCAGCACCAAGGGGCGGGCCGGGGTGCAGCGAATCAGCCAGCTGCATTTGTCGAGTTGTTCGATCTGGTCTGCGGCCAGCGCGCTGCTGCCTTGCTTGGCCTGGAGTCCTTGCAGGTGGCCGGCGAATTCACGCACCAAGTAGCTGCCTGGAATCCACACGGGCAGGGCGACTTTTTGCAGCGCTGCCGGTGCCGCGACGGTCAGTGTGACTTTGAAAAGGTGAGCTTGCAGGTCGGCGATTTCAACGCGGTAGTGAATGGCGGACCGGGTAGGCGTTGGTTTTGATGTGGGCATCAAGCGTGATTCGTGACGGTTCAAAGGGCTTTGGCTTCAGCCAAATATTTCTCAACCTGCTGTGCGTTGATGGCGCCGGGAACGCGGGTGCCGTCAGCAAAAATCAGGGTCGGCGTGCCGGTGATGCGGTATTTTTTTCCAAACTCAACGTTGCGTGTCAGGGCGGTTGTGTCGCAGCTTGCGCCGGTTGGGCTTTTGCCTTGCAGCATCATGTCGGCCCAGGCTTTGGGCTTGTCTTTGGCGCACCAGACGGCCTTGGCTTTTTCAGTCGAGTCAGCGCTGAGGATGGGGAATAAAAACAGATGAATCGTCACGTCGGTGACCTTTTGCAGGTCACGCTCGAAGCGTTTGCAGTAGCCGCAGTTGGGGTCTTCAAACACCGCCATTTGGCGCTTACCGTTGCCGCGCACGATGGTGAAAGCGTCCTTCAAGGGCAACGCGTCAAAGGAAACTGCATTGAGTCTTTCAGTCCGCTCGTCGGTCAGATTTTTCTTCGCTTTGGTGTCGATCAAACTGCCCTGAATCAGAAAGCTGCCGTCGGCATCGGTGTAAAAAAGATCGTTGCCGTTGACCCGGACTTCAAATAGCCCGGCCATCGGCGTTTTGCTGACTTCTTCGATTTTTGGCAGCGTCGGCAGGCGTTCGCTCAGATTTTTACGAATCGCGGCTTCCTGGCCCCATGCCGACGCGCCGGTGAGCAAGCTCATGGCCAGGCCAAAAGCGAGGAAGTCAGACCGGTGAGTCTGTGTCAAAAAGGCCGAAAAAATAGTCATTCAAATACCCTGTTGGCAGTGATGTGATTGTGGTTTTGAGCGCGGCCATCCATCGTGGTGGTGCGCGGTGATGGACTGCCGCGCTGCGATCGCAGTGTCGAAAAATGCGTCATGTTAGGCGTCATCAGCCCGTGGCTTGCCGGGTCAGCCAGGCTTTGAGCGGGCCGCTGCGGGCCACGCTCGTCATGCCCCAGTTGCGCAGTGCTTGCCAGCGGGTGTCGGTGTGGGCAAACAGGCCGTGCAGGCCATCGGTCACGCTGGCCATCGCCAGCACGTCGCCTTTGCGGGCGCGCTCGTAGCGGCGCAGCAGTTTTTCATCGCCCAGCGAGCGCCAGTACTCCCGGGCTTTCAAGACTTCGGCCAGTTTTTTGACATCGGCCAAGCCGAGGTTCAGGCCCTGACCGGCCATCGGATGCACAGTGTGTGCGGCGTCACCGGCCAGCGCCCAGCCAGGGCCAACCCAGCGCTCGGCGTTGGACAAGTTCAGCGGCCAGCTGGCCAGCGGGCTGGTCAGCGAGAGCTGGCCGACCTCGGCACCGCAAACCTGTTGCAGGGCGGCCAGCAGTGCCTCGGACGACATTTTCAGCAAGCTGTTGGCCCGTGCCACAGGCACTGACCAAACCAGCGCCAGCGCGTGACCGTCAGCGCCGGCTGTCGGCAGCAAGCCGAGCACCTCGCCCTGACCAAACCATTGCTTGGCCACGCCGCCGTGGGGTCGATCGGCTGTGAGTCGGGCGGCCACGGCTTTTTGGTCGTAGGGTTTGACGTTCCAGGCTGCACCCATGGCGCCTCGACTGCTGCTTTTTTGGCCCTCGCAGACCACGCTGAGCTTGGCTGACACAAGGTCAGGTGAATCGACGCGCTCAACTTCAGGCGCAAAGCGCAGAGCTTGCGCGAGTTCGTGTTCCAGCGCCGGCACATCAACGATCCAGGCCAGTGCTTCAGGCGGGGTGGTGGCCGGGTTGACGACGGTGTTGGCCGGCAGCGAAAAGTCGAGTCGGCCACCGCTGTCGCCCCAAACGCGCATCTCGTTCACCGGCGTAACGGCGGGTGCGGCTGGCCAGGCGCGCAATTGCATCAGCAAAGCGCGTGAGACAGCGTTCAACGCGTAAGCGCGCACGTCTTCGGGCGTCGGGGTTGACGGGGTTTGGGTCACCAGCGCCACGCGCAAGCGTTCACGCGCCAGCAGCAGCGCCAGGGTGCGTCCGACAATGCCGTCGCCGCGAATACAGACATCAAAATTCTTAGCCATGAAGCATTTTAGAAGCCAGTGCAAAATCAGCGCTCGCATCCGTGATTGGATACCCCACATTGACCTGCAGCCCCAAGGACCCTCTCGTGACCGACACCCTTCACCCCCTGAACACCCCTGACTTCAGCGCCGTCATTGCCGAGTTGTATGTTTACCCGGTCAAGTCCTGTGCCGGCGTGGCCGTCAAAGAGGCTTATTTGACCGAAACCGGGCTGGACTTGGACCGCGCCTGGATGGTCGTCGACGCCCACAATGCCTTTTTGACGCAGCGTGAACTGCCGCGCATGGCGCTGATTCAACCGCAAATTCGCACCGACGACATCGTGCTGCGTGCGCCCGGCATGTTGGCGCTGCACTTGGCGATAGACAAAGTGGAAGCGGCAGTGCAAGCCAGCGTATGGGGTCAGGCGGTGGCGGCCTACGACATGGGGCCGACCGCGGCGCAATGGGTCACTGACTTTTTAGGCGTCACAGCGCGGCTGGTGCGTTTTGACCCGGAGCACAAGCGAGCCTCCAGCCTGAGCTGGACCGGCGGGCTGGAAGCGCTGAACCAATTCAGCGACGGCTACCCGCTGTTGGTCACCAGCCAAGCCTCGCTCAACGGCCTCAACGACAAGCTGCGTGCAGCCGGACAAGCCGTCGTGACGATGGCGCGTTTTCGGCCGAACATCGTGTTGGGCGACGCACCCGGCGCGGTGGAAGCGGTGGCCGCGCACGACGAAGACCGCTTGCAGCAGTTGGAGATCGTGACGGCAGAGGGCAATGTCCGCTTGCAGCCGGTCAAACCGTGCCCGCGTTGCCCGATCGTCAACATCGACCCGCTGAGCGCCAGCAGCACACCGCTGGTCAACGACATGCTGCAGACCTACCGGCAAGATGCACGGCTGAACGGCGCTTTGTCTTTTGGCATGAACACCATCACCCTCGAAGGCGTCGATCAGTTGCTCCAAGTCGGGCAAGTCGTCACAGGGTCGTATCAGTTTTAAGAGCCCGGCGGCGCAAACCTCGGGCCAGCCAAAACCCCAGCGCCATGACGCCGCTGCCGCCCAGCACAATCACCACGCCGGAGCCAAGCAGCGCGATCAAATTCGCGGCCAGCAACACACCCAGCGCTTGGCCGATGAACAGGCAAGAGGCAAACAGCGACACCGCGGTGCCGCGGGCCGTGGGCGCCATTTGCGTGGCATGCAGTTGCATGGTGTTGTGAAACATGAAAAAGCCAAAGCCGGCGCACAGGCAAGCCAGCGGGGTTAAGGGCCACCAAGAGGTGAAGCCCAGCAGCAAAAACGACACCCCCACCAAGCAACCACCGCCTTGCGCCAAGCCAATTTCACCAAAACGGCGAATCAAATGCCGTGCCAGCACCATGTAGACCACACCGCCGATGCCGAACATCGCCACAATCGCGCCCGATGCGGTCAACGACAGCGCAAGCGTTTGGTGCAGGTGCGAGGCAATGATGGCCAGCACACCGAAGCCGCAAGCACCCTCCACCAAGGCAATTAAAAGAATGTAGCGTGACCACGGCGCGGTCATGATGTGCAGCGCTTGGCCGACAAAAGACGGCCGATGGTGTGCCTCATGATCCGATGCCGCAGGGCTTGGCTGCTGCTTGTAGTTGCCATACATCAGCGCACCGATCACGGCAAACAGCAGCGTGACCAACACAAAAGCCCAGCGCCAGCCCAAGGTGTCGGTCAGCAGGCCGCCCATCAATTGACCGCTGACCAAGCCCAGGGTGGTGCCAAGCCCGACCTTGGCCAGCGTCTCCTGGCGCTGCTCATAAGGCACGGCGTCACCGATCCAGGCCATCGACAGCGGAATGATGGCGGCTGCGCACAAGCCCATGGCAACGCGGGCCAGCACCAGCGCCTGCAAACTGCCCGCGAAAACAGCCCCCAAGCTGGCCAGGCTGCAGCCGATCGTGGCGTAAGTAACGATGCGGAATTTGCCCAGACGGTCGCCCATCGGCCCATAAAACAGCTGCGCCGCGCCGTACACCACAGCAAACATCCAGACCACCCGCGCGACCTCGGTGATGCTGACGTCGAAGACCCGGGACAGCTCGGGCAGCATGGCATCGCAAATACGCTGAACCGCCATGCTGCCAAACGTGGCGCATGACAGCAGCAAAGCGGAGCGTTGGGTGGCAGTAGAAAGTGGGTTCAATGGGCGGCAGAAAAAAAAGTCAGCCCAAGACGAGCGGCTTGATGTTAACCGTGCCCCACGAAAGCGGATCGGCACGCCAGCTGTGAGGGCTGAAAAATGTGGACACCCACAATTGTTTTATCTGGAGTGACTACCTATAGTGCCTGCTCTGTTTAATAAAGTATTCAAGCCATGATCACCGACCCATCCCCCAAACGTCCGTTTTACCGGTCCCTTTATCCGCAAGTCATCTTGGCTGTGATCTTGGGTGTTGCTGTCGGCTACTTTTATCCGCAGCTGGGGACGGACATGAAGCCGCTGGGTGACGCTTTCATCAAGTTGATCAAGATGATCATTGCGCCGATCATTTTTTGCACCGTGGTGGTTGGCATTGCCGGCATGGAAGACATGAAAAAAGTCGGCAAGACAGGCGGCTTGGCGCTGCTTTACTTTGAGGTGGTCAGCACGCTGGCCTTGATCATTGGGCTGGTCATTGTCAACCTGGTGCAGCCCGGCGCCGGCATGAACATCGATGCCTCCACGCTCGACACCAAGGCCATTGCGGCCTACACCGAGCCCGGCAAATTGGTCGGTACCGTGGATTTTCTGTTGCACATCATCCCAACTTCGGTGGTCGATGCTTTTGCCAAAGGCGAGATTTTGCAGGTGCTGTTGTTCGCCATTTTGTTTGGCTTTGCGCTGCACCGCTTCGGTGGTCGCGGCACCCTGGTGTTTGATTTCATCGAGAAAACTTCCCACGTGCTGTTCGACATCGTCGGCATCATCATGAAAGTCGCGCCCATCGGTGCGTTTGGCGCGATGGCGTTCACCATTGGCAAGTACGGCGTGGGTTCGCTGTTTTCGCTGGGCAAGCTGATGGGCACGTTTTACTTGACTTGCTTGATTTTTGTCTTCGTGGTGTTGGGCCTGATTTCAAAGTTACACGGTTTCAGCATCTGGAAGTTCATCAAGTACATCAAGGAAGAACTGCTCATTGTTTTGGGTACCTCATCGTCTGAGTCGGTGCTGCCCCGCATGATGGAAAAACTGGAAAACCTGGGCGCCAAGAAAACCTGCGTGGGTTTGGTGATTCCAACCGGCTATTCCTTCAATTTGGACGGCACCTCGATTTATTTGACGATGGCGGCGGTTTTCATCGCGCAAGCCACCAACACGCCAATGACGCTGCTGCAAGAGCTGACCTTGCTCGGCGTTCTGCTGCTAACGTCCAAAGGCGCGGCCGGCATCACCGGCAGCGGTTTCATTGTGCTGGCGGCCACTTTGTCCGCAGTGGGCACGGTGCCGGTGGCGGGTTTGGCCTTGATTTTGGGCATCGACCGTTTCATGTCCGAAGCCCGGGCGCTGACCAACTTGGTCGGCAACGGCGTGGCGACGCTGGTGGTGGCCAAATGGACGGGTGAGTTGGACGTCGAGCGCATGAACGCCGGCCTGAACAACGAAAGCTGGGTCGAGGCCAACGCGCCTGAGCAGTTGCTGGATCAAAAAACGGAATCCATGGCGGTCGGTAAAAAGCGCTGAGGCGCTTAAAAACTTCCGCGGTTTTTTGCAGCCTCTGATGGCCCCGATCAATTCGGGGCGGTCAGGGGCCTTATTTTGGGACACCAATTTGTCACATAATTCGATTAATATAGAAATATGGAATCAATTGCCGTCATTCAAGCCCTTGCCGCACTCGCCCAGTCGTCGCGGCTGGAAATTTTCAGGTCATTGGTGGTCGCCGGCAACGCCGGGCTGACGCCCAGTGCGCTGACCGAGACCTTGGGTGTGGCGGCCAACACGCTGTCATTTCATCTGAAAGAGCTGCTGCACGCCGACCTGATCAGTCAAGAACGAATGGGCCGCAACCTGGTTTACCGCGCCCAGTACGACCGCATGAACGCTGTGTTGGCGTATCTGACCCAAAACTGTTGCCAAGGCGAAGCCTGTTCGCTGCTGCCCGCAACCCCTTGCGACTGCTGAAAGCCCCTTCATGACAAACAACATCCCTGCGCTCAATGTTCTTTTTTTGTGCACCCACAATTCCGCCCGCAGCATCATGGCCGAAGCCGTCTTGAACGCCATCGGGCACGGCCGATTCAAGGCTTATTCAGCCGGCAGCAGCCCGCGTGACAAGCAGCAGCCGCATCCGCTGGGTTTGCAGGTCTTGCAAAACGCCAGCCTGTCGATCGATGGTTTGCGCAG
Source organism: Polaromonas sp. (assembly GCA_040400815.1). GTDB lineage: Bacteria > Pseudomonadota > Gammaproteobacteria > Burkholderiales > Burkholderiaceae_C > Polaromonas. Next base: position 4,861 of record JBBAPN010000060.1, on the reverse strand, counting down.
CAAAAGCTGGGACGTTTTTGCTGCGCCCGACGCGCCACAGATGGACTTGATCATCACCGTTTGCGACAACGCGGCCGGTGAGGTCTGCCCGATTTGGCCAGGCCATCCCGCCACCGCCCACTGGGGGTTTACCGATCCCTCAGAAGGCGACGCGCCAGAGGTCGAAAAACTGCAAGCCTTCCGTCACACCTTGCACGCGCTGAAGCAGCGTTTGGAGCTGTTGTGCAACCTGCCCGCCGACAAGCTCGAACACACCTTGTTGCAGTCCAGCGCCCGCCACTTGGCCAGCACCTGAAAAGCTGGCTATGAACGTATTTGAACGCTATCTCACCGTCTGGGTCTTGCTGTGCATCCTTGCTGGCATCGGCTTGGGGCACCTGTTTCCGCTTGTCTTTCAGGCCATCGGCCAGATGGAAATCGCCAACGTCAATCTGCCCGTGGGCGTGTTGATTTGGGTGATGATCATTCCGATGCTGCTCAAAGTCGACTTCACTGCTTTGGCTGAAGTGCGCCAGCACATGAAAGGCATCGGCGTTACCTTGTTCGTCAACTGGCTGGTCAAGCCTTTTTCGATGGCTTTGCTGGGCTGGATTTTCATTCGCCATTGGTTTGCGCCCATGTTGCCGCCCGACCAGTTGGACAGCTACATCGCCGGTTTGATTTTGTTGGCCGCTGCACCCTGCACCGCGATGGTCTTTGTCTGGAGCCGCCTGACCGGCGGCGACCCACTGTTCACCTTGTCGCAAGTGGCCTTGAACGACAGCATCATGGTCATTGCTTTCGCGCCGCTGGTCGGCTTGCTGTTGGGCATGTCGGCGATTCTCGTGCCGTGGGCCACCTTGCTGACCTCGGTAGGGCTGTACATCGTCTTGCCGGTCATCATTGCGCAGCTCTTGCGGCGCTGGCTACTGGCGCAAGGTGAGGCGGCCCTGGAGGCCGCCATGGCGAAAATCAGCCCATGGTCGATGGCCGCTTTGCTGCTGACCTTGGTCTTGTTGTTTGCCTTTCAGGGCGACGCAATTTTGAAGCAACCGCTGGTGATTGCTTTGTTGGCCGTGCCGATTTTGATTCAAGTGCTTTTCAATTCGGCCTTGGCTTATGGACTGAACCGCGCGGTCGGCGAAAAACACAGCATCGCCTGCCCGTCAGCGCTGATTGGCGCCTCCAACTTTTTTGAACTGGCGGTCGCGGCTGCCATCAGCTTGTTTGGCATCAACTCGGGTGCTGCGCTGGCCACGGTGGTCGGCGTGCTGATTGAGGTGCCGGTCATGCTGCTGGTGGTCTGGGTCGTCAACAACTCCAAAGACTGGTACGAGCGGGGTGAAGAAGTCCAGAAGCGGCACCCGCTCAGCTGAATTCAACGCTCAAGCTTGACAGCGGCTCGCCGAAGTTGGCCGCCCAGCGCTCGCCCGACTGCACCGGCCAGGCGTCGGTCCAAGTGCCGGTCGTGACCACATCGCCGGGAAACAGGTCGGGCGCGTTCGGGCAATGGTGCAAAGCCTGCAAAAAGTGATGCAGGGCCAGCAGCGGGCTGTCCAGCACGTTGCTGCCAGCGCCTTGGTCTGTGCGCAGGCTGTTCTTGAACAAGGTGACTTGGGCCGCGGCCAGCAGCGCATTGAGTTGTGCCGCATTGCTGGCGATGTCTTTCAGCCGAACTTGGCGGCCCACCAGCAAGTGGCCATGCAAGCCGCCGTCGGCCACCGTTTCGGCGGCATGGAACTTCCAGTCAAGCCGGTGCGACTGGACCAGCTCAAAGCCAGGTGCCACCCACTCAATGGCCTCGAACAGCTCGTCAACTGAGGCGCCACGGGGCGGCGTTGAACGCAGGCCAAAAACCGCCTCGGGCTCAATGCGGGGCTGGCAACTGCTGGCAAGAGAAACGCTGCCGTGACCCTCACAAAAAGTCACAGTGGTGTTGTACAGCGTGCCCCAAATCGGCGCAAAAACGTTGTAACGCGGCCAAATGTGGCGGTTGGTAAAACCGATCTTGTAACCCCGCGGGGATTCTCCACGGGCCATGCGCAGCCGCCTGACAGCGATCGCCAACTGGTAAGCAGCAGCCAAATCGACATCTGGGGTGGGGTTCGGCGACAGCGATGGGTCTGGCGCGGGTGGCCAAAGCTGGCCGTTGTCGTGGTGTTGAAGAATCGCTTCTGGTGTCATTTTTATAAACATAAATAATTAATACAAGTGTAAAAATAATTCTTAGTTAGGTTATTAAATGCGAATGATTGTTATTTAAATTAACATGAAAGTCTCTTTCGGCTGACATGTTAAGTCGTTTCAGATGGCTTTTCTGCCTCTTAATTGACCTCATTGGAACCTCCACCATGCTGACTATTTTGCCGCGCCGTGTCTTGTTGCCCACCCCGCCTGATTTTTCCGCACACCGGCGCAGTAGCTTGACCCTGGCGGCGTGCAGCATGATCGCCGCAACCAGCGCGGGCTACGCACAAACCAGTTCCTCCGCCGCCAGCGCGCCAGTCTCGACCACCTCGGTGCCAAGCCTTGAGGCCGTCAAGGTGCTGGATTTTCGCGGCGTGCAGATGGACGGACTGAAGTACACGCGCGATTTGAAAGACATGCCGCGCATCATCACCGTCTTGCCGAAAGACCTGCTGGAAGAGCAAAACGTCACCTCCTTGACAGACGCGCTGCGCAACATACCGGGGATCAGCCTGCAAGCCGGCGAGGGCAACCCACCGGGCGGCGACCAGCTCAAAATTCGCGGCTTCAACGCCCGCGACGACATCAACGTCAACGAAACCCGAGACCTGGGCAATTACTTCCGCGACCCTTTCTACATTGAGCAGCTCGAAGTCGTCAAAGGGCCGAACTCGGCTTTTTCAGGGCGCGGCTCGGCTGGCGGAACCATCAACTTTGTCACGAAAAAGCCAAGCTTGAAAGAGTTCAACCGCGTCGAAACTAGCGTGGGCACCGACAACTACTTCAGGACCACGGCCGACCTGAACCGCCCGCTGGACGACAACAGCGCGGTCCGGCTGAACTTGATGAAGCACAGTTCCGACACGCCAGGGCGCGACGTGACCAACGAGGAGCGTTACGGCCTGTATGCAGCTTACACCTGGGGTTTCAAAGAGAAAACACGCATCACGGCCGACTACCTGCGCACCAATCAAAACGATTTGCCCGACGCTGGCCTGCCGATGGACCGCACCAACATCTTGGGCAACGGCGGTGAGGTGCCGCGCGGACTGAACTTCAATAATTTTTACGGCCACCAAGATGACTACAAAAAAATTGAAGTGAATCAGCTGGGTCTGAGCGTGCGGCATATTTTTAACTCAGGCGTGGTGCTGAAAAACCAGACGCGCTTCAGCACGGTGGACAACGATTCCATCACCTCGTCACCGCGCATCGTCACTGCCACCACGGCGCGCGGCGATACCAAGCCGCGCGACCAACAAGACCAAGGCATCAACAACCAGACCGACCTGCTGTTCAGTTTCAACACCGGCGGTATTCGGCATGATCTGGTGACTGGCGTCGAGCTGGCCAAGTACAGCTACGAAAATAAGCGTCGTCGGGATACAAAAGGATCAGTGACTTCTTTGTACAACCCGGCGCAACGGTTTCAGGGGGCCAACACCCCGGTTTACGACGGCACGACGTACCGGTTCGAGACCCAAGAGCTGGGGCTGTATGCGCTCGACACCTTGACGCTCGCACCCAAGTGGCAGCTGAACCTGGGTGGCCGCTGGGACCAAGTGGAGGCCAAAGCCACGCGGCGTGGCTTCACAGGTGCCAATGCGTCACAAAACACCGACCATGAGCGCAAGGACCAGCAGTTCAGCTACAGCATCGGGCTGGTGCACAAGTTGCAACCGACCACCTCGCTGTATGCGTCCTACGGCAACGCCTTCAACATCTCGGGCAGCTTTGACCGCAATCAAGTCCAGCTGGCAGGCGGCGGCGTGACAGAACCGATCGTCGGCGCAGATTTCGCAACCCCTCCCGAGCAGATCAAAGCCTACGAGATCGGTGCGAAATGGCTGGTTGGCTCGGCGCTGAGTCTGAACGCAGCGCTGTTTCGCACCGAGACTTCTGACGGCCGCTTTCCGGCGCAAGCTGCGGGCGATTCAACTATTCCCAATGTGGAGTACCACATCAACGGTTTTGAGATGTTGGCGGCCGGTAACGTGACCAACAAATGGCGTCTCTACTCTGGTTACACCTACCTAGACTCTGAGGTCACAAAAGCCCCAAGCAATCCTTTTGCGGTCGGGCAAGGGCTGGGTGGCACGCCCAAGCACTCGTTCAACGTTTTCAGCACCTATGACGTGACCCAGAAAATCACCTTGGGTGGCGGTTTGCAATACGTCGCGCAGCAGACCAGCGGCGTTCAGCCTGCGGCTGCGGTGCAGACCGGCGATTCTTTGAAAGTCTCAATACCCGGCCACACCGTGGCCGACATCTACGCGACCTACAAGTTCAATCGCCAAACGCAATTGCGCCTGAATTTATTCAACGCGGCTGACAAGCGTTACATTTCCCAGTTGGCCGAAGGCGGCGCTCAGGGCATTCCCGGCAAAGGGCGGCAGTTGATCGCCACCTTGCGTCACGACTTTTAAGGAACTTGCCCATGCTGGTCACTGTCGACAATGTACTGACACCTGAAGAATTGCTTCAGGTGCGTGACCAGCTGGCCAAGGCGCCTTGGGCTGAACACCAAAGCGCCGGGCCGCAAGCCCTGCTGGCCAAGCACAACCTGCAAATACCCGAAGGCAGCGAGGCGCTGAAAGCCCTGCGACAGACCGTGATGCGGGCCTTGAACCGCAGCCCCAAATTAATGTCGGCGGCGTTGCCGAACAAGATCGTGCCGCCGAACTTCAACCGCTAC
>JBBAPN010000059.1:0-14581 GCA_040400815.1 Polaromonas sp. | reverse complement strand
AGCTCACAGTCGTGCTTTTTGGCGGTCGCAATGATGGCTTCAGCAATCATGTCCGACTGGGCGATGACGGCAGTGGCTAAAACGCCTTGGGCCTCGGCTTTGACTTTGGCAACTGTGGCTTGGCCAATATCTGCCCATTCTTTTTCAATTCGCTCAATTTCATCGCCTGAAGTTGTTGCCCCGCCCTCGAAATAACTCACCGGGTAACGCGGCACCACTTGCAGCACGACGACTTGACCACCTGACAGTTTGGCCAGTTCAATGCCGCTGTCGGCCGCCTTTTGGGACAGTTCGGAGCCGTCTGTCGGGATCAAGATACGTTTGTACATAGTCTTCTCCTGGTGATCTGTTTAATTTTCAAGCGGGTGTTTATTCTGAACCGAAAGTTGATCTGTATCAACCTCCAGCGTGCGCGGTGCGCTGCATATCTGCCCAGCTGGCTGCATGCCTTTGTGGGTCGCTGGCAAGCCGGCGCAAGACCTGCCTGATAGCTCTTACAATCCGCTTTTCTGAAGCCGCCCAGTCTTGGTTAGGCGCTTGCTGCAACCTGTTTCACGGACTCAACAACATCATGAACAAGTACCTGTGGTCTTTCGTTTTGACGGCGCTGGCTTTGACCGCCTGTGGCCAGAAAGACGAAGCCGCGTTGACCGCTACCGCAGCGACCCCCGCAGTTGCCTTGGTCAAAGAAGAAAAAATTCTGAACATCTACAACTGGCCAGACTACATTGCCCAGGACATGGTGGCTAATTTCACCCAAGAAACCGGCATCAAGGTCAATTACCAGACCTTTGAAAACAATGAGGCGCTGCAGGCCAAACTGGTCGCTGGCAATACCGGCTATGACATCGTGGTACCGGGCGCGGTGTTTGCTAAACCGCAAATCGACGCTGGCTTGTTGCTCAGGCTTGACAAAGCCAAGTTGCCCAACGCGGTCAATCTCGACCCCGCCATCATGGCCAAGCTGTCGGCGATTGACTCTGGCAACCAGTACCTGATACCGTGGGCTTGGAGCTTCACCACGGTCGGTATCAACACCGGCAAAGTGGCGGCCGCGCTGGGCAGCACGCCGATGCCTGCCAACGTCTGGGAGCTGGTCTTCAACCCCACGTACAGCCACAAGCTCAAGGCTTGCGGCATCGCCTTTTTGGACTCGCCAACCGAAGTGATTCCGCCGGCCCTGCATTACCTCGGCAAGAACGCTTATTCCAACGACACGGCGGACCATCAAGCCGCCGCCACCATGCTGGCCAAGGTGCGGCCCGACATCCGCATGTTCAGCAGCACTCTGATCGACGATTTGGCCAGCGGCAAAGCCTGTGTGGTGCTGGCTTGGGCGGGGGACATCAACATCGCCCGACAGCGCGCGATCGAGAACAACAACGGCCAGGATATTCAAGCCCTTCTGCCGAGCACCGGCGGGTTGATCTTTTTTGACACGCTGGCGATCCCCCAAGACGCTAAGCACCCGAACAACGCGCAGGCTTTCATCAACTATTTTTTACGCCCCGAGGTCTCGGCGTCGCTGACCAATGAGTTGCGCTATGCCACCGCCAACCAGGCCAGTTTGCCGAGTGTGAAGCCAGACATCGCGCAAGACAAAGCGGTCTTCCCAGACGCGGCCAATCTGCAAAAAATGGTCTCGCCGGCCAGCTTCAGCAACGCCGGCCGCGCCTCCATGGCGAACGCCTTCACGGCCTTCAAAAGAGGCCATTGATCGTCATGCATTCGCCTGCAGTTCAAGCCGATGGTTTTTTAAAAGTGGCAGGCCTCGTCAAACATTTTGACGCTGCTGTCGCAGTTGCCAACGTTTCTTTGAGCGTCAACAAAGGCGAAATTTTTGCATTGTTGGGCAGTTCGGGTTGTGGCAAGTCGACCTTGTTGCGTATTTTGGCCGGCTTTGAAGTGCCGACAGCCGGAACTGTCATGCTCGACGGCGTTGATATCGCCTCTTTCGCCCCTTACGAGCGGCCAATCAACATGATGTTTCAGTCCTATGCGCTGTTTCCGCACCTCAGCGTTTGGGACAACATCGCCTTTGGTCTGAAGCGTGAGGGCCTGCCCAAGGCCGAGATCACTGAGCGGGTCGAGGAGATGCTGCGGCTGGTGCAATTGACGGCTTTTGCCAAGCGCAAGCCGCACCAGCTGTCGGGTGGCCAGCAGCAGCGCGTGGCGCTGGCGCGCAGCTTGGCCAAGCGGCCACAGCTGTTGTTACTGGACGAGCCTTTGGGCGCTCTGGATAAAAAATTGCGCGAGCAAACCCAGTTTGAGTTGGTCAACATCATTGAGTCGGTCGGTGTGACCTGCGTGATGGTCACGCACGACCAAGAAGAAGCCATGTCGATGGCCTCGCGCATTGCGGTGATGAGCGAAGGGCGCGTGCTGCAGGTCGGAACACCGCGCGAAATTTATGAGCATCCGAACTGCCGCTTTGTCGCCGACTTCATTGGTCAGGCCAATCTGTTTGATGGTGTGCTCAGTCTGGATGAGCCGGACCGCTGCGAGATCACCACGCCGGAGGGCGTGATCCATGTCGGCCATGGCATCAGCGGCACGCTGGGCATGGCGCTGGCGGTCGCCGTGCGGCCCGAGAAAATTCATATCGCCAAAAGCTGGCCCGATGCGCCCTACAACATGTTCACTGGCACGGTCCGGGAGATCGCTTACTTTGGCAGTTACAGCACTTTCGTCGTGGAGATGCCGAGCGGAAAAATGGTGAAGGTCACTGAAGGCAACACAGCTCGACAAGACCGCAGCCACATCATTTGGAACGATGCGGTGTTTTTCTGGTGGGACGCTTCAGCCGCCGTGACACTGACCGCCTGAAGCCGTGGCCATGAAAGATTCGTTGGCGCTTCAGTTTTTGCCCGGTCGGCGCTTTGTCATTGGCGTGCCGTATCTTTGGTTGCTGGTTTTCTTTGTCTTGCCGTGTTTGATTTTGCTGCGCATCAGCATCACCGACATGGGCAACGGCGTCGACCCTTTTGCGCCTTTGATCGCATCGGCCGACGGCGTTTGGCGCTTGGTCTTGAAGTACGACAACTATGCGTCTGTTTTTTGGGATGCCAGCGCTGGGTTTGGCCAGACCATCTACATGGATGCGTACGCGACCTCCATCAAGTACGCTTTTTTCACGACCTTGTTGTGTCTGCTGATTGGTTATCCGTTTGCTTACTTCATGGCGCGTTCGAAACCGAATACACGGCCGGCCTTGCTGATGCTGGTGATGCTGCCGTTTTGGACGTCTTTCTTGTTGCGCGTCTACGCTTGGAAAGGCATCCTCGCGGACCAAGGCGTGATCAACAACGCGTTGCTGGCGCTTGGCTTGATCAGCGCGCCGATTCAGATGCTTTACACCGACGTCTCGATGCTGGTCGGCATGACTTATGTGTACCTGCCTTTCATGGTGCTGCCGCTGTACGCCACGCTGGTGAAAATGGACCTCAGTTTGTTGGAGGCCGCGCATGATCTGGGCGCCAGCCCGTGGCAAGCTTTCTGGCTGATCACCGTGCCATTGAGCAAGGCTGGCATTATTTCGGGGGCTATGCTGGTTTTCATTCCGAGCATCGGTGAATTCGTTATTCCGTCGCTGCTGGGCGGCGCTGACAACATCATGATCGGTCGGGTGGTGTGGGATGAAATGTTCAGCAGCAACAACTGGCCACGCGCTTCGGCCTTGGCCGTTGTCATGATTTTTCTGATTCTCTTTCCGTTGGCGCTTTACTACCACTACAGTGCTGAGCCGAGTTCGACAAAAGATGCGAAAGGGCAGGCTTGACATGCGTCTGATCAGCCGTTTTCTGCAGGCCCATCTGGGTCGTTTTTGGCTGGTTGCGGTGTATCTTTTTTTGTACGCGCCACTGGTTTTTTTGGTTGTTTTTTCTTTCAACAGCACGCGTCAAGACGGTGTTTTCACCGGTTTTTCTTTGCGTTGGTACAGCGCCCTGTGGGCTGACTCGCGCTTGGTCGAAGGTTTTTTGTTGTCGCTCAAGGTGGCCTTGCTGGCGTCTACGCTGTCGGTCGTGCTGGGGGCGATGGCGGCTTTTGTGCTGGTGCGCTACGAGCACTTTCGCGGTCGACCGGTGTTCATCGGCCTGGTCAATGCGCCGCTGATCATGCCGGAGGTGATCATTGGTTTGTCGCTGCTGCTGATGATGGTGGCAGTGCAGCGTGCAGTGGGCTGGCCGGAGCGCGGCATGGGCACGATCGTGCTGGGCCACACCTTGCTGGGCATGGCTTACGCGACGGTGGTGATTCAGTCGCGATTGCGTGAAATGGACCGTTCAATTGAAGAGGCGGCGATGGACTTGGGTTGTCGGCCATTGCAGGTGTTTTTTCTGGTCACGCTGCCGAGCATCGCACCCGCCATGGTGGCCGCCTGGCTGCTGACATTCACGCTGTCATTTGACGATGTGGTGATTTCTGAATTCTTGTCTGGCCCCGGTGTGACCACCTTGCCGCAGGTCATTTTTGGCTACGCACGACGCGGCATCAACCCGTCTATTTATGCAGCCGCCACTTTGCTGATTGCCGTGGTGAGCGTTGGCATCATCGCCTACAGCGTGTACGTGGCCAGGGCGCAGCGGCAGCGCCTGCGCGAGATCAGCGCCGCCGTGCGCGCTGCGCGGGATAGCCGTTCGATTTAGAGGCTTGGCGTCACACCAGTCTTTTCACTGTAGCAAAGAGATTTTCATAGTACGAAAATAGATCATGTTGCACTGCATCATATTTTCTCAATATGAGAAATCACTTTTTATATCGTGATATGTGCGCCGTATCTTGTTGATTTAATTGATAAATATTTATATCTTATATAAGACATAAGAGCTCCAATATGTCTTCTAGAAGACTTAAAGTAGAGGCACTCACAAAGACGGCATCACAAGGTTTGCAGCGAGAAGGCCTCGCCACTAGAACCCACCGCTTTGTCAATGTTTTTCCTTTAACTTCTGGAGTAATCACATGCCACAGCACCTCACCGAACAACTCAGCCGCGAACAGCAAATTGCCGTCCTCGAAAAAGATTGGGCCACCAATCCCCGTTGGAAAGGTATCAAGCGCGGTTACAGCGCTGCTGACGTCGTCCGCTTGCGCGGCTCGTTCCCGATTGAGCACACGCTGGCCCGCCGCGGTGCCGAAAAGCTCTGGGACCTGCTGCACACCGAGGCCTACGTCAACACCTTGGGCGCGCTGACCGGTGGTCAGGCCATGCAACAAGTCAAAGCCGGCGTGAAGGCCATTTACCTGTCGGGCTGGCAAGTCGCTGCCGACAACAACAGCTATTCGTCGATGTACCCCGACCAGTCGCTGTACCCGGTCGATTCGGTGCCTAAAGTGGTTGAGACCATCAACAACACCTTCCGCCGTGCGGACGAAATCCAGCACGCCAAAGGCATCGACTCTGGCGACAAAGACTACATCGATTACTTCGCTCCTATCGTGGCCGATGCTGAAGCCGGTTTCGGCGGTGTGCTGAATGCCTTCGAGCTGATGAAGTCCATGATCAAAGCTGGTGCCGGTGCGGTGCACTGGGAAGATCAGTTGGCTTCCGTCAAGAAATGCGGCCACATGGGCGGCAAGGTGTTGTTGCCGACACGTGAAGCCTGCCAGAAGCTGATCGCCGCCCGCATGGCGGCTGACGTTTGCGGCGTGCCGACGCTGGTGATTGCCCGCACCGATGCGGAAGCCGCAGATCTGTTGACTTCTGACTACGACGACATCGACAAGCCTTTCCTGACGGGCGAGCGCACCTCTGAAGGTTTTTACAAAACCCGCAAAGGCATGGACCAAGCCGTTTCCCGCGCTGTTGCCTATGCCCATTACGCCGACTTGGTGTGGTGCGAAACCGGTACGCCTGACTTGGCCTTTGCCAAGAAATTTGCCGACGCTGTGCACAAGGTGCATCCCGGCAAGATGCTGGCTTACAACTGCTCGCCGTCGTTCAACTGGAAGAAAAACCTGGACGATGCGACCATCGCCAAGTTCCAGCGCGAGCTCGGCGCCATGGGTTACAAGTACCAGTTCATCACCCTGGCTGGCATTCACTCCATGTGGTACAACATGTACGACTTGTCGCAAGACTACGTCAAGCGCGGTATGACGGCGTACATCGAGAAGGTGCAAGAGCCCGAATTCGCCGCCCGCGACCGTGGTTACACCTTTGTCTCCCACCAGCAAGAAGTCGGCACCGGTTACTTCGATGAAGTCACCACGGCGATTCAAGGCGGCAAGTCCAGCGTGACGGCTCTCACCGGTTCAACCGAAGAAGAGCAGTTCCACTGAGATTGAGCAGAGCAGGGGCGGCGTAAAATCACCCTACTCCGACTTATCCAGACAAAGCGCGGTTCGTCCGCGCTTTTTCTTTTTCCTTTTTTGAAAAACCATGATCCAAGTCACGCTACCCGACGCTTCCATCCGCGAATTTCCGCAAGCTGTCACCGTTGCCGAAGTGGCGGCCTCCATTAGTGCCGGCTTGGCCAAAGCGGCGTTGGGCGGCAAGGTCAATAGCAAGCTGGTCGATACGAGCTTTCTGATGGAGGTGAACAGCGCGTTGGCCATCATCACGGCCAAAGACCCCGAAGGGCTGGAGTTGATTCGCCACTCGGCAGCGCACTTGTTGGCCTATGCCGTGAAAGAGCTTTTTCCGGATGCGCAAGTGACGATCGGGCCAGTGATTGAAAACGGGTTTTTCTACGATTTCTCGTACAAGCGGCCGTTCACGCCCGAAGACTTGGAAGCCATCGAAAAGCGCATGACGCAGCTGGCCGCCAAAGACGAAGCCGTGACACGCCGTGTGTTGCCGCGTGACGAAGCCGTGGCGCACTTCAAATCCATCGGTGAGCATTACAAGGCGGAGATCATCGCCAGCATCCCGGCCAACGAAGCTGTCTCGTTGTACCGCGAAGGCGATTTTGAAGATCTGTGCCGCGGCCCACACGTGCCAAGCACAGGCAAGCTGAAGTTCTTCAAGCTCATGAAGCTGGCTGGCGCTTACTGGCGCGGCGACCACCGCAATGAAATGCTGCAACGCATTTACGGCACGGCCTGGGCCAGCAAAGACGGCTTGCAGCAGCACCTGACGCAGCTCGAAGAAGCCGAAAAGCGCGACCACCGCAAGCTCGGCAAAGAGCTCGACCTGTTTCACATTGACGACCATGCGCCTGGACTGGTGTTCTGGCACCCCAAGGGCTGGACGGTTTGGCAGGGCGTCGAGCAGTACATGCGCAAGGTCTACCAAGACAACGGCTACCTTGAGGTTAAAGGCCCGCAGGTGATCGACAAGACGCTGTGGGAAAAAACCGGCCACTGGGACAAGTACCGCGACAACATGTTCACGACTGAAAGCGAGAAGCGCGACTACGCGCTGAAGCCGATGAACTGCCCGGGCCACATTCTGATTTTCAAGCAGGGCATCAAGAGCTACCGTGATTTGCCGCTGCGCTACGGCGAGTTCGGCCAGTGCCACCGCAACGAGCCTTCGGGCGGCTTGCACGGCATCATGCGCGTGCGCGGTTTCACGCAAGATGACGGTCATATTTTTTGCACTGAAGAGCAGATTCTGAAAGAGTGCGTCGACTACACGACGCTGTTGCAGAAGGTCTACACCGACTTCGGCTTCAAAAACATCATTTACAAAGTGGCGACGCGTCCCGAAGCCCGTATTGGTTCCGACGAAAGTTGGGACAAGGCCGAACACGCTTTGATGGAATGCCTGCGCGCATCGGGTTGTGAGTTTGAAATCTCACCCGGTGATGGCGCTTTCTACGGCCCCAAAATTGAATACACACTCAAAGATGCGCTGGGCCGCCAGTGGCAATGCGGCACCATGCAGGTCGACTTTTCGATGCCTGAGCGCCTCGACGCGGAATACGTTGGCGAAGACGGTGCCCGTCACCGTCCCGTCATGCTGCACCGCGCCATCGTTGGCAGCCTAGAACGTTTCATCGGAATTTTGATTGAAGAGCATGCCGGCGCACTGCCAACTTGGCTCGCGCCAGTGCAGGTGTCGGTGCTCAACATCACCGAGGCACAAGACGATTACTGTCGCGAAATTGTCAAAACGCTGCAGAATCAAGGGCTTAGGGTTCAGCTTGATTTACGCAACGAAAAAATAACGTATAAAATACGAGAGCACTCAATGCAGAAGGTTCCTTACATCCTTGTCGTCGGCGACAAAGAAAAGGCCGCTGGAGCTGTTGCAGTGCGCGCCCGGGGTAACAAAGACCTTGGAGTGATGTCTCTTGACGCCTTTGCCGCGCAAATCGCCTCAGACATCGCACAAAAAGCCTGACTCGTTCACAGTTGTTGATCAAATCAGTCTGTCGTCCTTGTGGGGCGGGCGAAAGCTGCTATGGCTTTTATAGCAATATTCTAAGGATGAGACCATCGCTACTGAATTTCGTGACCGTCGTCACCGTGAAGAACGCAAGCATCGCTTGAACCGTGAAATCATGGCCCCTGAAGTGCGTCTGAGTGGGCCGGACAATGAACCTTTGGGCATTGTCAGCATCACGGAAGCCTTGCGCTTGGCCGGTGAGGCCGATGTCGATCTCGTTGAGATTTCGCCCACGGCGGTTCCGCCTGTGTGCCGGCTCATGGATTACGGCAAGTTTAAGTACGCTGAGCAGAAAAAAGCGGCTGAAGCCAAGTCCAAGCAAAAAGTTATCGAGGTCAAGGAAATCAAATTCCGGCCCGGTACCGATGACGGTGACTACAACATCAAGGTTCGCAACATCAAGCGTTTCTTGGATGAGGGCGACAAGTGCAAGATCACGCTGCGTTTTCGCGGTCGTGAGATCACCCACCAAGAGTTGGGTTTGGCTTTGCTTGCACGTATCCGTGACGAGTTGGCTGACTTGATTGTGGTGGAGCAATTCCCCAAGCTCGAAGGTCGGCAAATGGTCATGATGATCGCGCCGGGTAAGAAAAAAGCGGTTGTTAAACCGGTTAATGTTGCGCCAGCAGCAGCGTCAGCGCCCGTTGCTGCTGCAACACCTGTAGAATCTGCACCTGCTGCAACGGATGCAGCAGCTGACTAGCTTGTTTAAGTTAGTTGGTGAGTGAAAAATTTAGTTTGTTGGTGTCATCACCGGCAGGCTTTAAAAAGAGGCCAGCCTTTAAAAGCGGGTCTCTTAACAAGTGGTAAGTTAAAAAAAACTTGCTACTTAATAAGTGGCAGGTTGAAAGACTCGCCACTTAACAAGTGGCTCGGGGCCATCAAGTCTGCGGAAGGTTCGCAGCGCCTCACGAGCACAAATGAAAAGGAGCATTCACATGCCCAAAATGAAGACCAAGAGCGGCGCTAAAAAGCGTTTTCGCGTTCGTCCAGGTGGTACCGTCAAGCGCGGTCAAGCCTTCAAACGTCACATCCTGACCAAGAAGACCACTAAAAACAAGCGTCACTTGCGTGGAACTGTCGGTGTTCATGATACCAATATGGGTCACATGGCACAGATGCTCCCAGGCCGTGGCATTTAATTTAACGACGAACAAGGAGTAAATACATGCCTCGCGTCAAACGTGGTGTAACGGCTCGCGCCCGCCACAAAAAAGTTCTAGCCCTTGCAAAAGGTTTTCGCGGTCGCCGCGGTAATGTCTTCCGTATCGCCAAAGAAGCGGTAATGAAGGCTGGGCAATATGCCTACCGTGACCGTCGTACCAAAAAACGCGTGTTCCGCCGTCTGTGGATCACCCGTATCAATGCTGCAAGCCGTTCATTTGGCATGACCTACAGCCAGTTCGCTAACGGCCTGAAAAAGACCGGCATCGAAATTGACCGCAAGGTTCTGTCCGATATGGCCATTCATGACAGCGCTGCTTTCGGCGCCATCGTGGCTCAAGTCAAGGCCAAATTGCTGGCTGCCTGATCTTGAAGCTGTACTGCTGTTGAATCAACAGCAGTCACGACAAGAAAGACATGGGCTGGGGCTTGCAAAAGCTCTGGCCCTTTCTCATTGAGGGCGCAATTTCTCGTTGCATCCTTTCTGCATCAACCGTCACACTGAAACACGATGAATCCAACCGACGCCCTTGACGACCTGGTGCAGGCAGCCAAAAGCAGCTTTGCGGCCGCTGCAACGCCTGCCGATCTTGAGAACGCCAAAGCGCAGTTTCTCGGCAAGTCGGGTCGTGTGACCGAGTTGATGAAGGGCTTGTCCGCCCTCAGCGTGGATGAGAAAAAGACGCGCGGCGCCGCCATCAACCTCACCAAGCAGGCGATTGAAGCCGCGCTGAACGAGCGCCGCCAAGCCCTCGCGGATGCAGAGTTGCAGATCCAGCTCAAGGCCGAAGCGCTGGACGTGACGCTGCCAGGTCGGCAGCACAGTGCCGGTGGTTTGCATCCGGTTTCCCTCACGCTGGAGCGCATTGAAGCGATTTTTGGATCGATGGGTTTTGACGTTGCACAAGGCCCTGAGATTGAAACCGACTGGTTCAACTTCACGGCGCTGAACACGCCGGAAGACCATCCTGCCCGTTCCATGCATGACACTTTTTATGTCGAAGGCGGCACTGAAACCGCACCGAATTTATTGCGCACACACACCAGCCCGATGCAGATCCGCTACGCGGTGCAGCATGTTAAAAAACACCGCGCGCTGATCGATGCTGGCGGTCTGATGCCTGAGATTCGCGTCATTGCGCCGGGCCGCACTTACCGCGTGGACAGCGATGCAACGCATTCGCCGATGTTCCATCAGTGCGAAGGCTTGTGGATTGGCGAAAACGTCAGCTTCAAAGATTTGAAGGTCATCTTCACAGATTTTTGCCGGACTTTCTTTGAGTCGAACGATCTGGTGCTGCGTTTTCGGCCCAGCTTTTTCCCTTTCACCGAGCCCAGCGCTGAAGTCGATATTCAATTTCAGACCGGGCCCCTGGCCGGCCGTTGGTTGGAGGTGGCGGGTTCGGGTCAGGTGCACCCGAACGTGGTTCGCAACATGGGCTTGGACCCCGAAAAATACATCGGCTTTGCCTTTGGCATGGGCCCTGACCGCTTGACCATGCTGCGTTACGGCGTCAACGATTTGCGTTTGTTCTTTGACGGTGACATCCGCTTTTTGTCGCAGTTTCAATAACTATAAAACCAACAGAACACAGCAAGGCCACACCATGCAATTTCCAGAATCCTGGTTGCGCGAATTCTGCAACCCGCCCTTGACGACTCAGCAGTTGGCTGACACCTTGACCATGGCCGGCCTTGAAGTTGAAGAACTCAAGCCGGTCGCACCGCCGTTCAGCGGCATCGTGGTCGGTGAAATCAAAGAGGCAGTCCAGCATCCGAACGCCGACAAGCTGCGTGTCTGTCAGGTGGACGTCGGGCAGGGCGCTTGGCTTAGCATCGTTTGCGGTGCACCCAATGCACGCGTCGGCATCAAAGTGGCCTGCGCCGTGGTTGGCGCTGAGCTGCCGCCCGGTGAGGACGGCAAACCATTCGCCATCAAGATCGGCCAGCTCCGCGGTGTCGACAGCTACGGCATGTTGTGTTCGGCCCGTGAGCTCAAGATCAGCGAAGAACATGGCGGCTTGTTAGAGCTGGCGGCAGACGCGCCGCTGGGCATGGACATTCGTACCCATCTATCGCTTGACGACACGCTGTTCACGCTCAAGCTGACGCCGAACTTGGCGCATTGTTTGAGCGTCTATGGCGTGGCGCGCGAACTCGCAGCACTCACCGGTGCGCCTTTGATGTCGCCAGCATTCAAGACGCTCGCCGTGACTGACACCTCGCGCTTGCCGGTGAAAATCAGCGCGCCTGATTTGTGCGGCCGCTTTTCTGGTCGGGTTGTGGGCAACGTCAACACCCGCGCTGCCACGCCGCCGTGGATGGTGGACCGCTTGGCCCGTTGTGGGCAACGCAGCGTCACCGCTTTGGTCGACATTTCCAACTACGTGATGTTTGAGTTGGGCCGGCCTTCGCATATTTTTGACCTCGACAAAATTCATGGCGGCTTAGATGTGCGCTGGGGCCGGGCTGACGAAGCACTCAAGCTGCTCAACGGCAACACCGTCACCGTTGACAGCAAAGTCGGCGTGATTGCAGACGATGTGCAGGTTGAGTCCTTGGCCGGTATCATGGGCGGCGACGCCACGGCGGTGTCTGATGACACGCAGCACATCTACGTTGAAGCGGCTTTTTGGTGGCCCAAAGCGATTGCTGGCCGCTCACGTCGCTACAACTTTTCGACCGATGCGGGTCATCGTTTTGAGCGCGGCGTTGACCCCGGTCTGACGGTCGAGCACATAGAGCGCATCACGCAATTGATTTTGGATATTTGCGGCACCAACGACACCGTGTGTGGGCCGATCGATGACATCAAAGCCAGCTTGCCTGCCGCCGTGCCCGTCACGTTGCGCGTGGCGCGTGCCGTCAAGGTGATCGGCATGCCGCTGACGCAAGCGCAATGTGCCGATGCGCTGACGCGCTTGGGCCTGCCAGTTGTTGAGGGCGATGGCACTTTGACCGTGACGCCACCAAGCTACCGTTTTGACCTGCAGATTGAAGAAGACCTGATCGAAGAAGTGGTTCGCATGGTGGGCTACAACCAGCTGCCGAGCACGCCACCACTGGCGCCGATTTCAGCGCGCATCAACCCGGAAGCTGCGCGCAGCCCGTTTGCCGTGCGCCGTTCACTGGCCGCGCTGGGTTACCAGGAAACCATCAATTTCAGCTTTGTGGAAGAGCGCTGGGAGCGTGAGTTGGCGGGCAATCCGAACCCGATCAAGTTGCTCAATCCGATTGCCAGCCAGATGAGCGTGATGCGCTCTTCGCTGGTCGGCTCGCTGCTGCAAGTGCTGAAGTTCAACCTGGACCGCAAAGCCAGCCGTGTCCGCGTGTTTGAACTGGGTCGCGTTTTTCTGCGCAGCCCGCAAACGTTGAACACCGACACCACGGTGGCCGGTTTTGACCAGCCGATGCATGTCGCTGGATTGGCCTATGGCGCGCTCGACAGCTTGGCTTGGTCGCAGACCGACCGTAGCGTCGACTTCTTTGATGTCAAGGGTCATGTCGAGACATTGCTGGCACCGCTGCAAGCTGTTTTCACGCCGGCCAGTCACCCGGCGATGCATCCAGGTCGCTGCGCCAGCGTCAGCGTGCAGGGCCGGGCGATCGGCTTCGTCGGCGAGTTGCATCCGCAATGGCGACAGGGTTACGAGTTGCCGTTAGCGCCGATCTTGTTTGAGCTTGAACTTGATGCCGTCTTGCAGCGCCGAGTGCCACAGTTCAGCAACGTCAGCAAGCATCAACCGGTCGAGCGCGACTTGGCCGTCATCGTCAGCGAAAGCGTCACCCACGCGGCGTTGAAAGCGGCTATCGACAGCGCAGGCATCGGCAGTCTGCTGCGTTCCGCCACGCTGTTTGATGTCTATCGCCCTCAACAAGCCAGTACCAGTATGCAGTTGGGCGAGAAAAGTCTGGCGGTTCGTTTGGTGCTCAGCCGTGACGATGCCACATTGACTGAAGAGCAAATCGATGTGGCCGTGAAGGCTGTGATTGAGCGTCTGCAAAGCGTGCTCGGTGCTCGCTTGCGTGCCTGAAACACGGCACAATTCGCCAACCAAATCAATACACGAGCGCGGGCAAGGAAGCATCATGGAATTTTCTGTCGACAGTCTGGAAACCCCAGCGCTGACCAAAGCCCATTTGGCTGAATTGCTGTTCGATAAAATTGGCCTGAACAAGCGCGAGTCCAAAGACATGGTGGACGCCTTTTTTGTCCTGATCTCCGACGACTTGGTGGAAGGCAACGACGTGAAGATTTCCGGCTTTGGGAACTTCCAGATTCGGACTAAAGCGCCGCGACCAGGCCGCAACCCTAGAACCGGTGAAGCCATTCCCATCGAGGCCCGCAGGGTGGTCACATTTCACGCCAGCATCAAACTCAAAGAACAGATTCAGGGTTGATTTCCTAAAAAAACTTCCCAAAAGTTGGCGATGGTTTGCAGTTGCTTCCGTCTTAGAGTAAATTTATAACTTTCCTCAACAGTGCTTTGATTCCCTTGGAGAAAGACCTTCCTCTGATTCCCGCCAAACGCTACTTCACAATAGGTGAGGTCAGTGATCTGTGCGCCGTTAAACCTCATGTTCTCCGTTATTGGGAGCAAGAGTTCACGCAGTTGCGCCCGATGAAACGGCGCGGGAACCGCCGTTATTACCAGCACCACGAAGTACTGATGATCCGGCGCATTCGCGACTTGCTCTACGACGAGGGCTTCACCATCAGCGGTGCTCGCAACAGGCTGCAGGAAATCGTTCAGACTGAGCGCGACAAACGCCGCGAGGGCGAAGTCATGCTTGAAGGTGTCGATGACTTCGGTGACGCCGCAGATGAGCTCGATGCCATGCCTGAGGTTGCTTATTCTGAAGGCGCAGAAACGGCTATTTCTTCCATGTTGCTTGGCGACGACACGACACGTCAGCGCCTCGAAATCGTGCGTCGAGATCTCATGGAAATTCGTGATTTGCTCGCCGCCTAAGACGCATTTCATGCAGCTATAATTTGCATCTTCGGTGTGTGGCGCAGCCTGGTAGCGCACTTGCATGGGGTGCAAGGGGTCGAAGGTTCGAATCCTTTCACACCGACCA
>JBBAPN010000058.1:0-14604 GCA_040400815.1 Polaromonas sp. | reverse complement strand
GAACAAGTTTTGGATGCCAAAGCTTGGCATTGCTCTAACTATGTCTAAATATCATTTCATTGACCTTACTATGCATCAACTTTTATGTACTTGATCGCCATCGGCTGGATTTATGTTGTGCTTTTGATGAGCATTGCGGAGGCCACCAACACCACCGGCACCGTTTTAGGGGCGCTGATCACCTTTTTTCTTTACGGCGCGCTGCCCTTGTCACTGGTGCTTTACATCATGCGAACGCCCGCTCGACGACGCGCCATCAAGGCCAAGGAAAAAGCCGAGACTGCTTCAAGCGCCTCAGTTTCGCCAGATGCAAGCGGCCATGCGCCCAGTGCTGAGCCCGCTGCGCCCGTCTCGGCGGTGCGAGAAGAACGCTGAAGGTCGGCTCACGGTGCACCAGTCTTCAGTGCCATCATTGCCATAAATTTGGGTGAGGCCCAAGGCACGCAATCTGAGACGCGCCAAGCCCGGTAAGTCAGCCCAATACGTCTGCCGCTCTGATCCTGGAACAGCCACGAACAGCGCCCCCGCCGCCGGCTGCACCGCTTCAAACGCGGCCTTGACTTCGGCCCCCACTTCAAAAACAGTCGCTCCAATGCACGGCCCCAGCCAGGCGATGGTTCGGCCCGCCACCGCACCATTCGGAGCGCCAACCAGGTCGGAAAAGCGTCTGAAAGCAGCCTCCAAAACGCCCTCGCCAGACGTCTGTCCTGAGACCGCCTTGGCCGGCATCAAGGTACCCGCCAAGCCACGCCAGCCGGCATGCGCAGCGGCCACAACAGGTCGGTCCAGGTGCGCGAACAAGACCGGCAAACAGTCTGCCACCATGATCGTGCAGGCCAGGCCGGGATGGCGCGTCAGGCAGGCATCGGCAGCCAAGCCATCCACACTGACAGGGCTCAACTCCAGCACCTCGGTGCCATGCAGCTGCTGCAAAAACACCGGCCGACAGTCGATATTGCGCTGCAAAATCAGCCGATTTTGGGCGACCGCAGTGGCCGCGTCGCCGACGTGGTCCCCCAAGTTCATGCTGGCAAAAGGCGGCAGTGAAACGCCGCCTTGGCGGGTGGTAAAGACCGCATGAACCCCCGCTGGCGCAGGCCATTGCGGGACCAACCAGTCGGCTTTACGCACTGTCCGGGCAGGCCGAGGGTTGTGCCAACTTGAACGCGGGCAGCGCCATGCAGGCCTCGTAGGCTCGCATGGTGCGCGGCAAACCCTCGAAGCTGACGTCGAAGCGGCTGGCGTTGAAGATCTGCGGCACCAAGCAACAGTCCGCCAAAGTCGGGCTGTCGCCGTAGCAAAAGGTCGCCTCCGGCAACTGCAGCAACTGTCGCTCGAAAGCTTCCAGACCGTCCCGGCACCAATGCCGATACCAAGCGTTTTTAGCCTCATCGGAGACCTTCATTTCACGCACCAAGTACTTCAACACGCGCAAATTGTTGAGCGGGTGTATGTCGCAGGCAATCGACTGCGCCAGTGCCCGAACCTTGGCACGGCCCAAGGCATCCGCCGGCAACAGGGGCGGCGCAGGATGGATTTCGTCCAGGTACTCGATGATCGCCATCGACTGCGACAAGCGCTCGGTGTCGGTCTCGAGCAAAGGCACCAGCGTGTCGGCGGACAGATCCACATACGGCGCTTTTTTATGGTCGCCGCGGGCAATGTGGACCGGCACGTAGTCGTAATCCAAGCCTTTGAGGTTCAGGGCGATGCGCACTCGGTATGAGGCCGATGAGCGGAAGTAATTGTGCAATTTCATGCCGAAAGCATAGCGCAAGGAGATTCAGAAATCAGCCAGACCGCTGCTGCATGCTCAGACTTTCAGCGGCTCCAGTCAAACATCCATGGCGATCGCTTTTGTGTGTACATTTCATGAGGTGATAAAAATGCTTGTCCACAAGCCAACCCCTGAGAGGCTTCTGAAATGACCGCTTTGCCCTTGTCCCACGCTTTGCCTCGCGTCTTGCACGATCAACAAGCGGTGCAGCACAAATTCTGGCCGCGCCGCTTGCCCCGCCAACTCGATGTGCCGCAGACCTCGCTCTGGTTCAACCTGGAAGTCTCAGCCGCCCGTTTTCCTAACAAGACGGCGACGATTTTTTGCGGCGAAGCCATCAGTTACGCCGAGTTGCACCGGCAAGCCGAAGCGCTGGCCGGCTGGCTGCAAGCGGTCGGCGTCAAGGCCGGTGACCGGGTGGCGCTGTTCATGCAGAACTGCCCTCAATACCTGATCGCTTTTTACGCCGTCAACCGGGCCAACGCGGTGGTCGTGCCGGTCAACCCGATGAACCGGGCCGAAGAATTCGGCCATTACCTGAACGACCCGGACACCCAAGTGGTGATCTGCAGTGCCGACTTGGCTGCCATCGTGGCCGCTGCGGCCGACGGGCAACCCGAAGCCAAGCGCCCCCGCGCCGTGCTGGTGGCGCGCTATGCGGACGCGCTGCCGGCGGGTGCTGCGCCTACCGCTGAATTGGCGGCCGAGCTGGGCTTGTCGCCGGTTTTGTTGAACTGGCTGCTGGCCGACCCGGTCCTGCCCAGCGGCATGTTGAGCTGGGGCGAGGCGCTGGCGCTTGATCTGCAACCGGGCCCACACACCACCGGGCCGAATGATCTGGCGCTGCTGCCCTACACCTCGGGCACCACCGGCCTGCCCAAAGGCTGCATGCACAGCAATGCCACGTTGATGTCGAATGCCTGCGGCGGCGGGCTGTGGGGCTATGCCTCGCCGGAGTCGGTCGGCTTGGCGGTGGTGCCGATGTTCCACATCACCGGGCTGTTGTACGGCGTGCTTGGCCCGATCTTCCAGGGCATGTGCACGGTCATCATGCCGCGCTGGGACCGCGAACTGGCGGGGCACTTGATCTCGCAGTACAAGGTCACGCACTGGACCTGCATTCCGACCATGATCATCGATCTGTTCGGCAGCCCCAACTACAAGAGCTTTGACCTGAGCAGCTTGACCTACCTCAGCGGCGGCGGTGCGGCGATGCCGGCGGCCGTGGCCGAGCGGCTGCAGCAGGAGTTCGGCCTGACCTTTGCCGAAGGCTATGGCCTGACCGAAACCGCCGCACCGACGCATGCCAACCCGCCCGAGCGCGCCAAGTTGCAATGTCTGGGCATGCCGATCTTCGGTGTCGATTCGCGCATCGTCGATCCGGTCACGCTGGACGAATTGCCGATCGGCGAGGTCGGTGAAATCATCACCGCCGGGCCAATGGTGTTCAGTGGTTACTGGCGTCAATCGGCGGCCACGCAAGCTGCGTTTTGCGAGATCGAGGGTAAGCAATTCTTTCGCACCGGTGACCTCGGCCGTATGGACGAGGAGGGCTACTTCTTCATCACCGACCGGCTCAAGAGAATGATCAACGCCAGCGGCTACAAGGTCTGGCCGTCAGAAGTGGAGCTGCTGCTCTACAAACACCCTGCGGTGCAAGAGGCCTGCATCATTGCGGCCCGTGATGCCTACCGCGGCGAGACGGTCAAGGCCATCATCGTGCTGCGCACCGAGGCGCGCGGCAAGACCCGCCCGCAAGACATCATCGATTGGGCCCACGAGCACATGGCGGTCTACAAAGCACCTCGCTTGGTCGAGTTCGTCGACAGCCTGCCCAAGTCGGGGTCGGGCAAGGTGATGTGGCGCTTGTTACAGGAGTCGATCGACGCTGCCAGCGCCGCCAATTGACGGCTGGACGATCAAAAATCGCCGTGACCTGTGGCCAGACTTTCAAACTTGGTGATGCGGCTGATGAAGGCCAGCTTGACGGTGCCGGTCGGGCCATTGCGCTGTTTGCTGATGATGACTTCGGCCACACCCGGCTCTTTGCAAGCCTCCTTGGTGTAGTACTCATCGCGGTAGATGAACATGATGACATCGGCATCTTGCTCGATCGCGCCAGACTCGCGCAAGTCGCTCATCATTGGCCGCTTGTCGGGTCGTGATTCGACACCGCGGCTGAGCTGCGACAGGGCAATCACCGGGCACTGCAATTCTTTGGCGAGCATCTTCAGACCGCGCGAAATTTCGCCCACGGCGGTGGCGCGGTTTTCGTCGCTCATGCTGCTTGAGACGCTCATCAGCTGCAAGTAATCGACGACGATCAAGCCGAGCTTGCCGCACTGACGGGCCAGGCGACGGGCATTGGCGCGCAACTCGCTCACCGTCAAGCCCGGCGTTTCGTCAATGTGCAGCGAGACATTGCGCAACTTCTCAATCGCTTCTGTCAGGCGTGGCCATTCTTCGTCAGACAGCTTGCCAGTGCGCAAATGCCCTTGGTCAATTCGGCCAATCGAGCCGACGATCCTCACCGCCAATTGCGAGGCACCCATCTCCATCGAGAACACCGCCACTGGCAGGCCTTCGTGGAGCGCGACGTGCTCGGCAATGTTAATGGCCAGCGCCGTTTTACCCATTGAAGGACGGGCCGCCAGAATGATCAAATCGCCGGCCTGAAAGCCGGAGGTTTGACGGTCCAGATCGTAAAAACCAGTCGGTACACCGGTGATGTCGTTCGGGTTTTCCGACATCTCGGTGACACGGTCTAGCAGCTCGACCACCAGCGTGTTCATGCTGTGAAAACCCTGCTTCATGCGCGAGCCTTGCTCACCGATTTTGAAGATCTTTTGCTCAGCTTCGTCCAGAATCGTGGCGACCGGCTTGCCTTGTGGATTGAAAGCGTTGGTGGCAATCTCGTCGCTGGCCTTGACCAGTTTGCGCAAGATGGAGCGCTCACGCACGATCTCGGCGTAGCGCCGCACATTGGCTGCGCTTGGCACGTACTGGGCGAGTGAATTGAGGTAGCTCAGACCGCCGACGTCGTCGGCCTTGCCTTGGCTTTGCAGGTGTTCAAACACCGTGATCACATCGGCCGGCTTGCTGGCGTTGATCAGTGCACCGACCGAGGCGTAAATGAGCTTGTGCTCGTAGCGGTAAAAGTCTTCGTCGACCAGCAGGTCGCCGACGCGGTCCCAGGCGCTGTTGTCGAGCAGCAGGCCGCCAAGCACGCTGGACTCGCCCTCAATAGAGTGCGGCGGGATGCGCAGCTGGGCTATTTGCCGGTCGGAGCTGTAACCAGCGGCGTCAAGGGTAGAAAGTACGGCAGACATGGGTTTCCTGTTAAGACGACCATGTTAAAGCCAGAGTCGCAAAATGCCTTGGGATAAACCTGTGCATAACAGGTGTGTCTGATGTGAATAGAGCGTGGAAGTACGGTGGACATCAAATCCCTGCACCGCCCGCCGTTCAGCCAAAGAAAAAGCCGCCCCGAGGAGCGGCTTTTTTGACAGCGCCGAAGCGCTTCTTAGGCGGATTCGCCGTACACCGTCACGGTAACGTCAACCACCACATCGGTGTGCAGAGCAACGCTGACCGGATGGTCGCCAACGATCTTCAAAGGACCGTTAGGCATGCGGATCTGGGACTTCAAGACAGCGAAGCCTTGCTTGGTCAGTTCCGCAGCGATGTCAGCGTTCGTGACCGAACCGAACAGACGGCCGTCAACACCAGCCTTCTGTGTCAGCTTGACCACGGTGCCGCCGAGCTTGGCGCCCTGGGCTTGGCTCTCAACCAATTTAGCAGCGGCGACTTTTTCAAGATCAGCGCGCTTCACTTCGAATTCCTTGATCGCGACAGCGGTGGCGCGACGTGCGCGGCCCGATGGGATCAGGAAGTTACGTGCGTAGCCGTCTTTGACTTTGACGACGTCACCCAGATTGCCCAGGTTGACAACTTTGTCGAGCAGAATAATTTGCATGTCTGTGCTCCTTACAGGCTACGGTGTTGGTCGCTGTAAGGCAACATCGCGAGGAAGCGAGCGCGCTTCACGGCAGTGTTGACTTGGCGTTGGAAAATCGCCCGCGTGCCAGTCAGGCGAGCAGGGATGATTTTGCCGTTTTCAGCGACAAAGTCACGCAGGGTGTCGATGTCTTTGTAGTCAATCTCTTCCACGCCAGCAGCGGTGAAGCGGCAAAAGCGCTTGCGCTTGAACAGCAGAGATTGTGTGTTGCGCTTAGGGCGCTTGTCTTTGTTGAAACGTTTTGGTCCGGGCATGAAGGACTCCTTAAATGGGGTTCAATTCTTGAATATGAAAAATGACGCTTTTGTTGGTGCGTGCACTGATGAGAAATCCGCGAAACCTGAAGACTTTCCCCAGAGGAAGTTGGCTTGTTTGTTCAGCCATCTTTCCAAAGGCAACCGACTTGATACTCAATTTGACTTGCCGGGTGCTGCCAGCTTCTTCAACTTCAGACTCGTGGTCGAGGACAAAATTGGCAGCGGGGAGTCCAGCTGGCGTGTAGCGCAGAGGGCTGACCTCCACAATACTCGCCGTCAGATCAACATGATTCACTAAATCAACACATCAGTGAGGCAACGTTCAATCGCGTACAGCAGTGGTTTTAGGCAGCTTAAGAAGCTGCGTATTCCTGCTGCTGGGCTTTGCGGGCTTCTTCTCTCTCGACGTTGCGCATCATGAGGGATGGGCCGGTTTCAGCCTTTTTCTTGACCACAGTCATGTGACGCAGCACAGCGTCATTGAACTTGAACGCGTGTTCAATTTCGTCCATGACGGCTTGCGTGGCTTCAATGTTGATGCACAGGTAGTGGGCTTTGGCCAGCTTCTGGATCAGGTAAGCCAGTTGACGGCGGCCCCAATCTTCGACGCGGTGCACTTTGCCACCGCCGACGGTGATCATGGTTTTGTAGCGTTCCAGCATGGCCGGGACCTGCTCGCTTTGATCCGGATGGATCAGCAAGATGATTTCGTAATGACGCATAAACTCTCCTTTTGGTTGATGAAAGCTGCCCCAGCGTCGTTAAGGGTGCAGCAAGGCTAAGCCCATGATTATAGCCCGCTCTCAATCGAACCGCCGATTGAGTCGCCTTGAAGGGCTTAAGCGGGTGTTTTTCAGGCCCTCAAAAGCGAGGATAGCGGATGTATTCCACCAAATCCTGTACCACTGGGTCTGGCCGCTGGGTCAGCAGACTGACCAAAATAATCACCGCAAAGCCGACCGGCACACCAAAGACGCCCGCCGAAATCGGCTGAATGTCCCACCACAACTCGATCGGCCGGGTGACATCGAACAGGCTGCGCATCCAAGGCTGGGTCAGCGCCATGTAATACAGCGTCGTGCCAAGACCCGCCACCATGCCCAGTGAGGCGGCGATGCCCGTTGCGCGCTTCCAGAAAATACCCAAGCTCAAGGCAGGAAAAAAAGCCGACGCAGCAAACGAAAAGGCAGCTGAGACCAAAAACAAAATATCGGCTGGCTTTTGAGTTGCCACATAGGCGGCCCCCAAAGTAACCACCAACAGCAGCACTTTGGACAGGGTCACACGGCGTGCGGTCGATGCGTTCGGGTCGATCATTTTGTAGTAGACGTCATGGCTGAGCGAACTGGCAATGGTCAGCAGCAAGCCATCGGCTGTCGACAAAGCCGCCGCCAAGCCGCCGGCCGCCACCAGCGCCGAGACAACATAAGGCAAACCGCCGATCGCCGGGGCGGCCAGCATGATGATGTCACCACCAATCGACAGTTCGTTAAGCTGCAACAAACCATCATGGTTGACATCGACCACTGACAACAAGCTGGGATCGACCTTGTTCCACGCCGTGATCCAGTCGGGCAATTGCGCAAAAGGCGTGCCCACCACCAAGGTAAAAACCTCGTACTTCACCAGCACGGCCAAGGCCGGTGCGGTGATGTAAAGCAAGACAATGAACAATAAAGACCAGGTCACCGACTGCCGCGCCTCTTTGACGCTCGGCACGGTGTAGTAGCGAATCAAAATATGCGGCAAAGCAGCGGTGCCGACCATCAGGCAAAAGACCAGCGCCAAGAAATTTCGCCGCGACACGTCAAATTCTTCGCGCACTCTGGCGTCACCCGCCGGATCTCCGGCGAATTGCTGCGCATGCGGCGGCATGCCGTTGAGTGGCTGCGATTTGGCATCGGCTTCGGTTTTCTCAAGCAGCCAGACCTTGCGTGCGGCGTCGGCGGTTTTCGGCAAATTGGCCAACGCCCGATCTGCAGCGTAGATCAAGCCCAGTGGCGCATCGTCGGCTTTCAGCTTGGCCAGTGTTTGGGTGGCAAGCAGGCGATCGGCCAGCAAGGCGGCTTTGGGGTCCAGCAGTTTGGCCGCCAGTTCGGAGGCCCGTTGCTTGAATATTTGCTGGACTTCCAACTCTTTCGGATCGATGCTCAGCTCTTTTTCTCGGGCAGTGACTTTTTGCAACTGATAACCATAGATGGCCTGCGGCACTGGCACACCGGTTTGCTTGACCGACAACCACACCACCGGCAGCAGGTAAGCCACGATGAGCACCAAATATTGCGCCACCTGCGTCCACGTCACAGCGCGCATGCCACCCAAAAAAGAGCACAACAAAATACCGCCCAGGCCGAGAAAAATACCCAACTCAAAAGCCACGCCAGTGAGCCGCGCGGTGATGATGCCGACACCGTAAATTTGCGCCACCACATAGGTGAAGGAACAGAAGATGGCAGCGATCACACCCAGTAAGCGCGGAACAGCGCCACCGTAGCGATCACCTAAAAAATCAGGAATGGTGAACTGCCCGAATT
The DNA here is from genome assembly GCA_040400815.1 of Polaromonas sp. Taxonomy (GTDB): domain Bacteria; phylum Pseudomonadota; class Gammaproteobacteria; order Burkholderiales; family Burkholderiaceae_C; genus Polaromonas. The sequence continues at coordinate 6,018 of JBBAPN010000058.1, read as the reverse complement.
TGCGCAAATAAGGCGCCAACAAGAAAGCAACCAAGCAGTAACCGCCAGTCCAGCCCATGACGAAAGCCAGCCCGCTGTAGCCCGTCAGGTAAAGCGTGCCAGCCAAGCCAATGAAAGAAGCCGCTGACATCCAGTCAGCGCCGGTGGCCATGCCGTTGTAGACCGCCGGCACCCGGCGACCCGCGACGTAATATTCTGCCGCATCTGTCGTCCGGCACATGATGCCGATGCAGGCATACAAAGCGATGGTGGCGAGCAGAAAACTAAGCCCGATCCACTGACGCGACAAACCCAGTTGCTCCAGCACGGCCAGCGCCAACACAAAAGCCAGAAAACCGGCCGCATACCACTTGTAAACGTGGTTCAACGCGGTTTTAAATGCGGCCCTTGACGCCGCCCCCGGCTCCTGACCTTCGCCTGCATTCGCGTCAGCCGACATGCTAGCGCTCGCTTTCGTCAAAGCCATGAGCGACATCTAGCCGTTCCATGCAACGCGCGTAAAACGCGATGATGACAACATAAACCAGAGGCGCGCCTTGCGCCGCCATCCAAAAGCTAAAGGGCCAGCCGAAAAAATCGAAATTAAGCTGCCGAGCGTAATAGGTCATGCCGAAGGTCACAACAAACCAAACAAGCATCAAAATGCCCGTGAGCCAGGTGGTTTTTCGCCAATAAGCACGGCGATGGCTGTTGGCCTGCATCGGCTTATTTCAAACCGCTCAGGCCGATTTCGGTGGCCAAAAGGTTGGCCGCTTGGGGCTCAAAGCTGCGCAAACGGCGAATCACCTCCAGCGCTTTTTCAGGCTGCGCTAACTTCGCATGAACTTTGGCCAATTGGTACCAGCCGTGCGGGCCCAAAGGCTGCAGGCGAGTGGTGTGCTCCAGCGCTGTGACCGCCTCATCGAAGCGCGCTTCGCGTACCAGCAGCATCGCCAAACCATACCAAGCCGCGTCCATCTCGGGGTCTATGACCAGCGCCGACCTGAAGGCCGACTCTGACTCGGCGTGACGTGCCGTGCTTTCCAATAAATAAGCCAGTTGGTAGCAACTGGCGGCATGCTGGGGATGAACCAGCAGCAACTGCTGCAAGCTTTTGATCGCAGTGCTCTTTTGACCCAAGTCAACCAGCACTTTGGCTCGGCTGACCCCGGCGTACAAATCGCGTGGTCGCAAAACCAGCAGGCGATTCAAAACAGCCAAGGCCAGCCGCGACCAGTCAGCGGACAGCAAGCCCATGACCAGCCCGCGCTGCAACCAGTAAGCGGCGGCACTCATGGCAAAACAGTCCGGCAGCCGATCAACTGGCGAGCTTTTTCCACGTGTCGATGACGGTGTCCGGGTTCAAGGACATCGAGCCAATGCCCTGCTCTTTCAACCACTGTGCGAAGTCAGGGTGATCGCTCGGGCCTTGGCCGCAAATACCGACGTATTTGCCTTGGCGCAAGCAGGCTTTGATGGCCAGGCTCAGCAGCGCTTTGACCGCCGGGTCACGCTCGTCAAAGTCTTTGGCCAGAATTTCAAGACCGGAGTCACGGTCCAGACCCAGCGTCAGCTGCGTCAAGTCGTTGGAGCCGATTGAAAAACCATCAAAGTATTCCAAGAACTCGTCAGCCAAGACGGCGTTGCTGGGCACCTCGCACATCATGATGATGCGCAAGCCGTTTTCGCCGCGTTTCAGCCCATGCTGACCCAGCAATTCGATGACGGCCTTGGCCTGGCCGAGCGTTCGAACGAAAGGCACCATGACTTCAACGTTGACCAGACCCATCTCGTTGCGCACGCGTTTGAACGCCTCGCACTCCATGGCAAAAGCACCGGCAAAGTCGGCGCTCAGGTAACGCGCCGCACCGCGGAAACCCAGCATGGGGTTCTCTTCCTCAGGCTCGTAACGGGAGCCGCCAATCAGCTTGCGGTATTCGTTGGACTTGAAGTCCGACAGACGCACGATGACCGGTTTTGGCCAAAAAGCCGCGCCAATGGTGGCGATGCCTTCGGTCACTTTGTCAACGTAAAAAGCCCGCGGTGAAGCATGGCCACGGGCCACACTCTCAACCGCTTTTTTCAGGTCGGGATCAACATTCGGGTAGTCAAGAATGGCTTTCGGGTGCACGCCAATGTTGTTGTTGATGATGAACTCCAACCGCGCCAAGCCAACGCCGTGGTTCGGAATCTGGCAGAAGTCAAAGGCCAGTTGCGGATTGCCAATGTTCATGGTGATCTTGACGTCAATCGGCGGCATCTCGCCGCGGACGACTTCAGTCACTTCGGTTTCCAGCAGACCGTCGTAAATGTGGCCGGTGTCGCCTTCAGCGCAACTCACCGTCACCAGCATGCCGTCTTTCAGCAGCTCGGTGGCGTCGCCGCAGCCGACCACCGCCGGAATACCCAACTCACGCGCAATGATCGCGGCGTGGCAAGTCCGGCCGCCGCGGTTGGTGACGATGGCGGCAGCCCGCTTCATCACCGGCTCCCAGTTCGGGTCGGTCATGTCGGTGACCAGCACGTCACCGGCTTGGACTTGGTCCATTTCGCTGATGTGACGGACGATGCGCACCGGACCCGTGCCAATCTTTTGGCCAATCGCGCGGCCTTCGGTCAGCACGGTGCCGGTGGCTTTGAGTTTGTAGCGCTGCTCGGGCTTGCCCTTGGACTGGCTTTTGACGGTTTCTGGACGAGCCTGCAAAATGTAAATTTCGCCGTCGGTGCCGTCCTTGCCCCACTCCACGTCCATGGGCCGACCGTAATGGTCTTCGATGATCAAGGCGTAACGGGCGAGTTGCTCGACGTCAGCATCGGTCAGCGAGAAACGGTTGCGCAGCTCGACCGGCACGTCGGTGGTTTTGACCAGCTGCCCGGTGGCTTTTTTCTCATCGGCGCTGGTGAACTCCATCTGCAACAGCTTGGAGCCCAAATTGCGGCGGATCACCGCGCGGTTGCCAGCCCGCAGCATCGGCTTGTGCACATAAAACTCATCTGGATTGACGGCGCCCTGCACCACTGTTTCACCCAAGCCGTAGCTGGAAGTGATGAAAACGACGTCTTCAAAACCGCTTTCGGTGTCGATGGTGAACATCACGCCGGCCGCACCCAAGTCGCTGCGCACCATGCGCTGAACGCCGGCCGACAGCGCCACATCGGCGTGTGCAAAGCCCTTGTGAACGCGGTAACTGATGGCCCGGTCGTTGTACAAAGAGCCGAAGACTTCTTTCATCTTGTGCAGCACGTCTTCGACGCCGACCACGTTCAAAAAGGTTTCTTGCTGCCCGGCAAAAGAAGCGTCCGGCAAGTCTTCAGCGGTGGCGGAAGAACGCACCGCAAAGCTGGCTTGTGGGTTGCCCGCGCTCAAGGCGGCAAAGCTCTGGCGAATGGCGGCTTCAAAGTCAGCCGGAAAAGGCTGGGCTTCGACCAGCGCACGGATTTGCGCGCCGGCTGCGGCCAGGGCCCGCACATCTTCGGTGTCGAGCTGGTCGAGCACGCCGTTGATTTTTTTGTCCAGCCCGGCATGCGCCAGAAAAATACGAAAAGCATGGGCTGTGGTGGCAAAGCCGGTCGGCACGCGAACGCCTTTGGGGCCGGTTGGCAGCTGAGAAATCATTTCGCCCAGGCTGGCGTTCTTGCCGCCGACCGAGTCGACGTCGGTCATCCTCAGGTTTTCGAACGGTACGACCAGGGCGGTCGCCTCAAACAAGTTAGACATAGAAATACTCCGGGAGGTTTTAAAACCGTGAAAGCCTCCATGGGCGGCAGCCAGCCTTGATGTTGTTGTTTGAGGCGGCGGTTGCAGGGCATGGTGGCGGAATCTGGATAATTGACATCGATTGTAGAGGCCCGCTGAACCATCAGCGCCCCGGCAAGTAACGCCACTCAAAACACATCCACCCACCCAGCCATGCCCCATCGCACTGTATTTTTCATCTCTGACGGCACCGGCATCACAGCCGAAACTTTTGGCAACGCCATTCTGGCCCAGTTCGAGTTCAGTCCGCGGCACGTGCGCATGCCTTTCATTGACAGCGTCGACAAAGCGTACCAGGCGGTTCGCCAAATCAACCACGCTGGCGAATCGGAAGGCCAGCGGCCGATTGTCTTCACCACCTTGGTCAACATGGAAATCTTGTCCATCATCAAAGCGCAGTGCAACGGTTTGCTGCTCGACATGTTTGGCATGTTTGTGGCGCCACTCGAAAGCGAGTTGGGGCTGAAGTCAAATCACCGGGTTGGGCGCTTTTCAGACGCGTCCAAAAGCAAGGCCTATGACGAGCGAATCGAAGCCATCAATTTTTCATTGGCGCATGACGATGGGCAAAGCCATCGAGATTTGGCCGGATCGGATGTGATTTTGGTGGGCGTGAGCCGCAGTGGAAAAACCCCAACTTCGCTGTATTTGGCGATGCAGTTCGGTTTGAAAACATCGAACTACCCCTTGATCCCAGAAGATTTTGAGCGGCGCCAATTGCCGCCAGCGTTGATACCGCACCGCAAAAAAATCTTCGGCCTGACGATCGCGCCCGAGCGACTGAGCCAAATTCGCAACGAACGCCGACCGAATTCCCTTTACGCCAGCATGGAAAACTGTGTTCATGAGATCCATGAAGCCGAGGCGATGATGCGCCGCGAAGGCATTCGCTGGCTGTCGACCACCACCAAGTCGATCGAGGAAATCGCCACGACGATCTTGCAAGAAGTCAGACCCGAGAAGCTCGAATACTGAAGAAAAGCGGCATCAGCCCGATCCAAAAGCGGTGCCAAGGCCGCGTTGGGTGCTTTGGACCACCTGATCCGGACTTTCGCACCGGTAGCCTGAGCTTTGAGTAGGCCCTTGTGGCCTGCCGCTGAAGGGGGCATGAAAAATATCCTTGCTCTGGCCGGCGGCGGTCTGCACAATTCACCTTTTTAATCACAAAAGGACTGCCATGAAAGGCGACCCACAAGTCATTGCGTTCCTGCAAGCTCAGCTCAAAAATGAACTGACCGCCATCAACCAGTACTTTCTGCACTACCGCATGTACAAGCACTGGGGTCTGGACAAGCTGGCGAAGAAGGAATATGAAGAATCCATTGGCGAGATGAAGCACGCGGACAAGCTGATGGACCGCATCTTCATGCTGGACGGTCTGCCAAACCTACAAGACCTAGGCAAGCTGATGATCGGCGAGGACGTGCCCGAAGTGTTGAGTTGCGACCTGAAACTGGAAAGTGCGGCACAGCTCACCGTCAAGGACGGCATTGCCCACTGCGAGTCGGTGCGTGACTACGTCTCCCGCGACTTGCTGCAAATGATCTTGGACGACACAGAAGAGCACATCGACTTTTTGGAAACCCAGATTGAATTGTTGGGCAAAGTAGGGATTCAAAACTACCTGCAGAGCCAGATGGGCGAACTCAGTTAATGGTCTTCTGCAGGGCGCATGCAAGGGATGCGCAAAAAATCACAGGGCCTCAGGGCCCTTTTTATTTGGGCTCACACCCGAAAACGAGGTTCAGATGAGAAATAAACCAAGGCCACTATTGTTAATACGAGTCATTCGTATTTATAATTGAGTTGCTTGCTAAACCCAATTAGAACCGAGCCACCGCCATGATCATCTGTGTTTGCCGTCGCATCTCTGACCGAGACATCGTTCGTCACGCCCGCGCCGGCATGGGCTTTGACGAGATCCAATTAGAACTGGGTGTGGCCACCCAATGCGGTCGCTGCGAAGGCTGCGCCCGTGATGTCGTCGCCCAGTGCAGCGCGACTTGCCCAAGCGCCCACATCAAGCAGTCCACTTACCAGTTGGAAAACCTCGCACATGCCTCTTGATTTTGATGCTCGTCAGGCTTCCCATCAGTCTGATTCTGGAGATCGATGCCGCAGGGTGGATCTTGCGCCGCACCCGACTCGCTGACCGCCTGACACGACTGACACGACTGACACGACTGACACGCCTTGGATCTGTTTACAGCTTCGCCACTTTTTAGCATTAAAAAGAAAAATTCAAGAGCTTCGGCTCTTTTTTAATCCCTATGGGTCAAAGT
>JBBAPN010000057.1:0-14943 GCA_040400815.1 Polaromonas sp. | reverse complement strand
TAAATGTCAATCACTACATGTAGTGTTTTATGTGGTCTTAAATTTAATAATGTGGCCGCCGGGTCAGGGTGTCCCGGTTTTCGCCAACGGGTAATTAATCCGTGGCTAGGCGTGGTTAAAACTGATTACGCCGTCTTGAACTGAATCACATCAGCGCCCATGCGCAGCTTGTCTAAGTAGTCTGCCCACGTTTGCATCATCACACGCCGCTGCTCCATGAACTCGGCTCTGTCATATGCACTGCCCAAAGGCCCCGACTTGCCGTGGGCTAGCTGCGCCTCGATCACGTCAGCAGAAATACCTTTGATACGCTCGATCATCAGCGTTCGCGCGGTGGCTCTGAAACCGTGCGCGCTCATTTCGTCTTTTTCAAACCCCATCCGCCGTAAAGCTGCATTGACGGTGTTGTCACTCATAGGCCTTTGGCTGGTGCGGATGCTGGGGAACACGTAGCGACCATGCCCAGAAATTGGCACAAGCTCTTTCAAAAACGCCGCCGCTTGCGGTGCTAGCGGCACGAAGTGCGGACGGCCGTTCAGCTTTTGCTCAATCCGTCGCTTCATGTCCTGCGACGGAATGGTCAACATGGCGTTGTCGAAATCAATCCATGCCCATTCCATTGACCGAATATTTGCTGGCCGTTGGAAAAGCAGCGCCGATAGTGCCAGCGCAGCGCGTGTGAGTGGGCTTGAATAGCCGTCAATGGCCCTCAGCAAGTCACCGACTTTAAGCGGCTCCAGCAATGCCGCCATGTGCTTGGTGGTGACGGGTTTTAACGCGCCTTGCAGATCCAGCGCCGGATTTCGATCACATCGCCCGGTTTGGATGCCGTACCGAAACACCTGTCCAGCCGTTTGGCGCAGTGTGTGCGCCGATTCAATAGCGCCGCGCTTCTCGCACTTGCGCAGTGCATTCAGCAGCATCGGCGGTGTGACGGTAGCCGTGGGCAATTTGCCGATGTAAGGAAACAGATCTTTCTCCATGCCGCGCAGCCACTTGGCGGCATATTTTGGCGTCCATGCCTCTGTCTTGGTTTCAAGAAACTCACGCGCCACCAGTTCAAAGGTGTTTGCCGCCGCCGTCGCCGTGGCTTGCCTTTCCTCGCGTTTGGCTGCGCCGGGATCAGTGCCGTCTGCCAGCAGCTCACGCGCCTTCTCGCGCCGCTGTCTGGCCTTGGCCAGCGATACCGCTGGGTACACGCCAAGGGATAGCGTTTTGCGCTTGTCGGCGAATTTGTAATCCATGCGCCAGTATTTGCCAGCCGCTTTAACCAGCAGGTACATGCCGCCGCCGTCGCTGTGCTTGTCACCAGCCGGTGCGCCACTGTGTTTACTGGTCTTGGTGAAGGTGTCTGTCAGTGGCATATCGGCCCCTTTTACGGTATCTCGGTTTGACGGTATTTCAAAGTACCCTCAAAAGCACCGTCTTTTTGACGGTATCTCATGTTACCCCCTGACATTGCTTGAGACAAGAAAAAACCCGCCAAGCCTTTAAGAATGCGGGTTTTGAGGTGATGTGAGACTGCGTGAGATGATCTATTGGTCTGCCCGGAGGGGATCGAACCCCCGACCCTCAGCTTAGAAGGCTGATGCTCTATCCGACTGAGCTACGGGCAGCCGCTTAAACACGACGCACATACAAAAAAAGCCCACAAAGTGAGCTTTTTTTGTTGAATCAATGGTCGGAGTACAAGGATTCGAACCTTGGACCCCCTGGTCCCAAACCAGGTGCGCTACCAGACTGCGCCACACTCCGACAAGTCTCATATTATAGCGCGCTATAAGCGGCTGTTTTGAAACGACTTTGAATTATTTTGAGCGGCGGCTCAACGACGTATTTGCTGCTCTTTGCCAAACATGACTTCATGCTCAGCCGCAGTATGAACTGCCGGTCGCAGGTCGGCCAGGACTTGCACGCCGCGTTGCACTGCCGGGCGGGCGGCAATGAGGTCAAACCAGCGTTGGAGGTGCGGGTAGTCTGCCCAATCAATGCCTTGTCTGGCCCAGTTGCGCAGCCACGGAAATATCGCGATGTCGGCGATGGTGTATTGGTTGCAGGCGATGAACTTGCTGGTGGCGAGTTGCTTGTCCATCACGCCGTAAAGGCGTTTGGCTTCGTTGGTGTAACGGTTGACGGCATAGTCGACTTTTTCAGGCGCGTAAATCCGAAAGTGATGGTTCTGGCCGAGCATCGGGCCGACGCCGCCCATTTGAAACATCAACCACTGCAGCACTTGGTATTTGAGGCGGTCGCTCTTGGGCAAAAATTGGCCGGTTTTGGCAGCCAGGTACATCAAAATGGCGCCTGACTCGAACAGTGAGATCGGTTTGCCGTCCGGGCCATTCGGGTCAAGGATGGCGGGGATGCGGTTGTTCGGGCTGATGGCCAAGAATTCAGGCTTGAACTGGTCCCCCTTGCCGATGTTGACCGGAATGGCTTGCCAGTCGCGGCCCAGACGCAAGCCGCATTCTTCGAGCATGACGTGGACTTTGTGGCCGTTGGGCGTGGCCCATGAATAAACCTGAATCATCGTGTTCCTTCGTGTCTCTTTTTTTGTCTCAAGGGTAGTGGGGCTTGCGTTTTTGCAGGAAGGCTTCAATCCCTTCGCCGGCGTTGCGGTGGCGCAGGTTTTGCACAAAATGATGGCGCTCGCTGGTGAGTTGTTCGCTCAGTGTGCTGGTTTGCGCTTCGTTGATAAGTTCTTTCACGCTGGCCATGACGTTGGGTGCGCGTTGGTTGAGTTGCTCAGCCAGTTGCAGCGCGGCGGCAACTGCACCACCTGCCGGGGCCAGTTCGTTGACAAGCCCCAGGGCGTGCAGACTGGCGGCTGAGATGCGCTCGCCAAGCATCAGCATGCGGGCAACCAGCGGGCGGGGCAGGGCGCGCGTCAAAGCCCAACTGCCGCCGCCGTCGGGTGACAGCGCCACGCTGCTGTGGGCCATCAGGAAGATGGCGTTGTCGGCGGCAACTAAGAAGTCACTGGCCAAAGCCAATGAAAACCCGGCGCCGGCGGCGGCTCCTTCAACCGCGGCAATCACCGGTTTGGGAAAGGTGCGGATCGAGTCGATCCAGCTGTGCAGGGCGTCGAGGCTTTGGGTCTGCACATCGCGCTCGCTTTGCCGATGGGCCAGCAGCCGCTGGAGGTCGCCGCCGGCACAAAATGTCGGGCCTTCACCTGTGATGATGACGCTGCGTATGTCTGGGTTGTTTTCAGCTGCATTGAGTGCTTCAACACCGGCCGTGTACATGTCGGGGCTGAGCGCGTTGCGGTGTTCCGGGTTGCTCAGGGTGAGGATCAGCGTGCGACCTTCGCTGGTGCTTTTCAAGGAGCCGGCCATGTCAGTTTTCCTCCTGCAGCAGGCTCAAACCGATGGCACCACGGCGTCGCAACCACGGCGATGGGCGGTAGCGGGTGTCGCCGTACACAGTCTGCATGTTGAACAAAACTTCCAAAATATTGGTCGGGCCGCACAGGTTGCCCAGCGCCAGCGGGCCTTGCGGGTAACCGAGCCCGAGGGTGACGGCGGTTTCCAAGTCTTGCGGGCTGCAAACGCCTTGCTGGCAGATGTCGGAGGCGATGTTGACGATGTGGGCTATGACCCGCTGCGTGACAAAACCACCGCTGTCGCGAATCACGCTGACGGCCTTGCCGTCGCGGGCAAACAAGGCGTGGGCGGCGTCACGCATGTCGGCGCGGGTGGCGGGGTTGGTGGCCAGCACGCGGCGTTTGGTGTGGGCGTCGTCCAGCAGCATGTCGATGCCGACCGTGCGCGCCGGGTCGAGCCGCTCGACCACGGCGACAGTGGTGATGTCAAAACCCAGCGGTGCGACCAGCGTCAAGGCGTTCATGGACGGTGAGGCGCCGGTCTCGATGGTGGCCCCCAAGTTTTTTAGCAGGCTCAACAGTTCTGCCCGCCGCGAGGCGCGCGGAGACACCCAGACCGGTGGCAGGTCTTCCACCACGGGCGCTGCGGCTTCAGCCGGCCACTCGGCCACGCCATTGACGTAGCGGTAAAAACCCTCGCCGGTTTTTTTGCCGAGCAAGCCGCCAGCCAAACGCTGCGCCGTGATGACACTGGGGCGAAAGCGCGGCTCTTGGTAATACTGGTTGTAAATCGACTCCATCACTGGGTGCGATACGTCCAATGCGGTCAAGTCCATCAGTTCAAACGGGCCAAGTTTGAAGCCGGCTTGGTCTTTCAAGATGCGGTCAATGGTGGCGAAGTCGGTAATGTTTTCGCCCACAATCCGCAGCGCTTCGGTGCCGTAACCCCGCCCTGCGTGATTCACGATGAAGCCTGGTGTGTCTTGCGCCTGCACCGGCGTGTGGCCCATTTGTTTGGCGTAAGTCGTCAGCGCGCTGCAAGTGGCGACGCTGGTTTTCAGGCCGCTGATGACCTCGACCACTTTCATCAGTGGCACCGGGTTGAAGAAATGGTAGCCGGCCATGCGCTCGGGGTGATTCAGGCCTGCCGCAATCGTCGTGACTGACAGCGATGAGGTGTTGGTGGCGAGAATGGCCACCGGCGAGACGATGGCTTCCAACTCGGCAAACAGCGCTTGTTTGATGTCCAGCCGCTCCACGATGGCTTCAATCACCAGCTCGCAGGAGCTCAGATCACTCAGTGCAGCGGGGACGGACAAACGTGCTTTGTAGCTGTCAGCCAGCGGCGCGTCGATCCGGCCTTTGGCCAGCAGCTTGTCCCATTGCGCAGAAATCTCGTTGACGGCGCGCTGGCTGGCTTGCGGGTCTTGGTCAAACAGCATGACCTGGCTACCGGCCTGCGCAGCAATTTGGGCGATGCCGCGGCCCATGGCGCCAGCGCCAATGACGCCAATGATCTTGAAAGTGCTTGTCATATTGGGGTTACCTGCGAACCTGGAGCGCACCCGGGTTCACGATGTTGGTCGGCGTCCCCTTGATGAAGTTGACGATGTTGTCGAAAGCGGCGCCGAAGTACAGCTCATAGCTGTCTTGCTCGACGTAACCGATGTGCGGTGTGCAAATGCAGTTCTCTAAGCGCAGCAACGCATGGCCTTGCAAGATGGGTTCGGATTCAAAAACATCGATGGCGGCCAGGCCAGGTCGGCCGCGGTTCAGGGCAGCCACCAGCGCGTCGGGAGCGATCAACTCGGCGCGCGATGTGTTGACGATCAAGGCAGTGGTTTTCATCAGTGACAAATCGTCCAGCGTGACCATGCCGCGGGTGGCTTCGTTCAGCCGCAGGTGCAGGGTCAAAACGTCGGCTTGTTCGAAAAACTCAGTTTTGCTGGCGGCCACTTCAAAGCCGTCAGCCTGGGCTTGCTCACGCGTTGCGTCGCGGCCCCAGACCAGCACCCGCATGCCAAAGGCCCGGCCGTAACCAGCGACGATTTTGCCGATTTTCCCGTAGCTCCAAATGCCGAGGGTTTTGCCTTTGAGAACGCTGCCAATGCCGAAGTTGGGCGGCATAGAGCCGGCCTTCAAGCCAGACTGCTGCCAAGCGCCGTGTTTGAGGTTGGCGACATATTGCGGGATGCGCCGCGTTGCGGTCATGATCAGCGCCCATGTCAGCTCGGCCGGTGCGGTGGGTGAGCCAACGCCTTCGGCGACCGCAATACCGCGCTCGGTACAGGCAGCGATGTCGATGTGCTCACCGACTTTGCCGGTCTGTGCAATCAACCTGAGTTTGGGCAGTTTTTCAATCAATTGGCGCGGCAAATGCGTGCGTTCGCGGTTGAGTACGATGACGTCGGCATCTTTCAGGCGAACCGACAGCTGCCCGATCCCTCTGACCGTATTGGTGTAAACCTTGGCCGGAAAGGCATCTAGTTTGGTGGCGCATTCGAGCTTGCGAACGGCGTCTTGGTAGTCATCAAGTATCACAATATTCATGCCGATATTGTGCCTGCAACCAAGGCCTGAATGCACTTAACCTGCAGGCTTGAAGATCGGCCTCAGATCAAGCACTGGATGAACCTGAAGGCGCTCAGTTCAAGACGGTGTTGCGTATCAGGCCAACCGCCAGTCCTTCGATTTCGAAGGCGTCACCGGGCTGGACAACGATGGCTTGAAAGTCCGGGTTTTCGGGCAGCAGCTCGATCAGGTTGTGCGTCCGCCGAAAGCGCTTGACAGTGACTTCATCGCCCAGTCTGGCGACGATGATTTGACCGTTGCGGGCTTCTTTGGTTTGCTTCACAGCGAGCAGGTCGCCGTCGATGATGCCGATGTCGCGCATGCTCATGCCGCGCACTTTGAGCAGGTAGTCGGGTGGGCTCTTGAACAAGCTGGGCTCGACGCTGTAGCTTTGTTCAATGTGTTCCTGCGCGAGAATCGGACTGCCGGCAGCCACCCGGCCGACCAGCGGCAGGACCAGTTGGGCCAAGCTGGGCAAAGGCAAGGAGAATTGTTTGTTGCGTGATTCATGGAGGGCGCGCAAGGTGTCACCGCGCAAGCGAATGCCGCGAGACGTGCCGCTGACCAGTTCAATCACGCCTTTGCGGGCCAGGGCTTGCAAGTGTTCTTCGGCGGCATTGGCAGATTTGAAGCCGAGCTCGGTGGCGATCTCTGCGCGTGTTGGCGGTGCCCCGCTGCGGGAAATAGCGTTTTGGATGAGTTCGAGGATTTGTTGCTGGCGAGCCGTCAGCCTGGGGCTGCTTGGCAAGCCGGAGGTGTCGTTGAGCATGTGCATGGCGGGGTTCCTGGTCAAATCAACAATGGCTGTATTTTCATCCAGTTTTTGCAGTGTTTTCAAGGATTTTCAAGTGAGCGATCAAAAAATTGTGTTTTTAGGCACCGGCGGCACCATCGCTGGCACCGCCGCGAGCGTGTTGGACCACACCGGCTATAACGCTGCACAAGTTGGCGTGAAGGCTTTGCTGGCCAGCTTGCCCGGCTGGCAAGCGGGCGCAGCTGCCGGGCGATTTGCAGTGGAGCAAGTGGCTCAGCTGAACAGCAAGGACATGGGCTTTGATGTCTGGGCCAAGCTGGCGCAGCGGGTGGCGCATTTTTTAGCGCAGGACGAGGTGCAGGGCATCGTCATCACCCACGGTACCGACACGCTGGAAGAAACCGCTTATTTTTTGCAGTTGCTGCTGGCGCCAAACAAACCGGTGGTGCTGACCTGCGCCATGCGGCCGTCAACCGCCTTGGTGCCAGACGGCCCGCAAAACTTGCTGGATGCGCTGGCGGTGGCGTCAAACACCGCTGCCAGCGGCGTCACGGTGGTTTGCGGGGGCGAGATTTACGGCGCACAAGAGGTCCAAAAAATCCATCCTTATCGGTTGAATGCGTTCAGCGCTGGGGACGCTGGGCCGATCGGTTTTGTGGAGCAAGGCGGTTTGCGTTTGCTGCGCGACTGGCCGCGTGCGCCGCTGCATGACACGGGTGAGCAGCAGATTTCAAGTGCCGCGTTGGCCTCGCTGACCTCGAATTTGGCCGACGCCGCATGGCCACGGGTCGAGATTGTGATGAGTTACGCCGGCGCCGACGGCACCATTGTGCGGGCTTTGATGAAAGCGGGTGTGCAGGGTTTGGTGGTGGCTGCCACCGGCAATGGCACGGTGCACCAAGACTTGGAAGCCGCCCTGGTGCTGGCCATGCAGCAAGGCGTGAAGGTGGTGCGGGCGACGCGTTGCAGTGAGGGCCATTTGCTGGCCGAAACCCACGATGCGTTGCCGGCCGCGTCGGGTTTAACCCCTGTCAAGGCCCGTATCGCCCTGATGCTCGGGCTGATGTGTGCGGCACTCCCTGGCCCCTCAGACTGACTGTGGGTCCAAGGCTGTCAGCGCACGGCTGGTGATGTCGTCGACGCTGCCCATGCCGCTGATCACGCGGTATTGCGGTGCGTTGGCCGAATCGTCTTTGGCCCACTGTGAGTAATAGTCGACCAATGGGCGCGTCTGGGCGCTGTAAACCTCCAGCCGTTTGCGCACGGTTTCTTCCTTGTCGTCGTCGCGCTGAATCAGCGGCTCAGCCGTCAGGTCGTCAAAGCCTTCTTTGGCCGGTGGGTTGTACTTGACGTGGTAGGTACGGCCCGACGCCGCATGTGAACGGCGACCGCTCATGCGCTCAATGATGGCTTCAAACGGCACGTCGATTTCGAGCACAAAATCCAGCTTGACGTTGGCCGCTTTCATGGCGTCCGCTTGCGGAATGGTGCGCGGAAAACCGTCGAACAAAAAGCCCTGCGCGCAATCTGGCTGAGCAATGCGTTCTTTGACCAAATTGATGATCAAGTTGTCGCTGACGAGTCCGCCTGAATCCATGATTTTTTTGGCTTCCAGGCCCAAGGGCGTGCCAGCCTTGACGGCTGCACGCAACATGTCGCCGGTCGAGATTTGTGGAATGCTGTATTTACGGCAGATGAAAGTGGCTTGCGTCCCTTTGCCAGCGCCCGGAGCGCCCAACAGTATCAGTCTCATGGAAGTCCTCAATTTATTATGAAAAGCGCTCGGCTTGCAGGGTGCAAGCCATCGATGTCTCAGAGCAGGCGCCAACTCGGTGCACTCAAATAGATGGTAAGGATAGCATGCAGAGGTTGGGCTGCAGCTTACAAAGCAGCCGCCGAAGTGGCTAGAAACTGGGCGCCAGCAAGCTTCGAACGCGCTCCAGGTCTTCGGGCGTGTCAACCCCCATGCCAGGCGGGCTCAGCGCGATGTGGACAGCGATCCGATGACCATGCCACAAGGCCCGCAGTTGCTCTAGCGATTCAAGTTGCTCCAGCGGTGCTGGCGGCAAACTCGGAAAGGTTTGCAAGAAACCGACGCGGTAACCGTAAATCCCGACGTGCCGCAAGGGCTTGGGCAGGTTAGCGCTGTCCCACCAAGCTTGACCGCTGAAGTCGCGACCGACCGGGATCGGTGCGCGGCTGAAGTACAGCGCGGTGTTTTGCGCATCGAGTACCACCTTGACGACATGCGGGCTCAAAAAATCGGCCAGCTGGTCGATGCCATGGGCGGCGGTGCTTATGGCGCAGTCGGTGCGGCTGTTCAGCAACTTGGCCACCGCATCAATCAGGTCCGGGTCGATCAGCGGCTCGTCGCCCTGGACGTTGACCACCATGTCTTGTGCGCCCAAGCCAAGCAGGCTGCAGGCTTCGGCCAGTCGGTCGCTGCCGCTGGGGTGGTCGCTGCGGGTCAGCAGGGCGGCCACACCGTGGGCTTCACAGGCGGCGACGATTTCCGGGCTGTCGGCGGCCACCACCACACGGGTAGCACTGCTCAAGCTGGCGCGTTGCGCCACCCGCACAACCATCGGTATCTTGTGAATGTCGGCCAGCGGTTTGTTGGGCAGCCGTGTCGAGGCCAACCGTGCCGGAATAAGCACCGTGAAAGGCGTGACAGGCATCAAAGCCCGAGCTCTTCGTCGGTCAGGGTCCGGGCTTCGTTCTCCAGCATCACTGGCAAACCGTCGCGCACCGGGTAAGCCAAGCGGGCGCTGCGCGAGATCAGCTCTTGCGTGTCGCGGTTGTAGGTGAGCGGGCCCTTGGTCACGGGGCAGACCAGCAGTTCAAGAAGTTTGGAATCCATACGGTGATGGTAAATGAGAATCGGGCAAAAACGAATGCTTGGATCAGCCTTGGCGGGCCGGTAAAAGGGTTTTCAGCTGGGCGTCGAAAGCCTGCAAGAAACCGGGCTCCGGGGTGAACACCAACGGCACGGCCAGCAGTTGTGAGCCGACGCCAGGGTAGCGCGCAAAGAGCTTGACGGCATCTTTTTCGGTGCACAGCAGGCGTTGACCGGTTGCCCACAAGGCATCGATGTCGATTTTGCCGTCGAAGCTGTCATGGTCGGCCAGCGGGATGCAGCGCGCCAGCGTCAGGCCGCGTTGGCGCAGCATGGAAAAGAAAGCTTCTGGACTGGCAATCGCCGCCACCGCTACCAGGGCTTCGCCCTTCAAGCTGTCGAGCGGTACCAGCGTGCCGTCGGCGGCCATGGCGTTGTCGGCCAGCGCCCGATGCGACTGAAAGCCGGCGAAAGCGGCGCTCTGCCCGGTGTGTAACAGCAGGTCGATCCCCGCCACCGACTGAGGCCCGGGACGTGGCTTGGGGTTGTCGGTGGGCGGCCAAGCTTCGCGCAATGGCCCGGCTGGCAGCAACCAGCCATTGCCGACGCCGCGCTCGTCAAATACCGCAATGTTGAGGTCGCGCCGCAGCGCAAGATGCTGCAGTCCGTCGTCGCAAATGATCAGCTCGGTTTGCGGGTGCGCCGCCAGCAAAGCGCGCACGGCGTCGATTCGGCGGCGGGCCACAAACACTGGCGCACCGGTGCGTTGCCGGATCAACAGCGGCTCATCACCGCACAAACTGGCGGGCAACTGCGGCATGACTTCAAGGCAGTTGTCGGTGTTGTCAGCCTGCCGACCATGGCCACGCGAGACCACGCCAGGCCGACGACCAGCCGCCTGCAAATGCAGGACCAGCGCCATCACCAGCGGGGTTTTGCCTGCGCCGCCGGCGATCACATTGCCAACCACAATGACGGGTACGCCTGCCCGCCATGACTGCAAAATACCTTGCTGGTACAGCCAGCGACGCAGCACCACAGCACCCGCGTGCAGCTGCGCCAGCGGCCACAGCAGGCGGGCCAGGGGACCGCGCCGCGTCCAGGCGTTTTGCAGAGCGTTTTGAAATCTCATGGGCGCGGCGTGTTGGAAACGAAATTCATCACCCGGCCTTCAGCGTTTGCCGGTGGTGCTTTGCGTCGCAAAGGTGATGTGCAACAAACCGGCGCGACGGGCCGCTTCCATCACCAGGATGACCGATTGGTGACTGGCTGCGGCGTCCGCACTGATGATCAAGACCCTGTCCTTGCTGCCTTGGCTGGCCGGGTTGGCAGCCAGCAAAGCGCTTGCCAACGCGTCTAAATTGCGGCTTAGAAGCACGTTTTGATTGACCGCGTAGCGACCGTCGCTGCTGACCGCCACGATGATCTCGTGCGGGTGGTTGCGAGCGGCCTCAGTGTTGGCCACCGGCAGGTTGACTTGCAGTTCCGTGAACTTGCTGTAGCTGGTCGACAGCATCAAAAAAATCACCACCACCAACAGCACGTCGATGAACGGGATCAGGTTGATCTCAGGCACGTCGCGCGTGCGTTTGCGAAAGTTCATGGGCTGGCCTGGGGTGAGGGGGCGGGTGCGTCACAAGGGCTTGCGCAGTGCGTTGAGATGCCGCACAAAGCGCTCGGAGGCGAGTTCCATGCGCAGCAAATAGCCGTCGACTTGCGCCCGAAAGTAACGCCAGAAAATCAGCGCTGGAATCGCCACGATCAGTCCGAAAGCGGTGTTGTACAGCGCCATGGCGATGCCTTGCGCCAACTGCGCCGGATTGCCGGCAGCGGTGGCGCTGCCTGTGCTGGCCCCTTGCGCGCCAAAAATCTCAATCATGCCGATCACCGTGCCGAGCAACCCGAGCAGCGGCGCTGCCGAGGCGATGGTGGCGAGCGTTGACAAATAGCGTTCGAGCTCATGCGCCGCTTCCCGGCCGGCGCCCTCGAGCGTGGCCCGCAAATCATCTTCGCTGAGGCGCGGATTGAGTGTCAGCGCACGCAGGCCGCGCGCCAGGACCCGACCTAGAACCGAATTTTGCTCGAGCTGCAGCACAATCTCGGCCGACGGCAGGCTGGTGCGTGAGACGGTGATGGCTTCATCGGTCAGCTTGGACGGTGCCACCTTGTTGTCGCGCAAGCTGACAAAGCGTTCAATGACCAAGGCCACGGCCACAACCGAGCAGGCTATCAGCGGCCAAATGGGCCAACCTGCGGCTTGTATGATTGTGAACAATTCGATAACTCCAGGGTCTAAAGTGGCCTGAATTATGGCTTAGCGCGCTGCCGCTTCTGGGCGCAGCAAGCCTTTAAGCGGCTTTTTTGGCAGCCCCCCAGCAACCCACAGAATCTGTGGATAACTTTGTGGGCAACTGCACCGGGTGTTCTAAGCAAGCCGCGCCAGACGGCGATTCAGACAGATCGATTAATTTTTAACCAGGGTTGCGGCATCCCATGCCCAACTTCATGTCCCATGCGCCACCTTCTGAATTCTTTTTTACAAATGTCCAAAGCCAGTTTCTCAAAAGCCGGTTTGTCGGTACGCCGTGAAACAGGCGGTCGCTTTGTTTGAACCGTTGCAAGAGACGGAACGATCGGTGCTGGGGGTGCGGATTTGGCCGGTCGGTTCACTGCTCAGAGCGATTGCCGACTGCCTGGAAGCGCGCTTCAACCCGGTCGCCGTCAAGGGGGAAATTGCCGGGTTTTCACGCGCCACCAGCGGTCACTGTTATTTCAATCTGAAGGACGAGCAAGGCCAAGTGCGCTGCGCCATGTTTCGGCGGGCAGCGTCGATGCTGGACTTTTCACCACGCGATGGGCTGTTGGTCGAGGTGCGGGGCCGCTTGGGTGTGTATGAGCCGCGCGGCGAGTTGCAGCTGGTGGTCGAGTCGCTGCGCGAAGCCGGGCAGGGCAATTGGTTTGAGCAGTTCACGCGGCTCAAAGCCAAGCTCGAAGCCGAGGGTTTGTTTGACACCGCCCGCAAACGCAGCTTGCCGCTGTTGCCGCGTGCGGTGGGCATCATCACCTCTTTGGGCGCGGCGGCTTTGCATGACGTGGTCAGCACCTTGACACGCCGTGCGCCGCATGTCTCGGTGGTGATTTACCCGGCCAGCGTGCAAGGCGCACAAGCGGCGGGCGAATTGTTGCAAGCCCTCAACAAGGCGGTGAAACGCGCCGAAGTCGACGTGTTGTTGCTGGTCCGCGGCGGCGGCGCGATGGAAGATCTTTGGGCCTTCAACGACGAGCTGCTGGCACGCGCCATCGTCGCCTCGCCGATTCCGCTGGTCTCAGGTGTGGGTCACGAGACTGATTTCACCATCGCCGATTTTTGCGCCGATGTGCGCGCACCGACGCCAACTGCCGCCGCCGAACTCTGCGCGCAACCGCAGGGTGTGTGGTTGCGGGCGTTAGAGCTGGCGCTGGATCGGCTGCAAAACGCCGTTGACCGGCAACTGCAGTCCAGCCACCAGCGGCTCGACTGGGCGGCCTCTAAAGTGGCTCAACCCTCGCACTTGGTGGCGCGTGAAAAGGCCGGTTTGGTGCTGCAAGCCCAACGCTTGCGGCATGCTGCGCGTTTTGCACTGCAGCGTCAATCCAGCCAGCTGAGGGCGTTTGAAAAAGACTTGCCCAAAGCCGTGACAGTTGCTGCGGCGAGCCAGCGTCTGCGCTTGGAGCGGGCTCAAACACGGCTCGAACTGCTCGACCCGCAGCTTGTTCTGCAGCGCGGCTATGCTTGGTTGGCCGATGCAGAGGGCCATGCGCTGACCAGCACCCAGCAACTCAGCGTTGGCCAAGCGGTCAGCGCCACGTTGGCCGATGGCGTGGTTAATTTGACGGTGTCGCAACGCCGTCTCATTTAGTTTTTACAATTGCACAGGCTTCAATTAAACGACCCTCAAGGAAAACACAATGGAACACACCCTCCCGTCATTGCCGTACGCCATCGATGCCCTGGCGCCGCATTACAGCCAAGAGACTTTTGAATACCACCACGGCAAGCACCACAACGCTTATGTGGTCAACCTCAACAACCTGCAAAAGGGCACTGAGTTTGAGGCCCTGAGCCTGGAAGAGATCATCAAGAAGTCGTCTGGCGGCGTCTACAACAATGCCGCCCAGGTGTGGAACCACACCTTCTTCTGGAGCTGCATGAAGCCGGCCGGCGGCGGCGAGCCTTCAGGCCCGTTGGCTGAAGCCATCAACGCCAAGTTCGGCTCCTACGCAGCTTTCAAAGAAGCCTTCGTCAAGTCGGCTGTCGGCAACTTCGGTTCTGGCTGGACCTGGCTGGTGAAAAAGCCTGATGGCTCGGTCGACATCGTCAACACCGGCCCAGCCGGCACACCGCTGACAGGCGCTGACAAAGCGCTGCTGACGGTTGACGTGTGGGAGCACGCCTACTACATCGACTACCACAACCAGCGCCCTAAGTTCGTCGAGACTTTCCTCTCGAATTTGGCCAACTGGCAGTTTGCGGAAGCCAACTTCGCCGCCTGAGTTGCAGGCTGAACCTTGCGTTCAGCTCGATTTAAAAAGCCGACCCCAGCGCACGCCGGTCGGCTTTTTTGTGGCCAAAAAAAAGACCGGTGAACCGGTCTTTTGATCATCAGCCGAGGCTGATCATTTAACGATGTGCTTGCCAATCAAGCCCGCCATTTCGAACATCGAGACTTGGTCTTTGTCGAAGACCGCTTTGAGCTTGGCATCGGCATTGATCATGCGCTTGTTGACTTTGTCTTGCAGGCCTTTGGCTTTGATATAAACCCAGAGCTTGCTGACAATTTCAGTACGTGGCAAAGGCTTGTCGCCAACCACCGCTGCCAGAGCTGGGCTCAAGGTCAGGGGTTTCATGAATGCAGCGTTAGGGGTGCGCTTTTTAGCCGGCACCTTTTCAGCGGCTGCCGCTTTTGGAGCGGCTACTTTTTTCGCTGGCGCAGCTGCTTTAACAGCTACTTTTTTTGCCGGTACAGCCTTCGGTGCAGGTGCTTTTTTTGCCGGTGCTTTTTTCGCAGTTGCCATGTTTGATTTTCCTTCTGAAAGTTGATAAATCACCAATGCAGATAACTACTCTTCACTGGCCTCCCGGATGCTACTGGAGAAAACTGTGTTTCTCGACGGGGAAGTCACTTTTTTGCGCTTTTTTGTTGTCGATTTGCCTGTGACAAGCTAAATAACGCCAGCAAGACAAGTTCATGGGTGGAACTTAGGGCGCCCAGCGCAAGACACAGGGCTGCGCCAAAAGAGTCGCCGGACATCAGCCACGCGCTAAAGCGAGGGCGTTTTCAATGGCCTTGCCGCCGCCGTAGCTGTTCTGTTCGGGTGCTGTGCCGCCCAAAGAAACTTTGATGGCGCAGTATTTGAACTCCGGAATCTTGGCGAAGGGATCAAGCGCCGCGTTGGTCAGTTTGTTGATGGCGGCCT
>JBBAPN010000056.1:1449-14974 GCA_040400815.1 Polaromonas sp. | reverse complement strand
TGGTGGAGCTGGGGGGATTTGAACCCCCGTCCGCAAGCCTTTTTCGGGCAGATCTACATGTTTAGCGGTCTGATTTAAGTCTCGCCACCTGTGTCGCGCAGTCGCACGCTACACAGGACGCCAGTACCCTATTGTCTTGCCCCGGGTTAAGGTACCCAGCCCGGAGCCAGCCGATTAAATTATCTTTACAGCCTGGAACCCTTAACTTGCGTTAGAGACCCCTTGCCCAGCCCATCGGCATGCTGTTGTAAAGCTCACTGGCAATTAAGCAGCGAGTGCGAAACGTTCGTCGTTTGCAGTTAGTTTGTTTGAATCAGTTTTACGAGCGCACTCAGCTCGACATGCACCACACCGCGTCCGAACCCACGTCGAAACCAATGCAGCCCCAAGCCTGATAGTTTAAGGCATTCGCAAGAACTTCAAGAGCTCAACGGCAGATCGAATCGTCGCATGGGCATTCCAAGCTTCGGTTTCACCCGCAGCGCCCAGGTAGCCGTAGGCAGCTGCCACAGTAGGCATGCCGGCGGCGTGACCGGCAACGATGTCGCGCTCGTCATCGCCCACATACAAACAGCGCTCTGGCAATATATTCATCTGTCGCGCGGCTTCCAGCAAAGGAGCCGGATGCGGTTTGGCGTGCGGCGTGGTGTCGCCGCAAACAACCGTCGATGCGCTGGCAAAAAGCGGCATGAAACGCGTCAACGGCAAAGCGAATCGCTCGGCCTTGTTGGTCACCACGCCCCACTTCAAGCCAAGACTCTCGATCTGGCTGATCAACTCGACAACCCCGTCAAAAGCGTAGGTGCGCTCGGTCAGGCAAGCTTCATAGTTCAAAAAGAACTCTTCACGGAGCTCCAAAAAATCCGGATCTTGCGGACTCAAACCCAACGCTACACCGATCATGCCGCGCGCTCCCGCACCTGCCATCGACCTGTAATCGGTCAAAGGCAACGCGGCTAAGCCGCGGTCAGTGCGCATTTTGTCTGCCGCAGCGCCCAAGTCTGGCGCACTGTCGATCAAGGTGCCGTCAAGGTCAAACAGCACAGCTTCAATGCCCTCAAAAATCGGAAGATACTGACTCATGCTTTTTGCATGGCCAGCATGTAGTTGACGCTGGTGTTGGCGCTGAGCCAGTAGTGCCGCGTCAGCGGGTTGTATTCCATGCCGCGGGTGTGCTGCAAGTCAAGACCGGCAGCGCGGGCGTAGGCAGCCAGCTCACTGGGTTTGATGAATTTGGCAAATTCGTGGGTGCCACGTGGCAACAGGTTCAGCACGTATTCAGCGCCGACGATGGCGAACAAAAACGCTTTGGGGTTGCGGTTGATGGTCGAAAAGAAAACCCGGCCACCCGGCTTTACCAGAGCGGCACAAGCCCGAACCACAGACGCCGGGTCTGGCACATGCTCCAGCATTTCCATGCAAGTGACCACATCAAAGCTGCCAGGTTGCTCGGCAGCCAACTTTTCGGCACTGATTTCGCGGTATGTCACGCCCTCGGTCTGAGCCTCAAGTGCATGGAGCTGCGCCACCCGCAAGGCCTTGGTAGCGAGGTCAATGCCAAGCACCTCAGCCCCTTTGCGCGCCATGGCGTCAGCCAAAATGCCGCCACCGCAGCCAATGTCGACCACGCGTTGACCGTTGAGCGGCACCAAATCATCAATCCAAGCGAGTCGCAAAGGATTGATTTGGTGCAAGGGCCGAAACTCGCTTTCTGTGTCCCACCAGCGGTGGGCAAGGTCAGAGAATTTAGACAGTTCAGAGAGGTCAGCGTTTTCAGTTGGATGCATGAGTTGATTATCGTTGAGGCATAAAAAAACCGCGCCAGAGCGCGGTTTTTGATGACCCTGTGAGAAGGGATTAGTTAGCGCGGGTTCCGACCACTTCGATCTCAACACGGCGATTTTTTGCACGGCCTGCAGATGTCTTGTTGTCAGCAACAGGCTGTTTCTCTCCTTTGCCTTCGGTGTAAACGCGGTTTTTCTCGATGCCCTTGGTCACCAAGTAAGCCTTGACGGACTCTGAGCGCTTGACCGACAACTTTTGGTTGTAAGCGTTGCTGCCGATGGAGTCTGTGTGACCAACAGCGATGATCACTTCAAGGTTGATTCCTTTGATTTTGCCAACCAGGTCGTCGAGCTTGGCGCGGCCTTCTGGTTTAAGAGCAGACTTGTCAAAGTCAAAAAACGCATCGGCAGCGTAAGTGACTTTGGTTGCAGCAACTGCGGGAACAACTGCGGGAGCCGCCTTGGCAACCGGTGCAGGTGCTGGTGCGGTAGCTGGGGCTGGTGCAGGCACAGGTGCAGGGGCCACAACAGGAGCGACTGGAACGATCGCGCCATCGCAACCTTTGGCGGCAGTGGCAGGGGTCCAAGCAGAGCCGCGCCAGCACAGGTCACCGGCGCCGTTTTTCCAGGTCAGTTCGCCAGTGCCATTGCGCCAGTTGTCGACGGATTGAGCACCCGCCGCAGTCACAAAAGCGACTGAAGCGAACAACACTGCCAATTTATTGAGTTTCTTCATAGTTGCCCTCTGAGAATTGCCGCAGCAGTGCTGCGATGACTGAATTGATGATATTGACGCCGCGAATGATCATCACCCTCAGCGTTACAACTATTGTGCCATACGGCCACCCAGGTAAGACAAAAGAAGAGGCGCCCAGTGGCCTTAAAATAGAGTGTTGCATGAACTCAGTTCGATCGAGTTGTGTTTCGCCTCATCCAAGCGTTTTGCTTATTTTGCGACTTTTCTCAGGCCCTCCATGACCCAGTTTGCCAAAGAAACCCTCCCCATCAGCCTGGAAGAGGAAATGCGGCGCAGCTACCTTGACTACGCCATGAGCGTGATCGTCGGACGTGCGCTGCCAGACGCCAGAGACGGGCTCAAACCCGTGCACAGGCGTGTTTTGTTCGCCATGCACGAACTCAACAACGACTGGAACAAGCCTTACAAAAAATCGGCTCGAATTGTCGGCGACGTGATCGGCAAATACCATCCGCATGGCGACCAGTCGGTGTATGACGCCATCGTCCGCATGGCCCAAGATTTCTCGTTGCGCCATCTGTTGGTGGATGGTCAAGGCAACTTCGGCTCGGTTGACGGCGACAACGCTGCGGCCATGCGTTACACCGAAATCCGTTTGTCAAAAATCGCCCAAGAAATGCTGGCCGACATCGACAAAGAAACCGTCGACTTCGGGCCCAACTACGACGGCAGCGAAAAAGAGCCGTTGGTGCTTCCATCGCGCATCCCAAATTTATTGATCAATGGCTCAGGCGGCATTGCCGTCGGCATGGCCACCAACATTCCGCCGCACAACCTGAATGAAGTGGTGGACGCTTGCCTGCACTTGCTCAAGCACCCGGACGCCAGCATCGACGACCTGATGGAGATCATCCCTGGCCCTGACTTCCCGACAGCTGGCATTATTTACGGCATTAACGGCGTGCGCGACGGTTACCGGACCGGCCGTGGCCGCGTCGTGATGCGCGCCAAATGCCACTTTGAAGATATTGACAAAGGCCAACGCCAATCCATCATCGTTGACGAACTGCCCTACCAAGTCAACAAGAAAACGCTGCAAGAGCGCATGGCCGAGTTGGTCCATGAAAAGAAGATCGAAGGCATCAGCCACATTCAAGATGAGAGCGACAAATCAGGAATGCGCCTGGTGATCGAACTCAAACGTGGCGAAGTGCCCGAAGTGGTGCTCAACAACCTTTACAAGCAAACGCAGTTGCAAGACAACTTCGGCATCAACATGGTGGCGCTGGTGAACGGCCAGCCCAAGCTGTGCAACCTGAAAGATTTGATTCAAGTCTTCCTGTCACACCGCCGTGAAGTGGTCACGCGCCGCACCGTCTTCACCCTGCGCAAAGCCCGCGAACGCGGCCACGTGTTGGAAGGTCTGGCTGTCGCATTGGCGAACATCGACGACTTCATCGCCATCATCCGCAACGCACCCACCCCGCCGGTCGCCAAGGCCGAACTGATGCTGAAACCGTGGGACAGCAAGTTGGTCCGCGAGATGCTGACACGCGCCCGCGCCGATGGCGGCATGGTGAATGCCGACGCTTACCGTCCTGACGGCTTGGAGCGCGACTTTGGCATGGGCGAGGATGGCCTGTACCGGCTGTCGGAAACCCAGGCACAAGAAATTTTGCAAATGCGTCTGCAGCGCTTGACCGGTCTGGAGCAAGACAAGATCGTGGTCGAGTACAAAGAAGTCATGTCGGAGATCGACGATTTGCTCGACATTCTGGCCCGCCCCGAACGGGTGTCCACCATCATCGGCGACGATTTGAGCGTGGTCAAAGCAGAGTTCGGTCAGTCCAAGCTGGGCGCGCGCCGCAGCCTGATTGAACACAGCTCGTTTGACCTGAGCACCGAAGACCTGATCACTCCGACCGACATGGTGGTGACCTTGTCGCATTTGGGTTACGTCAAGAGCCAGCCTTTGAGTGAGTACCGCGCGCAAAAACGCGGTGGCCGCGGCAAGCTGGCCACCGCCACCAAAGAAGACGATTGGGTCGACCAACTGTTCATCGCCAACACGCACGACTACATGCTGTGCTTCTCCAACCGCGGCCGTCTTTACTGGCTCAAGGTGTGGGAAGTGCCAGCCGGCTCACGCGGTTCACGCGGTCGCCCTATCGTCAACATGTTCCCCTTGCAAGAAGGCGAAAAAATCACTGTTGTCTTGCCCCTGACGGGTGACAACCGCAGCTTCCCGGCGGACCGCTATGTCTTCATGTCGACGTCCATGGGCACGGTCAAAAAGACGCCGCTAGATGACTTCAACAACCCGCGCAAGGCCGGCATCATCGCTGTCGCCCTGGACGATGGCGACTACCTGATTGGCGCTGCCTTGACGGACGGCAAGCACGACGTGATGCTGTTCTCAGACGGCGGCAAGGCGGTGCGTTTCGACGAAAACGACGTCCGCCCGATGGGCCGGACTGCCCGCGGCGTGCGCGGCATGATGCTGGAAGACGGGCAAAACGTCATCGCCATGTTGGTCGCTGAAGACGAGTTGCAGAGCGTGCTGACCGCTACCCAAAACGGCTATGGCAAACGCACCTCGATTGAGGAACACACCCGCCACGGACGCGGCACCAAAGGCATGATCGCCATCCAACAAAGCGAGCGCAACGGCAAGGTGGTGGCCGCCACGCTGGTTCACCCGGACGATGAAATCATGCTCATCACCGACCGCGGCGTGCTGGTCCGCACCCGCGTCAGCGAGATCCGTGAAATGGGCCGCGCCACACAAGGCGTGACCCTGATCGGCCTCGACGACGGCTCTAAATTGAGCGGCCTGCAACGCATCGTTGAAAACGACGCCACGCTGGAAGACGTCGAGCCCGATGACACTGGCAATGACAGCACCGACAGCACCGACAGCAACCCGGAAGCCACTGAATGAAAAGCTTAATCACCGCCATCGCCTTGGCGACACTCGGCTTTAGCGCGTCCGCACAAACCCAGCAAACGCCAGCGGCAACAGCTGCTGCGTCAGACTCGCAAGCGCCGTTCGCCGCCGATCCCAAGCTTGAGTGGGCGAGCAAAGTAGTGGCCTTGCAGCAAGGTCCTGACATGGACCGTCTGGTGGCGAATCTCGCTGGCGGCACAACGCAAGACATGATCAACAACTGGCAACCCCGCTTGCAAGCCAATGTGGCCAAACCCCAGCAAGCCAAGGCCACCACAGAGCTCAACGCAGAGCTCCAAAAATACTCGGACGAGGTCAGTAAGATCATTCGCAGCAAACTGCAGCAAGTTGGCAGCGACGCTTTGGTGCCGGCCTACATGGAGCGTTTCACGCTGGAAGAGCTGAAGCAGATTGCCGGTTTTTTGGAAGCCCCAGCGATCCGAAAATACCAAAGCATCGCGCCTGAACTCGGGTCGATCTTCACCGGCAAGCTGGTGGAAGTGTCGCGTGCTGAGGTGATTGCCAGGGCCAAGCTGTTTGACGAAGCCGCTAACCGCGTCGTCGGGCCGGCCCCGGCCGCCGCCGCGCCCGCCGCCACTCCGGCAACAGCCGAAAAACCAGCCGCGTCGACGGCCAAATCTGCCAAACCCACCAAAAAATGAGCCGTCCCTACAACTTTTCGGCAGGCCCCGCCGCGCTGCCTGAAGAAGTACTCGAGCGTGCCGCAGCCGAGATGCTGGATTGGCATGGCAGCGGCATGAGCGTCATGGAAATGAGCCACCGCGGTAAAGAGTTCGTCTCGATTTATGAAGCCGCCGAAGCCGACATCCGGGAGCTTTTGGCTGTGCCCAAAGAGTTCAGCATTCTCTTCATGCAAGGCGGCGGCATCGCAGAAAACGCGATTGTTCCGCTGAACCTGTCGCGTGGTGAGAAAGCGGATTACGTGGTCACCGGCAACTGGAGCGAGCGTTCCCAAAAAGAAGCCCGCAAGTACTGCCAAGTCCACATCGCAGCCAGCAACAGCGCAGACGGCCACACCACGCTGCCGGCGCCGGCCACATGGCAACTGAGCGACGACGCACGGTACGTTCATATCTGCACCAACGAGACTGTGCATGGCGTTGAAGTCCATGAGTTGCCCGACCTCAAAGCGCTCGGCAGTCAAGCGCCGCTGGTGATCGACATGTCCTCGCACATGGCCTCACGGCCAGTCGATTGGTCGCGCGTTGGGCTGGCTTACGGCGGCGCTCAGAAAAACGTCGGCCCCGCCGGCGTGACGCTGGTGTTTGTGCGCCAAGACTTGCTCGGCCAGGCCATGCCGCATTGCCCTTCGGCGTTTGACTACAAGATTGTTTCTGATGCTGAGTCGATGTACAACACGCCGCCCACGTACGGCATTTACATCGCCGGCCTGACCTTTCAGTGGCTGAAAAAGCAAGGCGGTATCGCCGCCATGGAACAACGCAACATCGCCAAAGCCAAGCTGCTGTACGACTTCATTGACAGCTCAGATTTCTACACCAGCCGCGTCGCCACAAACTGCCGTTCACGCATGAACATTCCGTTTTTTCTGGCCGACGACCAACTCAACGACGCTTTCTTGGCGCAAGCCAAAGCACGTGGCCTGCTGCAGCTCAAAGGCTACAAAAGCCTGGGCGGCATGCGCGCCAGTCTGTACAACGCCATGCCCTTGGCCGGCGTTGAGGCACTGGTCAGCCACATGCAAGAGTTCGAACAAAAACGCGCCTGACCTGCGCAGACAACAAGACAACATGACACCCAACCTCCCCGACTTGCGCATTCAAATCGACAAGCTCGACAAAGAACTGCTGGCGCTGCTGAACCAGCGGGCCCATGTAGCCGAGCAAGTTGGCGAAGTTAAAAAACGCGAAGGCACGCCCTTCTTCAGGCCAGATCGCGTCGCCGCCGTGATTGAAAAAATTCAGCAAGCCAACACCGGCCCGCTGAAGAACGACCACGTCGCCGCCATCTGGAACGAAATCATGTCGGCCTGTCTGGCGCTGGAGGCCCCCGTGCGGGTGGCGTACCTGGGCCCCGCCGGTACCTTCAGCGAACAAGCCGCCCTGATTTTTTTCGGCGCCAGCATTGAGCATGTGTCGTGCAACAGCATCGACGAAGTCTTCCGCTCAACCGCGGGCGGCAGCGCCAACTATGGCGTGGTGCCGGTCGAAAATTCCACCGAAGGCGTGGTCTCACGGTCGCTGGATCTGTTCTTGAATTCGCCGCTGCACATCATTGGTGAAACCAGCTTGCTGGTGCGCCACAACCTGCTCCGCTTGTCCGATTCACTTGACGGCATTGAGGTCGTGTACGCGCACCCGCAGGCTTTGGCGCAGTGCCAAAACTGGCTGACAGCGCACCTGCCCAACGCTGAGCGCCGCACGGCCTCCAGCAATGCCGAAGGTGCCCGGTTGGCCACCACCAACCCGGCCTGGGCCGGCATCGCCAGCGACCGTGCTGGCACACAGTTTGGTCTGCACACAGCCGCTCACGCGATTCAAGACGACGCCTTCAATCGCACACGCTTTTTTGTGGTGTGCTTGCCGCAAACGCTACCATCGCCGCCGCCTTCGGGCAAAGACTGCATCAGCCTGATCGTCTCGGTGCCGAACCGGCCTGGTGCGGTGCACGACATCCTTGCTCCCCTCAAAACACACGGCGTGTCGATGACGCGCTTTGAATCCCGGCCAGCCCGCTCCGGCCAGTGGGAATATTATTTTTACATCGACCTGCAGGGCCACATCACCGAGCCGCATGTCGTTGCAGCGCTGACAGAGCTACAGCAGCTCTGCGCCTTCTTCAAAGTGCTGGGAACCTACCCGGCCGGCGCTTGAGGTTGCCTGTCATGTACCAACAACTCGGTCTGATCGGCTGCGGCCTGATGGGCAGCTCGTTTGCGCTGGCCCTTAAACGCGCCGGTTTGGTGAAACGCGTGGTCGGCTTCAGCCCCTCTAGCAGCACAACCACGCTGGCCCTGAAGATGGGCGTGATTGACGCCATCGCCAACTCAGCCGCAGAAGCCGCCACCGGCGCTGACCTGGTCTTGTTGGCGGTGCCCGTGGCCGCGACCGAAGCCTCGCTGCGCGCCATTCAACCCGTCATCGCCACCACCACGCTGGTGATGGACGTCGGCTCAACCAAGCGCGACGTCGTGAACGCCGCCCTGCAAACGCTAGGCGATCGGCTGCCCTGCTTTGTGCCCGCGCATCCGATCTGCGGACGCGAAGTCTCAGGCGTGCAAAACGCCTTGGTTGATTTGTACCTCGGCAAAAAAGTCATCCTCACAGCGCTGCCAGAAACCGCCGCCGTGCAACTTCAACAAGCTCGCCAACTGTGGACGGCACTGGGCTCTGTCGTCAGCGAGATGTCACCGCAAACGCATGACGCCGCTTATGCCGCCGTCAGTCATCTGCCGCATTTGCTGGCGTTTGCCATGATGAACAGCCTGGGCGCGCAAGCCAATGGCGATCAGTACCTGGCGCTGGCCGGCCCCGGTTTTCGGGATTTCAGCCGCATCGCTGCTGCCGACCCCGTCATGTGGCGCGATATTTTCTTGGCGAACCGAGACGAGCTGTTGGCGCAATCACAGCGCTTTCAAGCCAGCCTGCAAGCGCTTGAAACATTGATAGCCGCCGGCGATGCAGCGGCTCTGCAAGACAGCATTCGCCAAGCCAGCCAAGCCCGAACCGACTGGCAACACACAGTAGCCGCAGCGGCCAAATAACCATGTTTGACATTGAATTTCTAGACATTCCGCCACTCACTGGCGCGCACGGCACGGTTCGTTTGCCGGGCTCTAAAAGCATTTCCAACCGGGTCCTGCTGCTGGCAGCGATGAGCCAAGGCGAAACCGTGGTGCACGACTTGCTCGCCTCGGACGACACGGCCGTGATGCTGGCCGCCCTCAAGCAACTCGGCTGCTCGGTCGAGCAAACCGGCCACACGGCGGTCATTGGCGGTTTGGGCGGCAAGCTGATCAACACGCAGGGCAAATTGTTCATGGGCAACGCGGGCACCGCCATGCGCCCGCTGACAGCCGCGCTCGCCCTGTTGGGCGGCGACTTTGAACTCTCGGGTGTGCCGCGCATGCACGAGCGCCCCATCGGCGACTTGGTTGACGCGCTGCGCCAACTCGGCTGCGGCATTGACTACCTGGGTGAAGACGGCTTTCCACCACTGCGGCTGCGGCCCGGTCAGCTGCGGCTGGACGCCCCCATCCAAGTGCGTGGCGACGTGTCGAGCCAGTTTTTGACCTCGCTGCTGTTGGCCTTGCCCTTGGTGGCCGAGCGCGACATTCGGATTGAGGTCACGGGCGAGTTGATCTCCAAACCGTACATCGAGATCACGCTGAATTTGCTGGCCCGCTTCGGCATTCAGGTGCAGCGCGACGGCTGGCAAAGCTTCACCATTCCGGCAGGCAGCACTTACCAGTCGCCGGGCGACATTCATGTTGAAGGCGACGCTTCGTCGGCCAGTTATTTTGTCGCGCTGGGCGCTATTGCCACTGGCGCAGACCCCAGCCATGCGATTGAAGTCTGGGGCATCGGCTCGGGTTCGATTCAAGGCGACATCCGCTTTGTCGAAGCCGCACAGCTGATGGGCGCGAAGATTGACAGCAGCCCGAACTCCCTGAAAATCTCGCGCGGTGCTTGGCCACTCAAAGCCATCGACCTCGACTGCAACCACATCCCCGACGCCGCCATGACCTTGGCCGTCATGGCGCTGTACGCCGACGGCCAAACCACGTTGCGCAATATCGCCAGCTGGCGCGTCAAAGAAACAGACCGCATCGCCGCCATGGCCTGCGAGCTGCGCAAACTCGGTGCTGAGGTTGAAGAAGGCGCAGACTTCATCCGCATCACGCCGCCGCAGCAATGGCACAGTGCCGCCATTCACACCTACGACGACCACCGCGTGGCCATGTGCTTTTCGCTGGCAGCCTTCAACCCGGCCGGTCTGCCGGTGCGGATTCTTGACCCCAAATGCGTCGCCAAGACCTTCCCGGATTACTTTGAAACCCTGTTTTCCGTCGCTCAAGCCCGGTCGGCCGATATTCCAGTGCTCAGCATTGACGGGCCAACCGCCTCCGGCAAAGGCACGCTGGCAGCGGTAGCCGCGCACCGGCTCGGCTACCACTACCTCGACTCTGGCGCGCTTTACCGCTTGGCCGCCTTTGCAGCCAGCCGCGCCGGCGTCGCCCTGAGCGACGCGAACGGCGTTGCCGCCATCGCCGCCACGCTGCCGGTGCGCTTTGTTGGCGACCAAATTTTCCTGTCCGGCGAAGACGTGTCCGACGCCATCCGCACCGAAAGCGCCGGCATGGCGGCTTCGCAAGTGTCGGTTCACCCACCCGTGCGTGCCGCTTTGCTGGCGCTGCAACGCGGCTTTCGACAGCTGCCTGGTTTGGTTGCCGACGGCCGCGACATGGGCACTGAAATCTTCCCCGATGCGGCGCTCAAAGTCTTCCTAACGGCGAGTGCCCTGCACCGCGCCGAGCGCAGGCATAAGCAATTGATTTCAAAGGGTATTCCGGCTACACTAGTAGACATTGAAAAGGACTTGGAAGCCCGCGATCTGCGTGATTCATCACGTAAAAGCGCTCCCTTGAAACCCGCTCAAGACGCCAAGCTGCTCGACAATTCTGATATTTCGATTGAGTCATCAACCGACATCTTGATTGACTGGTGGCGCAGCACCCGGCCCTTCTGAAGCTTCTTCAGTTGGTTCACAACTTAACCCGCGGTCTTCTCCAAGGCCGCACCAAACCGCCACAGTCAGCTCTAAAAACGATAGCAATTCCGCTGTCGGAACACTGTTCTGAGGATTAGGAAAATCAATGTCTGAATCTTTTGCCGCCCTATTTGAAGAATCTCTCAAGCGCTCCGAAATGCGCACGGGTGAGGTCATTACTGCTGAAGTCATTCGCATCGACCACAACCACGTGGTTGTCAATGCCGGACTGAAATCCGAGGCCTATGTGCCGCTCGAAGAATTCAAAAACGACCAAGGCGAACTCGAAGTCCAAGTCGGCGACTTCGTGGCTGTGGCCATTGACTCGGTCGAAAACGGCTACGGCGACACCCTGCTGAGCCGCGACAAAGCCAAGCGCTTGGCCTCGTGGATGAGCTTGGAAAAAGCCCTCGAATCCGGCGAATTTGTCACTGGCCAGACCAGCGGCAAAGTCAAAGGTGGCCTGACCGTTCTGGTCAACGGCATCCGCGCTTTCCTGCCAGGTTCGCTGATCGACACACGCCCTATCAAGGACTTGACTCCGTACGAGAACAAGACCATGGAGTTCAAGGTCATCAAGCTCGATCGCAAGCGCAACAACGTCGTGTTGTCACGCCGCGCAGTGGTCGAAGCCAGCATGGGCGAAGAACGCGCCAAGCTGATGGAAACCCTCAAAGAAGGCTCCGCTGTCAAAGGCATCGTCAAGAACATCACCGAATACGGTGCCTTCGTTGACCTCGGCGGCATTGACGGTCTGCTGCACATCACCGACATGGCATGGCGCCGCGTCCGTCACCCAAGCGAAGTGGTGACAGCGGGTCAAGAAATCGTGGCCAAGATCCTGAAGTTCGACACCGAGAAAAACCGTGTCTCACTGGGTCT
The DNA here is from genome assembly GCA_040400815.1 of Polaromonas sp. Classification (GTDB taxonomy): domain Bacteria; phylum Pseudomonadota; class Gammaproteobacteria; order Burkholderiales; family Burkholderiaceae_C; genus Polaromonas. Next base: position 2,913 of record JBBAPN010000056.1, on the reverse strand, counting down.
GAAGCAAATGGGCGACGACCCATGGATGGGCGTTTCCCGCCGCTACCCACAGGCTACCCGCCTGTTTGGCAAGATCACCAACATCGCTGACTACGGCGCATTTGTTGAACTCGAGCCAGGTATCGAAGGTTTGGTCCACGTGTCCGAGATGGACTGGACCAACAAAAACGTGGCCCCGAACAAGCTCGTCGCACTGGGCGACGAAGTCGAAGTCATGGTTCTGGAAATCGACGAAGACAAGCGCCGCATTTCCCTGGGTATGAAGCAATGCAAAGCCAACCCTTGGCAAGAATTTGCACAAGACACCAAGCGCGGCGACCGCGTCAAAGGCCCGATCAAGTCGATCACCGACTTCGGCGTCTTTGTGGGTCTGGCTGCCGGTATCGACGGCCTCGTGCATTTGTCTGATTTGTCGTGGAACGAAACCGGCGAAGCCGCCGTTCGCAACTACAAAAAGGGCCAAGAAGTCGAAGCGATTGTGTTGGCTGTCGATGTCGACCGCGAGCGTATTTCCTTGGGCATCAAGCAGCTTGACTCCGATCCGTTCACCACCTTCGTGTCGATCAACGACAAAGGTGCGATCGTCACCGGCAAGGTCAAGACTGTTGACGCCAAAGGCGCCGAGATCGATCTGGGCGAAGACATCATTGGCTACCTGCGTGCCAGCGAAATCAGCCGTGACCGCGTTGAAGACGCGCGCAACGTGCTGAAAGAAGGCGACGAAGTCTCGGCTGTTGTGGTGAACGTGGATCGCAAGACCCGCAACATCCAACTGTCGGTCAAAGCCAAGGACAACGCTGACCAGCAAGAAGCCATGACCACGCTGAACCAACAGTCCACGCGCGAAAGCGCTGGTCTGACCAGTCTGGGTGCCTTGTTGCGCGCCAAGTTGGACAGCAACAGCTAAGTCTCTGTGACTTAAAAAGCAGGCGGGACGATTGACCTTCAGGGGTTGTTTGTCCCGCTTTCTTTTTGTCTGTTGCATTTTTTCTTGCGTATTCAACCCACTGGCTTTCAATGACCCGCTCCGACCTTATTGAAGAACTGGCCAACCGCTTTCGCCAACTCACCCACAGAGACGCTGACCATGCCGTCAAGACGATTCTGGACGCTGTGAGCAACGCGCTGGTGAAGGGCCACCGAATCGAGATTCGCGGCTTCGGCAGTTTTTCGGTCAACCACCGGCCGCCCCGCATGGGACGCAACCCCCGGTCTGGTGAGAGCGTGGCTATTCCTGAAAAACGCGTCCCGCACTTCAAGCCGGGCAAAGCCCTGCGCGAATCTGTCGATGCCCGCACGCAGGAACTCCTGCTCGTGCCTGAATCCAAAAAATGAGTTTGGCCGCTCGCTACAATCGCCCAACCAACAGGGAGTCGTACCCGTGAAATACATCCTCTGGCTGCTCAAAGCAGCCATTTTTTTTACGCTGTTTGCCTTCGCGCTGAACAACCAGCAAGTCGTCTC
>JBBAPN010000056.1:0-1349 GCA_040400815.1 Polaromonas sp. | reverse complement strand
AATTTGTTCCGCCGCCGTGGTGAATACGACCGCGCCGTGCGCGTCCACGAACACCTGTTGTCGCGTGGCGATCTGAGCCAGAGCGACCGCAACCGCGCCCAAAACGCCATCGCCCTCGACTTTTTAAAAGCCGGTCTGCTCGACCGCGCTGAAGTTGCACTGCGCAAACTCGAAGGCACCAGCTACCAAGAAGAAGCCCGCCTCGCCTTGCTGTCGATTTACGAGCGCTCCAGCGACTGGACCCAAGCCACTGACATCGCCGCCAAACTCGACAGCAGCAGCCACGGCAGCTTTGGCGTGCGCCAAGCCCATTACCTGTGCGAGCAAGCCAAGGCCAGCATCACCACCGGTGCCACCGACCAGGCGCTCGCGCTTTTCAAACAAGCGGCAGCACTGGCACCCGCCTCCCCGCGACCGTTGATTGAACTGGCCAAATTAGAAAACCAACTCGGCCTGCACGCAGAGGCCTTCAACACCCTGCTGCAACTCGAACAACACGCGCCGCAAGCGCTTCCCCTGGCGGCTGAATTGTTGGCCAACGTGGCCTTCAACGGGCAACAGCAACAGGCGGCGCTGGCGCTGCTCAAGCGCAGTTACGAAGCTATGCCCTCGGTCGACTTGGTCGAAGCCATCATCAAGCTCGACAGCCACACCCACTCAGCCCGCGACTGGTACGTCAAACACCTTGAACAACAGCCGTCGCTGGTCGCCGCGACCCGCTGGATTGCCGGCGAACGCTTTGAAAACGAGCAACCCCACAGCTTGGTGCAACGCGCGCTCGACAAGGCCACCAAACCCCTGATGCGCTACCGCTGCGCCGCCTGCGGTTTTGAAGCCACCCAGCACTTCTGGCACTGCCCCGGCTGCCAAGCGTGGGACAGCTATTCAGCTAGGCGGATTGAAGAGCTTTAAGCGGCGCCCCAGCGCCGTTTAAAAACTAGCAATAAATCTCGCAGACAATACTAAAAAATTGATCTTTTACCAATAGATTAATTCATGTACGATCTCGCAGATGAACTCGCTAACCATCAAGCAGTACGACTCCCCGCATCAATTTGAGCCGCTCTTCCCACAAGATCGGCTCATGGGGCCCTTGCTTGAAAAGGCGAGTGATTTAATCCGAGAGTCAGCCAGCCTTGGCGCCTCAGCAGCGCCTGCCGCCGCCACCGAGTTGCGCGCCCTTCTGCGCAGCATGAATTCTTATTACACGAATCGTATCGAAGGCGAACACACGCGGCCTGCCGACATTGAGCGGGCTTTGCGCAAAGTCTTTTCAGCCGAAACCAATGTGGCACGCCCGGAATTTGTCAATGACGATGAGACACCTTGGGACGTTAATTTAATGAGTG
>JBBAPN010000055.1:0-15878 GCA_040400815.1 Polaromonas sp. | reverse complement strand
GGTTTAACGTTGATCGAACTCCTGCTGGTGTTGGCGATGATGGCTGTCTTGACTTCGCTGGCCGTGCCCAGTTTTCGCAGTTTGTGGGTCCAACGTTCGGTGCTGCTGGCCGCCGAGGCCTTGCTGGGTGACTTGCGCTATGCGCGTTCAGAGGCGCTCAAACGTGCCCGGCCTGTGTTGGTGTGTCAGTCGGCTAATGCGATATCTTGTACCAGAGCTGGTGAGGCTTGGGCGGACGGCTGGTTGGTCTTTGTCGATAGCAATGGCAATGCCCAAGTTGATGGCGACACCGCTGACGGCCCGGCAGAAGCTGTGTTGCGGGTGCAATCTTCGTTACCGGCTTTGGCGTCTATCACCAGCAATGGGTCGCCAAGCCACAGCATCACCTTTCACGCCACGGGTTCGGCCAAATCGGCAGCGCGGACGATTCTCTTCACTCCCGCTGGCAGCGTTCCGTCCAAGAGCCGTCGTGCGCTGTGTATTTCCTTTCAAGGCCGCGCGCGGATCGGGCTGGCTGGCGCGGACTCATGCAGTTGAAACCTACCGCGTTGCAAAGGCCCAAAGGCTTCATGCTGATCGAAGTGCTGGTGTCGATCGCGCTGTCTGCGGTCGCGCTGCTGGCGCTGGCCAGCCTCAACGTTGCGGCCTTGCGTTACACCAAGATGAGCCAGTACCGTGCGCTGGCGACGCACTTGGCGAGTGACATCGGCGAGCGCATGCGCGCCAACAAAGGTCGAGCAGCCGGGGGCACTGCGGCGGCGGAAGGTTTCTGGGCTGGCGACTATGACTACAGCACCAACTTTGCCGGACAGGCGGCTACTGTCAGCGCACCCACGCCGAGCTGCAACACTGATTTGAGCGTTTGCAGCACCCGCGCGTTGGCTGAGCTGGACTTGGCGCAGTGGCGTTTCCAGGCGCGCAGCGTGTTGCCCGAAGGCTCGGTCTTTGTCTTGCGCGACAGCAGGGCGGTGGCGGCCGACGTCTGGATCGCTTGGCGCGACCCGTTGGTCGCCCACCGCGATGAAGCGCCTGCGTTGGCCAACGAATGCGCGGCGGGGCTGGCGGTCAGCGACCCCAGCATCCGCTGCAGTTACTTCAGAATCAACCTGTGACCCGCTGCAAAACCGGCCACAGCGGCGTCGCCTTGATCGAAGTGCTGGTGGCGCTGGTCATTGGCTTGGTGGTGGTGGGCGCTGTCCTCGCCACGTACCTCAGCGCATGGCAGACCGGCCGCTTCCAATCGGCTTTTGCCCAGATGGACGAAGACGCCCAAATGGGTTTGCGTATCTTGTCGAACGACTTGTTGATGGCCGGTTATGCGCGGCCCGTCAGCCAAGATGCCGAAACGTCTGAGCTGAATAAAACCTACAACGGACGGCCGGTGTTTGGTTGCGATAACGGTTTCCAAGCAGCGGCAGTCAACACACCGGCCAAATGCGGCGGCGGCGTCAACTCGCCAGCCATCGAAATCACGTACGAGGCCGACCTCGACAACTCGGTGGTCACCGAAGGCAAGCCTTCTGACTGCCTCGGCAACAGTTTTCAGGAGGGCGAGACGGGCATCACTTACAACCGCTACCGCGCCAACAGCGACGCATTGCAGTGCACCGGCCCCAAAGGCAACGCCGCGCCGCTGGTGCACAACGTCGAGCGTTTGCATTTTTGGTACGGCGAAGCCAACAGCGACGCGCCGCGCAAGCTGGTGCGCTACGTCACCGCTTCTGCCGTGCAAGACTTCAACTTGGTGCTGAGCGTGCGGGTGTGTTTGCTGATACGCAGTGCCGAGCCGGTGATCACTGCTGAGGACGCCTCTCTCAAGTCGTACGTCGACTGTGATCAAGCGCCCAAAGAGTCCGCGGACGGTTATTTGCGCCGGGCGTATTTTGGCACCACGGCATTGCGCAACAAGATGCCGTTTTGACTTGTATGAAGCACCAACACGGCGTCTCTCTCATCATTGTTTTGATCATGCTTGGAGTTATTGCGCTGATGTCGGCTGCGACGCTGCGCAATGCCAGCTCCAACGAGCGCGTCAGCAACAACTTTCGCATGCAAGTGCTGGCACAGCACTATGCGGAAGCGGCTTTGCGTTACTGCGAGGCCCAATTGAGCTTGGCAGACGACTTGCGGGTGGCCAGCCTGCGAGAGTCGAGTCTGTCCTTTACGGAGGCGGCCACACGGGCATGGCGACAGCGCGCCAGTTGGAGTGCTTCAAGCAATTCAGGCAGTTCGTCGGCTTCGCTGACGACCGTGCCAGAGGCCGTCATCGCGACATTAGACAGTGCTTTCAAGCCGGCTCAGAGGCCTGAATGCGTGGTCGAAAAACAAGCCCTGGAGGGCGGTTTTGTTTACGTCGTCACCGTCCGCGGTTTCAGCCCCGACTACATGGCCGACAGCCGTGGTTTTACGCTCAAGGGGGCGGTGGTTTGGTTGCAAACTTCGGTGGCCATTCAACGCACGGCTGGGTCAAGCCAGCCAGCAGAAATCAATGCTTCAGCCGGCATCTTGGCAGACCGCACCTGGCGCCGCATTCTCAACCCACCCATCTATTGACTGGAATCCGAGCATGCTTGCCAACCCCAATTCAACCTCGACGGCTTATTCCCCGAGCGGCTTCAGCCTGATCGAGCTGTTGCTGGTGTTGGCCATCATGGGCATCGTCTCGGCGCTGGCATTTCCCAGCTACCGGCAGCATGTTCAGCGCGGTCATCGGGCCGAAGCTGTCGCCGCTTTGTTGGATGCGCAGCACTTCATGGTGCGTTATTACAGCGCGCACGGGCGCTATGACGGGACAGTTGAGGCGCCTGGAAAATGGCCCGATCTGCCACCTCGTTTGCAGGGCATTCCTGCCGGGGCGGAGCCGCGTTACCAGCTCAAGCTGGAGGCGGTGACCGTCAACGCCTATGTACTCCGGGCGGACCCTGTCGGCAGCATGGCCAACGACAAATGCGGCACATTGACCTTCAACCAGACCGGTTTGAAGGGTTTGGAGGGCAGCGATCTCAACGTGGTGGACTGCTGGCGCTGACAACTTCGCGCTGAAGAAACTTGGCGCTGAAAAAACTGGGCACTGAACACCTGCCGAAACGGCTGTTCAGCGCCGAACTTCATCGACCAACGTCTTGAATTCGTCGATGTCTTCAAAGCTGCGGTAGACGCTGGCAAAGCGCACATAAGCCACTTTGTCGAGCTTTTTCAGCTCGCGCATGACCAGTTCGCCCAAACGGGCCGACGGCACTTCGCGCAGGCCCAGGTTGAGCAGTTTTTCTTCAATTCGCTCGATCGCCGAATCAACTTGCTCAATGCTCACCGGGCGTTTGCGCAATGCCAGACTCATCGAGTCGGTCATTTTGCTGCGCTTGTATTCAATCCGCCGGCCATCTTTTTTGACAATCGCCGGGAAGTTGACGTCCGGCCGTTCGTAGGTGTTGAAGCGCTTTTCACAGGCGCCACATTGACGCCGACGACGGATGAAATCGGCATCTTCAGAGACCCGTGTTTCGACGACCTGGGTTTCCAAGTGACTGCAAAACGGGCACTTCATGGCGCTGTCCGAGTGACGTTTTAGCCGTAGACCGGGAAGCGGCTGGTCAAGGCGTGAACCTTGGCGCGAACCGCGTCGATGTTGGCGGTGTCACGCGGGTTGTCCAGCACGTCGGCGATCAGGTTGGCGGTCATGCGGGCTTCTTCGTCTTTGAAGCCGCGTGTCGTCATGGCCGGGGTGCCGATGCGCACGCCGCTGGTGACCATCGCCTTTTCTGGGTCGTTCGGAATGGCGTTCTTGTTGATCGTCATGTGCGCCGCGCCCAATACCGCCTCGGCTTCTTTGCCAGTGATGCCTTTGGCCCGCAGATCGACCAGCATGACGTGGCTTTCGGTGCGGCCACTGACGATGCGCAAGCCGCGCTCAATCAGCGTTTCCGCGACGATGCGGGCGTTGGTGATAACTTGCTGCTGATACACCTTGAACTCAGGCGCCATGGCTTCTTTGAAGGCCACGGCCTTGGCGGCGATGACGTGCATCAGCGGGCCGCCTTGCAGGCCGGGGAAGATGGCGCTGTTGATGGCTTTCTCGTGCTGGGCTTTCATCAAAATGATGCCACCACGCGGGCCGCGCAAGCTTTTGTGGGTGGTCGATGTGACAACGTCGGCATGTGGCACCGGGTTCGGGTAGACGCCCGCGGCGATCAAGCCGGCGTAGTGGGCCATGTCGACGAGAAAAATAGCGCCGACATCTTTTGCCACCTTGGCGAAGCGGGCAAAGTCGATGCCCAGCGAATAGGCCGAGGCGCCGGCAATGATCAGTTTCGGCTTGGACTCATGCGCCTTGCGCTCCATCGCGTCGTAGTCGATTTCTTCTTTGGCGTTGAGACCGTAGCTGACGACGTTGAACCATTTGCCGCTGATGTTGAGCGGCATGCCATGGGTCAGGTGACCGCCTTCGGCCAAGCTCATGCCCATGATGGTGTCGCCAGGCTTGAGGAAGGCCAAGAAAACCGCTTCGTTGGCGGATGCGCCGCAATGCGGCTGCACGTTGGCAGCGTCGGCGCCAAAAATCAATTTAATGCGGTCAATCGCCAGTTGCTCGGCGACGTCGACGTGCTCGCAGCCGCCGTAGTAGCGGCGGCCTGGGTAGCCTTCGGCGTATTTGTTGGTGAGCTGCGAGCCTTGCGCGGCCATGACGGCGGGCGAAGCGTAGTTTTCGCTGGCGATCAACTCGATGTGGTGTTCTTGGCGGGCGTTTTCGGCCTGAATGGCCGCCCAGAGTTCGGGGTCAGTGTGTTCAACCAGAATGTTGCGGTGGTACATGGCAGTCCTAAAGACGGTGATTCTTGCCCTCATGCTACCAGCCGAGTTCCAAGCGGAGCTCTGCCAGAAAGAGATGCAAAGTCTGCCCAGGCGAACGGCTGAACGCTCTTGGTCAAATAACCTCAGAGCGGCGCGCTTCCCAGTGGTGTCCCACGTCAGCCCATGCCGCTTTTCAGCAGGTCGGGCCTATCGCCAGTTGCGCGCTTGTGCAGTGTAGCTGACGGTTTTGAGGGCCGCCTCAGCCGCCCAGCATAGCCACATTTTGCGGGCTGCGCACAGCCCGCGGTGCAGCCGTGGGTGCCAATGGAAACGTCACTGGAATGCCCACTGGCGCTGACTGGTTGTCGAACGGCTGGCGTTTGCCACCAGCCACAGCTTGCAAGCGGCTGTGCTCGGCCATGACTTTGCCAACATAGCCGCCATCGTCATCGGTGTTGGCGGCGCCTACGTAAAATTTCAGCCCGCCTTCGACTGAGCCGGCCCGGCTTATGCACTCTTCAAGTACCTTGACCCCAACGCGCAAATTGGTCACGGGGTCAAAGGCGGCCAGTTTGCCGCCGAAATGGGCATATTTATCTTGGTGGATGCCGGTCATCACCTGCATCAAACCCTGGGCCCCGACCGGGCTTTGGGCAAAAGGGTTGAAGCCGGACTCAATTGCCATGATGGCCAAAATCAGCGTTGGGTCCAACTTGGACTTGCTGCCAATGTCAAAGGCGTGGGCCACCAAAGCGCTCAAGGGCTCGGGCGCGACGTTGTATTTTTTGCTCAGCCACAAGGCCAATGCGGCTTGCTTGGTCGGCAGATCTTTCGGGTTGACGGCGGTGGCGCGGTCAACCGCACCGGGTTCCGTGAAGCCGACAGTGGCTTCTTGGCGGGCCAGCAACAATGCCATCAAGCGGCTTTCGCCGGCTTCCCGCAGATCGGGTCTGGCGCTCAGGGTGATCATCACGAACACCAAAGCCAAACCGAGCATGGCAAAACTGTTGTGGCTGATGTTGAAAAAACCTTCACCAATGTCTCTGACGACATTGCGGGCACTGCTGCGTGCACTGACCAAGCACTGTTGCAGGCTCGATATGGATAGCACTGTCATGGAACTCCTTTCGACGCAGCTGGCTTTGGGCCAGACGCTAGGATTGGGTCACCAACAAGCCAAGCGTTGTCGCTTGAGGAAGAGCCTTGTTGGGCGGGCTGTTGGCGGCAGCTTTGAGATGAAAACTGTGTTTTAGGCAGATACGGGCGGATTCTATGGGCTTCTTTAATAACCTGTCAAGAATAAAGAATCAATTCTTTATTCAATTTTGTTTCAATCAAGGCTGATTAAAAACCGCAGTGAGCGAGTCAAGCCGCCGGTTTTATCAAGCATGCAGGCGACCGTTGCGGCCTTTAAAAGGACAAACAAGCGGGTCTCGACACGCTGGTTTTGGCGCTTCACGACTGGGCGCTGCAGGCTGTTTCATAGGGCTTGCCAAAAAACAGCGAAAATACGCGCAACACTTTATTCCTGAAGTTTTTTCTGCGCGCAGACTTTGCCCGCACTTTACCCCTTTGGTTGCCTCTAGCCTGCCGCTGAAATGACCTTTGACGAGCCCGTCAGCGCCGCGCCTCACCCCTTTTTTTCAAGCATTCACCATGTCCAACTCTGCAAAAGCCGACTCTTCCGCCGCCAAATCAACGCAGGCCAAAGGCGTTGACACCCAGTCACTCGACCTGCTGACGGGTGGTGTTTTTTCTGCGCCCACGTCTGGCGAACGGACGGCTCGTTTGCGCGAATGGTTGGCGACAAACCCCAGCGCCGAGCAACTGGCCGATGTCTACAAAGAGCTGTCGAACCGCGACAAAGGTGCGGCCAAGCTGCTGAAAGAAAAGCTCGACGAACTCAAACGCGCCAAGGGCCAAGAAGCGGTGGCTGCCGAATGGGCCGACAAAGCGCAGACGCTGCTGGCCTTGCCCAAGCTGAATTTGGCCGATGCGCTGGCCTGGCAACGTGACGCCGCCAAGGCCGGTGCACCGCTGTCGCGCGAACCTTTGGCGAGCCTGAAAGTGCAACTTGCCGACCGCGTCAAGACGATCGAAGACTTGCAGCACCGCACGCAGGTGCAGCGTGAAGCCGCAGTGCTGATTGCCCAGCGCACCGAAGTGCTGTCGACCAAACCGTGGCGCGACGCGCAGACGGTCTGGGAGACCTTGCGCGCCGATGTCGCGCATTGGCAGGATCAGGCCAATGAAATCACAGCCGACCCGATCTGGGCCAGCGTCGATGCGAAATTCCCGCCGCTTTTAGAGGCTTCACGCGCTCAGTTTCTGGCCATGTGGGAGGCTTTCCAAAGTGCTTTGTCGATTGCTGTGACGGCGTCTGAAGACCCTGCAGCGCCGCTGCCTGCGGTACCCGTGTGGGCTGACGAATTGCGTTCGGTGCGCGGTGTCAGCCATGTTGGCCCAACCACCGCGACCGACAACCCCGCCCGTGCGCCCAAGGTCAAACTCGACCCCGCCGTGTTGGCTGAATTGCGGGCCAAGTCCACCGCCGCTGTGCAAGGCGCGCTGACCAAATTAGAAAGCGAAGTGGCAGAAGGCCACGGCAAGTCGACACCCAAGGCGGCTGCAGATTTGCGCAACGCCCTGAAGGAAAACATCCGTCACATAGACAGCGCGCTGGAAGCCGCTTCCCACGCCGCCTTGACCGCCGCCGGTGAGCTGGAAGGTTGGCAGCGTTGGCGCGCTGACCAGATCCGCGAAGACCTGGTCGAGAAAGCCGACAAGCTGGTGGCCAAGCCGATGGGCGGTCGCAAGCAGCAAGAGGCCTTGCGCGCCATGCGTGAGCAATGGAAAACCAGCGACCAAGGCGGCACACCCAACCACGCGCTGTGGAAGCGTTTTGACGACGCTTGCAACGAGTCCCACAAAGTGGTCGAAGCTTGGCTTGAAAAAACCAAAGAACAAACCGAAGCCACCAAAGCCCAGCGCCGGGTCTTGATCGACGAAGTACTGGCTTGGGCTGAGGCCAACAAGGCCAACACCGACTGGAAGCAGCACATCCGCAGCTTGAATGGCTTTGTCTCGCAATGGCGCGAAGCCGGCCACCTGAGCGAAAAAACCTTTGCCGACATTCAGCCGGTCTGGAAAGCGGCGATGGACGCCGCAGATGCGCCGCTGACCACCGCCCGCAACGACAGCCTGGCCCGTCGCCGCGCCATGATCGAAGAAGCACAGACTTTGGGTGCCGAGCCCCAACTGCGGATTGACGCCGTCAAGGCTGTGCAGCAACGCTGGCAGCAAGAAGCCCAGCACGTGCCGATCGAGCGCAAGCAAGAGCAAAAGCTCTGGGATGCTTTCCGCAAACCGATTGACGATGCTTTCCAGCGTAAAACCGCTGACCGCGAAAAAGCGGCTGGCGCTTTAGGCGAGTTCGACCGCATGGTGGTCGAGGCCTCGAAAGCCGTGGCAGAAGCCACGGCCAGTGGCGATGCGCAAAAAATTCACGCTGCCGCCAAAGCATTGGAGGCCGTGGTGCGTGGGCAAGTGCCGGTGGCGGCTGCTGTGGTCGCTGTGGCTCCGGTTGTCATTGTTGCTTCTGCTTCTGCCGAAGCTGTTGTCTCCGCTGACGCTGCAGAGCCCGTGACCAGCGCCGCTGAAGAAACGCCTGTTGCCGCTGAAGTCGATGCAACCGTTGTCGCCGCTGAACCTGATGCCGAAGTTCAGTCAGAAGCCGCCGACGACACAGCAGCCGACGAGCCTGCAGTCGACGCAGACGCTGAACCCGCCGCCCCGGTGGTTGTCAAAGTTGCGCCCAAGCCGGTGGTGGCCATGCGCGGCGATGACCGCCCAGGCATGCGCAAGGCTGAGCCGGCGCCGGCTGGCCGCGGTGGCAAGTTTGGTGATCGCAAAGACCCTCGCGCTGGCGGCAAAGATGCGCGACCACGCACCGGCATGGAAAACAAGTTCGAACCACTCCGCGACGAGCGTGGTGGCCGAGGTGATCGCGCAGATCGTTTCAGCGAGCGGCCAGCGTTTGAAGAGCGCGGTCCACGTTTGGGTGACGCCGCCTTCCGGGCTCAGCGTGAAGCCTTTGAGACGGCCAACTCAGCCCTTAAAAAGCTGGCTGAGCAAGCCCATGGCGAGGTGTTGACGCACTTGATATCGGCTTGGGAAAAGCGCGATCCAGAGCAGCTGCCAACCGGCCAAGATCTGGGCAAGCAAGTGCCAGCGGCTGTGCGCACGCGTTGGGCTCAGGCGCTCACCGCACCTGCTGCCGGCGACTCAGCCGAAGCTTTGTTGCGCATGGAAATCGCCACAGAATTGCCGACACCGGCCGAGCACATCAGCGCGCGTCGTCTGTTGCAGTTGCAGTTGTTGACCCGTCGCAATGCACCGGCACCGCACGAAACCTGGGCTGAAGACATGGCCAAAGTGTTCGCCAGCCCGTTCGATGCAGCGCAAACACGCCGCGTGCAAAACGTGCTTAAAGCGCTGCTGAAGCGTTGAAGAACTGCGCGAACAGCGGCATGAGTTCTGGGAACTCTTGCGCAAAGCGCGGCCGGTTGACGAAGTAAGCCTCGGACGCCACGGCGAAAAATTCCGTTGGGGCGGTCGCCGCGTAGGCGTCGAGCCAAGGCGGCTCGGCGCCGAAGCGTTCGGCCATTGTCAACTGCGTCTGAAAACGAGCGTAGCTGGCCTGCATGGTGTCGCGCCAGCTTTCCCTGGCAAGTCGGGAGGGCAGGGGCGGGCAGCCGTCGGCGCTGCCGCTGCGCATGTCCAGCTTGTGCACAAACTCATGGATCACGACGTTGTAGCCGGCTTGGGCTGAATCGGTAGAGGCGGCGACGTCGGCCCAACTCAGGGTGACCGGGCCGTGCTGCATGGCCTCGCCGGACAAGGCTTCTTTGTAATGGTGCACCACGCCAGCATCGTCGACTACTTCGCGGCGTGCCAACATGGCGCCGGGATGCACCACGATGCCCTTGAAGTCGTCGTACCAATGCAGTCCCAGGTCCAGCACTGGCAAGCAAGCTTGAGCGGCAATCGCCACGGCCATGGCGTCACTGACGTGCAGCCCGTGCGCGCCGTTGAATTCTTTGTCGGCTAAGAACTCAGCCACCATCGCGCGCAATTGTTCGGGGTCGTTGGCGGTGTCGGCCGTGAGAAATGGACAAGCCTGCAGCGTGCTCAACCACAAGGCGTCTGGTATGGCGCGCGGGCTTGGCTTGGCCAAGCCAATCCATTGAAGGTGTTGGCGCAGCCACGTCAGCATTTGGATGGCGTTCGGTTTGGGCTAGACGTTAATGCTCAACGACCAGCGCTCAGCGACAGGCGTTGCAGCCCGGTTTGGGTCAGTCGCAAGACTTCTGCCCGTGGCGGTGTGGCGGCGACATCCCAGTCGCTCAACACCACACGGCGCTGCTTATCGCCAAGTTCATGTTGGCCGGGCCGATGCGTGTGTCCGTGGATCAGTGTGCTGGCATCGGCGGCAGTCAGCCACTGTTTGGCCGCGTCGGTGTCGACATCGGCATAGGTTTGGCCCGACTGCTTGCGGGCCTCACTTTGGGTGCGCAGCCCACGGGCGATGCTCTGTCGTTCAGCCAATGGTTTGGCTAAAAAAATGTCTTGCCAAGCAGCGCTGCGCACTTGTTGGCGAAACTGCAGGTACGAGGTGTCAGCCAAGCACAGCGCATCGCCATGCGAAAGCAGAAAACGTTGATCAGAAAAATGCAAGACCATCGGGTCTTGGAGCAGCGTGGCGTGGCACCCTTGCATCAGGCCTTGCCCGACCAGAAAGTCGCGGTTGCCGTGCATGAAGAAAAGCGCCAGACGTTCAGAGCTGGCTGCCAGCACCTGCATGCAGCGGTCTTCAAAGCTCAAAACCGGGCTTGCAAGTGGCTTCAACAAGGTGGCTGAGTGGGCGCTCAGCACATCATCGCCCACCCAAACCTCGAACAGATCACCCAAGATAAAGACCGCATCTGCCGGTGTCGTTTCCATGTAACGCTGCCAAGCCGCCAGGGTTGCGGGCTCATCAGCGCTCAGGTGCAGGTCTGAAATGAAATCGACCGTGCCCCAGGCAGCGGGAGCTTGCAGCTCGGCAATCTGGGGCACGGTCATTTGAAGGTGATCAGGTGATCAGGTGTTCAGCGGTCTTGTGCTAGGTGCAGCGCCCGCAACGCAAGACACTGGTTTTGATCAAGCCAAGGCCACGGCTTTTTCAATGATCACGTCGGTTTGCGGCACGTCACCGTGGTGGCCCTTATTGCCGGTTTTGACGGCTGCAATGGTGTCAACAATGGCCATGCCCGAAATCACCTTGGCGAACACCGCGTAGCCCCAACCCGAAGCGCTCGGCGCGCTGTGGTTTAGAAAGCCGTTGTCGGAGACGTTGATGAAAAACTGCGAACTGGCCGAGTGGGGTGCACTGGTGCGCGCCATGGCAACCGTGTAGTGATTGTTTTTAAGGCCGTTGTTGGCTTCGTTTTCAATCTCACCGTCGGTTGGTTTTTGTTTCATGCCGACTTCGAAACCGCCGCCTTGGACCATGAAGCCAGGAATAACGCGGTGAAACACCGTGTTGTCGTAATGGCCTTTGTTGACGTAAGACAGGAAGTTAGCCACCGACTTGGGCGCTTTGTCTTGCTCAAGTTCCAAGGTGATGACGCCGTGACCGGCAATGTGGAGTTCGACTTGTGGGTTGCTCATGATGGGTTTCAGTTGATCAAAGTTGCAGATTTTATAAGAACTGGGGTTTTGGGAACGTCGCTTTGGAATGGCCCGCCAGCGCCGGTGGGCACGGACTTGATTTTGTTGACCACGTCCATGCCGCTGACGACTTTGCCGAAGACGGTGTAGCCAAACAGTTGCGATGCGTTCAGAAGCTTGGCGCGTGGCGTGTTTTCGTAAACTTGGCCTTGGTATTCAAAGCGTGGCACCGGATCACCTGGCGGTATCAGCGTCGGGTTCAAAAAGTCGTTGTCTTTGACGTTGATGAAAAACTGCGCGGTGGCCGACTGCGGGTCACTGGTTCGGGCCATGGCCAAGGTGCCGACGGTGTTTTTGTCGCCGCCTTTGGCGAGCGCTTCTTGGCCTTCATGGCGCACCGGCGGACGGCCTGGCTTTTCGGCGTACTTGGCGTCAAAGCCACCGCCTTGGAGCATGAAGTTGTTGATGACCCGGTGAAAAATTGTGCCGTCGTAATGCTTGTCTTTGACATAGCGTAAAAAATTCTCAACCGTTTTGGGCGCTTTGTCTGGATACACCTCGACCACAAAGTCGCCCTCACTGGTGGCGAACTTGACCCGCGGTGCGGCGTCAGCGAAGGCGGGAGTCGAGCCGCTGGCAGCCATCAGGCCCGCCACGATCAAGGCGAAAAGTGAGCGGCGCGCAAGCCGGTTGGGTTTTGAATTCATGTGAGGTTCACGGATGGCTGAAAGTGTCTGAGGGGGGCAGTCGGATTGTCAGGGCTTGGCGCCAAGGAGTGTGCTGATCAGCGCCAACTTGCTTTGTGCCGCGGCTCTGTAGGGCTCGAGCTGCAGCGCTTTGTTGTAAGACTGACCGGCCAGCTGGAGGTACATGTCGCCCAGATTTTCGTGGGCTGTGGCGTAACTTGGGTTGGTTTTGATGGCCATCTCAAGGGCGATTCGGGCCTGCTCAAACTGTTTGTTGGCCGCGTACAGAACCGCCAGATTGTTGTAGGGCTCGGGCAACTCCGGGTAGTCTTGCGTCAAGGTCACATAAAGCGTCATGGCGTCAGCCGACAGGCCCATTTCAGTCAGAACCACGCCCTTGATGAAGCGCATTTGCGGGTCTTTCGGCTTGCTGTCTAAGAAGGCATCGGCTTTGAGCAAGGCCTCTTTGAGTTGTTTGGCGCCCACCAGCGTGGTGACTTTGGTGTAGTCGTCGATGTACGGTGCAATCGGAGTAGCGTAGTTTTGGGCCCGCACTGTGGTCGGGGCAAGTGCGCCGAACAAGACGCCGCAGAGCAAGGCCAAGGTTAATTTTTTCAGAATGAGGTCAGCTGAAGTTTGCATGGTTTGGTGTTGGGTTGTGCTCTGTTCGCTGGGCCCGCCGGATTGTCTGAAGGCTCGCCATAATGAAAAAAGATTGTAGCGGGCAGGTATAGTCTGCACTCGGCACTTTGCCAGCCCAGTTTTTCACACTCCCCCAGCCTTTCTCCCCATTCATGAGTCTTCGCATTTACAACACGCTGTCGCGTGACGTAGAACATTTTCTGCCGTTGGTGCCGGGCCAAGTTCGCATGTACGTCTGCGGCATGACGATCTACGACCTGTGCCATATCGGTCACGCCCGCATGATGATGGCTTTTGATGTGGTGCAACGTTGGCTGCGCGCCAGTGGCTACCAAGTCACCTACGTGCGCAACATCACCGACATCGACGACAAAATCATCAAGCGCGCCGTGGAGCGCGGCATCAGTATTCGTACACTGACCGACGAGATGATCGTTGCCATGCACCAAGACATCGGCGCGCTTGGCATTGAGCCGCCAACGCTCGAACCCCGCGCCACTGATCACGTGCCGCAAATGCTGAGCATGATAGCGACGCTAGAGGCCAAAGGCTTGGCTTACCAAGCCAGCAGCGGCGACGTTAATTTTGCCGTGCGCAAGTTTCCGGGTTACGGCAAATTGTCGGGCAAGTCATTGGACGAGTTGCGTGCGGGCGAGCGTGTGGCCGTGCTTGACGGCAAGCAAGACCCGCTCGACTTTGTGCTCTGGAAGTCCGCCAAAGAGAGCGAGCCCGAAGACGCCAAGTGGGACGCTGCCGCTTTAGGCTTTCCTTACGGCAAAGGCCGACCCGGCTGGCACATTGAGTGCTCGGCCATGAGCTGCCAGACGCTGGGCGAGAGCTTTGACATTCACGGCGGCGGGGCTGATTTGCAGTTCCCTCACCATGAAAACGAAATCGCCCAGAGCGAAGGCGTCAACGGCAAACCGCTGGCGCGTTTTTGGGTGCACAACGGTTTTGTCCGGGTCGACAACGAAAAGATGTCGAAATCGCTGGGTAACTTTTTCACCATCCGCGACGTGCTGGCGCAGTACGACGCCGAGACCGTGCGTTTCTTCATCATCCGCGCCCATTACCGCAGCGCCCTGAATTACAGCGACGTGCATCTTGACGATGCGCGCAACTCACTCAAGCGCTTGTACACAGCTTTGGACTTGGTGACGCCGGCAGCGGTGGAGATTGATTGGAGCGAGCCGTATTCGGCGCGTTTCAAAGTTGCCATGGACGAAGACTTTGGCACGCCGGAAGCAGTGGCCGTGTTGTTTGACCTGGCCGGCGAGATCAATCGCACCGGCTCGCAGCAACTGGCCGGTTTGCTCAAGGCCTTGGGCGCTTTCCTGGGGCTGTTGCAAGGCTCGCCTGCCGCTTTTTTGAAAGCCGGCGCTGCGCTGGACGAGACCACCATTCAAGGCCTGATCGCCGAACGCGCTGCTGCCAAGTTGGCCAAAGACTTTGCCGGCGCTGACCGCCTTCGTCAGAGCTTGCTGGAGCGCGGGATTGTGCTGAAAGATGGTCCCAGCGGCACCACCTGGGAGGCAAAAGTATGAAAGTTTTGGCAAAAACACAGACCGGAGCTGATGACGTTGCTGAGTCTTTGGTACCCGCCCTGACGATGCCCGCTTATTGGGCCGAGGCCTGCAAACATTTGGTCAAAAAAGACCGTGTGATGAAGCGGCTGATACCGCAGTTGGGCGACACCTCGCTGCAGTCACGTGGCGATGCTTTCGGCACCTTGGCGCGCAGCATCGTCGGCCAGCAAATCTCGGTCAAGTCGGCACAAAGCGTCTGGCATCGGTTTGAGGTGCTGCCTACCGCTATGACGCCGGCCAATGTGCTTAAACTCAAAATAGACGACATGCGGGCGGCGGGTTTGAGTGCCCGCAAGGTCGAATATTTGGTTGATTTGGCGCTGCATTTTGACGCCGGTTCGGTGCATGTTCACAACTGGCCGTCGATGGCCGACGAAGCCATCATCGCCGAGTTGATCGCGATTCGCGGCATTGGCCGCTGGACCGCCGAGATGCTTTTGATCTTTCACCTGATGCGGCCCAATGTGTTGCCGCTCGACGATGTGGGTTTGATCAATGGCATCAGCAAGTGTTATTTTTCGGGTGAATCGGTCAGCCGCAGCGACGCCCGCGAAGTGGCTGGCGCTTGGGCACCTTTTTGCACCGTCGCAACTTGGTATATTTGGCGCTCGCTCGATCCGGTGCCGGTCGCCTACTGATTCCATCCCCTGACGATGCTGACCGCCGTGTCGGCTGATTCACCTCACCAGTTACAAAGGAGCAAGGTCATGCGTAAAAAAACCTTTCTCGATTTCGAACAGCCGATCGCCGATCTCGAAGGAAAAATCGAAGAACTGCGTTATGTGCAGACCGAGTCTGCGGTCGACATTTCAGACGAAATCGAGCAACTTGCCAAAAAGAGCCAGCAACTCACCAGAGACATTTACAGCGTCCTCACGCCTTGGCAGATCACCAAGATCGCGCGCCATGCCGAGCGCCCCTACACGTTGGACTACGTCAACGAAATCTTCACTGACTTTGTTGAATTGCACGGCGATCGACACTTTGCTGACGACCTCAGCATCGTTGGCGGCTTGGCCCGTTTCAACGGCACCGCCTGCATGGTGCTGGGTCACCAAAAAGGACGCGACACGAAAGAACGCGGTTTGCGCAATTTCGGCATGAGCAAGCCCGAGGGCTATCGCAAGGCTTTGCGCCTGATGAAAACCGCAGAAAAATTCAAACTGCCGGTCTTCACTTTTGTCGACACGCCGGGCGCTTACCCCGGCATTGACGCCGAAGAGCGCGGCCAGTCGGAAGCCATTGGCCGCAACATTTTTGAGATGGCGCAGCTGGATGTGCCGATCATCACGACCATCATTGGCGAGGGCGGTTCGGGCGGCGCACTGGCCATTTCGGTGGCCGACCAAGTGGTCATGTTGCAATATTCGATTTACTCGGTCATCAGCCCCGAAGGTTGTGCCTCGATTTTGTGGAAAACCTCCGACAAAGCCGAACTGGCCGCTGAAGCCCTCGGCATCACCGC
>JBBAPN010000054.1:0-16123 GCA_040400815.1 Polaromonas sp. | reverse complement strand
GTTGGGGTTGGGGTTGGGGTTGGGGTTGGGGTGGACATGATGCGCCTCGACGCTGGCCCCGAAAAGGGAGCCGATGGGATGCGTTTGGCCAACGACTACCTCGGACCACAAGTCACGGCCAGACTTCAAGGCACGGCGCCAGAGATATTTCCAAGCGCTTTTGCACAGGCCTGGACGGGCTTTGAAGCCGCCCTCAAGTGCCTGGGCTTGGGCTTGACCGAGTGGTCCCCCGAACTCGGCCAGCGGCTCGCAGGTTGCCGCGTGGCAGCACTTGACCTACCTGCCCACTGCTGCGGGTCGGTGGCTTTGCTGACTCAAGCAGTTCGTCCAACTATTTGACAATCACCCCCCACGGCAATTTGCCAACACTGACGTCTTTCAATTTGACGTTTCGAATGGTGTCGATCACAGAGACTGAATTTGAACGGCCATTGGCCACGTAAAGCTTCTTTCCATCTGGCGTCAGCGCCATGTTCCAAGGCCGCTGTCCCACCGGCACTGTGGCGACAATTTTCAAAGTTGACGCATCGATCACCGAGACACTGGCTTCGCCGCCATTTGAAATATAAACGCGGCTGCCGTCAGGGTGGACTGCCACGCCGTTCGCGCGCAACCCGGCTTTGATATGGCCGATGATTTGAAAAGATTTGCCGTCAATGACGTAGACCTCATTGCTGTTTTCTGTCGCCACAAAGGCGCGGCTGCCATCTGGCAAAAAACCGATGCCGCGTGGCCGTGCACCGACCGCCACTTGGGCCACTTGCTTACGGGCAATGAAGTCAATGATGTCGACTGCATTGCCTTCTTCTGCGCTGACAAAAATGCTCCGCCCGTCCGGACTGAAAACAGCATGTTCAGGGTTTTGCCCTTTCACTTTGATGGCAAAAGCCAAGGTGTTGCTGGCCGTGTCAACGATGACGATTTCGTTTCGCCCTTCAACCGCGGCAGCCACCCAGCGCCCATCCGGAGAAATCGACACGCCCTCAGGTGACTCCCCCAGATTCACCTGCCCTGCCAGCTTGCGCTGACGCAGATCGATCAACTTGAGTTGGTTGTTGGGCTGATCGCTGACATACAACCACCGGTTGTCAGCCCCCGCAGCCGAGCCGCGGGGCTTGTCGCCCGCAGGCATTTCGGCAACCACCAGATCCGTTTCAGTGTCAATCACAGAAACGGTCCCCGAGCCTTCGTTCGGCACATAAGCGAACGGCGCGGCCACGACCCAACCAGAAAAAACACACAAAAGACCCAGCACAGCCCGTTGGGCAAACGAATGTTTGATCATGAAAATCTCCTGCAATGGAACAAATAAATCGATTGAAAAGTCGGCCTAAAAAGGGCGCAACCAGATTCTTGACAAGATGCCATCCCGACGCAGACCATGCCAGACAGCTGCGGCCAAATGCAAGCCCAACAAGGCAAGCAAAATCACCGCGCTGGTTTGATGGATTTGGTTGAAAACGGCATACAGGGTTTTATCATCAGGCCCCCAGGGTGGCAAGGTGATGAGGTTGAAGAATTTCACCCCGTATTTGCTGAAATTGGAAGCCACATAACCCGACAGCGGCATGATCAGCATGAAAAAGTACATGGCCCAGTGACTCGTGGCGGCCATCAGCCGCTGACCACGGTCCATGAAGGCTGGCAGGGCCGGCGGTGAATGCGCGATGCGCCAGCCTACACGCAGCAGAATCAACAGCCCCAAAAGCAAGCCTGTGCTTTTGTGGCTGTTCACCAAGAAGCCGCGCAAAGGTGTCCCCCGCTCGATCTCAGTGAGCCACCAACCGAAGGCAAACTGGCCTGACAGCAGGCCAGCAATGAGCCAGTGCAGCAGCCTTGCCGTCCGGTCATAGCGCTGAACGACGGCCTGGGATGTCATCTCAGGCTGGTGATGTAATGCGCCAGGTTTTCAATATCAGCCTCGCTCAGAGTCTGCGAAACGCTGGTCATGTTGCCGGCATCATTGGTTCGGCTGCGCGCCTTGAAGTCGTGCAATTGCTTAACGATGTAGTCGTATTGCTGCCCAGCCACTTTGGGAATTTCGTTTTGTCCTGCAAAAGCGGCCATGTGGCACATGGCGCACAGCGTTTCGTCGGCCTTGGCTTTGCCCAAACTTATTTTGGCTTCGTCCGCTTTGAAGGGCGACGGCTTGGCTTTTTGTGCCGCAAAGTAGTTGGCAATGTCGATCATGTCTTGACGACTCATGGCTTGAACCATTGGTGTCATCATCGGGTTTTCTCGACGCCCCTCTTTGAAGTCTTTCAGCTGAACGTACAAATAACGCCAGGTTTGTCCCGCCAGGTTTGGAAACATCGCCGCTGGCGAATTGCCGTCGGCCCCATGACAGGCCGCACAAGCTTGGGCTTTGAGCCGACCGGCCTCAATGTCCTGAGCAGCAGCGGGCGCTTGAAACAAAGCTGCCACGGCAACCGCTGCGAACAGGACTGAAAATTTTTTGAGCATGGATGTCTTGCGTTCTAAAAAAAATAATGGCCGTCCGAGAGGACGGCCATTCAATCTAACACCTTCGGGTCAGGCGCGGGACGCCCGACCCATGTCAACTTAAAGTTTACTTTGGCAATGCAAACACCACCATGGTGTTGCCGCGCTTGAAGTCAAGCTGTGTATTGCCGCCGCAACCCATGGCGATGTATTGACGTCCCTTGACGGCATACGACACGGGCATCGCATTGGCACCAGCGCCACAGTTGTATTCCCACAAAAGTTTGCCAGTTTTGGCATGCAATGCACGGAACAGACCATTGCCTTCACCGTAGAAAACCAGGTCGCCAGCGGTGGCCAATGCGCCACCAATCAAAGGCTGCTCGGTGTCAAACTTCCAAGCCATCTTGCCTGTGTCGACGTTGACAGCAGCCAGTCGGCCCCATTGCTTTTCACCTTCAACCACTTTGAAAGCGCCGCCAAGCCACAGTTTGCCGCCTGGGTATTTGGCTGTTTCAACGTGGTAGGTCATCGGCTGGTGCAGGTTCAGTGCATAGGCCATGCGCAATTTAGGATTGATCGCCATCGGTGACCACTCGACGCCACCGTTGGCACCTGGCAGCATGCGTGCGCCAGTCGCGGTCGGCAGAACCCACATGTTTTCTTGCGGAATCATGGCTTCTGAAAAGCGGATCAACTCGCCAGTTTCACGGTTGTGAACATAGACGTGACCGGTTTTACCACCGTGAATCACGCCAGGAATCATCTTGCCGTTCTTGTCTTTGACGTCCATCAGGATCGGTGGGCTGACCGCATCCAAGTCCCAAACGTCATGCGCGATGTACTGTGAATGCCACTTGTAAGCACCCGTATCGAGGTTAACCGCCACCAACGAATCGGTGTACAGATTGTCGCCAGGACGCTCGGCACCGTACAAGTCAGGCGACGGATTGCCGACCACAAAGAAAATCGTGCGGGTCTTCAAGTCAACCGCCGGATTCATCCAGACACCGCCACCAAGGGTTTGATAAAAAGAGCTGTCACGAGCGAACTGCGCTTTTTCTGCTGGAATGTCACGCTTCATGTTGCGGCCAGTGGCATCGGTCTCAGCCCAAACACCTTCGTGACCCTTTTCAGGAATGGTGTGGAAGGTCCAAGCCAGCTTGCCAGTGGCAGAGTCGAAGGCTTTGACAAAACCGCGAATACCGTATTCACCACCGTTGGTGCCGATCAGAACCTTGCCGTCCACCACGGTTGGCGACATGGTTTCGCTGTAACCTTTTTCAGGGTCAGCGATTTCGGTTTCCCACAAAATTTTGCCGGTCTTGGCATCCAGCGCCACCAGTTTGGCGTCGAGCGTGCCCATGAACACTTTGCCGCCTTCAACCGCCACACCGCGGTTGTTTGGACCGCAGCAGAACGTGGTGATGGCACCCATCTTGTGTTTGTAGTGCCAAAATTCTTTGCCGGTGACGGCATCCAACGCGTACACATGGTTGTAAGACGTGGTCATGTACATGATGCCGTCCACCACGATAGGCGCGGTTTCCATCGACTCGCGCACTTCGGTCTGAAACATGAAAGCTGGGCTGAGCTTTTTCACGTTGGTCGCGTTGATTTGCGTGCCTTGGTAAAAACGCGTTTGGGCGTAGTCACCGTTGGTGTGCAGCCAATCATTGGTCTGGTTGCCGGCGTTGTTCAGTTGGGTCTGGGTGACGTTGATGCCTTTGGCCATCGCCACAGCACCACCGCCCATGCCCTTTTGGCCCTGTATTTCTTCTGCGCCGACCGACGCCGTCAAAGCGAAAAGCGCAAGGACTGCACCTATTTTAGCGCCTGATTTCATGTTGACCATTTTTATCTCCCGTGTTTTAGCGTTTTAAAAACTTGAGAAGTAAAAAAACTATTTTTCGAATTCAAGAAAACTTCTTCTCGACGGCGAATATACACTCTAAAGAATGATTTCCAAGCGCCAAATTTAGAAATTATTTTTACTTTTAAAATTCACCTTTTTAACCAGAAACCACACACCATGAACGCCAAAACTCGCCTAACCCAGCTTTTTCGGAGTGCTTGTTTTTTTGTGCTGCTAGGCAGCAACGCTGCCTGGGTGCTGGCCCAGCAAGGCATGGGCGAAATCAACATCAACGGCCAGTTTGTGATGGCCGCCCGGGCCGGCCGGGTCGAGCAAACCAGTGCTTTCTTGGTTCAGGGGGCCAAGGTGAACTCGCGCGACCGCAATGGTGACTCTCCTTTGAACATGGCCGCGGCCAAAGGCAATGTTGCGCTGGTCGATGTTTTGCTGAAAGCCAGCGCCGACGTCAATCTGGCCAACATTGCCGGGGTCACACCGCTGATGGGCGCCGTTTTCAGCGGCAATGCCGAGATTGTTCGCAAATTGCTGGCGGCAGGCGCGAAAATTGACCCGCTCGACCGGGTCAAGAAAAACGCCGCCACCTATGCCGCTGGCAAAGGTTGCAGCGACTGCCTGCTGGCCTTGATCGAGGCGGGCACAGGGGTCAATGCACCGCTTGACAACGACCTGACTTTGCTGATGTGGGCCGCCGCTTACGGCCAAGAATCGTCGGTCAGCCTGTTGCTGAGCAAAGGTGCTGATCGCCGCCTGAAAGACAGTCGCGGCAAAACAGCTGCCGACATGGCCCGTGAAGGCGAGCACGCCAAAGTGCTGGCCCTGCTGGCTCAAGCGCCGGCTGGCTTGTCAAAGGAATAGCGCACTTGCAACCACAGCGCACGCGGTGCGCCCGGCGCATAAAACGTTGAGTGCACCAAGGGGTAGCCGGTCGCGGCGCTGCCGCCCAGCGGTCTGGCCAAGTAGTTGCCGTTGGCGTCAAAACCAGTCTGACCCAGCTGCGCCGCGGTGCTGTAGCGAACATCAAAAACATTGTTCAATTGCAGTGCCCATTGCCACCGCGAAGAAACCCGGTAGTTGGCCCCCAAATTGAAGGTCGCGTACCCAGCGCTGCGGCCCGACCCTTGGTAGTAAGTGCCATCGGCTTGCTGCCCGTTGTTTTCGTTGCCACGTGCCAAAGCACCAGACATGCCGACCATGCCGCCATGCAACATCAGGGCTGGCGACAGCGCCCAGTCGGCAAACAACTTGACCATCTGTCGCGGGATCAGCGGAATTCGGTCTCCGGGCCGAATCGCGATGGTGCCATTCACACCCGGTGTGCCTGCGGCTGCCGCGCTGTTGCTGCTGTTGCTGCTGCCATTGACTGTTTCTGCGCTTTGGTAGCTGGCCTCCAGCCAGGTGTATTGAGCCCCCAAGACCAGCGAACCGGTCTTGCCGCCCAAGCCAAGTTCCAAGCCCCGTCGACGTGTTTTTCCGAAGTTTTTGAAATAACCAAAACCAGCCTGATCGTTGGCCACGAACAAAATATCATCTTGGTTGTCCGTGCTGAAGACCCCGGCATTCCAGCGCAGGAAGCCGCCCGCCGTGCCGCGCAAGCCCGCCTCCACAGTGCGGGCAAGCACTTGCTTGAGCGCAGGGTCGCCAGCCATGGCGTTGGGCAACTTGCAGGGTTGGTCGGGGTTGGCGCAGCCCAACTCGATCGCCGTCGGCGCTCGGCTGCTTTGGCTGAATCCTGCATAACTGTTCAAGCTGCTGGTCGGGCTGTAGGTCAGGCCGATGGCTGGGTTCAACCGTGAGAACTGGTGCACGCCACTGAGCGAAGCAGGGTCGCCGGCGGCGTGAATTTGGTCTTGGTTGTCCACCACCGTCTTGTTGTAGCGCCCCGACATCGTCAGGTGAAGATTGTCCTTGAGCGAGACCGTGTCACTGGCGTAAAGACTGGCCGTCTGGGTGCGTCCGTTCAGGTTGACCCGGTTGTCCAAAGGCGCCCCGTCTTGGCTGCCGCCGCTGACCCCATCAGCGAAAGCTGGGATCCCGTTGACGCTGTGGTCGGCGTTGAGAAACCCCAGCTGAGTCGTCTGTGAAAAGTTCACCCGGCTGGCGTCATAGCCGGCACCGGCCACCCACTGGTGACGGCTGCCTGCCCAGTCACCCAGCCAGGTCAGCTGCCCCGACAAACCTTGATTCAGTTGCGTCGTGCGGGTCCGGTTGCTGACGCCGTTGCAATAGTTGGCGGGCTCGGCGTTTTGCAACCCTTGCGCGATGCAGCGCCAAAATGGAAATGGCGTGTTGGCCGCGTTGGCGCCGCTGGTCGGAAAGCCGCTGTAACCCGCGCGGGTCAGCGCCAATTGATCTGCTGCGCTGGGCTGATACACCGCCTGGTCTTGCGCCCCTGAATTGAGGTCGCCATTGGTGCTGGCGCTGTTGATTTGACGGTAATACAAGTTGCCCGAAAACAGCAAACTATCGTTAACAGCGTGACTGGCAGCCAAGTTCAGCAGCGTCGACTTGTTCTGCGTGATGTCTGGTTTGCTGTAGATGCTGCGCCAGTCGCGGGCCAGCAAGGTCTGCTCTTGCAAGCCGTTGCCGTTGAGCTGGTTGTCGGCGTAGACCCAAGACAACTTCAGGTCAGTCTGGGCATCTTGCCAGCCGATTTTGCTGAACAGCTGGCGCACATCAGACGGTGAATCGTTGCGCCAACCATTGTCTTTGGACTGGTTGGTGGTCAAAAACCAGCTCAGCCCTTGGTCATTGAAACCGCCCTGCTCAAACGCCACACTGCGTCTGGCATGGCTTCCCAGCGTCGTCGTCAGCGCCGTTCCCGGATCAGACCGACCGTCCTTGGTTTGCAGCGACAGCGCACCGCCCAGCGTGTTCAAACCAAACAAGGGATTGGCGCCAGGCATCAAGGTCATGGACGAAATAGCCGAGCGGGGAATCAAATCCCAACTGACGACGTCGCCAAAGGGCTGGTTCATGCGCACGCCGTCCATGTACACCGACAAACCCTGCGGCGTGCCCAACAAAGGCGACGCCGTGTAGCCGCGGTAATTCACATCCAGCTGATACGGATTGCCCTGCATTTCGTTGACATGCACACTGCCCAATCGGCGGTTCATGAAGTCAGCCAGATCGGTCGCGCCACTGGCCGCCATCTCGCGGCTGGTGGCCGTTTGCACCGGTGCCGCAATTTCGTTAAGCGGCTGCCCAAGCCCGGGCAATGGCGTGTTGGC
Organism: Polaromonas sp.; assembly: GCA_040400815.1. GTDB lineage: Bacteria > Pseudomonadota > Gammaproteobacteria > Burkholderiales > Burkholderiaceae_C > Polaromonas. The sequence continues at coordinate 8,575 of JBBAPN010000054.1, read as the reverse complement.
GATCACCGTCACGGCGGCCAATTCGGGGGCCGCTTGCGCGCCTTCAAAGGTGGCCAGAGAAGCAGCCAGGGACCAACTGCAGAACACAGCAGCCGAACAAGTCGAAAATCTTTTGCGTGATACCAAACCAAACTCCATGACTGAAAAAATACCGACGGGCTTGGCCCAGCTGACTGAACCGGTATTTTGCAAATCACCAGAGCGGGCCGCAAGGGAATAATTCCCGCCACGGGTATTTGTCTGCGCGCAGGCGGCCCCAGCCAGACCGAGATCGGCTACGATTTGCGCTGCAAAACAAGCTCAGCACAGCGCAGCGGGCTGCACCAACCAACAATCACCAGCAAGCCTCTGGCAGCGCCAAGCACCCGCCCTTCACACCATGCAAAAACCAAGCCTGTTGCCCACCTGGCGACAAACCTCGACCGACCTGATGATGATCAGCTTGGCTGTTTTGCTTTGCTTCGTGGTGTCATCGCAACTGGACTTGTCAGAAAAGCTCGGGGCTTTTTTCAAAGGCCATGAAGCCTTGCAGCTCGATGAGTGGCTGCTGAGCCTGTTGGTTTTTTCACTCGGCTTGTGTTGGTTCGCATTCAGACGCCAGGCCGAAACCCAAAACGCTTTGCGTCAACACATTTCCGCCGAACAAAAAGTAGCCGAGTTGTTGCGCCACAACCGCGACCTGTCGCAAACCTTGATCAGGGTGCAAGAAAATGAGCGCCGCGCTTTGGCCCGCGATCTGCACGACGAGTTCGGACAAAGTTGCACCGCCATTCGCACCGACGCCAATTACATTCTGCATGCGCGCGCGAACGACGCTGTCGGCGTGCTGGCCAGCGCCAGGCGCATCGACCATGCAGCGCAAACGCTGCATGCGCTTTGCCGGGACATGCTGGGCCGCCTGCGCCCTCCCGTCTTGGACAGCCTCGGTTTGCAGGCAGCAGTGCAAGAACTTTGCGAGACTTGGGAAGAGCAAACCGGGGTGGCCTGCTATTTTTTCCCAACTCAATTCCCTGCCGAAGTCGAAGTCGCTGACGACGTCGCCGTGACCTGCTACCGCTTGGTCCAAGAAGCCCTGACCAACGTGACACGCCACGCAGACGCCCGCAAAGTGCGCATCGATCTGTATGCCAACACCGACTGCAGCGCCGTCAAGTTGCGCATCGAAGATGACGGTTGCGGCTTGGCCGAGACCGAAGCCTCGGTTCATGGACTGGGCCTTGTGGGCATGCGCGAAAGAGTGGCCGCGCTGCACGGCGAGATCACGCTCAAGCCGGCGCAAGGCAGCGGCCTGATCATCGAAGTCATGCTGCCGCTGTGCAAAACCTTCCCATGATTCGCGTCCTGCTGGTCGATGATCATCCCGTGGTGCGCTCCGGCTACCAGCGACTGCTTGAACAAGCCGGTGACATCACCGTGGTGGCCGAAGCCGGTGACGCCGCATCCGCTTACGCGGCCTTTGTGCGCCTGAGCCCCGACGTCTGCATCACTGACTTGTCCCTTCCTGGTGTCGGCGGCATGGAGTTGATGCGAAAAATCCTGCAACACTGCGCCCGCAGCAAAGTGCTGATTTGCAGCATGCACGACAGCGCCCCGATGGCCAGGCGCGCGCTCGAGTTTGGCGCCCAAGGGTTTGTCAGCAAGAACGACTCTCCGGACAGCTTGGTCGCCGCGGTCCGGGCAACCCATGACGGCCAACGCTATTTGAGCCCCAACTTTTCACCCTCACTGATCAGCCACCAAGCGGATGCAGAAGCCGCCCGGCTGGCCAGTCTGACCGCACGCGAGTTCGAGATTTTCAGGCTGCTGGCCACGGGTATTTCACCCACGCAATGCGCCGAGCTCTTGTCGCTGAGCGCCAAGACCATCGCCAACAACCAGACCTTGATCAAAGAAAAACTGGCCGTCACTACCTCAGCCGCACTCGTCCATCTGGCACTGCGCAACGGCATTATTTCGTCGCCCTCTTCTTAGGCTTTAGGGGGAGCCACCAGCAAGGGTAATCACCAACATCTTGCCTGGCTGAATTTACCTATGATTATTACGATTTACTGGCGAGTAGTTGTAACTCTACTTTTATAACAAGACTCTCTTAATTCAGCGAGAGCCGCCCTTAAACACCCCCCAAAAATCGATCCAAAGGACGTTTTAAACAATGATCAAGCTACAAATCAATGGCCGCACGCTCAACACGGACGCTTCGCCTGACATGCCGCTGCTGTGGCTGTTGCGCGACGAGATGGGCCTGGTAGGAACCAAATATGGCTGCGGTGCGGGTCTTTGCGGTTCTTGCACTGTGCACCTCGGTGACGACGCCGTTCGCTCTTGTGTACTGCCTATTTCAGCCGCTGTTGGCAAAAAAATTACCACATTGGAAAACCTCGAAAACGACAAACTCGGAGCGCAAGTGCAAGCCGCCTGGGTCGCCGCCAATGTGCCGCAATGCGGTTACTGCCAAGGCGGTCAAGTGATGTCAGCCGTGGCCTTGCTCAAAGCCAAGCCAAACCCAACAGACACTGACATAGACCAAGCCATGAGCGGCAACATTTGCCGCTGCGGCACCTACACCCGCATTCGCGCTGCCATCAAAACTGTTGCCGCCCAACGGGGAGCCAAAGCATGAACAACCTTGTCCAACTGCCAGAAAACAGTGTCACCGACGCTTTGCTCATAGCCACCACGACCTCACGCCGCAGCTGGCTCAAAACCATGAGTGCGAGCGGCTTGTTGCTGGCCGTCAGCCAGTCCGGCGACGTTTTTGCGCAAACCGCCACACCGCCGGCCCCAGTCAAGTACGCAGGCGACCGGATGCCTGGCGGTGTCGTCGATAACCCACTGGCTTTTGTCTCGATCGCTGCCGACGGTTTGGTGTCCGTGGTCTGCCATCGCTCTGAGATGGGCCAAGGCGTGCGCACCAGCATCCCGATGATCGTGGCCGACGAACTCGAAGCCGACCTGAAGCGCGTCCGGGTCGTCCAGGCACCGGGTGATCACGCCACCTACGGCAACCAAAATACCGACGGTTCCCGCAGCATTCGGCAATCTGGCGCGGCATTGCGCCGCGTCGGGGCGGCGGCCCGCGCCATGCTTGAATCCGCTGCGGCTGCCAAGTGGAATGTGCTGGCCAGTGAAGTTCAAGCTCAAAATCACCAGCTGGTGCACTTGCCTACTGGCCGCAAAATGGGCTTTGGCGAAGTCGCCCTGGCTGCCGCCAAGCTGCCGGTGCCAGACAGCAATAGTTTGAAGCTGAAATTGCCATCCGAGTTTCGCTACATCGGCAAAGCCGACGTCCGGCTGATCGACGGTTCCGACATCGTCCGTGGCCGTGCCAAGTTCGGCATCGACACGCGCCTAGACGGCATGGTCTACGCCGTGATCGCCCGTCCACCCGTGATGGGCGGCAAGGTCAAAACCTACGACGCCTCTAAAGCGCTGCTGGTGCCAGGCGTCATCAAAGTGGTGGAAATCAAAAGCACGCCCTTGCCAGCCATGTTCAATCCGCTGGGCGGCATTGCGGTCGTCGCCAAAAACACCTGGGCGGCCATCAAGGGACGCGAAGCCCTGAGCATTGAATGGGACGATGGCGTTCACGCCAGCTACAACTCCGTTGATTACCGCAAAGAGCTCGAGACCTCCGTGCGAAAGCCCGGCAGCAAGGCGGTTCGCAACAACGGCGACACCCTGGCTGCGCTGGCGCAAAGCAGCAAGCGCATTGAGGCCGAGTATTACCTGCCGCATTTTGCACACGCCACGATGGAGCCGCCAGTGGCGACCGCCCGCATTGTTGACGGCATCTGCGAAGTCTGGGCGCCAGTCCAGAATCCGCAGGGCGCCCGCGACTTGGTCGCGGCCAAACTCGGCATCAAACCAGAACAAGTCAAGCTCAACGTCACCCTGCTCGGCGGCGGCTTTGGGCGCAAGTCCAAGCACGACTTCGTGGCCGAAGCAGCGCTGATCGCCAAAGAAATGGGCAGTACACCGGTGAAGGTGCAGTGGACCCGCGAAGACGATCTGCAGCACTGTTACCTGCACGCGGTCACAGTTCAGCGCATGGAGAGCACCTTGGACGCCAAGGGCAATCCAGAGGCGTGGCTTCACCGCTCGGTCGGCCCCTCGATTGGCTCGACCTTCGCGCTCAACGTGAAAACACTGAACGTGAATGAGATGAGCTTGGGCGCACTCCACTTACCTTATCAGATCCCCAACATTCGAATCGAAACACCCGAAATCGAAGCACACACCCGCATCGGCTGGTTCCGTTCGGTCTACAACATTCCACACGCTTTTGCTATCCAGTGCTTTGTCGCTGAGCTGGCTGAAGCCGCTGGTCGTGACCCGAAAGACTACTTGGTCGACCTGATTGGGCCAGCCCGTCGCTTAAACCCCTACGCCTTGTCTGACACCAACAACATGGGCGAAGACCCCGATCGTTACCCGGTCGACACAGGCCGCATGCGCCGCGTGGTAGAGCTGGCGGCTGCAGGCGCGAAGTGGGGCCGCAAACTGCCGAAGGGCCGAGGTTTGGGTATTGCCGTGGCTTACTCTTTCATGAGTTACACCGCTGCCGCCATCGAAGTCGAAGTTGATGCCAAAGGCGGCATCAAGATCATTGGCGTCGACATGGCTATCGACTGCGGCCCGCAAGTTAACCCTGAACGCATTCGTTCGCAAGTCGAAGGCGCTGCCATCATGGGCTTGGGAACAGCCATGCACGGTGAAATCAGCTTTAAGAACGGCCGGGTCGTTGAGAGCAATTTCCATGACTTTCCGGTGATGCGCCAAAACGAAGCACCGCGAACCATTCGTGTCCATTTGGCCCCGTCCGACTACAACGTCGCACCCGGCGGTGTCGGCGAACCCGGTTTTCCACCGGTGGCTCCGGCCTTGTGCAACGCGATTTTTGCAGCAACCGGCAAGCGTATTCGCCAGTTGCCCATCCGTCAGCAACTCAGGTCTGTTTGATGACCCGTTGACAGCCGTTTGATGTCAGTTTGAATAATTTTTATAACAACAGGAGACCTTTCACATGAAGCAACTGAAGATAAAAACTTTGGCACTCAGCCTTGCCCTGTTCGCAGCTTTTACCGCTCAAGCGCAGACCGCTGACGACCTCAAAAAGGATGGCGCCAATACCGACAACGTGCTGACCTATGGCATGGGCTACGGCCAGCAGCGTTTTTCCAAACTGTCCAAAATCAACAAGTCAAACGTTAAAAAGCTTGCACCCGTCTGGTCCTTGTCGCTTGAAAATGATTTTGGCGAACAAGGACAACCCATTGTTTACGACGGCGTCATGTACGTCAGCGATGCCAAATGGACCGTCGCCATCAACGCTTTGACCGGCAAGCAAATCTGGCGCACGCCGGTGGACTTTGACCCTGATACACCACGCATCGTTTGCTGCGGCGTGTCCAATAAAGGCGTTGCGCTTTACAACGGCATGGTGCTGCGCGGTACGCTGGATGCATACATGGTCGCACTGGACCAAAAAACCGGCAAGGAAATTTGGAAAACCAAAGTCATCGACTGGAAAGACGGCTACTCCATCACCGGTGCGCCGGTTGTTGCCAATGGCGTGCTGATCACCGGCGTCTCGGGCGCAGAATTTGGCATCCGCGGCTTCATCGCCGGCTACGACCCAGCCACCGGCAAAGCCTTGTGGCGGCGTTACACCACGGCTGGCCCGGATGAAAAAGGCGGCGACACCTGGAAGGTTGAAGACGCCTACAAAAACGGTGGCGGCAGTACTTGGATCACCGGCTCTTACGACCCTGAGCTCGACCTGGTTTATTGGGGCACTGGCAATACCGGCCCTTGGAATCCAAAATACCGCGGCGGTGACAGCCTCTACACCGCATCTGTCATTGCGGTTCGTCCGTCGACAGGCGAGTTGGTGTGGCACTACCAGTTCACACCGAACGACGTGTATGACTACGACGCGGTTTCTGAGCTCATTTTGGGTGATCTCAAAGTTGACGGAAAAACACGCAAGACCGTGATGCAACTCAACCGCAACGGCTTCTCTTATGTGCTTGACCGCGCAGATGGCAAATTATTGGCAGCCAACCCCTACGAGCGGGTCAACTGGGCCAGCCACATTGACATGGCGACGGGGCGTCCTGTGGACACCGAAGTGGCAACCAAAATGCGTGCCGGTGAAAGCGTCAAACTTTGGCCTAATATCGTGGGCGGAAAAAATTGGCAGCACGCGGCTTTCAGTCCAAAAACTGGCCTTTTGTATGCCAACACCATTCACATGTGGTCCAGCATGCAAATGGTTGATCTTGAGTTGCCTTATAAACCCGGCACGCGCTGGGTCGGTATGAAGGACATCAAAATCGACTTTGAACCGGGTGAGCCCCGCGGCTACATGAGCGCCATTGATCCCGTCACCGGCAAGGCCAAGTGGCAAGTGCCCTTGAATGATCACGCCAACTGGTCATCAATGTTGGCAACCGACAGTGGGCTGTTGTTCACCGGCCGTCACAGCGGTGAATTCATTGCCTTGGACGCGGACACCGGCAAACAACTCTGGCAATTTCAGACTGGCTCCGGCATCAACGCCAACCCCATCACATGGAGCCACAAGGGCAAGCAATACGTCACGGTGCTGTCCGGTCTGGGTGGCTTGGGCGTGCGCTTTACCGGAACAGCCGTCAAGAACGTGCCCAAAGGTGGTTCGGTCTGGACATTTGCAACCCCTGAATAAGCAGCTTTAATCCCTTTGCAGCCGGCGCGACACATGTCGTTCCGGCTGTTTTTCATAGGAATTTAAGAGCCGTTAACCTACCTCAAAGTTATCCCATGCGTCTGCTATTTTCTGTCGCCGTCAGCGCCCTGTTTTGCTCCACGATCTTTGCGCAAGATGAGGTGCCCACATTCCAAGCTGAACAAATTGCAGCGGGCGCCAAACTGTATGCGGACAACTGTGCCGTCTGTCATGGTCAGAAAATGGTCGATTCAGGCGGCGGCTTCTTTGACTTGCGAACCTTTCCCCCCAAACAACGACCACGCTTCATCAACTCAGTCAGCAATGGCAAGAACAGCATGCCACCTTGGAAAAGTGTTTTATCTCAAGAACAAATAGGCAACTTGTTTGCGTATGTGGTGGTCGGTGAGAAAAGCAAGGAATGAGCATGCCTACGTCAATTTTGACTGACATCACTCGAACAATAGGCCCGTTGTTGGGCGGTCTGTTCCTGTCTTTTGCCTGCCTCACACCGGCGACGGCAGGGCCGGGCGAGCTGACTGTATTGAGCGTGATGCCATTGAAAGAGGCCGTCAGCGAGGCCTTGGTCAAATTTGAAAAAGACACCGGACAAACTGTGTCGGTACGATTCGTCAATCGCGCGCAGCTCAAATCCGCTTTACACGGGTCAGAGCACCCGGATGTGGTGATGGCCTCCGAAGAGCTCATCACTGAGTTAGACGCTACCGGGCAGATTCAAAAAAATGACCGCTCTGCTCTTGGCCGATCCGGCTTAGGCGTGGCCACGCCGCAGGCTGCGCCCGCAACAGATGTTTCCAGTCCAGAGGCCTTTCAACAGGCCATCCGGCAGTCCAAATCGCTAATTTACGCAGACCCGAGCGAGAACTCGAGCGGACTGCAAGTCAAAGCCTTGTTTGAACGCTTAGAAATGAGTGCCGAGATCAAACATAAAACTCAATTCGGCACGGGCAACAACCCGGTAGCTCCCGTTGGTTTTGGTGATGTTGACGTCGGTGTTTATTCGATCAACGAAATATTGCTAGCCAAAGGTGCCAAATTGGCAGGCCCCCTGCCCGCGTCACTGCAAGTTTGGACCCGCTATGACGCCGCCATCGTGGCCAGCGCACCCAATCAAAGCGAAGCCAAGCGCCTGATGACGTACTTGGTCGGCCCGCAAGCCAAGCAGAGCTTCACGAGCAAGGGCTTTGAAGCCCTTCCTTGAGGAAACACCCTACAGATCATTGGCTGCAGACCCTATAAATTAGACGTTCCTTGCGTGTTTCAGCACTGGAGTTTCTGCCGCCCGCCGTGTCGACCACCAGCGCAAAGGGGGGACAATTTGCCCACCCCTTGGCTGTCCAGGCCCAGACCGGACTCGCGCCTGCGCATCTTCATCCAATAGCCCGACGGATCAGCGGCACCCGTCAGCGCTGCAACGATGTCGGTGAGAACAAACCACCATTCATCGTTGTGCAAAGTGTGCCGGATTCCGCGGCTTTGAAACAGCGCCACTCGGGATTGTTGTTGGCTTCGCTCTGACCAAGCTGCGCAACACCAATTCAGCTACTGCTGCAATGCCAGCCCCATGCGCGCAAAGATACCCCCAACAGGCATCGGCTTGCAATACCCCTCGTTGGACGGTAGAAAACAAAAAAGCCCCGGTATACGGGGCTTTTAGGGGTGTGTTCCGGACTGTACTGGACAGTCCGGAACTCATCTTTGGCGGGCGGACGTCTTACAGATCAACGGCTGCAGACCGCATTGATACTGCATTCTTTGATTCAAAAAAATCAAAGTACCCCCATAAATACCCCCACTGAACTCAGCACTGCGCAATCTACTGGCTGAGCGTTAACGAGCACCCAACAG
>JBBAPN010000053.1:0-16170 GCA_040400815.1 Polaromonas sp. | reverse complement strand
CGACTAACTAGCAAGACGGGTCTACCGAATATTTACTGTTTTTTTTACGTCCGTATTCCAAGGAGGCACTCGCATGAGCCCTGGTAACGCTGCTGTGTTTGACTGCGTTTGGTCGAAGATATGCAGCTGACTGAACGCGTGGCCTGAGTGGTACTAAAAATGGCCTATGACGTCACCGGCAACAAGAGCCGTTGCTGGATGCAGCCGATTTTCATGTCCACTCAGTAGCTGTCGGCAGCTTAATCAACCACATTGCGTCGGGCTCTGGCCCGGCTTAGCGCTGCTTCAATCACCAAGCGCTTGTCGTTGAGCACGGCGCTGTCGGTGTGTTTTGAATGAGTGGCGACATCTGCCAGTGCTGCTTTGGCTTTTTGCGCCAGTCGGTCGGCTTGCACCTGGGTTTCCCGCTCTTGTTTGATTTGGTGAAACGCATAACGACTGCGCGCTTCATCGGCCTGCGTGGGCGACCAAGCTTGCCAACCGGTTTCAAGCGCGGTCACATTGACCAGGCTGATGCAATCGACCGGGCAAACAGGAATACACAGCTCGCAACCGCTGCAGTGTTTTTCAATCACGCTGTGCATGAGCTTGTTGCTGCCCAGAATGGCATCGGTCGGGCAGACCGGCAGGCACAGCGTGCAACCGATGCACCAGTTTTCGTCAATTACCGCGACATGGCGGGGACCTTCGAGACCATGCTCGACATCCAGTGCTGTGACGGGCTGGCCAGTCACAGCCGCCAGACGATGCACCCCTTCATCGCCACCCGGTGGGCAGCGGTTGATGGCCGCTTGGTGGCTGGCGATGGCTTGGGCGTAGGCCGCGCAATCCGGGTAACCGCAGCGCATACACTGGGTTTGCGGCAGCACAGCGTTGATTTTTTCAGCCAGGCTCATCAGGTCACTAGCGGCCGCATCCAAAGGTTTTTAGGAGCGAGTCGTTGGTTTTTTGACCGCTGGCGCTCGACGTGTTTTGGTCGCAGTTGGGGCCACTTCTGGCGTCGCAGTTGGCGCTTCAAGTACGGTAGATTCAGCTGGCCCAGTCATGGCAGTCGCCAAAGTCGTTGCGGTTTCAACCTCGACAACCTCAACAACTTCAACAACTTCAACAGCTTGGATAACTTTCACAGCCTCGATAACCGATACAGCCTTCGCAACTGCTGCAACTTGAGCAACTGGAGCAACTGGAGCAACAGCTGCAACGGGTTTAGGGTTGTGCGCCAAAATAAAGGCTTTCACAGCCGGGTAAGTGGTCTCGCGCCAGCGGCGGCCACTGAAAATTCCATAATGGCCAGCGCCTTTGACCTCAAGATGTTTTTGATGTGCTTTCGGAATATTCGGGCATAAACCATGGGCAGCTTCGGTCTGACCTGAACCGGAGATGTCGTCCAACTCACCTTCAACGGTTAAGTTGGCCGTGGTGGTGATGTCCTGCGGGCGCACGCGCTCGGCCACGCCTTGGGGGTTGCGCACATCCCAAGTTCCGTTGACCAAACTGAACTCCTGAAACACTGTCTTGATGGTGTCGAGGTAGTAGTCGGCATCCATGTCCAGCACGGCGTTGTACTCGTCGTAAAACTTGCGGTGCGCCTCGACGCTGGCGTCATCTCCTTTGAGCAAGTCTTTGAAGTAGTCGTAATGGCTGTTGGCATGGCGGTCCGGGTTCATGGCGACAAAACCGGTGTGCTGCAAAAAGCCCGGGTAAACACGCCGGCCAGCGCCCGGAAAATTGCTCGGCACGCGGTAGATCACATTGTTCTCAAACCAGCTGAAGTCTTTGGTTGTGGCCAGGTTGTTGACAGCAGTGGGTGACTTGCGCGCATCGATCGGGCCGCCCATCATGGTCATGCTCAGCGGCGTGGTTTCGCCACGCGAAGCCATTAGCGAAATCGCGGCCAGCACCGGCACGGTTGGCTGGCAGACGCTGATGACGTGGCAGTTGCCGTAAGCGCCTTGCAAATGGCGAATAAATTCTTGCACGTAATTGACGTAATCGTCCAGGTCAAAGCTGCCTTCAGTCAGCGGCACGATGCGGGCGTTTTTCCAGTCAGTGATGTAGACCTTGTGGTCTTTCAGCATGGTCTTGACGGTGTCGCGCAGCAGCGTGGCGTAGTGGCCCGACAAGGGCGCCACGATCAACACTACCGGCTGGCCTTTGAGTTTGGTCAAGGTGGCTGGGCTGTCGGTGAAACGCTTGAAGCGGCGCAGCTCACAAAAAGGCTTGTCCAGTTCCACGCGCTCGTGAATCGCCACGCTGGTGCCGTCGACATCGACCGTGGTCAAGTCAAAACTTGGTTTTTCGTAATCTTTGCCGAGGCGGTAAATCAAGCTATAAGCTGCTGCGACCCGTTGCGCCAAAGGGTTCTGACCGGCCAGCGTCAGCGGGTTGCTGAAAATCTTGGCGGCAGCCTGTGCAAAATCGACGAACGGCTCCATCAATGTGCGTTGTGTCTCATAGACTTGGTAAAGCATGGTGGGGCCCTTGTTTGGTGTGACGTCTGATAATGCTGCAGTGCAATATAACAGCAGCCGAGCTTGTTTTCAGGAGAGCTCACACTAATACAACGTGTGGCAAGCAGACTTTTGTCAAGCCGGTGACCGTGTTTCAGTGCCAAGATGAGGTGTTTGTAACAACTTTTGTACACATCTCTGAAATTTGTAACGTCTAAAAGGGTCAAAAATTTCATGGCATCCAGTCCCACTTCTCTTTCGTCCTTGCAGTTTGAGAAATTGAAAGCCAGCGATCTGCTGCCAGTTCTTTTCATTGGCCATGGCAGCCCGATGAATGCCGTGACCGACAACGAATACCGGCGCAGTTGGCAAGCACTGGGCGGGCGTTTTGGTTCAGACTGGCCGATGCCGCAGCTGATCTTGTGCATTTCTGCACACTGGCTGACGCAAGGTTGGTGGCTGACCGGCATGGCACAGCCAAAGACGATTCCCGATTTCGGCGGTTTTCCACAGGAACTGTTTGACCAGCAATATCCCGCGCCGGGCGCGCCTGAAGCAGCTGCCGACATCAGTCGTGCAGTGCGTCAGCGCATGTCTTTGCCCTTGGGTCTGGACAGCGGATGGGGACTCGATCATGGCGCATGGTCGGTTTTGAAACCGATGTTCCCCGAAGCGAACATTCCCGTGGTCCAACTCAGCATGGACTACAGCCGTTCGCCCAGCGATCATTACGCCTTGGCGCGCCAGCTCAAGGCTTTGCGGCGGCGTGGCGTTTTGATCGTCGCGAGCGGCAATGCGGTCCATAACTTGCAACAAATGCAGCGCGGTGCAGCCTCCAGCCAGGCTTACGACTGGGCGCTGGAGTTTGACCAAACCATCGGCGGTTATGTGCAGCAAGGGCAACTGGAGGCGTTGCAGAATTTTCAAAAGCTCGGTAGCTTAGCCACCATGGCGCACCCGACGTACGAGCATTTTTTGCCCTTGCTGTACGCCGCTGGTGCTGTCGATTCAGGCGAGCGAGTGAAGTTTTTCAACACCAGTTTTCAGCTGGCGTCGATTTCTATGCGCTCGATGATCTGGGGCGAGGCCTGATGCGTCAGGCCAGCCCTTGCGCTTAGATGACCTTGGCAATCGAGGCGCAAACGTAGTCGATGTTGTTGGTGTTCAACGCCGCCACGCACATGCGGCCGGTGTCGGTGCCGTACACCGCGAACTCATTGCGCAGACGGACCATTTGGTCTTTGCTCAAGCCGGAGTAGCTGAACATGCCCACTTGGGTGGTGATGAAGCTCATGTCTTGCTTGACGCCAGCGGCCTTGAGTTTTTCAACCAGCAAGCTGCGCATTGCTTTGATGCGTTCACGCATGACCGCCAGTTCTTGCTCCCATTGAGCGCGCAAAGCCGGTGTGCCCAGCACCGCAGCGACCACCGCACCGCCGTGAATCGGCGGGTTGCTGTAGTTGGTGCGGATGACAATTTTCAGTTGGCTCAGCACGCGCACGGCTTCATCTTTGCTAGCGCACAGCACGCTCAGGGCGCCGACGCGCTCGCCGTACAAACTGAAGCTCTTGGAAAAAGAGGTTGAGACAAAAAAGTCCAGGCCCGCCGCCACAAACTTGCCAATCACCGCACCGTCTTCGGTGATGCCTTGACCAAAGCCTTGGTAGGCCATGTCCAGGAAGGTCACCAGACCACCGGCTTTCATGGCTGCAATCACCTCGTCCCACTGCGCTGAAGTGATGTCGTAGCCGGTCGGGTTATGACAGCAGGCGTGCAGCACGACGATGGTGCCGGGCACTGCCGCTTTGAGCGCAGCCAGCATGCCGGCGAAGTTGATGCCGCGGTTGGCGGCGTCGTAGTAAGGGTAGCTGTCGACTTCAAAACCCGCGTTAGTGAACAGTGCACGGTGGTTCTCCCAGCTGGGGTCGCTGATCAGCACCTTGGCGTGGGGGTTCAGGCGCTTCAAGAAATCAGCACCGACTTTCAGGCCGCCAGTGCCGCCAATGCCCTGCACGGTGGCCACGCGGCCGCTGCTGACGGGTTCACTGTCGGCCCCAAAGACCAGGCTTTTGACGGCCGCGTCGTAGGCGGCAATGCCGTCAATCGGTAAATAACCGCGCGGCTTGGGTTCGGCCGCCATCAGTTTTTCGGCGGCCTGAACGCAATCGAGCAGTGGCAATTTGCCGTTGTCGTCGTAATAAACACCAACCCCCAGATTGACCTTGGCTGGGTTGCTGTCGGCATTGAACTGCTCGTTGAGTCCGAGAATCGGGTCGCGTGCTGCCATTTCGACGGCGCTGAACAAAGACATGGAAATTCCTCTGAAAAAAATAATGAAGCGGTGCAACCAGACCGGGGCTTTGAGACAGTCTTTTCGTCAAGCCACGGAATGTCGTATTCTGTTTGATTAGTCGGAATTTTAACGGCCCAGGATTGAGGTTTATGCAAGCAGTCAATGAAGTTGTGGTTCTCCCTGTCAGTGCACCGGCCGAAGAAAGCTTGCCCGGCCACTTTGTGAGCTATCCGGGATCGCCGTTTGAGCTGTTCATGCCCTATGAACCGGCGGGCGACCAGCCGACCGCAATCGCTCAATTGGTCGAGGGCCTGCACGACGGCGAAGTGTTTCAAACTTTGCTGGGGGTTACCGGTTCGGGCAAGACCTTCACCATGGCCAACGTGATCGCGCAGATGGGCCGACCGGCGATTGTCTTTGCGCCTAACAAGACGCTGGCGGCGCAGCTTTACAGCGAGTTTCGTGAGTTTTTCCCAAAAAACGCGGTCGAATACTTTGTCAGCTATTACGACTATTACCAGCCTGAAGCCTACGTGCCGCAGCGCGATTTGTTCATTGAAAAAGACTCCGCCATCAATGAGCACATTGAGCAGATGCGACTGTCTGCCACCAAGAGCGTGCTGGAGCGGCGCGACACCATCATCGTCGCCACCGTCAGTGCGATTTACGGCATCGGCGCGCCCGAGGATTACACGCAGATGCGGTTTATTGCGCGGCTGGGTGACAAGATGGGTCAGCGCGATGTGATTGCGCGGCTGATCCGCATGCAGTACAGCCGCAATGACCAAGATTTCGCGCGTGGTACGTTTCGGGTGCGCGGTGATGTGATCGACGTTTTCCCGGCGGAGCACTCAGAGCTGGCGATTCGGATTGAGCTGTTTGACGACGAGATTGAATCGCTACAGCTGTTTGATCCGCTGACCGGACGCATTCGGCAAAAGATTCCTCGCTTTGTGATTTACCCCAAAAGCCATTACGTGACGCCGCGCGACAAGGTCATGATCGCGGTGGAAACCATCAAGCTCGAACTGGTGGAGCGCGTCAAGCAGTTCATCAGCGAAGGCAAGCTGGTTGAGGCTCAGCGCATCGAACAACGGACCCGGTTCGACTTGGAAATGCTGGGCGAAATCGGCCATTGCAAAGGGATTGAAAACTACACCCGGCATTTGAGCGGCGCGCCACCGGGATCAGCGCCGTCGACCCTCTGCGATTACATGCCCAAGGACTCGCTGATGTTCTTGGATGAGAGCCACGTCATGATCGGTCAGCTCAACGCCATGTACAACGGTGACCGCGCCCGTAAGACAACGCTGGTTGAATACGGCTTCAGGCTGCCGAGCGCGCTGGACAACCGGCCGCTCAAGTTCGAAGAGTTTGAGGGCAAGATGCGCCAAGCCGTGTTTGTCTCAGCCACGCCTGCGGCCTATGAGCAGACGCACGCCGGTCGCGTGGTCGAGCAGGTGGTTCGGCCGACCGGGCTGGTCGACCCGCAAGTCGAAGTGCGACCGGCCACGCACCAAGTCGACGATGTGCTGCAAGAAATCCGCATTCGCGTGGAAAAAAACGAACGTGTGCTGATCACCACGCTGACCAAACGCATGGCCGAACAGCTGACCGATTACCTGACTGACAACGGTGTCAAGGTGCGCTATCTGCACAGTGACGTCGAGACCGTCGAGCGGGTGGAAATCTTGCGTGACTTGCGGCTGGGGGCTTTTGATGTGTTGGTCGGCATCAACTTGCTGCGCGAAGGTATCGACATTCCCGAGGTCAGTCTGGTGGCTATTTTGGATGCCGACAAAGAAGGTTTTTTGCGCTCTGAGCGCAGCCTGATCCAGACCATCGGTCGGTCTGCCCGAAACCTCAACGGCAGGGCGATTTTGTACGCCGACCGCATCACCGACTCCATGAAGCGGGCGATTGATGAAACCGAGCGCCGCCGCAACAAACAGATTGCCTTCAACATCGAAAACAACATCACGCCGCGCAGCGTGGTCAAGCGCATCAAAGACTTGATTGACGGCGTTTACAGCGACAAGTCTGGCAAAGAAGCTGAGAAGTTCGAGATGCAAAAGGCCATGGTCGAGGACATGAGCGAAAAAGACGTGGCCCGCGAAATCAAGCGTCTTGAAAAGTTGATGATCGAGCACGCCAAAAACCTGGAGTTTGAAAAAGCCGCTCAGGTCCGCGACCAACTCAGCCAGATCAAAGCGCAAGCCTTTGGTGCGGCCGGCAAGGACAATGTACTTTTGATGGCGCAAGCCGCTTGACAAAAGCTATAACGCAGGCGGCCTTGTTATTTTGTAGGCGTTTGCCGCCTGGCTGCCTAGGACAATTAGTCCACTAAATTAGTCGGACTTTCTGTTAAACTTGACAAATCCAGTCGAGAACAGGCGTTTTAAACAACTCTCTTTGGAAGCCACTTTTGTTCATCACCCCGAGTGGCCGGTTAATGTTGTTGAAACGTCCTTGCGGTCACAAGCCGCAAGGTGGGGCAGATTGGCAAACAGGCCACATTTTTAAAGGAGCTTGAAATGCGACTCACAACCAAAGGCCGCTTTGCGGTCACCGCCATGATTGACCTGGCTTTGCGCCAGAGCAATGGCCCCGTCACACTGGCGGCGATCAGCCAACGCCAGCAAATTTCGCTGTCTTACCTTGAGCAGCTGTTCGGCAAATTGCGCCGCCATGAATTGGTTGAATCAACCCGTGGCCCGGGTGGTGGGTATTCCTTGGGCCGCAACGCCGACAAAATCACCGTCGCTGACATCATTGTGTCGGTGGATGAGCCGATCGATGCCACCCATTGCGGCGGCAAAGAAAACTGCCTGGGCGAAGCCGGCCGTTGCATGACCCATGAGCTGTGGGCTTCTTTGAACAGCCGCATGGTGGAGTTTTTGGACTCAGTCACTTTGCAAAAGCTGGTCGACGACCAACTCGCCAAAGGCGTGGTGATCGAAAGCACGCCCATGGTGAAAAAAGCCATTTTCAGCTCGCCGATCGCTAAGCCCATGCGCATCAACGCGCCCAACTCAGTGTTTGCTTTGGGCAACGCTTTTTCAAAGAGCTGATCCCCAGTTACCGTTTCGACATCCTTCCCAGTTCATCAGCCTCAATCGAAGACACACCCATGGAAACCCCGCACTTCCCCATTTACTTGGACTACAGCTCGACGAATCCTTGCGACCCGCGCGTGGTCGACGCCATGATCCCTTGGCTGCGTGAGCATTTCGGCAACCCGGCATCACGCAGTCATGCGTGGGGCTGGGAGGCTGAAGCTGCGGTTGAAAAAGCCCGCGAAAATGTGGCGGCCTTGATCGGCGCTGACCCGCGTGAGATTGTCTGGACCAGCGGTGCCACCGAGTCCAACAACCTCGCGCTCAAAGGCGCTGCGTACTTTTACAAGACCAAGGGCAAGCACCTGATCACGGTCAAAACCGAGCACAAAGCGGTGCTGGACACCTGCCGCGAACTCGAACGCCAAGGCTTTGAAGTGACTTACTTGGATGTGCAGGCCGATGGTTTGCTCGACCTCGACGTGTTGAAGGCCGCGATGCGTCCTGACACCATCATCGTCAGCGTGATGTACGTGAACAACGAAATTGGCGTGATCCAAGATATCCCAGCCATTGGCGCGCTGTGCCGCGAGCGCGGCATCATTCTTCATTCTGACGCCGCCCAGGCCACAGGGCGTGTCGACATCGACATGGCCACCTTGCCGGTTGATTTGATGAGCCTGACCTCGCACAAAACTTACGGCCCCAAAGGCATTGGTGCTTTGTACGTGCGCCGCAAACCGCGCATTCGCCTAGAGGCGCAAATGCACGGTGGCGGACATGAGCGCGGCATGCGTTCTGGCACCTTGCCAACGCACCAGTGTGTCGGCATGGGCGAGGCTTACCGCATTGCCAAAGAAGAAATGCACGAAGAGAACAAGCGCATCCGCGGTCTGCAAGAGCGCATGTTGGCCGGTTTGAAAGGCATTGAAGAAGTCTTCCTGAACGGTCACGCTGAAAAACGGGTGCCGCACAACCTCAACATGAGCTTCAACTTCGTCGAAGGCGAGTCGCTGATCATGGGCATCAAAGGTTTAGCGGTTTCCAGTGGTTCGGCCTGCACGTCGGCCAGCTTGGAGCCGAGCTACGTGCTGCGCGCGCTTGGCCGCAGCGACGAGTTAGCGCACAGCAGCTTGCGCATGACCTTCGGCCGTTGGAGCACCGAAGAAGAAATCGATTACGCCGTGGCGACCATCAAAGAAAATGTCGCCAAGCTACGCGAACTTTCTCCTCTGTGGGAAATGTTCAAGGATGGTGTCGATCTGTCGACCATCCAGTGGGCCGCACATTAACCTCATCAACACCAGGAGTTCATCATGGCATACAGCGAAAAAGTGGTAGACCACTACGAAAATCCCCGCAACGTCGGTTCCTTCGAAAAAGGTGACGACACAGTCGGCACCGGCATGGTCGGCGCGCCCGCTTGCGGCGACGTCATGAAGTTGCAAATCAAAGTGAACCCTTTGACTGGCGTGATCGAAGACGCACGCTTCAAGACCTACGGCTGCGGCTCGGCGATTGCCTCCAGCTCGTTAGTGACCGAGTGGGTCAAGGGCAAAACACTGGACGAAGCAGCGAGCATCAAAAACAGTGCCATCGCTGAAGAACTGGCCTTGCCGCCGGTCAAAATCCATTGCTCCATCTTGGCCGAGGACGCCATCAAGGCGGCGGTCAACGACTACAAGCAAAAGCACGCGCTGACCGCTTGATGAACAGATTGAATCAGCCACTATGTCCGTAACTCTGACTGATGCTGCAGCGCGCCACGTGACGCGCTACATGACCAAGCGCGGTAAAGGCGTGGGTGTTCGGCTGGGTGTCAAGACCACGGGTTGCTCGGGGCTGGCCTACAAGCTGGAATACGCCGACGAAATTGCCCCCGAAGACATCGTCTTTGAAGACAACGGCGTCAAAGTGCTGGTCGACCCCAAGAGCATGGCTTACATCGACGGGACCCAACTGGACTTTGTCCGTGAAGGCCTCAACGAAGGCTTTAAATTCACCAACCCTAACGAACGCGACCGCTGCGGTTGCGGCGAGAGCTTTCGAGTTTGAGCCTCATTTTCTGGCCCTGAACCGGCTGCCGCCTTCACCCCCGGTGCTGGCGGCTTTTTCTTGCTTTTTCTTGTTATGAACCTGCAATCTACCGACTTTGAATTGTTCCAGCTGCCTGTGCAGTTTGCGCAGTCGCGCGCAGTGGTTGACGCCCGCTGGAAGGAGCTCCAACGTGAAGCCCATCCCGACAAGTTCGCCGCGCAAGGGGCTGCTGCGCAGCGTCTGGCCATGCAATGGTCTGTCCGCATCAACGAGGCTTATCAGCGACTCAAAGACCCGTTGAAACGCGCCAGCTATTTGTGCGAACTCCACGGCGCGCGCATCAACGCTGAAAACAACACCGCCATGCCGCCGGCTTTTTTGATCCAGCAAATGGAATGGCGTGAAGCGCTCGAAGACGCAGCGACGCTGGCGCAGCTCGAAGCCATCGCCGAAGAAACCAGCGCCGCAGAACAGACCCAGCTGGCTGTCATTGCGCAGTCGCTAGACGTAGCACAAGACCCTGCCAAGGCCGCCAACGAAGTTCGAAGCCTGATGTTCATCCAGCGTTTCGGCACCGAAGTTGACGCCCGCATTGACCAGCTCGCCAGTTAATCGCCACTTCATCGCGACTTAAGGAAGAACACAAAAAACATGGCATTACTCCAGATTTCAGAACCCGGCTACAGCCCTGATCCGCACCAACGGCGCATCGCTGTCGGCATCGACCTCGGCACCACGCACTCGCTGGTGGCCAGCGTGCGCAACGGCGTGGCCGAATGCCTGCCAGACGAACAAGGTCGTGTGATTCTGCCGAGCGTGGTGCGCTACCTCGGCGCCGACAAACGACAAATCGGCTTCGAGGCGTTGGCCGCTCAGGTCGAAGACCCGCACAACACCATCGCCTCCGTCAAGCGCTTGATGGGGCGGGGTCTGCGCGACATTGCCGACGCAAGCCGCTTGCCTTACCAGTTGATTGACAAACCTGGCATGGTCGGCTTGCAGACTGTCGCCGGCGAGAAAAGCCCGGTCGAAGTCAGTGCCGAGATTTTGGCGACCTTGCGATTTCGTGCTGAAGACACGTTTGACGACGAGGTGTTTGGTGCGGTCATCACCGTGCCAGCCTACTTTGACGAAGCCCAGCGCCAAGCCACCAAAGACGCCGCACAGCTGGCCGGTTTGAACGTGCTCCGCCTCATCAACGAACCGACAGCCGCAGCCATTGCCTACGGCCTGGACAACAACAGTGAAGGTGTTTTTGCGGTTTATGACCTGGGCGGCGGGACCTTTGATATTTCCATTTTGCGTTTGACCCAAGGCGTGTTTGAGGTGGTCGCCACGGGTGGCAACTCAGCCCTCGGCGGTGACGATTACGACCGCGCTTTGGCGGATTGGGCGTTGGCTCAAGCATGCCTTTCCGCTGCAGAAAATGCCGCCGACAAGGCTGCCTTGTTGCGCACAGCCCGTGCTGTCAAAGAAGCCTTGAGCACGCAGAGCAGCGTTTCTTTCCAGCTCGATTTGACGCACGGACGGATTGAAGCCGTGGTCACGCCCGCCGACTTTGATGCCGTGACGGCCAGCTTGACAGCGCAGACTCTGACGGCGGTGCGCAAAGTCTTGCGCGACGCCAAGCTCGGCAAAGATGAGATTCAGGGCGTCGTGTTGGTCGGCGGCTCCACCCGCATGCCGGCCATCCGCAGCGCCGTGGCCGACTTTTTCGCTCGCGAGCCCTTGACCAACCTGAACCCCGACGAAGTGGTGGCGCTGGGCGCTGCTATTTCTGCCAACCAGCTGGCCGGCAACCACACGGGTGACAATTTATTGCTGCTCGACGTGATTCCGTTGTCTTTGGGCATTGAGACCATGGGCGGTTTGGTGGAGCGCATCGTGCCGCGCAACCAGACCATCCCGACGGCGATGGCGCAGGATTTCACCACCTACAAAGACGGCCAGACGGCCTTGGCCTTGCACGTCCTGCAGGGTGAACGCGACTTGGTGGTTGATTGCCGAAGCTTGGCGCGCTTTGAGCTGCGCGGCATTCCACCGATGGCCGCTGGCGCCGCGCGCATCCGTGTGACCTTCACGGTTGATGCTGACGGCTTGTTGAGCGTCAGCGCCAAAGAGCAGGGCAGCGGGGTGGCCGCGCAGATTGACGTTAAGCCGTCTTACGGCCTGTCAGATGACGACATCGCCCGCATGTTGCAAGAAAGTTTTTCGACCGCCCAGCAAGACATGCAGGCGCGCGCATTGGCAGAAGCCCGCGTCGATGCCGACCGCATGTTGCAGGCCACGCAAAGCGCGCTGAACGCGGATGCAGACTTGCTCGAAGCTGATGAAAAATCGACCATCGACACGCTGATGGCTGCCGTCGCCAGCGCGCGTGTCGATGCAGACGCCGCCACCATCGAAGCCGCCAACCAAGCCTTGGCCAAAGGCACAGAAAACTTCGCTGCACAGCGCATGAACCGGGGCATTCAAAAAGCCCTGGCTGGCAAAAATATCTCAGCGGTCTGACCCAGGCCTGACCCTTTTTCAAATTAACAAAGCACCCCCCATGCCCATCATCAAAATACTGCCGCATTCCGAATACTGCCCAACCGGTGCTGAAATCAGCGCGCCCGCCGGCACCTCCATTTGCGAAGCGCTGCTGGACAACCACATCAACATTGAGCATGCCTGCGACATGAGCTGCGCCTGCACCACCTGCCACGTCATCGTGCGCGAAGGCATGAAGTCGCTCAACGAGCTTGACGAAAATGAAGAAGACTTGCTCGACCGTGCATGGGGTTTAGAGCCGAACTCGCGCTTGAGTTGCCAAGCCTTTTTGGGGCAGGGCGATGTGACGGTTGAAATTCCCAAATACACCGTCAACCACGCCAAAGAACTGCATTGATTTGCGGCCAGCAGCCAGAGGATGAATCAACTCATGCGTCAAATTGTTCTGGACACCGAAACGACTGGTCTGTCTGCCGAAAACGGCGACCGCATCATTGAGATTGGCTGCGTTGAACTGGTCGCCCGCAAGCTGACCGGCAACAACCTGCATTTCTACCTCAATCCCGGCCGGGACAGCCATGAAGATGCCATGAAAGTTCACGGCATCAGCAATGAATTTTTACGCGACAAACCGAAGTTCTCGGTGATTGCCGACGAGCTGCTGGTCTATCTGGCTGACGCTGAAGTGATCATCCACAACGCGCCGTTCGACGTCAGTTTTCTTAACAAAGAATTGTCATTGATCGGCAAGCCGCCACTGAGCCATTGCGTGGCCAAAGTGGTCGACAGCCTGATGATGGCCAAGGAGCTGTTTCCCGGCAAACGCAACTCGCTGGACGCCTTGTGCGCCCGTCTTGAAGTCGACAACGCCGGCCGAACCCTGCACGGTGCCTTGTTAGACGCTGAGCTGCTGGCCGATGTGTACATCAACCTCACACGCGGTCAAAACAGCTTGGTGATGGACATGGGCACTGAGCCAGAGGCCGGTGTGGCGATTCAAATCGTCGACTTCAGCACCTTTGATTTGCCACTTCTCATGGCCAACGACCAAGAGACTACCGCGCACGAAGCCCTGTTGGCTGGCATTGACAAGGCCAGCAAAGGCAAGACCGTCTGGCGCGCCTTGACGGCTTGAATTTTCAGCCGCTTTTGTCAGGATCGGTTCAAAAAACCCATATAATTTAAGGCTTGCTGAAAAGTACAGGGAGATTAGCTCAGGGGTAGAGCATTGCATTCACACTGCAAGGGTCGCAAGTTCGAAACTTGCATCTCCCACCAAAAAACGTAATGAAATCAAGGACTTAGCTTAACGGCCTAGTCCTTTTTTATTTTTACGGAATAAGTACGAAAAATACGGTTACTCAAGAAGCTTTTTCACTGGCAAGGGTTTAGCCCAGTTGGCCGCAAAGGATGTGACTGCTATGGTGATTTGAAATGTCAACCATAAGGGGATCGCCGTGAGTCTTGAGAAAAATATCAACACCCTGCTGAGTCAAGCCGTGCAGAGCGGCGCCATCCCCGGCGTGGTTGCCGCCGTTGCAAACCGTGAAAGCGTGTTGTACCAAGCTGCATTCGGCGAAAGAGCCTTGGGCTCTGGCAAGCCTATGACGGAGGACACGGTTTGTTGGATCGCCTCTATGAGCAAGGCTATTACCTCCGTGGCTGCAGTTCAGTGCGTCGAGCGCGGTCTGTTGAAACTCGATGAACCCGCTAAAAATAAATGCCCAGAATTGGGAAAAGTTCGTGTTCTCACGGGTTTCGATGCGGCCGGCCAGCCCCTCACTCGCGCTCCCAAGCGAGATATCACGCTCAGACAATTGCTGACCCATACCGCGGGTTTCAGTTACGACATATGGAACACAGACATGCAGAAGGTGAAAGCTGCTCTCGAAATTCCCGGCGTCACTGAGTGTAAAAATAAAGCGTTGACGCTGCCCTTGTTATTTGATCCCGGCGAAGCATGGGAGTACGGCATCAACATCGATTGGGTCGGAAAAATGATTGAGGCGGTCAGCGGTATGACCTTGGGGCAGTACCTGAAAACTCATATTTTTGATCCCTTGGGCATGCACAGCACAGGCTTTTTCATAAACGACGACATGCGAAGCCGTTTGGCGACGCCGCATTTTCGAGGTTCTGAAGGCAATTTAGCCGTGTTTCCATTTGAAATTCCCCAGCAACCAGAGTTTGAAATGGGTGGTGGTGGCCTTTACAGTACCGCTGGCGATTACTTGAAATTCTTGCGAATGATTTTGAACTTTGGGCAGCTGGGCGGTGAGCGCATCTTGACCCCCGAGAGCACTGCCTCGCTGGGCATGAACCACATGGGCGATTGCCGGGTCTACAAGCTCAAAGCCGCCATTCCGTTGACAAATGATGCAGAATTTTTCCCAGGCATGCAAAAGAGCTGGAGTCTGGCGTTTCAACTTAACCACGAGCCAGCGCCGACTGGCCGGCCTGCAGGCGGCATGATGTGGGCGGGTTTGGCTAATTCCTATTATTGGGTCGATCAAACCAATGGTTTGGCGGGTGTTTACATCACCCAAATTTTCCCATTTGCAGACACCCAGTCCTTGCCGCTTTTCTATGGCTTTGAAAAAGCCGTTTACGACGCTCGAAAATCCGTGTGACTTTGCCGGCAAGGTGGGCAAACACTGGCTTTTAGGCGGTAAGCTGTGACCAGTTCAAAGCTGCCTTGAAAGACGTTGATGCCAATCCTTAAAAAAATCCATGCCGGGGTGCTCGAGATTGCCTACGCAGACTATGGCGCTCACGCCGGGTCGCAGAACGAGCCACCAGTTTTTCTCATGCACGGTTTTCCCTACGACATCCATGCTTATGCAGAAGTTGCGCCGCTTCTGGCGGCGGCTGGCTGCCGAGTTGTTGTGCCTTATTTGCGGGGTTTCGGTGCTACGCGGTTTTTACATGCCGACACGCCGCGTTCGGGCGAACAGGCCGCGCTTGGTGCCGATTTGCTGGCTTTGATGGATGCCTTGGCGATTCCTAGAGCCGTGTTGGCAGGCTACGACTGGGGTGGTCGAGCCGCTTGCGTCGTCGCTGCGCTTTGGCCTGAGCGTTGTGCGGCGCTGGTGTCCTTCAACAGCTACAACATCCAGAACATTGCGCGTGCGATGGAGCCTGAATCACCGGAGAGCGAGCGGATGCTTTGGTATCAGTATTACTTTCACAGCGCCCGTGGACAGGCCGGTTTAGAAAAGGACAGGCGTGCGGTAGCCCGTCTGTTGTGGCAGCTGTGGTCGCCCACTTGGAACTTCAGTGCGGAGACGTTTGAGCAAAGCGCGGCAGCGTTTGACAATCCCGATTTTGTCGATGTGGTGATTCAGTCTTACCGCCACCGCTTTGCGCTGGCGGCGGGTGATCCTGCTTATTTAAACATCGAAGCGCAGCTGGCAAACCAGCCACCGATCAGCGTGCCCGCCCTGACTTTTGATGGCGCCGACGATGGCGTGCGACCGCCTGCGTCGATCGGTTCTTCGGCACACCATTTCACGGGGCCACGCAGCCACCGCGTGGTGCCCGGCGTGGGGCACAACATGCCACAGGAAGTGCCCGCCGTGTTTGCCGCCGCCGTGCTCGAGATGGTCAAGGCGTCTAAAGCCTAGACCGACAGCCGTGCGGGGGGGGCGGCGTTGTTACTGCGCGAGCCAGCCGCCGTCCATGTTCCAAGCCACGCCGCGCACGTTGTTGCCGGCGGGCGAGCAAAAGAACACGGCCAATTCGCCGAGTTCTTCGGGGGTGGTGAATTGCATCGAGGGTTCTTTTTCACCCAAAAGTTGGCGTTTGGCTTCCTCATTGCTGATGTTTTGGGTAGCCGCCCTGG
>JBBAPN010000052.1:3906-16235 GCA_040400815.1 Polaromonas sp. | reverse complement strand
AAACATGCATCGAGGCCTTCGGCGTTCAAAGATGCATGTTTGAAAGCAACTTCCCAGTGGACAAGGGCATGTTTTCATACGCCGTTTTATGGAATGCTTTCAAGCGCCTCACCGCCGGCGCTTCAGCGCTTGAAAAGTCGATGTTGCTTTGCACGAATGCGGCTCGCTTTTACAAGCTACAAGGAATCATTGTTGACGCAGCTCAAAGGCGATGTGCTGAAGCTGCAAACGGCTATTGTCAGAAAATTCAACTGAAAGAAGCTTCGCTGTGAACAATATAACTCGCCGAAACCTGCTCGTCTCAAGTCTGGGTGCCGCTGTTTTGGCACCCGCTACAGCCATCGCCCAGGCCTTCCCAACCAAGCCGGTGACGATGGTCGTGCCCTACGCAGCAGGCGGGCCGACCGACGTGGCCTCCCGTGTGATCGCCGCGCAAATGCAGTCAGTGCTGGGCGTCAATGTGATCATCGAGAACAAGCCGGGGGCCAGCACGATTCTGGGCGCTCAGTATGTTGCCGCGGCCGCACCCGATGGTCACACCATCTTCATGGTCACGACCACCACCCTGTGCACCAACCCGCATTTGTATAAAAAGCTCCCCTACAAAATTGAAGACTTCGCCCCGATTGCGATGGCTGTGAAAGTACCCCTGGGTTTGGCCGTCCGGAGCTCGCTGCCGGTATCGACGATTGCCGAATTCCGGGACTACGTTCAGGCCCGACCTGGCAAGATGAATTACGGCTCAGCAGGTACGGGAGCGAACTCGCAGCTGGTTAACGTGCTGATGAACCAAGCCCTGAACATCAACATGACCGAGGTTCCCTACAAGGGCACTGCGCCCGCCATGGCCGATCTGGCCGGTGGACATGTAGACGCACTGGTGGATGCCGTCGCCACTTTGCTGCCCTTGCACCGAAACGGAAAGATCAAAATCCTAGGCAACTTCGACGACGTCCGATCGTCTGTTGCCCCCGACGTTGCCACATTCTCAGAAGTTGGCTACCCCAATCTGGTGGCATTCACCTGGTTCGCTGTGGTTGCTCCAGCGCGGGTTCCGGAACCAGTGATCGCCAAACTCAACAAGGCCGTTATGACTGCCGTCATGTCAGCCCAGACCAAGAGCAAGTTTGCCGAAATGGGCTTCATCCCCCAGACGTCGAGCGCACGCCAACTAGCGACCTACATACGGTCTGAAAACGATCGGTGGGGTCCGCTGATCAAAAAAATGGGTCTTCAGCTTGATTAGCACCGCAGATACTTGATGAGTTTTCAACTTAAATTCAAAGTGAATATTTTTTCAGAACTGCGCGCCTCATACCTGCAAAATCACTGCAACTATGCCTCCACTCAGTGCCTTTGGCATGTCAATAGCGCGATGCCTTTCGTAACAACAGTTGTCTAGATTAAGCTTGTCGGTGTCGCTTGAGTGCGTATTTTCCCACCTGTCGATCCCGCGAACTTGATGGATTCTGGGTTGGCACCGTCTGGATCGTTGGTGGCAGATGCCGAAACTGCCCTGCACATATGCCGCGTTTGGCCAAAAAATTGCTGGAGTGGCGCAGAGGATGATTTAGGCGCTGAGTTGCTCCAGCAGGTCGCTCAGCAGATCTGGTGCGGTGAGCATGGCGTCATGGCCGGTGGCCAATTCCACGCTGTGCATGCCATTGGCCCGCACCCAGTCCCGTGCGGTTTGAACGCCGGCAAAAAGTGGCGCGGTGCATTGCACGTAGACAGCCGCCACGCCGTTGGCCACCGGATGCGCCAGTCGCAGCGGCGAGGTGTAGGTGCCCAGTGGCTGGGGTGTCAGGCGGGACTGCACAGCCCGGGCCAGTGCTTGGTCTTGAATGCCGAACAGGGCGGCGGGCGGTGGTGAGATGCTCAGCCCACCGCTGGCCTGGGCTGCAGCGAGGCGCGCGGCGACCACTTGGGGCTCAAGCAAGCTGAACATGCTTTGGCCGTTTTCCAGCATCGCGGCATCCAGGTAGACCAGCTGACGCAAGCGCTCGGGCATGCGGTCTGCTACGCCCGAAATGGCGTTGCCGCCAAAGCTGTGGCCGACCAGCACCACCTGACTCAAGTCCTCCCAATGCAGCACATTGGCGATGTCGTCTACAAACGTGTCGAGCGTGATCGATGCTGACATCAAATGCGAGCGCTCGCCGCAGCCGGTCTGCGTTGGCGTGAAGACACGGTGGCCGTGCGCTCTGAGACGGCTGGCCACTTGGTGCCAGCACCAGCCGCCGTGAAACCCACCGTGCACCAGCACAAAGGTTCTGTTGGCAGAGGCGTTGCCAACAGAACCGCTGGGGTCGGTCGCCTCAATGCCTCGCTTATTCATTGCCGCTGCGCGGGATCAGGCTCATCAGATTGCTGGACAGCCCGCCATCGACCAACAGATCGACGCCGGTGATGTAGGCGCTGCGGGGGCTGGCGAGAAACAGTACCACGTTGGCAATGTCTTGTGGCTCGGCAACCCGGCCGGCCGGAATCGCCAGGTGACGGCGTTCGGCAGTGCCGGGCTTGTTGTAGGCCGCTTGTGTCATTGGCGTCATGGTCAAGCCGGGACTGACCGAGTTGCTGCGAATGCCGCGCGTGCCCCATTCGATGGCCAATTGTTGCGACAGCGACACGACGCCGGCCTTGGCCACGCTGTAGGCGCCGCCAAAAGAGGTCGGGTGCGTGGCAGCGATGGAGGCGGTGTGGACCATCGCTCCGCCTCCGGCTGCCCGCATTTGCAGCCCGAAGCTTTGCGCGCACAGGAAATATCCGGTCAGGTTGATCCCCAGCATGCCGTTCCATTCGGCCAGCGTCAGCGTGTCGAGCGCACCGGGGCGCAACACCCCGGCGTTGTTGACCAAGATGTTGCAAGCGCCCAGCGCGGCGGCGCTGCGCTCAGCCGCGGCCTGCACCGCGACCGGGTCGCTGACATCGCAGCCGATGGCGATGGCCTCAGCGCCTAGCCCAATGATCTCCGCGGTGCAGGCCTCGGCCGCCTCGGCGTTGCGGTCGAGCACGGCAACGCGGCCACCATAGGCCGCAAAGCTCATCGCAATGGCCCGGCCAATGCCGCTGCCGCCACCCGTGACGACGCAGACGCGACCGGCAAGACCGAGAAAATCTGGAGAATTTGTTTTGTTCATAAGTAAGCAAGGAGTAGAAAGTTCAAAGGCTTGTCCCAGTATCGCCAAGTTGCAAGCGCTCTCAGCCCACGTAAACCCTCGCCCTTTTCTTAAGAGATAACGGGCGACTCAATTTCAGCCGCCCCAAGAGGCTGCTCAAAATAGCCCTCTTTGAAGGGTCAGGCCCTAGCCCCGGTGCAGGGCTTGGCGCGGGCCGGGCTCACACCACCTTGTCAGTGATGGTTTGTGCGTACGGCACAGAGTTTATGAAAGAGGGGCGTTGCTCAAGGCGATCGCTCAACGAGGCGAGGTCAGGGTAGAGCGAACGCCAGGGCAAGTCTTGAAAACGCACCGACAAGTAGCCAACCGCCGTGCCCACAGCGATATCGCCCAAACTGAAGCGGTCGCCAGTGGCCCAACTTTGGGCGCCGACAATTTTGGCCATTTCGGCGACACCACCGTCGATTTTTCGCCGCTGTCTTGCCAGCCATTCCGGGCTGGCACTGTCGCCGCGCATTTTCTCGAACAAAGACAGCACCACAGCATCACACACGCCGTCGCACAGCACTTCCAGTTTGCGTGCTGCGAGCTTGCCGTCAATGTCATCTGGCAGCAAAGGCGTTTGCGGATGTTTGAGTTCAAGGTATTGCAGGATGTAGCTTGACTCGTACACGCTGGAGCCATCGGGCAACAACAGCACAGGTAGTTTTTCTAGTGGGTTGTAGCGTGGCGTGCTGGTGGTTGTATGCCATGGCACTTCGGTCAACAGTTCAAAAGGCAAGCCTTTTTCTGCCAAGGCGATGCGTACCTTGCGCGCATACGGACTCGGGGTTGCACTGAGCAGTTTGAACATCGTGTGGATCCTCTGGTGGGTGGGCGTGGGTTGGGTCAGCTTGGCTGCGCCGTGGCGTGCAAAGACTGGCGCAACTGCGTGTCAAAATTGCCGCGATCCAGCGCAGCGCGCGGGCTGCGGTCCATGACCGAGACAACCCAGCATACGGCGAAGGCCAGTGGCATGGTGAGAATAGTAGGCGGATCGATGCTAAAGAGTGCGGTTGAGTGGCCCAGAATTTTGACCCACACGGTAGGGCCAATGACAGTCAAAACCACTGCCGTGACCAGACCAGCCGTGCCGCCAGCCACTGCCCCGGCTGTCGTCAGGCCCCGCCAGTAAAGCGACAGCAAGAGCACCGGAAAGGTTGAGCTGCAGGCCACTGCAAAAGCCAGACTGACCATGTAAGCGACGTTTTGCGTCTGAAACGCAATGCCCAGCAGCACGGCGATGATGCCAAGCACCAGCGTTGCGACTTTTGACACGGTCACCTCCCGCGTATCTTCCGTGCCATTGCGACGAAAAACACTGGCGTAAAGGTCGTGTGAAACAGCCGACGCGCCCGCCAGCGTCAGCCCGGCCACCACCGCCAAAATAGTGGCAAACGCCACGGCCGAAATAAACCCCAGCAGCGCTGGACCACCCACAGCTTGCGACAAATGAATCGCTGCCATATTGCCGCCGCCGCGCAATGCCCCGGTCACATCCACAAACTCGGTTTTTCCTGAAACCAGTGCAATCGTGCCAAAGCCAATAATGAACACCAGAGCAAAAAACAAGTTCATAAAAATAGTGGCCCAGAAAACCGATGTCCGAGCAGTCCTGGCGTCTCGAACAGTAAAAAAGCGCATCAAAATATGCGGCAAGCCGGCTGTGCCAAACATCAGCGCAAGACCCAGCGAGATGCCTGAAATCGGGTCCTTTGCCAAAAACTGGGGTGCCAAAATGGCCGCCCCTTTAGGGTGCACTTTGACGGCGTCCGACAGAAGCGCGCCAAAGTCAAAGCTGAACGCCGACATGACCAGAAAAGCCAGTAGGGTGCCGCCCACCAGGAGCAGCCCAGCCTTGACAATTTGCACCCATGTGGTTGCCACCATGCCGCCAAACATCACGTAGCAAATCATCAGGCCGCCGACCAAGATTTCTGCGTACAGGTAGTCCAGACCAAACAACAGCTTGATGAGTTGACCTGCTCCCACCATTTGCGCTATCAAATAAAGCAATACAACGACCAGTGACGCGCAGGCCGAAAAAATCCGCACGGGTGTTTGGCCCAGCCGGAACGACACCACATCGGTGAAGGTATAGCGTCCTAAATTACGCAACCGAGTGGCCAACAGAAAGACCACAATTGGCAGTCCTGTGGTGTAACCCACGGCATACACCAGCCCATCAAAGCCGTTCGCAAAAACAAGACCGCTGAGCCCTAAAAAAGCCCCAGCCGACATAAAGTCACCGGCAATTGCCAGGCCGTTTTGAAAGCCGGTTATTTTGCCGCCAGCGGCGTAAAAATCGCTGGCCGATTTGGTTTGACGGGCCGCCCAGTAGGTGATGCCCAAAGTGATGAGCACAAAGCTTAAAAACAAGAAAATCGCTGTTGTGTTGATGGCTTGTGTGGGCGCTGAGTCAGCCATGGCAGGAGCGCTGCAAAGGGCGAGTGCCGCAGCCACCGCCAAAGGTTGTTTTGTCAAGTGCATAAAAAGTGATCCAGTAAAAACAGTCACCGTGTTCAGGCGGGCTGGCGGTTGGTGAACCAGACATAAAAGCTGGTCAGCGCGACGCCTAATGCGATCACAAAGAGCCCGTAAGCAAAGGCTAGCGTGGTCGTGCCGCCAGTGAAAACCGGTCTGGCCAGCACCGCTGGGGCAAAAGCCCCCAGACCGATAAAGCCGAAGTAGGCCAACATCATCAGCACCGTCAGCACAACGCCCAGCAAAGTGCTGGTGTCGGTAGAAACGCTTGCCGATCGTTCAGATGGAGTAGTCATGGTTTTTCAGGGGAGTTGGGGTGTGACAAATTAAGCGAAAGACATGCCAATAAATTTAACGTGTCGGCCCCGGGCAAACCCGGACTGGTCGATGAGAACTACCGGATGTCTGAAAGGATCTTTCAAACAAGGGTCTTAAAAAAGTGATTTTCAGTGCGACTAATGCAGGCGCTTCAGCCACGCAGCAGGGAGTCGTCGTCGCTGGGTTCGGTCGGACGGGCTGATGGTCATGCGCAAACCGAGCGCCAGTCATGGCGTTCTGTTTGCGAAGTGTCCGCCAATGCATGGCGCAACCGGCGAACCGGTCAGCCTGAGGGTTCGGCAGGCTTCGATGACGCTCAGGCGGTGGCCAGATGGTCATGCAGTGGCAAATTACGCACGCGTTTGCCAGTCGCTGCAAACAGCGCATTGGCCACAGCGGGTGCAATCAGTGCGGTTGCCGGCTCGCCAATGCCGCCTGGCTTCTCCGTGCTGGCCACCAAAGTGATGTCCATTACCGGTGCCTCGTGCATGCGCAATACCGGATAGTCGCCGAAGTTGCCCTGCTGCACACGGCCTTTGTCGAGCGTGATCTTGTTGTTCAGCGCTGCTGACAAGCCAAACACAATGCTCGACTGGATCTGTGCCTGCACGGTATCGGGGTTGACCATGTAGCCGAGGTCAGCCACCACGGTCACTTTGTGCACCGTGATCTGCTTGTCTTTGACCGAGATTTCAGCGACTTGCGCCATGTAGGTGTCATAACCCTCCATCAGGGCAATGCCGCGAAAACGTCCAGCCGGTGCGGGTGTGGCCCAGCCCGATTTTTCGGCAGCCATCTTCAAGACATTGGTAAAACGCGGCTGCTTGTCGAGCAGTGACATGCGGTAGGCATACGGGTCCTTGCCGGCGGCAGCGGCCATCTCGTCAACAAAGCTTTCGTTGGCAAACGCGTTAAGAGCATGGCTCACAGAGCGCCAGTAGCCAAGTCGAAAACCGCTGTCGTGAATCACCAAGTCGTACTGGGTGTTGGGGATGTCGTAAGGCATGACACCGGCTTCCACAATGAACGGGTCTAAGGTGTCTTTGGGCAGGCCAAAAGCGCGTTGGGTCACGGAGTCCGACGTGACTTTGAAGCGCAAGGCCGTCGGTTTGCCGTCGGCGCCCAGCGCAGCCGACAGCTGGTTCAGCGCCATCGGACGGTAAAAGTCGTGCTTGGTGTCGTCTTCACGGCTCCACAGCAGTTTGACCGGTTTGCCAACCGCCTTGGATATTTGCGCCGCCTGAATGATGAAGTCCAACTCAAGGCGACGGCCAAAACCGCCGCCCAAGAAGGTTGTCCTGAGCGTGATGTCTTCTGGCTTGATGCCAAGCGCTGCGGCCACCCCCCCTTCAGCACCTTGCTGAAATTGAGTTGGTCCGATCAACAGGCATTTGCCGTTTTGGTAGTCGGCGGTGAAGTTTTGTGGCTCCAGCGTGGCGTGCGCCAGCAGCGGAGAAACGTATTCGGCTTTGACCATCTTGGCCGAGCCCTTCATGGCCGCTACCGCGTCGCCCTTGGGTGCGATGATCGGAATGATCTTGCCAGTAGCGGCGGCTTTCCGAATGCCCTCCAACATGCTGCCACCGCTGATACGGGCGACTGAACCTTCGTCCCACTGGACAGTCAAGGTTTGACGCGCTTTGTAAGCATGCCAATAGGTGTCGGCGACCACGGCTACGCCGTCAGGAATCTGCACCACATCGATCACGCCGGGCATGGCCTTGGCCTTGCTGGCGTTAAAGCTGATGACCTTGCCCCCTATGACGGGGCATTGCTCTAAGCTGGCGTAAACCATGCCGGGCAGCTTGACATCGATGCCGAACTCGGCAGTTCCGTTGACTTTTGACGGGGTGTCCAGTCGCTTGGTGGCTTTGCCGACGATGGTGAAGTCTTTCGGGTCTTTCAGGGCGACCTTTTCAGGCACTGGCAATTTTGATGCCGCATCGGCGAGCGAGCCATAGGTTGCACGTTTTCCGTCGGCACCAATCACCACGCCGTCTTCGGCTCGGAGCGTCGATGGATCGACATTCCACTGGGTGGCGGCGGCACTGATCAACATGGTTCGCACTTGAGCGCCAGCGACACGCAGTCTTTCCCAGCCGTCACGCACCGAGGTCGAGCCACCGGTGATTTGGGCGCCCAACAGGGCGTTGGCGTAAGCCTTGCCTGGGGGCGCAATCACGACCTTGACCTTGCGCAAGTCCACATGCAGTTCTTCGGCAATCAGCATGGGCATGGAGGTGTAGACGCCTTGCCCCATTTCGGAGCGGGCCGACAACAGCGTGATGGTGTTGTCGTCGGCAATGTGCACCCAGGCATTGGGCGTGTACATCGTGCCAGCTGCCTGGGTTGCGAGTGGCAGGCCAAGCGACATGCCCATCATCAAGCCGCCAGTCAAGGCGGACGATGTCTTGAGAAAATTGCGGCGGTTCAGGGAAACAATTTTTTTGGAAACGGTGTTCATGGTGATTTCCTTCAAGCGTTGCGCATGGTGGAAGCCGCGTCTTTGATCGCTGCTTTGATGCGGGTGTAAGTGCCGCAGCGGCAAATGTTGCCGCTCATGGCCGCGTCGATATCGGAATCAGAGGGGTTTTTGTTGGTGGTCAACAGTGCAGCCGCGCTCATCAGCTGGCCCGACTGGCAGTAGCCGCACTGTGGAACGTCGTGCTTGATCCAAGCCACTTGCAGAGGGTGCGTGTTGTTGATCGACAGGCTTTCAATCGTGGCCACTTTTTTGCCGGCAGCCGCTGACAACGGTGTCTGGCACGAGCGCACCGGTTGGCCGTCAAGGTGAACGGTGCACGCGCCACACAAGGCGGCGCCGCAGCCGAATTTGGTGCCGGTCATGCCCAATTCGTCGCGTATGACCCACAAAAGCGGGGTGTCAGGTTCTGCATTGACCGTCAGGGCGCGGCCATTGACGTTGAGGTTGGTTGTCATGAGGACTCTTTCTTAGTGTGGTTTTGAGGATCAGGTGAGTGTGACGTCGAAGCCAAGTCGCGGGAAATGAATGTGCAAGTCACCAGCGTCGGCGTCGAGCCGATGGATGACTATTTCGCAGTCGCTCGCAGCAACCAAGGTGCCAGTCACCGGTATGCGCGCGTTGTCGTCGGGCGTCACTGTGACAGTGGCGCCTGCGCGCAAACCACCAGGATCGCCGTCGGTTGGCAGATGGTTCGGCGCAGCGGGCTGCGTCGCGCAGGCCACGTCAAAAGCCTGCTGCTCGGTCATTCCTTCAGGTCGTCCGTGGCCTAGCGCTGTGACCCGGTCGTACCATGGCAGCAGCGGCGTCAGGCCGGCGAATGCATCGACTTCAGGAGGACAATTCTGACGCAGCAAGCACATCGTCTGACAGCAGGTCAAGTCCAGCATGCTGGGGGCTTCGCCGAAGATGAAACGTCGACCGTCGGCCAGCACTGACTTCAGCCAGGCGTTTTGCGCATGCAAGCGCTGCAGGTTCAACGGCAGCGCAGGTGCCATTGCGGCCTTGCTGATGTCAAAGCCCAAGTAGTCTTCGTTACGGTCGCGCACGAATTCTGGCGGAAAATGATCACCGATAAAGTGTGACAGCACGCCAATCGTCGGGATCCACATCGCCCGGTCCCAAGCAAAGGACAGGCCGCGGGCCAAGCCCTCACAGCCACCCGGGTAAAAACTGGGTGTTTCAGGTGGCGGGTAAAGCCGTTCGAGTGTCGGCAAAATGAGGTGGGTGTCACAGTAGATGTCAGCGCCTATTTGCAGCACTGGTACCCGCCTGTAGCCGCCCGTCAACGGCGCCAGCAGGGGCCGCGGCGGTGCGGCGGGAATGTCCACAGAACGCCAGGCCAAGCCCTTGAGGCCGAGCGCGAGGCGAACTTTTTCAGAAAAGCTAGACAGAGGGTAGTGGTGAAGGATGATTTCAGGCATGGGCTTATTTGGCAAAGTGTTGCGGTCCTTTAATGGACATCCAAACATTTAATTGATTAAATTATCAGCGTTGCTGCCAGCGCTCTCAGCCCGCGTAAACCCTCGGCCTTTTCAATTTTCACAGGCGGCTTTCAAAGCAGACCCGTCGGCCAAAATCGACATTACCCATTAAAAAGTCACAAACAATTGCTATTTTTGGCCTTTAATCAATGACTTGGTAGCCAATACATTAGTCACATGGATAAATCACGCTTACAAACTTCCGCCTCACCCCAACTTCCGGGGGCTGTGTTGTTCGACGCCTATGGCACGTTGTTTGACGTTTACAGCGTCGGCTTGCTGGCCGAGCAGCTGTTTCCGGGCCACGGTCAGGCCCTCAGCGTGCTGTGGCGCGACAAGCAAATTGAGTACACCCGCTTGGTCACGACCAGCAAGCGTGGGCCGCAGCGGGAGTCGGTTTATCAGCCTTTTTGGGCGCTCACACAAGCGGGTCTGCGTTACGCCTGCAAGCGCTTGGGCTTGTCGCTGTCGCTGGACGCCGAGCAGCAACTGATGAACCAATACCGGCACCTGTCGGCTTTTCCGGAAAACCGCGAGGTGCTGCAAGCGCTGAAAGAACGCGGCATTGCCACTGGTATTTTGAGCAACGGCGACCCGGAGATGTTGGGCATCGCCGTGCGCAGCGCTGGCCTGGAAGGCTTGCTCGACCACGTGCTGAGCGTCGACAACCTGCGTCAGTACAAGACCCATCCGGATGCCTATGCGCTCGGCACCGAGGCAGTCGGTTTGCCAGCCTCGCAAGTTGTTTTTGTGAGTTGCAACAGCTGGGACGCGCTGGGTGCCACTTGGTTTGGCTACCAAACATTGTGGGTGAATCGCTACAACTTGCCGTTTGAAGAACTCGGCACGCAGCCCGTGCGCACCGGCAGCAACCTGCGCGAGGTGCTGGCCTTTTTTGAACGCTGAACGCTCAACACGTCACCTTATTTCCAATCGCTTTTTTGAATCCGTCTTTAGGAGAAATCATGTCCACTGCCCGCACCCCCAGCCACCGCCTGCAAGTCGCCACGCCGCTGTACCAGTTCATCGAAGAGCGCGTGTTGCCCGGCATCGGCGTCAAGAGCGCCGCATTCTGGAAAGGCTTCGACGCCATCGTCGCCGACCTGTCGCCAAAAAATATCGCTTTGCTGGCCGAGCGTGACCGCTTGCAGTCTGAGCAAGATGCTTGGCACAAAGCCCATCCCGGCCCGATCACCGACATGCCGGCTTACCGCAGCTTCCTGGAAAAAATTGGTTACTTGAACGAGGTGCCGAAAAAAGTCCGCATCACCACCACCCAAGTCGACGCGGAACTTGCTGTGCAAGCCGGCCCGCAGTTGGTGGTGCCGGTGCTCAATGCGCGCTACGCACTGAACGCCGCCAACGCGCGCTGGGGCTCTTTGTATGACGCGCTGTACGGCACCGACGTGATCGCTGAAGAGAATGGCTGCGAAAAAGGCAAAGGCTACAACCCGAAGCGCGGTGCCAAGGTCATTGCCTACGCCCGCAACGTGCTGGACCGCACCGCACCGCTGCGCAAAGGCTCGCATGTGGACTCGGTCGGCTACCGCATCAAAGACGGCAAGCTGGCCGTCAAACTCAAAGACGGCAGCAACACCAGCTTGGCCGATGCCAAGCAACTCGCCGGTTACCAGGGCGAGCCGAGCCAACCCAGCGCCGTGCTGTTGCAACACAACGGCCTGCACCTCGACATTCAAATCGACCGCAGCACCTTGATCGGCAAAAGCGACCCAGCCGGTGTCAGCGACTTGGTGCTGGAAGCGGCACTGTCGACCATTCTGGACCTCGAAGATTCGGTGGCCGTGGTCGACGCCGACGACAAAGTGCTGGCCTACAGCAACTGGCTTGGCATCTTGCAAGGGACGCTGACCGAGAGCTTTGAAAAAGGCGGCCAGACCATGACGCGCGGCCTGAACCCAGACCGTGTCTACACGCCGCCTGCTGGCAAAGGCAAGAAGGTCGTGCTGCACGGCCGCTCGCTCATGTTCCTGCGCAATGTTGGCCACCTGATGACGAACCCGGCGATTTTGTACACCGACAAACAGGGCGAAACACGCGAAATCCCGGAAGGTATTCTGGACGCCGTGGTGACCACCACCATCGCCATGCACGACCTGAAGCGCAGCGCCAAAGACGCGATTCGCAACTCCCGCAAAGGCTCGGTTTACATCGTCAAACCGAAGATGCACGGCCCGGCTGAAGTCGCTTTTGCCGACGAACTGTTCTCGCGCGTTGAAAAAATGCTGGGCCTGCCAGGCAGCACCGTCAAGCTCGGCATCATGGACGAAGAGCGCCGCACCAGCGTCAACTTGAAGGCCTGTATTGACGCGGCCAAAAGCCGCGTTGCTTTCATCAACACCGGCTTTCTGGACCGCACCGGCGACGAGATGCACACCGCCATGT
>JBBAPN010000052.1:0-3806 GCA_040400815.1 Polaromonas sp. | reverse complement strand
TTCATCAACACCGGCTTTCTGGACCGCACCGGCGACGAGATGCACACCGCCATGTACGCCGGCCCGATGATCCGCAAGGGCGACATGAAAGCCAGCGCCTGGATTCAGTCCTACGAGCGCAACAACGTGCTGGTTGGCTTGAGCTGCGGCCTGCGCGGCAAAGCCCAAATCGGCAAAGGCATGTGGGCCATGCCTGACCTGATGAAGGCCATGATGGAACAAAAAATCAGCCACCCGATGGCCGGTGCCAACACCGCGTGGGTGCCGAGTCCGACCGGCGCCACTTTGCACGCCCTGCATTACCACCAAGTACTGGTCAGCGACGTGCAAAAAGAGATGGAAAAAATCAACGCCAACAAGGAAGCCGAGAGCCTGCTCACCGGCTTGTTGACCGTGCCCGTGACGGCTACGCCGAACTGGAGCGCCGCCGAGAAGCAGCAAGAAATCGACAACAACGCACAAGGTATTTTGGGTTACGTGGTGCGTTGGATTGACCAAGGCGTCGGCTGCTCCAAAGTCCCCGACATCCACAACGTCGGCCTGATGGAAGACCGCGCCACGCTGCGCATTTCGAGCCAGCACATCGCCAACTGGTTGCTGCACGGTGTGGTCACGAAAGAACAAGTGCAGGCCACTTTTGAGCGCATGGCGGCGGTGGTTGACAAGCAAAACGCTGGCGATCCGCTGTACAAAAACATGGCCGGCAACTTCGCCACCAGTGCGGCGTACAAAGCGGCTTGCGACTTGGTCTTCAAGGGGCTGGAGCAACCCAGCGGCTACACCGAGCCGCTGCTGCATGCTTGGCGTTTGAACGTCAAGGCGGCGTAAGTCGTTCTTGCGGGAGTTGCCCTCCTAAAAAGGCAACTCCCGCGGGTTTTCCCCTGCCATTTCAGGCTGCTGAGTGCGAGATACTTTGCGATCACAAGGAGCGCAAATGTTGAAAACAATCGGATGGATGGTGGCCGTTTTAAGCTTGGTCTCGGGTTGCGCTGCTGTGGGTGGCAGGGGGCAAGCATCTATCGTGATGGAAGAGTTTCGCGTTCCCAGTGATCCGGGCATTGAGGTGTATGTGCGCAACAAGCGCCCGGCGGGCATGTCGACATTCACGCCTGCGAAGACCGTAATTTACGTGCATGGCGCCACTTACCCGGCTGAAACAGCGTTTGATTTACAACTCGATGGCCAGTCTTGGATGGACTACATCGCTGAAAAAGGATACGACGTTTATCTGCTGGATGTCAGAGGTTATGGGGCGTCCACTCGTCCAGCACAAATGAACCGTCCTGCTAGCGACAGTCCGCCTTTTGCGGGAACTGAAGAGGCCATGCGGGATGTGGACGCTGTGGTTGAGTTTGTCAAAAAACGCCGCAACATTGAAAAAGTCAGTTTGATCGGTTGGTCGTGGGGAACGGCCATCATGCAGTGGTACACCAGCTTGAACAGCCACAAAGTCGAGAAGCTGGTGCTTTACGCGCCCGTCTGGATTCGCCAGTCAGCCTCCTTGGTGCAAGCGGGTCCCGGCCCTGTGCCGGCCTACCGTTCGGTCAGCATGGACCAAGCCAAAGCGCGCTGGTTGACCGGTGTTCCCGAGGATCAAAAGGCTGACTTAATTCCTGCCGGTTGGTTTGAACGTTGGGCCAAAGCCACCATCGCCACTGACCCTGTGGGGGCCGCACAAAACCCACCGGTTTTGCGTGCGCCCAATGGCGTGGTGGCCGACGGCTTGAATTACTGGGCCAACGGCGTCATCCCTTGGGTGCCCGAAAATATCAAGGTGCCCGTTTTGCTGATCAAAGCCGAATGGGACCAAGACACCCCTGCCTACATGGCGCAAGCGTTGTTTCCAAAATTAACGGGAGCGCCTTACAAGCGCTATGTCGAAATCGGCGAGGGTACGCACACCCTCCTGATGGAAAAAAACCGCATGAGTCTGTTTCGGGAAGTCCAACTGTTCTTGGATGAAAACCCTCAGCCGAAGCATTAGGTCATGAATAGCCTGCCCGCTTTTCTGATGTTGGCGGGTTACTTGCTAAATGGCACTGATGCTGCTCTCAAGGACTGGATCGATCAGGTCAAGCGCAATCCTGTTCAATTTTTTACGCCACCCCAACAGCACTTCCTTGGTCGCCGCTGAAACAATCAAGCGGATTGCGGGCTTAAACGTTGCCGAGATTCCCTAGAAATCCAGTCCTCAAGCCTTGATCGATTTGATCGGCGGTTCGGTTCAAATGTATGTACTTGATCTTGGCTCGGGCATGGGCCAGTCAGTCACAAGCAAACTC
Organism: Polaromonas sp.; assembly: GCA_040400815.1. GTDB lineage: Bacteria > Pseudomonadota > Gammaproteobacteria > Burkholderiales > Burkholderiaceae_C > Polaromonas. The sequence continues at coordinate 1,524 of JBBAPN010000052.1, read as the reverse complement.
AATGCAGAACTGCAAGGGTGCTGGCTGACAAGGAAGTCCAAGACAGACTGGATCAGATCGGTTTTGAAATCTGGCCGACAAAGACCGAAGACGAGTTCAGCAAATACGTCGCAGAGCAGCTGGCTCACTGGGCATAACTCATCGAGCAGGCCGGTATTGCTATGCAATAAGTCGGGGCAGGTCAGGGCTGTCAGCGCTCTAAGTTCAGCTTCTGCGCTGGCGCATCAGGTGCTCCACGCCCTCAAACAGCGCCTCGCTCAGCAGCGCCAGCAGCGTAGCGGGCAGGGCACCGGCCAACAGCATTTGACCGTCGTTCAAAGCCAGACCCGTGACGATGCGCTCGCCGTAACCTCCCGCGCCAACAAAGGCGGCAATGGTCGCCGTGCCGATGGCGATCGAGGTCGCTGTGCGGACCCCCGCGATGATGGCCGGCAGGGCCTGCGGCAGCTCGACCTCCCGCATAATCTGTGCGGGTCTCATGCCCAGCGACTGACCCGCTAGACGCTGGCCGTTTGACACCTCGCTCAGGCCGGTGACGGTGTTGCGCATGATGGGCAGCAGGGCGTAAAGCATCAACGCTATCAGCGCGGGCAGCGTGCCGATCAGGCCGAGCGCAGAAATCAGCATCGCCAGCATGGCCAGCGACGGCACGGTCTGCAGCAGGCCGGCGGCGCCCAGCACCACGGCGCGCAGGCGCGGGTGCGGAAAGACCCAGACCGCCAGCGGAATGCCGAACAGCGCTGCGCCGGCCAAGGCAAGCAAAGTCAGCGTCAGGTGCTGCCGCGTTAACCGCGCCAAGTCGGGTCCGAACAGCTTGGCCCAGAAGCCGCGCTGGCCTGGGTCGGTGCCGGCACTGGCTGTTGCGGTAGTCGCAGCGTCTGACTTAGACGCCAGGTGTTCTCGCGCAATCACGTCAAAAGCCACGCCCCGCAGCTCAGCCCGCGCGTTCATCGCAATCATGGCCGTCTCGTCAATGCTGCCGTTCAGCTTTTGCAACGCCGCCCACGCTTGAGGAAACCGCGCGGGCACGTCCAGCCGGTACAGCAGCACGGCGTCATAACGCGCAAAGTAAGCCAGGTCGTCCTGCAGTACGCGCAGGCCGAGCTGGCCAATCTTGGCGTCGGTGGTGTAGATGTCGATCACATCGACTTGGTTTTTGGCCACGGCTTCATAGGCCAAACCGTGGTCCAGCGCCAACGGCGTCTGCGGCGCGGCATAACGCTTGGCCAGCCCCAGCCAACCGTCGGCACGGCCGATGAATTCGTTCGACAAACCCAGCTTCAGGGCCGGCTGCTTCGCCAAGTCGCTGAGTGAAGTGATGCCCAAACGTTGCGCCGTGTCGCCGCGCATGGCCAGCGCGTAGCCGTTGTTGAAGCCCAGGGGAATGGCGGCACCCAAGCCCAGCGGCGCCAGCGCTGTGTTCATGGCCGCCAGCGTCATCGGGGTTTTGTTTTTGAGAATCTCCAGGCTGATGGTGCCCATGTACTCCGGGTACACATCGATGCTGCCCGCCCGCAGCGCCGC
>JBBAPN010000051.1:0-16332 GCA_040400815.1 Polaromonas sp. | reverse complement strand
CTGCTGATGAAAACGATGAAGGCGCAGTCCAGTGGCGTCATCACGGTGACCTCGTCAACCGGCGGTTTGAAGGGCAGCGCAGGGATGAGCCCTTATGTGGCAAGTAAACATGCGGTCATGGGCTTGATGAAGTGTGCCGCGCTCGAGGGCGCCAGCTTTGGCGTTCGCGTGAACACGGTCAATCCAGGCCCTGTGGAGACCCGCATGATCCGGGCGATTGAGGCAGGCTTGGGCGACCCTGATCAGGTCCGAGCGAAATACCAGGCCGGAATTCCGCTCAAGCGTTATGGTCGTCCCGAAGAAATTGCTGCCATGGTGGCCTTTTTAAGCAGTGACGAATCGGGCTTTTCCACTGGCGCCAGCTTTGTGGTCGATGGCGGCGCTCAGGCTGGCAACAGCCGCTGAGGCGGAACTTGTCAGTCAGTCAAGCTGTATTTGATTTGGCCTGAGAGCGCTGTTTCCAGCGCCGCAGCCATTCGGCAATTTCACCCGCAATGCCGCGTTGAAATAGCAGCACCACGACGATAAATATGCTGCCTTGCAGCACCGGCACCCACTGCTGCAAGCCAGTCAGGTAATTTTGCATGGTCAAGATCACGGTCGCGCCAATGATCGGCCCAAAGACGGTGCCAATGCCGCCCACCAGCGTCATTAAAATCACTTCACCAGACAACGCCCAATTGACGTCGACCAAAGACGCGAGTTGAAACACCAAGACCTTGAGGCTGCCCGCCAATCCAGCCAACGTCGCAGACAGAACAAAGGCCAGCAATTTGTATTGATTAACGCGGTAGCCCAAAGAAATGGCGCGTGGCTCGTTCTCGCGAATGGCTTGAAGCACCTGGCCAAACGGTGAATGAATGGTGCGGTAAATCAGTAAAAAACTCGCTGCAAAGATGGTGAGCACAAGGTAGTAAAGGGTTTTGTCATCGGCGATGTTGATAAACCCAAACACCGGCCTGCGAGGAATAGTTGAGATGCCGTCTTCACCCCCCGTGAAACTGGCACCAAGACAGAAAAAGAAAAACATTTGCGACAGCGCTAGAGTGATCATCGCAAAGTAGATGCCCTGACGGCGAATGACGATCAGCCCGATCAGCAAACCCATAGACGCGGCACTGACAACCCCCAGCAGAATTGCCAGCTCGGTCGGCAGTGCCCAAATTTTCAGCGCATGCCCGGTGATGTAAGCTGCGCCGCCAAAAAACATGGCGTGTCCAAATGACAGTAAACCGACATAGCCCACCAGCAAGTTGAAGGCCATGGCCAAGATGCAAAAGCACAGCAGTTTGGTTAAAAATGCAGGGTAAATCAGTTGCGGTGCACAGGCCGCAAAGAGCAGCAACAGGACGAATGCAATCAGGTCGTGGCGGCGCATAAATGTCCTTGAGTGTGTGTCGTCATTGCGTTTTGCCAAACAGGCCCGCCGGCTTGACAAGCAGCACAAAGGTCATGACCATGAAAATAGCCACGCTCGACCCTTGCGGGTAGTAAACCTTGGTCAGTGCTTCGACCAGGCCCAAGCCAAAACCGGTCAGGATGGCACCGAACAAAGACCCCATGCCGCCGATCACAACGACAGCAAAGACGGTAATGATCAGCCCGGTGCCCATCGAAGGCTTGACCTGGTCCATGGGGGCGGCGAGCACACCGGCCAAGGCCGCCAGGGCCACCCCCAGGCCGTAAGTCAGGGTGATCATGCGCGGCACGTTGACACCAAAGGCCCGCACCAGTTCGGGTTTTTCCGTCGCTGCACGCAGATAAGCCCCCAGCCGGGTGCGTTCAATGCCATACCAAGTCAGGGCACAAATCACGATCGAAAAAGTGACCACCCAGAGTCGGTAGTAAGGCAAAAACATGAAGCCCAGATGCACCCCGCCGGGCATGGGGTTGTCGTAAGGCAGTCCTGATGAGCCAAAAAATATCGACAACAGGCCTTCAAACACCAGTGCCAAACCAAAGGTCAAGAGCAACTGGTACAGGTCACTCATGCCGTACAGTCGTCGCAGCAGCGTTCTTTCCAGAACAACCCCGATCAGCCCGACGCTGAGGGGCGCTAGCACCAGCGCCCCCCAGTAAGGAATGTTCAGATAGCGCAGCAGCAGCCAAGCCGCAAACGCGCCCAAGGTGAACTGCGCACCGTGCGCAAAGTTCACCACATTGAGCAAGCCAAAAATAACCGCCAGTCCCAAGCTGAGCAGGGCGTAAAAAGCGCCATTGATGAGGCCCAGGGTCAACTGCCCCATCAGGGCGGTCAAGGGGATGCCGAAAACGTCCATCATTTCATGACTCCGGTTGTCATACGCTCAGGTATTTGTCCAGGCGCGCGGGAGATTCTCGGAGCTGGTGGTTGGACACAGCGTCGACGACCCGACCGTGTTCGACCACATAGTGACGATCTGCCACAGACATCGCGAAACGCAGGTTTTGCTCGACCAAAACGATGGTGTAAGCGCGTTGCTTGAGGGTTTGAATGATCTCGCCAATGTGCTGAACGATGATCGGTGCCAAGCCTTCTGTCGGCTCGTCGAGCAGCAGCGTTTTGGCGCCAGTGCGTAAGATGCGGGCAATCGCCAGCATCTGCTGCTCGCCGCCCGATAGCTTGGTGCCTTGGCTTTTGGCGCGCTCTTTGAGTCTTGGGAACAGTGCGTGGATGTCTGCTACCGACATACCTCCCGGTTTGAGTATGGGTGGCAGAAGCAGGTTTTCATGCACGCTCAAGCCGGAGAAAATACCGCGCTCTTCAGGGCAATAGCCCAGTCCGATGGCCGCGATACGGTCAGACGACAGGCCAATGGTTTCAGTGCCCTCGATCGCAATGGAGCCGGTGCGTTTGCCCAAAATACCGATGATGGCGCGCAGCGTGCTGGTTTTACCGGCCCCATTTCGGCCAAGCAAAGTCACCACCTCACCACGGCAGACGTCAAAGTTCATGCCGTGTAAAACATGCGACTGACCATAGTGGCCATGCAAGTCTTGCACCACGATCGGTTGGGTTTGAAGTGGTTTTGCGTCAGTCATGGGGTGTGCCAATGTAAGCGGCCATCACGTCGGCGTTGCTTGATACTTCGGCATAACTGCCCTCGGCCAACACCTCGCCGCGCGCCAGCACCGTGATGCGGTCTGCTAGGTCAGCTACAAATCCCAGGTTGTGTTCGACCATCAAGATGGTTCTGGTGGCAGCCACCCGTTTAATCAGTGCGGCCACCAAGCCGATGTCTTCCCGGCCCATGCCGGAGGTTGGCTCGTCCAGCAGCAGCATGGACGGGTCTAGCGCCAAGGTTGTGGCAATTTCGAGTGCCCGCTTGCGACCGTAGGGCAAATCGCCAGCGTTTTCCGCAGCACAGTCAGACAGTCCGACATCATCGAGAAGCGCCATTGCCTTGCCATTGAATTGGTCGAGCGTGCTTTCCGGCCGCCAAAAGTGAAAGGACTGGCCAACCGGCCTTTGCAGGGCCACGCGCACGTTGTCCAGCACCGTCATCATCGGGAACACCGCAGAGATTTGAAAACTGCGCACCATGCCCAAGCGCGCCACGTTGGCTGGTGCCATGTGGGAGATGTCACGGCCATTGAAAACAATGCTGCCAGCCGACGGTTCCAGGAACTTGGTGAGCAAGTTGAAGCAAGTCGTCTTGCCAGCGCCATTGGGGCCAATCAGGGCGTGCACAGTGCCACGTTTGACCTTGAGGTTGATGCTGTTGACGGCAGTGAAACCCTTGAATTGTTTGGACAGTGCGGTGGCTTCAATGATGTACTCACCGCTCATTCCATCTCCTTTGGCATGCTTCTGGCACCGTGCAGTTTCCGGCTTACTTGACCAAGGAGCACGCTTGTTTGTCGGCTGGACCAAACGCGTCGTTGGGCGCGATGGTGGCGATCTGCGTCATCAAATCCCACTCGCCCTTGGATTCAGAAGGCTTCTTGACCCGGAACACATAGACCTCGCGAATCACCCGGCCGTCCTCGCGGATGGAGCCGTTTTTGGTCATGAAGTCGTTGATAGGCGTGGCCTTCATCTTGGCCATGACCTTGCTGGTGTCATCACTGCCCACTGCCGCAACGGCTTTGAGGTAGTGGGTCATCGCGCCGTACATGCTGGCCTGAACCATGTTCGGCATCTTGCCGAAACGATCTTTGTAGCGCATGGCGAATTTGCGCGTGCTGTCGTTCTGGTCCCAATAGTAGGGCGCAGTTTCCATCAAGCCTTGAGCTGATTTCAGGCCGAGGGCCTTGGCGTCGTGCATGGTCAGGGCCAAGGGTGCGACGATTTGTTTGTCCCGGATACCGAATTCATCAGCCTGCTTGACGGCTGCTGCCCCGTGCGAAGTGGTGGTGGCCAGTGCGATGACATCTGCCTTAGAGGCCTGCGCTTGCAACAGCTGGGATGAAAATTCAGTCGAACTCAAGGCGTGCAGCGTCGAGCCGATGACCTTGCCACCGCCGGCTTCAATGATTTGAGTGGTGTCGCGCTGGACGTTCTTGCCGTAGGTGTAGTCGACGGTGATGAAGTACCAGCTTTTACCGCCTTGCGCTTGCAAGGCCTTGACGATGCCGACCGATTGCATGTAACTGTTGTAGGTCCAGTGGATGCCGTTGGGCGAGCATTTGACGCCGGTCAAGTCGCTGCTGGCTGAGCTGGTGAAAATAGCCAGGCGGTCTCTTTCTTTGGCCAATTCCTGCACGCCGACGGCGACCGTCGTGATGCCGATGTCGAAAATCGCACGCACGCCACTGTCGTACCACTTGCGGGCGGTGTTCAAGCCGACGTCCGGTTTGTTCAGGTGATCGGCTTCCAGCAATTGAATTGGCCGGCCCAGAACCTTGCCGCCAAAGTCTTCAATCGCCAGTTTGGCGGCGACTACCGAGCCGGGCCCCGACAGGTCGGCAAACGGGCCTGACATGTCGTTCAAAATGCCAATTTGCAGTGGCGCTGGGCTTTGTGCTTGGGCGGTGCCCAGCAGTCCACCGGTGGTCGAACAAAGCAAGGCCAGCACCGTCATGCGCCGGCGCAGGCGCGCTGATGGGGTGGTTTGATGGGGGGTCATTTCTGAATGCTTCAACATGTTGTCTCCGTGTTTGGACTGACTGTCCACTTATTTTGATTGATTGACCGTAACGCGCACTGACACAGCTCACTTTCAACGATACCGGCTTCGGCATTAACTGCTCGCTGAAACTTTGATGCCTGCTGAAAATCGAAAACCCTCGTAGCCGTTGGCGGCAATGTCAGTGCATTTTTGCCGGTAGCGGCCGACGCCGCCGACATAGGGCATGAAGACGCGCGGTTTGCCGGGAATATTCGCGCCGACATACCAAGAGTTGCCTTGTGGATACAGCGTCGCGTTGGCGACCTCATTGACATGCGCAACCCAGGCATCTTGGGCCGACACCTCCGCTTCGATGTGCTTATGGCCCGCTTCGCGCATGAAGTGCAGGCAGTCGCTGATCCATTCAACGTGCTGCTCGATCGATACCATGACGTTGCTGATCACGGATGGGCTGCCGGGTCCTGTGATGGTGAAAAGATTGGGAAAACCAGCGGTCATCAGGCCCAGATAAGTGCGTGGACCTGCGGACCAGCTGGCGGCCAGTGTCGTGCCGCTGCGGGTGCGGATGTCGATCTTCAACAGCGCACCCGTCATAGCGTCAAAGCCGGTGGCGAAGATCAGCGCATCGACCTTGTACTCCGCTTGGCGGGTGCGAACGCTTGTGGCTGTGATGTCTTGAATCGGTGCCTCACGGAGATCGACCAGCGTGACATGGTCCAGATTGAAGGTCTCGAAATAGCGGTCGTCGAGGCACAGCCGTTTGGTGCCGATCAGGACGTCTTTCGGCGAGAGGGCGTTGGCTACGACAGCGTCATCTACGCGTGCAGCAATCTTGCGGCGGGCAAAATCGGCCGCGGTTTCATTTGCCTCGGGGCTCAGCATGACGTCGTTGTATGTCCGCGTGTAAGCCGTTCCGCCAGCTTGCCAGCGGACCTCGTAGGCGGCTTCACGTTCTGCGGGGGTCGCGTCAAGTGCCGAGCGGGTCGGCACCGGGTAACTGGCGACACCGGCAGGAGAAAGCCGCGCACGTTGGCGCAGTTCGGGGTAATTTTTCTTGATTTCTTGCACCGCTTCGGGCTGCAGGGGACGATTGCCAGCCGGCAAACTGAAGGTAGGCGTGCGCTGAAAAACGTAAAGCTGCGCCGCTTGCTTGGCCACCTCTGGAATGAGCTGGATGCCAGATGAGCCGGTACCGATCACGCCAACAATTTTGCCGCTGAAGTCAACGCCTTCTTGCGGCCACAAACCGGTGTGGTACGTGGCGCCTTTGAAGTCGGACAAACCGGCGATTTCCGGCAGCTTGGCGGCCGACAAACAGCCGGTGGCCATGATGCAAAAAGTTGCCGTGAGGGTGGTGTTGCCATCTGTGGTGACTGTCCACTGGCCGCGCCCTTCATCAAAGACTGCAGCGCACACCCGGGTGTTGAATTGAACGCTGCGGCGCAGGTCGAAGCGGTCGGCGACATGGTTCACGTAGCGAAGAATTTCGGGCTGGGCCGCATACCGTTCCGTCCAAGCCCATTCTTGCTGCAGCTCATCTGAAAAAGAATACGAATACTCCATGCTTTCGACGTCGCAGCGGGCGCCTGGGTAGCGGTTCCAAAACCAGGTGCCGCCGACATCGCTGCCGGCTTCGTAGACCTGAACGGTCAAGCCGAGCGCGCGCAATCGGTGCAGCATATAAAGCCCGGCAAAACCAGCGCCGACCACGACCACGTCAATAGCAGCGATGGGATGGGTGGTCGCTGGGGCCACCAGCGTCAGTGGGTTGTGATCGGCCATGGGTGCGGGCTTTGTAAAAGGCGGCAAGGTGAAGAAGGGGATTTGAAGGGGTGCTGGGCGCTGTTCAAGGGACAGCGACGACGCGCCCGATAATGCGCCGCGCTTCCAGGTCGTCCAGCATCTCGTTGATCTGGCTCATGGGCCGGGTTGTCACTGGGGTGGCAGGCAAGCGTCCTTGCGCGGCAAACGCCAGCAGCATTTTGAGCTCGTCCAGCGTGCCCACATGAGAGCCGCGTATCGTCAAGTTGCGCGGCGACATCAGTGGCAGGGGAATCTCTAGGCTGCCGCCCATCATGCCGACGATGACAATCACCGTGCCTTTGACGGCGACCGCCAGCGCCAGTTCCGCGGTTTGTCGCGAACCCACAAAGTCGATGACGCCGCGTATCGGTCCGCCCGCGGCGAGTTTCAAGGTGGCGGCTGTATCGGCGGTTCGCGAGTCGAAAACAAGATGCGCGCCTTGAGCCTTGGCGGCTTCAAGCTTGCTTGGGTCGAGGTCGGCGACAACCAACTGGGCATCGGTGACCAAGGGCGAGATGGCGATCGATGCCAGCCCCAGCCCCCCCGCTCCAATGATCAACAGACGGTCGGTAGGCGCCATGCGCGGCATCTTTTTGAGCGCGCCGTAAGCGGTCAATCCCGAGCAGGCATAGGTCGCTGCCAGCGCCAGCTCAACGTTGTCGGCCACCGGCACGACGTAGCGTCCCTTGGGAACCAGCACGTACTCGCTGAAACCACCGTCACGCCTGACGCCCAGACTTTGCGGCGCTTCACAGTCTGTGTCGCGTTCGTCAAGACAGTGCGAGCAAACACTGCAGCCAATCCACGGATAGACCACCACCCGGCTGCCGACTTTGGGGCCGGTGGCCTGCGGGCCGAGTTGGGCAACCGTACCGGCCATTTCATGGCCCATGGTCATTGGTAGCTTGGAGCCAAAATCTGCCGCCGTCAGCCGACGACCGCCGCCCAAGTCGAAGAAGCCTTCACGAATGTGTAGGTCACTGTGGCAGACACCGGCGGCCTCGATCTTGACCAGCACCTCTTGCCCGTGCGGTACAGGCTGCTCGCGCAGGCACATTTGGAGCGGTTTGCCCCAATCGACAACTTGATAACTTTTCATGTGAATCAACCTTCATTGAGGAATGTGGTCAAAAAAAATGGTGCTGCAGGCGGACAACGCAAGCTGTGCCGGTCTTCGCTGTCACGGGGAAGCCACTCAGGCAATGTTCAGTACCACCGACTTGGTGTTCAGGTAATGGTCTAAGTGTTCTGTGCCCGATTCCCGGCCGTAGCCACTCATCTTGTAGCCACCGAAGGGGACGGCGGGGTCGATGGCTAAATAGCTGTTGACCCAGACACTGCCGCAGCGCATGGCGGCAGCGACCCGGTGCGCTTTGCTCAGATCGCGGGTCCACACCCCGGCGCCCAAGCCGTAGGGGCTGTCGTTGCCGCGGCGGATCACCTCGTCAATGTCGTCAAAAGGCAGGGCGCTGATGACGGGGCCAAAAATTTCTTCTTTGACAATCGCCATGCTGTCGTTGACACCGGTGAAGACCGTTGGTTGCACAAAACATCCTTTAGAAAGAGCGCCGGTTTGTTCGCGAGCGCCGCCAGTCAATGGATGGGCGCCGGCTTGGATGCCGGCGTTGATGAAGCCCATGACGCGTTCCAGTTGTTCGCTTGAAGCCAGCGGTCCGAGCTGGGTTTGCGTGTCGAGCGGTGAGCCGATTTTCATTTGACGGCCAATGTCTGCGACCCGCTGCACAAACTCGTCGTAAATCGTGCGCTCGACAAACAGGCGGCTGCCAGCCACGCAGATCTGGCCGCAATTGTTGAAGACTGCATTGGCAGCCCCCGCGACGGCCAGGTCAATGTCTGCATCGGCAAAAACGATGTCGGGCGACTTGCCGCCAAGCTCCAATGACAGACGTTTGAGATTGCCGGCCGAGGCCCGAACAATCGCTTGTCCGGTTTCGGTCGACCCAGTGAAGGCGATCTTGTCAACCCCCGGATGGGCCGCCAGTGCAGCGCCAGCTTTGCCAGCACCTGTCACCAGGTTGAAAACACCGGCGGGGTAACCGGCTTCTTCGATCAATTCGGCCAGTTTCACCGATGACAGGCAGGCTTGCTCAGCGGGTTTAAGCACCAGCGTGCAACCGGTTGCCAAGGCTGGTGCGACTTTCCAAACGGCTTGGCTCAAAGGGCCATTCCACGGAATGATGGCACCAATCACCCCGACCGGCTCTTTGAGTGTGTAGGATAAAAACGAGCCTGGAATGGAGTTCTCGATGGTTTGGCCATGAATGGCGGTGGCCAAGCCAGCGTAAAAGCGGATCATGCCGACGACACGCTGTCGACCCGCCGTGCTGCGAGTGATCGGCATGCCCATGTCCAAGGTGTCAAGCAGCGCAAATTCGTCATAGTCCCGGTCGACCAAGTCGGCCAGTCGCCATAACAAACGTTGCCGCTCAAACGGTTTGGTCTTGCTCCAGGGGCCTTGGAAAGCTTGCCGTGCAGCGTTCACGGCGGCGTCGATGTCTGCTGCATCGCCCTCAGCAAGGTTCGCCAGTAAATCGCCTGTGGCAGGGTCGGTGGTGGCAAAGCTGCGCCCCGATACTGCCGGCACCCAACGGCCGTCGATGAACAGTTTTTTTTCTGCGAGTGACGCTATCAGGCGGGGACGGGCTGCCATGGGGGCGGGCGAAACGGAGGTCACGGGCATGGTGTTGCTGGCGTTAAAGGTGTACGGGTCGGAATGAATCGGCGTTTGAAGTTTTTAAAAAATGGACCGGCCAATCAATCATGGCAGGCCAAAAGTTTAATTAGTTAGACAATTCTCAGTGGGAGATCGCTGGCTAACAAGTCAAATAATGTGAAGGTTTCTTCAGATTTTTTGATGAATTTTGCGGTGCGTTTGTGAAGCTTTGGACGAGCCAGTCGTCGCCGCCTGTACTTCGTGACGCGGTGGCTCAAAACGAGTTCAGCACCACCTTGACGGTTCGAAGGGGCTGACCCGAAAAAGTCAAGCTCGTCAGGTATTAAAAATTTGGAAGCTGCGCTGGTCAAAAATTGGGAAATAATTCAATTTTTCAAAATTCAATCTCATGAACCCTGCATTTATCGAGGCCGTCATCGTCGATCTGGATGGCACCATGGTTGACACTTTGAACGACTTTGTGGCGGCGCTGAATCTGATGCTGGCCGATCTGTCGCTGGCCTCGGTCGATCGGCGGGTGGTGGAGCCAATGGTTGGTAAGGGCTCGGAACATTTGATCCAATCCGTGTTGACGCATGTTTTTAAAAGTCACCCGGCGCCTGTTGCATCAACTTCTGACTCGCTTTTTGAGGCCGCATGGACCAGTTACCAAGGCCATTACTTGGCGATCAATGGCCGTTATTCCCAGGTCTACCCGGGTGTGATCGATGGCCTGCAACGGATGCAAGACCGAGGGCTCAAGCTGGCCTGCCTGACCAACAAGCCGCTGACTTTTGCGCAGCAATTGCTGAAATTAAAAGGTTTGGATGTCTTTTTCAGTCAGGTCTTTGGCGGCGACTCCTTCGAGCGCAAAAAGCCCGACCCAATGCCCTTGCTCAAGACCTGCGAAGCGCTGAGCAGCGCACCGGCCTGTACGCTCATGCTGGGCGATTCCACCAACGACGCCCGTGCAGCGCGGGCGGCAGGCTGCCCAGTCGTGCTGGTGACTTACGGTTACAACCACGGCCAGCCGATTCGAGCGGTGGACGCGGATGGTTTTGTCGATTCCTTTGTTGACCTGGCGCTGCGGCCTGAATGAGCCGCAAGGCGGTCATCCGTTGGCCGGATTGGCAATGCCGCCAGAGCTCTGTCTGGTGCCCCGCTTTGCTACACTTCGCCTTCATATGTTCATTCACAGCATCACATGTGCAGGTTGTAGCAGCCGGGGAGCTTGGCTTTGGCGTCGCTGCTCGCTCCGTCAGGCCTGATCGCTGAAGCGCCTTGCATCCAAGCTTTCAGGCTGGCAGTGTCCGCAGCCTCCCGCCTCGTAGTCTTCGGACTGTTGGAGGCCTTCTGAATGAACAGTGGTCCGGCCGTCAGCGCCGACCCCGCAACAAGGACTCGTTTTGATCACTGAACTCGAATTTAAAAGCCTAGCGCAGCAGGGCTACAACCGCATTCCCTTGATGGCAGAGGCTTTTGCCGATCTGGAAACACCGCTTTCGCTCTACCTCAAACTGGCATTTTCCAAAGACGGCGGCAAGTTCAGCTTTTTGCTGGAGTCTGTCGTCGGCGGTGAACGTTTCGGTCGCTACAGTTTCATTGGTTTGCCGGCGCGCACGCTGGTGCGGGCCCGCGGTTTCGGCCCAGAGGCCGTGACCGAAGTGGTGACCGATGGCCAAGTGGTTGAAACCTCGACGCAGAACCCACTGGATTTCATCGAGGCGTACCAGCAGCGTTTCAAGGTGGCCTTGCGCCCGGGTTTGCCGCGTTTTTGTGGTGGGCTGGCCGGTTATTTTGGTTACGACACGGTGCGCTACATCGAGAAAAAACTCGAAGCCTCGTGCCCGCCCGATACGCTCGGCTGCCCCGACATCTTGCTGCTGCAATGCGAAGAACTGGCGGTCATCGACAACTTGTCGGGCAAGCTGTATTTGATCGTCTATGCCGACCCGGCCGCGCCCGAGGCCTATGCGAACGCCAAGAAACGGCTGCGCGGGCTGAAGGATCAGCTGCAGTATTCGGTCAGCGCGCCGGTGGTCAAGCCATCGCTGGGCTACCCGGCTGAGCGCGAGTTTGCCAAGGTCGATTACATCGCTGCCGTGGAGCGCGCCAAGGAACTCATCGCCGGCGGGGACTTTATGCAGGTGCAGGTTGGCCAGCGCATCAAGAAGCGCTACACCGAGTCGCCGCTGTCGCTGTACCGGGCGCTGCGCTCGCTGAATCCGAGTCCTTACATGTATTACTACCACTTTGGTGACTTCCACGTGGTCGGTGCATCGCCCGAGATTTTGGTGCGGCAAGAGGCCATCGTCGTCAAGGACGCACAAGCCGGTGGTGCCGAGAAAACCGCGCAAAAAATCACCATTCGACCGCTCGCCGGAACGCGGCCTCGGGCGGCTTCGGTCGAGGCGGACAAGGACATCGAGCAAGAGCTCATCAACGACCCGAAAGAGCGCGCCGAACACGTCATGCTGATCGACTTGGCACGCAACGACATTGGCCGCATAGCGGAGATCGGCTCAGTCAAAGTCACCGAGGCTTTTGCGGTCGAGCGTTACAGCCATGTCATGCACATTGTTAGCAATGTGGAAGGCGTGTTGCTTGACGGCATGAGCAACATGGACGTGCTGAAGGCGACCTTTCCGGCCGGCACCTTGACGGGCGCGCCGAAGGTTCACGCCATGGAACTGATTGACCAGTTGGAGCCGACCAAGCGCGGCTTGTATGGCGGGGCTTGCGGCTACCTGAGTTTCGCCGGCGACATGGATGTGGCGATTGCGATTCGTACCGGCATCATCAAAGACCAGACGCTGTATGTGCAGGCGGCAGCCGGCGTGGTGGCTGATTCGGTGCCCGAGCTGGAATGGAAAGAAACCGAAGCCAAGGCGCGCGCACTGCTGCGCGCCAGCGAACTGGTGGAAGAGGGGCTGGAATGAAACTCTTGATGATCGACAACTACGACAGCTTCACCTACAACATCGTCCAGTACTTTGGCGAATTGGGGGCCGAGGTGGAGGTGCTGCGCAATGACGAGGTGACGCTGGCCGACATCGAAGCCCGCGCCCCCGACCGGCTGGTGATTTCGCCAGGACCTTGCTCACCAGCCGAGGCGGGTATTTCCGTCGCGGCGATTCAATACTTCGCGGGCAAGCTGCCGATTTTGGGCGTGTGTTTGGGTCATCAGGCCATCGGCGCAGCTTTTGGCGGCAAGATCATTCGCGCGCAGCAACTCATGCACGGCAAGACCAGTGTCATCACCACGACGCAAGAGGGCGTTTTCGCTAACTTGCCTGAGAAATTTGTTGTCAACCGCTACCACTCGCTGGCGATTGAGCGCGCGACTTGCCCCGACGTGTTGGCTGTGACCGCTTGGACTGACGACGGCGAGATCATGGGTGTGCGCCACAAGACGCTGGCCATTCAAGGGGTTCAGTTTCACCCTGAATCCATCCTCACCAAGCATGGTCACGCCATGCTGAAAAACTTTCTGCTGCAGGCCTGAGGTTTCAACGTGGCCTGACTGCCCTGATGACCGTTACCGTATTTCGAAAGCGCAAGATGTCCCATTCGCAGAAAATCACGCCCCAAGAAGCCTTGCAACGCACGATCGAGCACCGTGAGATTTTTCACGATGAGATGCTGCACATCATGCGGCTGATCATGAACGGCGAGATGTCGCCGGTGATGATGGCTGCGCTCATCACCGGCTTGCGCGTCAAGAAAGAAACCATCGGTGAGATCACCGCGGCCGCCCAAGTCATGCGCGAGTTTTCAACCAAGGTCGAGGTGGCCGACAAGATGCATTTGGTCGACATCGTCGGCACCGGCGGTGACGGCTCGCACACCTTCAACATCTCCACCTGCGCCATGTTTGTGGCGGCGGCGGCCGGTGCCAAGGTCAGCAAACATGGTGGCCGCAGCGTCAGCAGCAAGTCGGGCAGTGCCGACGTGCTGGAGTCTTTGGGCATCAACATCAACGTGTCGCCAGAAGCGATTGCACGCTGTATCGCGACCGTCGGCGTGGGCTTCATGTTCGCGCCTAACCATCATCCGGCGATGAAAAACGTCGCGCCGATTCGCAAAGAACTCGGTGTCCGCACGATCTTCAACATCCTCGGCCCGTTGACGAATCCGGCCAGCGCGCCGAACATTTTGATGGGTGTTTTTCACCCAGACCTGGTCGGTATTCAGGTGCGGGCCTTGCAGCGACTGGGTGCCGAACACGCCTTGGTGGTCTACGGCAAGGACGGCATGGATGAGATAAGCCTAGGTGCGGCGACGTTGGTCGGCGAGCTGAAAAACGGCGAGATCACCGAATACGAGATTCACCCCGAAGATTTTGGCTTGCCGATGGCCGGCAGCCGTGCGCTGCGCGTCGAAACCCCCGAGCAATCCATGCAGATGCTCAAAGGCGTGCTGGATGGCGAAGCGGGTGCGCCCGCCGACATCGTTGTGCTCAATGCGGGTGCCGCCTTGTACGCCGCCAACGTGGCCGCCTCGATCGTCGATGGCATTGCGTTAGCGCGTCAGGCGATTGCCTCAGGCGCAGCGCGGCGCACGCTGGACGCGCTGGTCAAAGCCACGCACGCGGCTTAGGCTTGAGCGCCACGACACGCATCCGCACAAGCCTCTCCCAACGGTTTTTCCTCTTTTTCACACGACAACATCGGTACCCAAAACATGGCTGACATCCTCGACCAGATCATCGCGGTCAAACGCCAAGAACTCGCCACGGCGCTGCAACGCAAGCCGCTTGCGGTCATGCGCGAAGACGCCGAGTCGCGCGTCTTGACGCGCGATTTCGTTGGCGCCATGCGCAGCAAGATCGCGGCGGGTCAAGCGGCGGTGATCGCTGAAATTAAAAAAGCCAGCCCGTCCAAAGGCGTGTTGCGCGCCGACTTCATTCCGGCCGACATCGCTCAAAGCTACGCCGAAGGCGGTGCGGCCTGCTTGTCGGTGCTCACCGACCAGCAGTTTTTCCAGGGCAGCACGGACTACCTCAAGCAAGCGCGGGCCTCGTGTGATTTGCCTGTGCTGCGCAAAGATTTCATCATCGACGCTTACCAAGTGTATGAAGCGCGGGCGATGGGGGCCGACTGCATCTTGCTGATTGCCGCTTGTCTGGACGATGCCCAAATGAAGAGCTTTGAGTCGCTGGCCATGTCGCTGGGCATGGCGGTGCTGGTGGAGGTGCATGACCGCGCAGAATTAGACCGTGCGCTGCAGCTCAAGACGCCGTTGGTGGGCATCAATAACCGCAACCTGAAGACCTTCGAGGTCACGCTCGACACCACGCTGGGCATGCTCAAGGACGTGCCGACCGACCGTTTGCTGGTGACCGAGTCGGGCATCAGTACCGCGGCCGATGTGCAACGCCTGCGTCGCGCAGGCGTGCAGGCTTATCTGGTCGGTGAAGCCTTCATGCGCGCCGACGACCCCGGTGTCGCACTGGCGCATTTGTTCACCTGATGAGCGCCCAGGCAGATTTTGCCATTGACGATGCGGGGTTGCAAAGAGCCAATCCCGAGGCAGCGCCGGACAGGCTGACCGCCTGGAACCCGGCCCTTTGGTCGATCGACCGCAGTTGGGCGCCTGTCGTTGCGGCTTTTCTAGTGAGCCCGACTGGCGTTAGATTGGGTCAATTCATTGGGCAGCGCTTGGCCGAAGGCGCTGTTATTTATCCATGCCATCCCCTGCGCGCTTTGGGATTGACGCCGTTGCCAGCGGTCAAGGTCTTGATTCTGGGGCAAGACCCCTACCACGGCCCGAACCAGGCGCATGGCTTGGCGTTTTCGGTACGGCACGGCCTCCAGATACCGCCAAGCTTGCGAAATATATTCAAAGAAATTGACCGGTGCACGGCTCCTGCGGAAACTGCATCTGTGCCAAGTTCAAAGCGTTCAGGGCTGCGCAGCGGATCGCTGGAGGCGTGGGCGCAGCAGGGGGTGTTGCTGCTCAACACTTGCTTGACTGTCGAGGGCGGCGCCCCTGCCAGTCATGCCAAAAAAGGCTGGGAAACGCTCACGGATGCGCTGATTCAAACGGTGGCCGAAGCGGCTGAGCCAGTGGTTTTCATGCTCTGGGGCGCGCAAGCCCAAGCCAAACGCGGCCTGATCAAGGGTGAGCATCTGCTCTTGAGCGCCAACCACCCGTCGCCGTTGTCAGCGAATCGTCCGCCGCAGCCATTTATGGGTTGCGGCCACTTCGGCACAGCCAACGACTGGCTGCAAGCGCGTGGTCACAAAGCCATCGACTGGTCATGAGGGGTGCAAAAACCGTGGCATAATCAGCGGTTCACCTAACGGATGGGTGTCCGAGTGGTTAAAGGAGGCAGACTGTAAATCTGTTCGCTAACGCGTACGCTGGTTCGAATCCAGCCCCATCCACCAAGCTTTTGTAGAGTTTTGCTCTTCAAGCGTTTGGAATTTATCAGTGAGTTGATGAAGACAATTAGACAGCTGCGGGAGTAGTTCAATGGTAGAACCCTAGCCTTCCAAGCTAATGACGCGGGTTCGATTCCCGTCTCCCGCTCCAGTTTGTGCCCCATGTGGGGTGTAGCTTGGTTCAGTCAGGGTTGTTTTCTGGGCGCGCTGTTGAATGTTTTTTTGAGTTTTAGAATGCCCATTTGGCTCAGTGGCAGAGCACTCCCTTGGTAAGGGAGAGGTCCCGGGTCCGATTCCCGGAATGGGCACCAAGTTTTATGTTGGCTCGGCGCGGCTGGCCAAGCTGTAGTTTTTTTGTAACTTTTCGGAGTTGAAAATGGCAAAAGAGAAATTCGCACGAACCAAGCCGCACGTCAAC
>JBBAPN010000050.1:0-17055 GCA_040400815.1 Polaromonas sp. | reverse complement strand
TTGGGCAGCAGCTGCACGCCGCGCTGCACGCTGTGGCTGGAAATTTTGACGCTGAGGTTGACAGACACGTTCGCCACGCCGGCCACGCTTTTGGCCGCCGCAATCAGGCTTTTCCGAAATGCCGGCAACTGGCTTTTGGCCGGGTAGCCCAGCTCGACGTCGAAAGCCACGTCAGCGTCCGAGATTTGCAGGTTTTTAATCGACTTGCTGGTGACAAAGTCTTTGCCCGTGTTGGGGTCGATAACGTTGGCGAGTGCTTGAAGCAGTTGGTCTTGGGTCGGCATGCGGTGATTTCCTGTGAATCTGACAGTGTAGCCAAGGCACTTAAAATGCTTGAATAATCCTCTAAAAAGAACCCTGATGTCCCGCCAACTTTTTGTCACCACTGCCTTGCCGTATGCCAATGGCAACTTCCACATCGGCCACATCATGGAGTACATCCAGGCCGATATCTGGGTCCGCTTTCAGCGAATGCAGGGCCACAGCGTGAATTTTGTCGGCGCCGACGACGCCCACGGCGCGCCGATCATGATTGCCGCCGACAAGGCCGGCAAAACGCCGCAGCAGTTTGTCGCCGACATCGCGGCGGGTCGCAAGCCTTATCTGGACGGTTTTCACATCAGCTTTGACAACTGGAGCTCCACCGATTCGCCAGAAAACCATGAACTGGCCCGGCAAATTTACCGCGACCTGCGCGACAACCCGCAGGGCTCTTTGATTGAAACCAAAACCGTCGAGCAGTTCTTTGACACCGAAAAGAACATGTTCCTGCCGGACCGCTTCATCAAAGGTGAATGTCCGAAATGCCACGCCAAAGACCAGTACGGCGACAACTGCGAGGTCTGCGGTGCGGTCTATGCGCCGACTGATTTGATCAACCCGTTTTCGGCCTTGTCGGGCGTGAAGCCGGTGCTGAGAAGCTCGGAGCATTTTTTCTTCAAGTTGTCAGACCCGCGCTGCGTTGAATTCCTGGAAAACTGGACGCAAGACGGAAAACTGCAACCCGAAGTCGCCAACAAGGTCAAAGAATGGTTTTCGGTGCGCACCAACCCGGACGGCACGCAAAGCGAAGGCCTGGGCGACTGGGACATCAGCCGGGACGCGCCCTACTTCGGCATTGAAATTCCCGACGCTCCCGGCAAGTACTTTTACGTCTGGCTGGACGCACCGGTCGGCTACCTGGCGTCATTGAAAAACCTGCTCGACCAACGCGGCCAAAACTACGACGCCTACATGGCCGACCCGGCGCTGGAGCAGTACCACTTCATCGGCAAAGACATCGTCACCTTTCACACCTTGTTCTGGCCGGCGATGCTGAAGTTCAGTGGTCGCAAGACGCCAAACAACATCTTTGTGCACGGCTTTTTGACCGTCAACAACGGCGAAAAAATGAGCAAGAGCCGCGGCACCGGGCTCGATCCGCTGAAGTACCTCGGCCTCGGCATGAACCCCGAATGGCTGCGCTACTACTTGGCCGCCAAGCTGAATGCCCGCAATGAAGACATCGACTTCAACGCCGACGACTTCATGGCCCGCGTCAACAGCGACTTGGTCGGCAAATACATCAACATCGCCAGCCGGGCGGCGGGCTTCATCAGCAAACGCTTTGGCGGCCAATTGGGCCACATCACCGCTGACGGCTCTGCGCTGCTCGACGCACTGCGGGCGCAGCGCAGCGTCATCGAGCCACTGTATGAAAGCCGCGAGCTCGCCAAGGCCGCGCGTGAAGTGATGCTGCTGGCCGACCAAGTCAACGCCTATGTGGACCAAAACAAACCTTGGGACCTGGCCAAAAAAGAAGGCATGGAAGCGCGCCTGCACGACGTTTGCAGCGTGTGCATCGAGGCCTTCCGTTTGTTGAGCCTGTACCTGAAGCCGGTGTTGCCGGCACTGGTCGCGCAAGTCGAAGATTTTTTGAAAACACCACCACTGCGCTTTGCCGATGCCGCCACGCCGTTAGGCCAAGGCCACCTGATTGGTGACTACAAACACCTGATGCAACGCGTTGATGTGAAACAACTCGATGCGCTGTTTGAGCCGCCAGCCGGCGCAGAACCTGCGGCCAGCGACATCGCTGACACCGGTGAGGCGCTGATCCCCGGCGGTGAAGCCATCGCCCCGACCATCAGCATCGACGACTTCGCCAAGATCGATTTGCGCATCGCCAAGATCGTCAACTGCGAGCGCGTTGAAGGCTCGACCAAGCTCTTGCGGCTGACGCTCGACGCTGGCGAAGGCCGGCTGCGCAATGTCTTCAGCGGCATCGCCTCGGCCTACCAGCCTGAGCAGTTGATCGGCCAACTCACCGTGCTGGTGGCGAATCTGGCACCGCGCAAGATGAAATTCGGCATCAGCGAAGGCATGGTGCTGGCCGCCAGCCACGCCGACGAAAAAGCCCAACCTAGCATCCATGTTTTAACCCCATGGCCAGGCGCGACGCCGGGCATGCGGATTCATTGAGGCAGCCCATGACGTTGACATCTTTCAGTATTACCCCCAGTTGGCGGCCGCTGGCATTCGCCGCCTTGATCTCGGCCGCATTGTTTGTGCTTCAGGGCTGTGTGGTCGTGGCGGTGGTCGACACGGCCGCCTCGCTGGCCGTTGGTGCGGTCGGACTGGTCGGCGACGCGGCCATCGGCACCGTCAAGGTGGCCGGCAAAGTGGTCGGCGCTGCGGCCGATGCGGTCCTGCCAGGCGCTAAATAAACCCTGAGGTTGCCAGCACAGCCACAGCCTAAAATCATTCAAAAGGTATCCGACATGTCCATTTTTCGCCGCCCCGATTACACCTCTGAAACGACGCAATTCATTGAGGCCCTGAAGGTTCAAAAGCCGACGCTCGAAGCCGAACAGCGCGAAGGCCGCGCCATCTGGTGGGATCAAAAGATCGACCGCAGCGCTGAACAGGACTACCGGGAAGCCCGCGTCGCGCAGCAAGCCTACGTCTACCAGACCGACCAGCACCCGAACGGCAAATAATGCGTTTGTCGGCAGACATGCCCCGCAGCGGTGACCCGTCGCTGCTGCCTGCCGGCGCGCCAGACATGCCGGGCATGCCGGCGGTGGTTGACCAAGTGGCACTGGCCCGTCTGTATGGCGAGCCCTTGTTTGCGATGCCGCACGACCTGTACATCCCGCCCGATGCACTGCAGGTTTTCCTAGAGGCTTTTGAAGGCCCGCTGGACTTGCTGCTCTACCTGATCCGCAAACAAAACTTCAATATTCTCGACATCCCCATGGCGGCGGTGACGCGTCAGTATTTGGCCTATGTCGATGAAATTCGATCGACCAATCTGGAGCTGGCAGCCGAGTATTTGCTGATGGCGGCGATGCTGATCGAGATCAAATCGCGGATGCTGCTGCCGCCCAAGAAAACCGCCGAAGGTCAAGAAGCCGAAGACCCGCGCGCCGAGCTGGTCCGCCGTCTGCTGGCCTACGAGCAGATCAAACTGGCGGCGCACCAGCTCAACAGCATGCCCCAGTTTGGCCGAGATTTTTTACGCGCGCAGGTGTTTGTCGAACAAGCCTTGCAGCCGCGTTTTCCGGACGTCAGCGTGGTCGACCTGCAAGACGCATGGCGCGACATCGTCAAGCGGGCGCGCTTGGTGCAGCACCATGTGATCACCCGCGAAGCACTCAGCGTGCGCGAGCACATGAGCATCGTGCTGCGCAAGTTGCAGAACCACCGTTTCGTCGAGTTTGAAGAGCTGTTTGACACCACGCGCGGCATGCCGGTGCTGGTGGTCACCTTCATTGCCATGCTGGAGCTGTGCAAAGAAGGCCTGGTCGACGTCACCCAGGCCGAAGCTTTTGCGCCGATTTACGTTCGGCTGGCTTACACGCCAACCTGAGCTTGGCCCCGTAAATCAGCTGGCAGCCAGCCGCGCAGGCTGTTCAAAAAAGCCAAGGCCTCAAGCTGTGGCAAATCCTCCAATCGCAGCACCCCCTCGGTCATTTTCCCTTCGGCCAAGGCTTGGGCGCGCCCGATGCCGCCCAGCAAACCGCAGTGCAGCGGCGGCGTGATCCAACGTCCCGCCACGCGCAAGGCCACGTTGCCGCGCGTGCATTCCGTGATTTCACCGGCTTCATTCCACAACAAGGTGTCAAAAACGTCCGACTGGGTCGGCGTGAAGGCCTCGTAATGCGCCCGCTGGGTGGTTTTAAAGCGCACAAACTCGCCATGCGCTTCGGCCAAGGCGCGCTCGGCCAAGACCAATTGCACGCGGCCAGGGGATGCCGCCATGGCATGCGCTTCGGCCCGCGCTTGGCCTTGGGCGTTGAGCAGCAGGCGCACCCGCCACAAGCCCTGTGGATGAGCGGCTGCCAGCGTTTGCAAGCATGACAGCACCGTGTCGACTCGCCACACAAAGCCAAAGTGCACTGCCGCCGCCGCCATACGCGCCAGATGGGCCGGTGCGGCGCGCAACCGGCCCTTGTCGAGCGCCAAGGTTTCGAGCAGCTCAAAAGTCTGGCTGGCGCGCTCTAAAAAAGCCCGCTTTTGACGCCACTCCTGCCACTCGGCACCGGCCAGCGCACCCGAGGTGATGCCGCTGCCAATTCCACAACGCAGGTCATCGCCGCGCATGACGACCGTCCTGATCGGCACGTTGAAGGTGGCCGCGCCACCTGGCCGCACAAGGCCCAAGGCGCCACAGTAAATGCCTCTGGCCTGCGGCTCGAGTGCATGGATCAGCTGCATGGCACGCACCTTGGGCGCGCCTGTCACCGAACCACAAGGGAACAAAGCGGCAAAAACATCCGCCAAGGTGCAGCCTTCGCGCGTCCGAGCGAGGACATCCGAGGTCATCTGCCAGACGCTGGGCAAGGCTTCGGTGTGAAACAAACGCGGCACCTGCACGCTGAAAGGCTGGGCCACCCGCGACACATCGTTGCGCAACAGGTCGACCACCATGACGTTTTCAGCCCGCTCTTTGACCGAAGTGCGCAACAGCTCTGCCTGCGCCGCATCCCGCTCGGGCGTGTCGCCACGGGCGGCCGTGCCTTTCATGGGTCGCGCCAGCAGTTGCCCGTCACGCCAGTCAAAGAACAATTCTGGCGAGACCGACAGCAGTTGCTGCTCGCCAGCCTCTAAATAAACAGCATAGCCACCGGGTTGGGCCTTTTGTAAGGCGGCAAAAAGTGCTGCGGCGTCTGGCTGGGTTTGCCATTGACCCCGCAGGGGCGCGGTCAAGTTGACTTGGTACAACTCACCGTTGACGATGGCGTTTTGAATTTTCTCGAAAGCCGCGTCAAACGCCGGTCGGGTGCAACTCGCCTGCCAATTGAGCTTGACCGACTGGGCCGGATCGTCGGCATCGGTCGGCCAGGGCAAGGCTTCTTCGTAGACCGCAAACCAGGCCAGCGGCGCGTCCGCTGCATGCACCGTGAAGGCGCGGTCGAAGGCCGGTGCGGCTTCGTAAGACAGGTAACCGACACACCACAAGCCTTGCTCGGCGGCGCTTTGCACCGCGTCCAGCAATGGCCGAACTTGCGCCAAGGTGTGTGCCGCCAAGACCCGACTTGGTCGGCCAAAGACATGGCGCAAGCGCGGTCCAGTCGGGTCGTACGGATCAGCAAAGTCAATCCGCGCGGAGATCATTCAACAGCCTTCATAAAAATCTCGGGGTCTCGAATCGGAACCCTAGATTGTTACTGATTCAGCGGCAGCGCTTGCGCAGTTTGTCTGAAACCGGCTGTGCTGCATCAGGCTTGTTGCAGGAAGGCCAGCAAGTCAGCGTTGAGCTTGTCTTTGTTGATTTGCGGAATGGCGTGCGATGCACCCTGGTAAATCTCAAGCCGGCCCTTCTTCAAGATGTTGGCGGCAGCGATGGCCGACGGTCCGATCGGCACGATCTGGTCGTCATCGCCATGGATGACCAAGGTCGGGATGGTCATTTTCTTCAGGTCCTCGGTGAAGTCAGTTTCTGAAAACTGCTGGATGCACTCGTATGAAGCGCGCAAGCTGCTCATCATGCCCTGCACAAAAAAGGTGTCACGCAAGCCTTGTGAATCTTTGGCCCCACTGCGGTTGAAGCCGAAGAACGGCGTCGTCAAGTCTTTGTAAAACTGGGCGCGGTCGGCTTTGACACCGCTGCGAATACCGTCAAATGCGCTCAAAGGGGTGCCCTCCGGATTGGCCGGCGTTTTCAGCATGAGCGGGGTCACGGCACCGACCAAGACGGCTTTGGCCACGCGCTGTGTGCCATGCCTTCCGATGTAACGGGCGACTTCGCCACCGCCGGTTGAATGACCCACAAAAGTCGCTTCTTTCAAGTCGAGTGCATTGACCAGTTCGGCCAAATCATCGGCGTAGGTGTCCATGTTGTTGCCATCCCACGGCTGGCTTGAACGGCCATGACCGCGTCGATCGTGGGCAATGCAGCGGTAACCGTTGGAGGCCAAAAACATCATCTGGTCTTCCCAGGCGTCTGCATTGAGCGGCCAGCCGTGGCTGAAGACAACCGCCGAGCCAGTGCCCCAGTCTTTGTAATAAATTTGCGTGCCGTCGCGGGTCGTCAGCATGTTGGCGCGCTGGGTTGCCGGCTGACCGGCGGCGGCAGTTTTAACCGCGCCCTGGGCCGACGCAGCGGTCATGGCGACCACGCTGCCCGCGGCGATGGAAACGCTGCTGAGCAAGAGGCCGCGACGTGAGTTGACAGACGCTGTTGGCTTGTTGGCAGTGGACATGGTTTGAAGTCTTTCAGATTGGGTTGCAGGAATAACTGACAGCCGCAATTGTATTGTTCACAATTAAATTGTCAGAACTGTTTATTCGCATGCCCAAGATTTCTGTGGGTCTATGTTGGCTGCTTGCCGGCGGCCCGATTTTTAGCCCGCTGCAATCGGCTTAAACTGGGCAACCTGAAAACGCTGCCATCGCACCGCTCTTATAAAAAAGTCTCACCATGTTCCGCACCCTGCTCAAGTCCAAGATCCACCGCGCTGCGGTGACCCACTGCGAACTCAACTACGAAGGTTCTTGCGCCATAGACGAGGATTTGCTGGAGGCCGCAAATATTTGCGACAACGAGCAAGTGCACATTTGGAACATCAACAACGGCGAGCGCTTCATCACTTACGCGATTCGTGCGCAACGCGGCAGCCGCATCATTTCAGTCAACGGTTCGGCAGCCCGCCGCGCAGCCGTTGGTGACTTGGTCATCATTGCCACGTTTGCACAGATTGACGACAAAGAAGTCGCTGGCTTCGCGCCGCAACTGGTGTTTGTCCAGCCGGACAACCGCATCCAGGAACAGCGCTCGAGCATCCCCGTGCAAATGCCCTGAGTCCCCAAAAAAGACAGGTCGGGCCGCCACACAACAGGCGCTTGCAGCTTTTTTGACACTTTTCACCCCCGGACTCCCCATGGACAACCCCTCGCTGATTCAGCGCAGCCTGCAACATGTGTGGCACCCGTGCACGCAAATGAAGCGGCACGAAACGCTGCCGCTGGTGGCCATCGCCAAGGCCGAAGGCGTCTGGCTGTATGATTTTGAAGGCCGCCGCTACTTGGACGGCGTCAGCTCTTGGTGGGTCAACCTGTTTGGCCACAGCCATCCGCACATCAAGGCGGCGCTGGTGGCGCAGCTGGAGCAGCTCGACCACGTCATGCTGGCGGGATTTACCCATGAACCGGTGGTTGAGTTGTCCGAAAAACTCGGGCAGCTGACCGGTCTGGGCCATGCCTTTTACGCCAGCGATGGCGCCTCGGCCACCGAGATTGCTTTGAAGATGAGCGCCCATTACTGGCGCAACAGTGGCCGGCCTGAGAAGTGCTGCTTTGTCGGGCTGGCGGGCGGTTACCACGGTGAAACCGTGGGCGCGCTGGCGGTCACCGACATCGCGCTTTTTCGGGAAGCCTACGCACCGCTGGTGCGGCTGGCCGCCACCGTGCCCAGCCCCGACGCGCGCTCAGCGCAGCCGGGCGAAAGCGCTGCCGACGTCGCCACGCGCGCTGCCGCTGCACTGCAAGTCTGGCTGGAGGCGCACCACGCCAGCACCGCCGCGCTGATCGTCGAGCCGATGGTCCAGTGCGCCGCCGGCATGGCCCTGCACAACGCCAGTTATCTGCAGCAAGTGCGTGCGTTGTGCGACCGCTATGAGGTGCATCTGGTGGTCGACGAAATTGCCACCGGCTTTGGCCGCACAGGAACCATGTTTGCGCACCAGCAAGCCGGCATCCTGCCTGACTTTATCTGCCTGTCCAAAGGGCTGACCGGCGGCACGCTGCCGCTCTCCGCCGTGCTGACCACCGACACGGTCTACCAAGCTTTTTACGACGATGACATTGCTCGCGGATTTTTGCATTCGCACTCTTACACTGGCAACCCACTGGCCTGCCGCGCCGCGCTCGCCACGCTGGAACTGTTTGAGCAAAACGATGTGCTGGCCAACAACATCACCTTAGCAAAGACCATCAGCCAAGCCTTCGCGCCCTTGAGCGCCCATCCGCGGATTCAACATGCCCGGCACATCGGCATGATCTGGGCTTGGGATGTGGACACCCAATCGCCTACTTTTTCGCGCCGCTACCAGCAACACGCCATGGCCAACGGCGTGCTGCTGCGGCCGATTGGCAAGACGATTTACGCCATGCCGCCGTATGTGATGGACGAGGCCACTGCCAGCCACTTGGCACGCGGGGCTCTGACCGCACTAGAGGCCACATTGGCAGAAGACGACACCCATGCTTGAGCGGCAAAAATTCTCGATCTTTGTCACCGGCACCGACACCGGCGTCGGCAAAACACTGGTGAGCGCGGCGCTGCTGCACGCGCTGGCCCGCCATTACCCGCGCGTCGTCGGCATGAAGCCGGTGGCCGCCGGCACCGCCCTGATCGACGGCGTACAGGCCAACGACGACGTGCTGGCCCTGCGCGCAGCCTCCAGCTGCCGTGTGCCGCCAGAGCTCGACAACCCGGTGTTGCTGGCCGATCCGCTGTCACCGCACATTGCAGCGGCGCGCGCCGGCGTAGAAATTTCCATCGCGCACATAGTCGCTTGCCACCGCCAGTTGTTGGCGCTAGCCGATGCGGTTTTGGTCGAAGGCGCAGGCGGCTTCATGGTGCCGCTGTCGGCCACCGAAACCGGCGCCGACTTGGCCCAAGCGTTGGACCTGCCGGTGGTGCTGGTCGTTGGTCTGCGGCTGGGCTGCCTGAACCACGCTTTGCTGACGGCCTGGGCCATTCGCGCACGCGGCTTAACGCTGGCCGGCTGGGTGGCGAACCATATCGACCCGACCATGTTGGCGCAAGCCGACAACATCGCTTTTTTACAGGACCAACTCCAGGCGCCGCTGTTGGCCAGCATCCCGCACCAGGCACAGCCTGACGCCCGTCAGCTGAACCTTGAGATTCCACTGGCATGGCAAGCCACGCCGCCAAGAGCAACGCTGTGAGCAACGCGGCGACCAACGCCTTGACCGGCTCGTGGCTGGACGAATTTCCAACACGCCTGCGCGAACTGGACCGCACGCATTTGCGCCGCCAACGCCAAATGGTGGCGCCCGAAGCAGGGGCTTATCTGCGCGTCAACGGCGAACGCTTGGTGGCTTTTTGCAGCAACGACTACCTGGGACTGGCCCAGCATCCGGCGTTGGTGCAAGCCGCCTGCGACGGCGCGCGCGCTTACGGCGTCGGCGCTGGCGGCTCGCCCTTGGTCAGCGGTCACAGCGCCGCCAACGACGCGCTGGAACACGCGCTGGCCCGTTTCGTCGGCCTGCCGCGTGCGCTGTATTTTTACGCGGGCTACGCCACCAACATCGGCATCGTGCCGGCCTTGGTGGGCAAAGGCGACGCGATTTTTTCGGATGCCCTGAACCACGCCTGCTTGATTGACGGCGCGCGACTGTCGGGCGCGCAGATTCACCGTTATGGGCACGCCGACATGGCGGCGCTGGCACAGCAACTCGCCAGCAGCCCGGCTGCGCGCAAGCTCGTCATCAGCGATGCCGTGTTCAGCATGGACGGCGATGTGGCCGATGTGCCTGCGCTGTTGGCGCTGTGCGAACGCCACGACGCCCTGCTGCTGCTCGACGATGCGCACGGCTTTGGCGTGCTCGGCCCGCAAGGGCGCGGTTGCCTGGCCCACTTCAACTTGACGGGTGAAAACGCCTCGCCGCGTGTTCTTTACATGGCGACACTCGGCAAAGCCGCTGGCGTGGCCGGGGCTTTTGTCGCGGGCAGCGACGCGCTGGTGGAATGGCTTTTGCAAAAAACCCGCAGTTATATTTTTGCCACCGCCGCGCCCGCGATGTTGGCCAGCGCCTTGCAAATCAGCCTGCAACTGATTGAGCATGACGAGTGGCGGCGCGAACACCTGCAGCGCCTGATTGCACGTCTGCAGACGGGTCTGGCGCAAGGTTTGCAAGGCAGTTCATGGCAACTCGGTGTCTCACCGACCGCTATTCAACCACTGCTGATCGGCCCCAACGACGCTGCGCTGGCCGTGATGCAAGGCCTGCGCGAACGCGGTTTGTGGGTGCCGGCGATCCGTCCGCCGACCGTGGCCGAAGGCACGGCGCGCTTGCGCATCGCCTTGTCGGCGGCCCACACCGAAGCCGATGTGGACCGCTTGGTGCAAGCGCTGACGGCGCTGGCCAAGACCGCATCTGCGTGAGCTGTCCGACGGTCTCAAGGCTGGGTAAAATCGCTGGCTCAAGTTGGCAAGCCCCAACCGCACCCTCATTTTGGAGTTCCCATTCATGTCCGCTGTTTTGACCCAACCCCTCGCTTTTCACCCACCCCGCCCCACTGCCCCCAAAGAAGCTGGCCGTTGGAGCGTGGACGCCATTGAAGCACTGCTGAACCTGCCGTTCCCGGAGCTGATGCACCAAGCCCAAACAGTGCACCGCGAGAACTTCAACCCAACGCACATTGAATTCGCCACGCTGCTGTCGGTGAAAACCGGCGGCTGCGCCGAAGACTGCGGCTACTGCCCCCAAGCCGCCCGCTACGACACCGGCGTCGAAGCCAGCAAGTTGATGGAGCCGGCCGAAGTTTTGCTGGCGGCCAAAGCCGCGCAAGCCGCTGGCGCGACCCGTTTTTGCATGGGTGCTGCTTGGCGCTCGCCGAAAGACCGGGACATCGAAAAAGTCGCCGAGCTGGTGCGTACCGTCAAGGCGCTGGGCTTGGAAACCTGCGCCACGCTGGGCATGCTCGAAGACGGCCACGCGCAAACCCTGCAAAGCGCCGGGCTGGATTACTACAACCACAACCTGGACAGCGCGCCCGATTTTTACGGCGACATCATCACCACCCGCGACTACCAAGACCGGCTCGACACGCTGGCACGGGTGCGCAGCGCCGGTGTCAAAGTCTGCTGCGGCGGCATCGTCGGCATGGGCGAAACACGCCGCCAACGCGCCGGCCTGGTCGCCGAGCTGGCCAATTTGACGCCTTACCCCGAGTCGGTACCGATCAACAACCTGGTCAAGGTGGAGGGCACGCCACTGGCGAATCAAGCCGACCTGGACCCGTTTGAATTTGTCCGCACCATTGCGGTGGCGCGCATCACCATGCCAAAGGCCCGAGTACGTCTGTCGGCGGGTCGCCAGCAAATGGGCGACGGCGTGCAGGCCCTGTGCTTTTTAGCCGGCGCGAATTCGATTTTTTACGGCGACAAGCTGCTGACCACCGGCAACCCCGGCACCGACGCTGACGTGAAACTGCTGGAACGTCTGGGCATGAGCCGCGCGGCCCCCGAGGTGCGCTGAAATCAAGCCGGCAGCGCCAAACTCAAGCGACCTAGACTCTCGCTCAATCAAGGACTTGCACTGATGACCAGCACGACCTCACCTTCAGCCTCAGCTTCAGCCACCCCTTACGGCACACTGCCGCCCGCAACTGCGACGTCGCAGCGCAAACCCGTCAGCTTGCCGCGGCTGCGCGAGATGCATCAGCAGGGCGACAAAATCACCATGCTGACAGCTTACGACGCGACCTTTGCGGCAGTGGCTGATGCCGCTGGCGTTGAATGTCTTTTGGTCGGTGATTCGCTCGGCATGGTCTGTCAGGGGCTGACCAGCACGGTTGGCGTGTCGCTGGAAACCATGCGCCACCACACCGAATGTGTCGCCAACGGCTTGCGCCGATCGCAAGCGACGGCTTGGCTGATTGGCGACCTGCCCTTTGGCAGTTACCACGAGTCGCGTGAGCAGGCTTTGCGCAGTGCCTGCGTGCTCATGCAAGCCGGTGCGCACATGGTCAAGTTAGAGGGCGGCGGTTGGACCACCGAGACCGTGCGTTTTCTGGTTGAGCGCGGAATTCCGGTCTGCGCCCACCTTGGGCTGACGCCGCAAACCGTGCACGCGCTGGGCGGCTACCGGGTGCAAGGCAAAACCGATGCCGCTGCCGCGCTGCTGACGCAGCAGGCGCTTGAACTGCAAGACGCTGGGGCGGCCATGATGGTGCTCGAAATGGTGCCGGCAGCCGTTGCCAGCGCCCTGACACGCGAACTCACGCGCTGCGCCACCATCGGCATTGGCGCCGGCAAAGACACCGCCGGCCAAGTGCTGGTGCTGCACGACATGCTGGGCATCAACCTGGGCAAAATGCCGCGCTTTGTGCGCAACTTCATGGACGACGCTGGCAACGTGCACGGCGCCATGCAGGCCTATGTCAAGGCGGTCAAAGAAGGCAGTTTTCCGGTGGACGCACTGCACGCTTGGTAAATTTCAGTTTTCAGTCAGGCCCGCGCCAAGGATTTTTTTCAGATGCATATTTCTCACACCATCGCCGACTTGCGCCAACATCTCAGCGCCTACCAGCGCCCAGCTTTTGTGCCCACCATGGGCAATCTGCATGACGGCCACATTGCGTTGGTCAAACAAGCCAGCGCGTTGGGCGACGTCACGGTGTCGAGTATTTTCGTCAACCGTTTGCAGTTTGCGCCGCATGAAGACTTTGACAGCTACCCGCGCACGCTGGACGCCGATGCTGAGCGTCTCGAAGCGGCCGGTTGCAACGTGCTGTTTGCGCCCCGCGAAAAAGAACTTTACCCAGAGCCCCAAACCTTTAAAATGCACCCGGCATCCGAACTGGGTGACATTTTGGAAGGCCATTTCAGGCCGGGGTTTTTCATTGGCGTCAGCACCGTGGTGTTGAAACTTTTTTCCTGTGTTTTTGCCGGCAAGCCAGCAGGCTTTGCGGCTTTTGGCAAGAAGGACTACCAGCAGGTCATGGTGATCCGCCGATTGGTTCAGCAATTTACCCTGCCGATCGACATCTTGGCGGGAGAAACACAACGCGCAGATGACGGCCTGGCCTTGTCTTCGCGTAACAGCTACCTCAGCCCCGCCGAGCGATCAGAAGCGGCGCAACTGTCGATGGCGCTGAAAGCTTTGGGCCATGCCGCCTTGCACGCACAAGCAGCCGACTTGCCGGGACTCGAAGCGGCGGCCATGCAAACACTCGCCAGACGCGGCTGGAAGCCGGACTACCTGACGGTGCGCCAACGTGCAGATTTGCGCAGCCCGCACCCACAAACTGGACCGCTCGGAACAGCACCGCTGGTGGTGCTGGGCGCGGCCAAGCTCGGCATGACGCGGCTGATCGACAACCTCGAAATCTAAGCCGGAAATCTAAGCCCTGAAGGTCAAGACCGTCAGTCTTCAGCCTTGCTCGACGGTTGCATCACGTTCCATCAAGGAGGCCACCGCCTGCGCGGGGGTGACATGGCCGTCCAGCAAAGCAACGACAGCTTGCGAAATCGGCATGTGAATGCCCAGGGCCTGAGCCCGCTGCACCACGGTGCGGGCGCAGTAAGCGCCTTCGGCAACATGGCCCAGCGAAGCCACCGCCTGGGCCAGCGTTTGGCCTTGCGCCAACAACAAACCGACTTGGCGATTGCGGCTCAAGTCACCGGTGGCGGTGAGCACCAAATCACCCAAACCAGACAAACCGGTGAAGGTTTCGTTTTGAGCGCCCAGCGCCACGCCAAGACGGCTCATCTCGGCCAGGCCGCGGGTGATGAGCGCTGCGCGGGCGTTCAGGCCTAGCTTTAAACCATCGCAAAAACCGGTTGCGATGGCCAACACGTTTTTAACCGCACCGCCAACCTCAACACCAATGATGTCGTCGCTGGCGTAGACCCGCAAAGTGTCGCTGTGAAAAGCGGCAACCAGCGCAGTCCGAACAGCGGCATGCTCACTCGCAGCAACCAAGGCCGTAGGCTGGCTCAATGCCACTTCACGGGCAAAACTGGGGCCGCTCAGAACGCCAGCCAGCAAGTCAGGGGCGACTTGCGCCAGGATCTCGTGGACCAGCAAACCGACACCGAGCACGGCTGCTGGTGCAGCGCCAGCAGCGCCCACTGCGTTGGCCGAAGGGGCCTCAAAGCCCTTGCACAACCAAGCCACCGGCACGCGCACTTGGGCTTGTTGCAAGCGCTGAAAAACACTGCGCACGCCCGCAATCGGCGTGGCAATGACAATCAGGTCTTGACCGACGAGGGCCGCATTTAAAGAGGCGTCAGAGCCGCCCAGCACCTGCAAGCCAGAGGCCAGCTTGATGCCTGGCAAATAGCGCTCATTCTGGCGTGTCGACCGAACGGTCTCGACCAAGGCCACATCACGGGCCCACAGCGACACCTCATGCGCCGCTTGATCAGAAATGGTTTTGAGACTGGCCGACACAGCCAGTGCGGTGCCCCAAGCGCCAGCCCCGATGACCAGCATTTTCATGCCGCACCCGGCCCGGCAAGTGCGCGACGCTTCAGCTGTGAAATAACGATCAAAACTTAGACAATGATCTGCGGTGCAGCCTGTGCGGCGGCATCAGCTTGTTGCTGCAAGAACATCGCTTGGAAGTTGATTTCAGCCAAATGCACAGGCGGAAAACCACCGCGCTGGATCACGTCAGCCACATTGCCGCGCAAGTAAGGGTAGACAATTTGGGGGCAGGCGATGCCCAAAATAGAGCCCAGTTGCTCGGCCTCGACGTTGCGCACTTCAAAGATGCCGGCTTGCTTGGCTTCAACCAAAAAAACCGTTTTGTCGTTGATCTTGGTGTGCACGGTGGCGGTCACAGTGACTTCAAAAATACCGTCGGTCACTGGCGCTGTTTCAACCCCCAACTGGATATCGACGCTGGGTTGCTCGGGGTCGAGCAGGATCGCTGGAGAATTAGGTTGCTCCAGTGAAATGTCTTTGAGGTAAACGCGTTGAATCTGGAAAACAGGGTCTAGGTTGGCTTCGGCCATGGTGCTCTTTCAACAAACAATTAGAGAGGTTGCCTGCGCGCCAAAGTTAGCTTGCGGGCTGAAGGATTATGGACGCAGGATCGGCGGTCAAAGTTCAGCACAGACGTGCCAAACTGACATTTAAACCGGTCCCTGTGACGGCGCTCCGAAAAAATCGGCCGCGATGCGCAAAAGCTCAAACGGCGCCCAACAAGGGCAACAGGCCGCCGCGGCTGTCGAGCGCCACCAAATCGTCGCAGCCGCCCACATGGGTGGCGCCGATGAAAATTTGGGGCACGGTGCGACGACCGCTGACTTGCATCATCTTGTCACGCTCGCCAGGCAGCATGTCAACGCGAATTTCATCGAGATCAACAACGCCGCGTTGCTTCAGCAAGGCCTTGGCCTGGATGCAGTAAGGGCAAGAGCCGGTGGTGTAAATTTTGACGCTTTGCATGGTCAAGACTTTGCAACAGGCAAGTTGGCTTCGCGCCAGGCCTTGAGTCCGCCCGTGAGACTTTGGGCCTGGTCGTAACCGAGCTTTTTGGCCACAGCCACAGCACGCCCTGCACGGGCACCTGACGGACACAAAAAGATCACCGGCAAGGCTTTGTTTTTGACAGCGCTGGTCAACTTTTCTTCGAGCTGAGCGAAAGGAATGTTTTTTGAGTTGGCGACGTGACCGGCCGCAAACTCTTCGGACTCGCCAACATCAATCACGACGGCTCGCTCGCGATTGATCAATTGCACGGCAGCCGTAGCGCTGAGGCTCCCCGCCGCCGTGCTGCTGGCGATCAAGGGCCAAACCAGCAAACCGCCCGCAGCCAGCGCCACAGAAATCAGCATCCAGTTGTCGATCAGAAATTTCACTATTGAACCTTTTGAGTGTTGTGCCGATTGGCAATTAAGCGGTGATTTTAGAATAGCGCTTGAACCTTCAGCAGCGCGTCTGCTGCCAAACCCTTGCAACCTGACTTTTCAAGCCTTCTCCCATGTATAAATTAGTCCTTATCCGCCACGGCGAGTCCACCTGGAATCTTGAAAATCGCTTCACCGGCTGGGCCGATGTTGATTTGACACCGACCGGCATTGCCCAAGCCCTGAACGCTGGAAAACTGCTGAAAAATGAAACTTTTGAGTTTGACCTGGCCTACACCAGCATGCTCAAACGGGCGACCCGAACCCTCTGGCATGTGCTTGACGAGATGGACCGCACCTGGCTGCCGGTTGTCCACAGCTGGCGCCTGAATGAGCGCCATTACGGTGCGCTGCAAGGCCTGAACAAAGCTGAAACGGCTGGCAAGTACGGTGACGCCCAAGTGCTGGCTTGGCGCCGCAGCTACGACGTACCACCACCCGCGTTGTTGCCAGACGACGCGCGCTGCGAACGCACAGATCCGCGCTACGCCAAGCTGCTGCCTGAGCAAGTGCCCTTGGCAGAATGCCTGCAAGACACCGTGGCGCGGGTCATGCCGCTGTGGAACGAATCGATGGCGCCCGCCATCCGGGCTGGCAAGCGCATTGTGGTGGCGGCGCACGGCAACTCGATTCGGGCATTGGTGAAGTACCTGGACAACCTGTCGAATGAAGACATTGTTGGCCTGAATATTCCGAATGGCGTGCCGCTGGTCTATGAGCTGGACGCAGAACTGAAACCGATTCGCCACGCCTACTTGGGCGACACCCAAGCCATCGCCGGAGCCATCGCCCAAGCCGCCACAACGGCGGCAGCGCAGGGCAAAAGCTGAACGACTGACCACCAAGCCCCCCAGCGATGAGTTTTCTTGCAAAACTCTCAGGCAAGGCCTTTCTCCAAGGTGTATATTATCCGAGATAGTTCATTAGAACTTTGAAGGAGCTAGGCAATCCGGTGTATTTT
>JBBAPN010000049.1:0-17245 GCA_040400815.1 Polaromonas sp. | reverse complement strand
TCTCCTTGTTGTGGGGGCGGAAACTCCGCGCCCCGATTTTGAGCTGTTGGTAAGCTTACCTGAGTTTTTTCGCCGATCGCTGCGAGCAGAAGTGCTTTTGACACTCATTTGGAACGGTCGATCGGCTCTTCAGGGGCGCTTCATCGTCAGGCCAAGAGCTGGTTCAGGCGCAGCAGCGCGTGCTGCACGGTGGCTTCGCGCACGTGCTGGCGGTCGCCGTCAAAGCAGCGCTTGTCGGTGACCACACCACCCGGGGTGGCCCAGCCAAACCAGACGGTGCCAACCGGTTTGTCAGGGCTGCCGCCGCCCGGTCCGGCCACACCGGTGACGGCGACAGCAACTTGCGCGTTTGAATACCGCAGCGCACCTTCGACCATGGCGCGCACGACCGGCTCGCTGACGGCACCGTGGGCCTCAATCAAGTCGGCCGGGACGCCCAGCAATTCAGTCTTGGCCGCGTTCGAGTAGCTCACAAAGCCGCGCTCAAACCAGACGCTGGAGCCGGCCAGGTCGGTGCAGGCGGCGGCGATCAGACCGCCGGTGCAGCTTTCGGCGGTGGCCAGCAGCAGCTTTTTTTGTTGCAGCAGTTCAGCGACTTGCTGGATCAGTGGGGCGTTGGTTGGCATGACAGGACTCACCACCATTGCTGCCAAAAAGACAAGACCAGCAAGGTGCAAAAGGCCGCCAGCACATCGTCGAACATGATGCCGAAGCCGCCGCGCACACCGAAACCTTTGAAGCGCTTGTCGGCCCAGGCCATCGGGCCGGGCTTGACAACGTCAAAGATGCGGAACAGCGCAAAGGCGATGATTTGAGCGAAAAAGCTCGCCGGCAGCAGCAGCCACAAGACGATCCAGAAGGCGGCGATTTCGTCCCAGACGATGTGGCCTGAATCAGCCACCTGCATGTGCTGCGCCGTGACCGTGCAGGCCCACCAGCCGATCAGCAAGGCGGCGGCAATGACCCAGCCCAGTTGCGTGACCGTCAGCCAGTGCTGCATCACCAGAAAAGCCAGCCAGGCCCACAGCGTGCCCGCGGTGCCGGGGCCGACCGGGCTCAGGCCCGAGCCAAAACCGAGCGCGATGAAGTGAGCGGGGTGCGACAGCATGAAGCGCGCTGTGGGTCGCAAGATGGCGGTGACGTTTGCAGAATTTGTCATGAAAAGTGGTCAAACGAGGTGAAGTGCATGGATAATTCTTGCCCGTGTTCGTCCAGCAGCTGCAGCCCGGGTGCGGCGTTGATGCGGCCAATGCAGTAGATTGGTGTGGCGCTTTGGCGCGCGGCGACTTGCAGCGCTGCTGCGGCACTGGGCGGCGCGGTGAAGAGCAGTTCGTAGTCGTCGCCGCCGGACAGCACGCAAGTCAGCGCGACTTTTTCGCTGATGCCGGCGCGGGGCCAATCGGCGTGCGTTCGTGCCGCGAGCATGCTCAGTGCGGCTGCCGTGTGCAGTGTCGCGCCGACCTTGGAGGCTTTTAAAAGATGTTGCAGGTCGCCGACCAGCCCGTCGCTGAGGTCCATCGCCGCGCTGGCCAGACCGCGTAGCGCCATGCCCAGGGCGATGCGGGGGCTGGGTGCTTCCAGCCGCTGCCGCGCCGCTTGCAGCAGGGCCGGCGGCAGATCAAGCTTGCCGCGCAAGGCGTCCAGCGCCAGCCGGGCATCACCCAAATGGCCGCTCACATAGATGTCGTCGCCGGGCTGGGCGCCGCTGCGCAACAAGGCTTGGCTCTTGCCGGCGGGCGCCGGCACGCTGCCAAAGACTGTGATGCAAATGTTCAGCGGCCCGCGCGTGGTGTCGCCGCCGATCAGTTCGCAGTCGTGTTGGTCGGCCAATGCGAACAGACCTTGAGAAAACGCGGCCAACCAAGTTTCATCAATCTGTGGCAGGGCCAACGCCAAGGTGAAGGCCAGCGGTTCGGCAGCGCAGCCGGCCAGGTCGCTCAGGTTGACGGCCAGCGCCTTGTGGCCCAGCGTGCGGGGGTCGACGTTGGCAAAAAAATGCCGACCCTCGACCAGCATGTCGCTGGAAATAGCCAGCTGTGCGCCGTCGGGCGGCTGCAACAGGGCGCAGTCGTCGCCAATCCCCAGCAACGCGCGCTTGGCGGGCCGCTTGAAATAGCGTTCAATCAGGTCAAACTCTCCCATGGGGCATGAGCATAACGCTGCAGAGGTTGCCGTTATTTCAGTTAACCGTGAAAAAACTGCCCGGCCGTTGGCGCAGGCGCAGCCAGATCGCCTTGCGGATGCGGCCCCGGTCGGTGCGGCTCACGCTGTGGGCTTGGGCAGCCAGCCGAAAGGCGCAATAAAAGCTGACCCCCAAGTTCAGTAAACCGATCAGCGGAATGGCAGCCACACACCACCAAAAAGCCGGCAGGCGCCAGACGTCCATGCCCAGTGCGGACGCGGCGGCAGCCAGTTGTCCGGCGGACAGCGTCACATGCCTGACATCGAGTTGCAGGCCCAAGAAGTCAGTGATGGGCGGAATCATGCCGAGCATGAAGCCCAGCGCAATGTTCGATGCCAAGCCCGAGATGTTGTCGCGGGTAAAGCTGGCCCAACGGTCGGCCCGGGCCTGGCCCAGCGCGGCCGTGATGCGCGGGTTGTAGCGCATGGCCGACTCCAGGCGGTGCAGCACAAACCAGTTTTCGGCCCAGCCGGCCAGCAGGCTGGCGACGAACAGCAGGGCGCCGGTGAAGGCCGCCCAAAACAGCGTTGGCCCCCACAAACTCAGGCTGTGCAGCACATGCAGGGCTTGCGCGTGGCTGAGCATGGCCTCGTCGCGGGCCAACACGGTCAGCAGATTGATGAGCACCACCACCGGCACGACCATGCTGACATTGCCGAGCACCGAGGCGAATTGCGAGCGCACCAAGTGCGTGACTTCGTCGACAAACGCGTCCATGGCAGCGCTGGAGTTGAGCTCTTTGAGCTTGGCTGCCATGGCCGGTGCGGTCATGGCCGGTTGCTTGGTGGCCAGCGTGAAGTGCAGCAATTGAATCACCACAAAGCTGGCCGCGTAAACCACGCTGGCCGTCATGCCACTCCAAAAAGCCGACAAACCGAGCCCAATGACGGCAAACTTCAAGGCAGTGGTGATCGCCGTGATGGCGCCACCGCCCAGCGCTTTGCCCAGCATGTTGCGGTAGTCGGCGCGGTTGCGGGCGATGTAATGCTCGCCGGTTTCGGCGCTGCGCTCGGCCATCTTGGCGGCCAGCAAAGTCGAGTTTGCGGCGATCAGCGCGCGAATGCTTTTGCGGTCTTCGGCGACCAGGGCCATGCGCGCCAGCAGCTTGACCGCTGCCGCCGCCGGTTTGGGCGACAACAAACAGTCCAGCAATTCGCGAACACGCAGAAACCGTGCCCTGAGCTGGCGCAAACGGAACACCATGCCGATCGAAATGCCGTGCTGGTCAAGGTGCGCGTAGATGCTGTTGATAGCGCTGCGGCAAGCTTCCATGCGCTCGCGGTAGCGGGTCACTGCTGCCTGGCGTTCGTTGGCGTCGCACCGGGGGTCCAAAAAAAGCCGGCGCAGGTCTTCGACATCCGCTGGCAAGGCATGAAAGGGGCGGGCGTCTTTTTCTTCCGCGCTCAGGCGCAGCCGCAACTCCGGCGCAAAACCGGTGGCCCGAATGTGCGCCGTGCAATACGTCAGCGCGTCCAGCAGGCTGTGCTGCCAGCCTTGTCCGTTGGTGTCTGCGCCTGAGGTCGTGTACAGCGTTAACAGCGCTGCCAATTGATCGGTCTGCGCCTCGTCCAACAGCATCAACCATTGCGCATCAAAACGGCTCGGCATGAGCAGCGAAAAAAGGGCCGCCGCGTCAGTGGTTTCAGGCGTGCCTGGCAACAGCTTGTGGCGCAAGCGTTCGGTCAGTTCGCTGATGAAAGCGGTGCGCGGTGCAAAACCAAAGTCGGCCAGCAAAGGCGTCACGTCAACCGTTTGCAGCAGCGTGCGCCACCACGCCTGCAAGCGGCTGCGAACAGCCGGCTGGGCTTCAACCGCCGCCATGAACTGCTGCAAACGAATGACGGCAGCGGCTGCTGAACGGCTGTCGCCACGCAGCCATTGCAGCAGGTCGATGAGCCAGACATGCCGAGCAGCTGAATCAGCATCCGGGTTCAGCCGCGCCAGCAAAGCGGCCAGCGCCGGCAGCGTGTCGGTGTTCAGCGGCACAGCAAGCTTTTCAGTGCAGCACCCGTGCGTCAGCGCCCGAACCGGCTTGCAGCACAAACATTGGGATTTGCGCTTCAAAACGGGTGGCATCTTCGGCGACGCAGAAATAGCTGCCATGCATGGTGCCGGTGGCAGTGCGCAGGCGCGAGCCGCTGGTGTATTGAAAAGACTCGCCAGGCTTGAGCAGCGGCTGGTGGCCGACAACACCCAAGCCTTTGACCTCTTCGTTGTGGCCGCTGGCGTCACTGATAAACCAGTGACGCGCAATCAACTGAGCCGGAACATCGCCGGTGTTGGTGATGGTGACGGTGTACGAAAAAGTAAACACCTTGTGGCTGGGGTCAGATTGTTCCGGCAGGTACTGCGGCAGGACTTCGCAAGAGATTTGGTAAGTTGGCATGGCGCTTAAAGTGAGTCCTGCATGTTAACGCGGCCTCTCTGGGACTGCCCGGTCGGGCTTCTTTCCGCTTCTTCCTGCCACAATCCGGAAATGAGTACAACCGCCAAACCTGCTTACAAAATCGCCCCGTCCATCTTGTCGGCCGACTTCGCTCGACTGGGCGAGGAAGTCAAAAACGTCATCGCTGCCGGCGCCGACTGGATTCATTTCGACGTGATGGACAACCATTACGTGCCGAATCTGACCTTCGGCCCGATGATCTGCAGCGCTCTCAAGCCGCATGCCGTGACGGCCTTGGGCCAGCCGGTGCCGATTGACGTGCACTTGATGGTGCAGCCGGTAGATGCACTCGCCGCCGCCTTTGCCGATGCTGGCGCCGACTACATCAGCTTTCATCCGGACGCCTCGGGTCATGTGCACCGCAGCGTGCAGGCGATCAAATCGAAAGGCTGTAAAGCTGGGCTGGTGTTCAACCCGGCAGCTTCGATGGATATGCTGGATTGGGTCATCGACGACATCGACCTGATCCTCATCATGAGTGTCAACCCGGGCTTTGGCGGTCAGAGTTTCATCGACTCGGCGTTGCGCAAGATCGAGAACGCTCGCAAGCGCATTGACGCGTCAGGCAAAGACATTCGCCTTGAAGTGGATGGCGGCATCAAGACCGACAACATCGCCCGTGTTGCCGCTGCAGGGGCTGACGCTTTTGTGGCCGGCAGCGCCATTTTTGGCAAGCCAGATTACAAATCGGTGATCAATGCCATGCGTATGGAATTGGCAAAGTAAGGTGTGTAACTGAGCGAGTGCGATGCCGACCATTGCTCGTACAAACAAAAGAGTGCTTTGGGTTATTTGAATTGTGCAAATATGAATCTTTCCATATCGTCGCCACTTCAGGTTTTAAAAAAATCTGAATAAAAAGCGAATCAACACAACAAATACATCAGGGGACAACTTGCTGATACCTGTCAAAACCACTTGGCTCAAGGCTGCCGTTCTAGCCGCCTCCGTCTGTGCTCCGTACTTAACGCAAGCTCAGGACTTTCCTTCGAAACCCATTGTGCTGGTAGCGCCATTCCCTGCGGGCTCGGTCACCGACAACGTGACACGCTTGATTGGACAAGGTTTGCAAGAGGTTTTAGGACAAACCGTTGTGGTCGAAAATCGTGCGGGTGCACAGGGCACGGTGGGCGCTGCCTATGTGGCTCGCGCCAAGCCCGACGGCTATACGCTGCTGGTGGGCTCGTCGGTGATGTTCGTCGCAAAAAGCCTGTACAAAAGCCTGCCCTATGACCCGACGGACAGCTTTCAGTCTGTGTCGGGAATTGGCTCAACCTCCATGATGTTCATGGTGCCCGAAGCGTCGCCGATTAAATCCATCGCCGACCTGACCAAAGCGGCTAAATCCGGCGATTCATTGTCGATCGCCTTTGGCTCACCGAGTGGTCAAGTGGCCTTGGCCTTGTACGCCAGTGTGGCCAAAGTCAGCCCTGTGCCGGTCAGTTATCGCGGTATTCCACAGGCCTTGACCGACCTGGCGGGCGGTCACGTCAACGTCGCGATTGTGGATGTCGGCAGCGGTGTCGCCCAGTTGAACACCGGAAAAATGCGCGCCATTGCGATTTCTGCCCGCGCACGCAGTGCCGCCGCCCCCGATGTGCCAACGCTGGAAGAAATTTTTCCTGGTGCCGGTGGCTCACTCGAGACCATCATTGCGATCGTGGCACCGGCTCACACGCCCCAAGCCGTGGTGGACCGACTCGACAACGCGATTCGCACAGTGTTGGCGAAACCAGAGGTCAAAAATCGCTTCGCTTCTTTGAGCACGGCCGTGATGCCGCTGTCCAGCACCGAGTTAAGCCAGCGGCTCAAGACCGACAACCCCCGATGGGACGCGCTGATCAAAAAAGCCGGTATCGAGTTGCAGTAATCACCGGGCTGCGGCTTTAGACGGGTTTGTCGCCTTGCAGCGTGATGCGGTGCATGACCCGCCGAAAGCCGTGGTAATCGTTGATAGGGTTGTGCTGCACGCACCGGTTGTCCCAAAACGCAAGTGCGTGAGCATCCCAAGCAAAGCGGCAGGTGAACTCTGGCTTGACCTGATGTTGAAAAAGAAACTCCAACAACGGTGTGCTCTCTTGCGTTGTCATGCCCTTGATGCCAGCGGTGTGCGCCACGTTCACAAAAAGAGCTTTTCGTCCGGTTTCAGGATGTGTGCGGACAACCGGGTGCTCGGCTCGGTATTCTTTGGGCGCTTCTTCTTTGCCGTCGGTTTTGATACGGTCCTCGCGCGTCTTAGACACATCGGCGCGGGCCGAACTGCTGATGCCGATCAAGCCTGCCAGCAAGTTTTTCATGACGTCAGAAAGCGATTCGTAAGCTAAATACTGGCTGGCAAACAAGGTGTCACCGCCGTAGGGGGGCACTTCGCGTGACAGCAGCATAGAACCCATGGGCGGGATTTCAAGGTAAGTCGTGTCGGAGTGCCAGATGCCACCGAAATTGACTCTTTCATGCTCCAGCTTTTTAACTTCGATGATGTTGGGGTAGCCATCTAAGCCCTTGACAAAGGGGTACTCCACCGGCTCGCCCATGGCCTGTGCAAACGTTGAGAATTGTTGCGGCGTCAGGTTCTGGTTGCGCAAAAAAATCACCTGGTGGTCGAGCAGTACTTGGCGCACGGCTTTGGCCTGCGCCGTGGAGAGTCCAACTGACAGGTCGATGTCGGAAATTTCTGCGCCGAGTGCGCCTGCGATTTGCTTGATTTTCATGGGGGTCTGCGTCCTTGCGCGATCTGAATCTAAATGGTGTTGCAGTTGAATGATAAATTCACGCTGTACGGCCAACAAGTCAAATAATGTGAGTCATAGTTCAGTTTTCCTAAGTAAATTGAAAGCTAGCTGGACGGCGGAACGATCAGCTGGTCGCACAATTCCACCAGTCTGGCGGCGGCCGGCGACAAGGAGTGACCGCGAATGGTGATGACGGCAATGGTTCTGCTGATCGCCGGTCCGGTGATGCGAACGGCTTTGAGCAGCGTTTTTCGTGGGATCGCGATGCGCGGCAGCACCGCGATGCCCAAACCCGCTTCTGCCATTGCGATCAAGGTACTGACGTGTGTGAACTCATAGTTCAGTTCAGGCTCTACATCGTTGGCCTTGAGGACGCTGTCCAGGTGGTTGCGAAACAGCGTTGAGTTTGACAAGGTCAAGATGGGCATCTTGGCCAACTCGCGCAGTGAGATACCGGCCCGACCACCATCGTGAAAAGTCTTGGGCAGCAACGCAAAATACTCATCCACAAAAATCGGAGAAAAATCGAGCTCCCCTTTTTTGTCGGGCACAGGGCCGATGCCAAAGTCGACCTCTCGGCGTCTGACGGCCTCCAGCAGGTCTTGGTGCGCCAGTTCGCGGACGTGCACCGAAATGCCGGGGTATTTTTGGGAAAACTTCAGGAGGATCTGCGGCAACCGACTGCCCGCAACGGTTGGCACGCATCCAAACGACAAATGCCCTTGCTGGACATCGACGGTGTGTTGTATCTGGACCAATCCAGCATCAATTTCAGCCATCGCCTTGCGCGCGCTGATCATCAACTGCTCGCCGGCCTGCGTCAGGTCGACTTTGCGTGTCGTGCGCTGAAACAGC
Source organism: Polaromonas sp. (assembly GCA_040400815.1). Lineage (GTDB taxonomy): Bacteria > Pseudomonadota > Gammaproteobacteria > Burkholderiales > Burkholderiaceae_C > Polaromonas. Next base: position 9,030 of record JBBAPN010000049.1, on the reverse strand, counting down.
GCCACGCCAAGTTGCTCCTCCAGTTGTTTGATTTGCATGCTCACTGCGGGCAGCGACAAATGCGTTTGGTCTGCGGCTTTGCGAAAGCTGGCGTTTTCTGCGACTGCGAGAAATGTGCCTAGAAGCTTGAAGTTGATCTTCATTTTTAAAATATGGCAGAAGGCTGCAAGCTGCGAATTAGCCTTGGTTGCAGGCCTGGCTTTGGCTGAGTGGACATTCTCAATTTTAAGTGAACTATTGCTCAGATTATTTGATTGGTCAGCAGCGAGTCATGTCGTTACCATTGTTGCGACAACGACTCAGGAGATCCGCATGGCCAGAAAAAAGAAAGAAATACGCACCGACATCGGCTGGAGTGACGCCAGCAGCATCACTTTGTTCGGTAAAGATTTCACCGCAGATATTTTGGGCAAGCTCAACTTGGGCGACATGGGGTTTTTGGAGCTCACCGGGCGCTTTCCGAATCCCAATGAGTCGAGGATGTTCAACGCGATGGTGGTCACACTGGTCGAGCACGGCATCACGCCGAGTGCCTTGGTGGCCCGCATGACCTACTTAGGCGCACCCGAGTCGATGCAGGGCGCGGTTGCTGCGGGCTTGAACGGATTGGGCACGGTGTTCGTTGGCAGCATTGAAGGGGCGGCCAAAATGCTTTACGAGGCCATGCCCAAGAGCGACGCCGATGCCGACTTTGCAGCGCTGGCGCAACCGGTGGTGGAGGCGTTTCAGGCGCAAAAACGCATCGTGCCAGGCATCGGGCACCCGTTTCACAAGCCCATCGATCCCCGCACCCCCAGACTGTTGGAGATAGCGCGTGAAACAGGTTTTGACGGTCCTTATGTGAAGCTGATGCTAGCGGTGTCCGACGCGGCAGCGGCACGCAGCGGCAAAGTGTTGCCCGTCAATGCCACGGGTGCCATTGGCGCTTTGTGTTGTGAGATGGGCTTTGACTGGAAGATTTGCCGAGGCTTGGGTGTGATGGCGCGCGCGGTGGGGCTGGTGGGTCACATTCTGGAGGAGTCACGCAACCCGATGGCTGAAGAAATCTGGCATTCCATTGAAGCCCGTGCCACCGCGCATTTGCGACCTGACGCGGCGCAGGACTGATTACGGCGTCCAGCGCCCAAAGAAAACAAAAAGAAAGCTAGGCATGCAGACATCTATCGGTGGTTTTACCCAGGACAAGGTCGTTTTGGTTACCGGTGCGGGTGGCGGCATTGGTCGCGACTTCGCGCTAGCCCTTGGGCGCGAAGGTGCCAAGGTGGTGGTCAATGACATCGGTGCGTCAGTGCAGGGTGAGGGTCGCGACCTGTCGCGGGCGCAGGCGGTGGTCGACGAGATTGTCAGCGCGGGCGGCTTTGCAGTCGCCAACGGCGACAGCGTGGCGGACTGGGATGGCGCCAACCGCATGGTCAGTCAAGCCGTTGAAACCTTCGGGAAAATAGATTGCGTCATCAACAACGCCGGCATTCTGCGCGACCGGTTTTTCTTCAATATGAGCATTGAAGAATGGCGTGCCGTCATCGACGTTCATCTGAATGGCGCTTTTTATGTGTCCCGTGCAGCGGCTCCGTATTTCAAAAGCCAGGCTTCTGGCTCCTATATTCACATGGTCTCGACATCGGGACTGGTCGGCAACTTTGGCCAAGCCAATTACTCTGCTGCCAAGCTGGGTCTGGTCGCGTTGTCTAAATCGATAGCGATGGACATGGCGAGATTCAATGTGCGCTCTAACTGCATTTCGCCTTTTGCCTGGAGCCGCATGATTGGCTCCATGCCAACCGAGACGCCAGAGCAACAAGAGCGCGTCGCCCGGCTGCAGCGCATGGAAACCTCCAAAATCGCGCCACTGGCGGTCTACCTCGCCAGCGATGCCGCAGCCGACGTTTCCGGTCAAATTTTCGCGGTGCGTGCCAACGAGATTTTCCTGATGAGCCAGAGCCGTCCGATCCGGTCGATGCACACCAGCGAGGGCTGGACGCCCCAGTCGGTGGCCGAGCGGGCGATGCCGGCGATGCGGCCCAGTTTTTACCGCCTCGACCGTTCGCAGGACGTGTTCGATTGGGACCCGGTCTGAGGCTCCAGCATGTCGATCTATGTTGAGCTTGTCAGAAATTGGCCGTTCGCAGTTCTGCGGCAAACCTTCACCGAAAAAGACACTGTCCTGTATGCCTTGGCTTTGGGTTATGGCTCGCAGCCAACCGACGCAGCCGAGCTCAGCTTTGTTTATGAAAAAGGCTTGCAAGTCGTCCCGACTTTGGTGACAACTTTGTGCCACCCGGGCTTTTGGGTCAGCGACCCGGCGACCGGCATTGACGCCACCAAAGTCGTGCATGGCGAACAGCTCGTGACTTTTCATGCGCCCTTGCCGACGTCCGGTGTTGTGCGCGGCGAGGGCCGGGTGCTGGATATTGTTGACAAGGGCGCTGGCAAAGGCGCGCTGCTGATCGTAGAGCGCAAGGTTTATGACGACACGACGGGTGTTTTGCTGGCCTCAATTGAGCAGCGCATGATGTGCCGTGGCGACGGTGGTTTTTCCACCGTACTTACCGCATCTGCCGTCAAGTCGACGCCGCAGTCGGCACCTTTGGTGGTGGCCCCTAACCGGCCACCCGACCATGTGATGGATATTCAATCACTGCCGCAAGCGGCGCTCATCTACCGCCTGTGCGCCGACATGAATCCTTTGCATGCGGATCCTGCTGCCGCCCTGGCGGCAGGCTTTGAGCGGCCTATCTTGCATGGTCTGTGTACTTACGGCATCGCTGCCCGCGCCATCATCACCGCTTGCTGCGGCAACGACGCCAAAGCCTTGAAATCTCTGGGCGTGCGCTTTTCAGCGCCGGTCTATCCCGGCGAGTTGATTCGCACAGAAATATGGAACGATTCGGAAAAGGCAGGCGCTCTGCGCTTTCGCTGTCTGGTACCGGCTCGCAACACCGTGGTCATCACCAACGGTGTGGCCCATGTTGCTGTGGCCAACCCGTCACCGGCAACCGCCAGCGCATCACAGACAACCGCCAGCCAGAATTAGGAAGCCCAGCCATGAGTCAAGATGCACCGTTTGATCCGCGCAACCACCGTATGTGCCCGACCCGCTATTTGGAAGATTTCATCGTTGGTGAGAAATTCATCTTGCCCTCGCGGACCATGACGGACGCACTGTTTGCCGCTTTTCAGTTGGCCAGCGGTGACAACCACCCGGTGCATTACGACGTGGAATACTGCCGCGCCCGCGGCATGCCGCACATGCTGGCACATGGTTTTCAGGTGCTGGCGCAAACCTGCGGCGGCGCCGGCATGTTTGCCCACATGGTGGAAGACTCACTCAAGGGTTTTATCGAGCAAAGCAGCCGTTTTTTGGGCATGGTTTTCGTCGGCGACACGTTGTACGTGACGCTGCAAGTCACGGACATTGTGCCGAATCGGAGCACCGGGGTGCTGACCTTGACGTCCACGGTGCACAACCAGCGGGGTGAGCTGGTGATGGACGGTTTGCAAAAATACCTTTTGAAAAAGCGTCCGCTGACGCCTTGATCATTGGTCAGGAGCGCGGGGGGTGTCGAGCGTGCCGCTCAAGTCGGCGCACTCTTGAGCCGACAGACCCAGCACGTCACGCAAAATTTCTTCGGTGTGCTGGCCTAGCTTTGGCGGTGGGCGTTGGTAGCTGGGCGGGGTTCTAGACATGCGGATCGGGTTGGCAATCATCCGCACGGCTTGACCATTGACCTGCCCCAAGTCCCGCACCATCTCGCGGGCCATGACCTGAGGGTTGGCAAATACCTGCGCTACGTTGTTGATCGGACTGGCCGGCACGCCGGCGGCATCGAGCAGGGTCTGGCATTCGGCCATGGTCTTGCGCGCCATGGCTTGGGCAATCAAGGGCGCCAGCTGAGCGGCATGGCGCAGCCGTGCTTCGTTGCGGCTGAAGCGCGGGTCAGCCGCGATGCCCGGCATCTCCATGGCGGCACAAAAGCGCCGGAACTGCGCATCATTGCCCACGATCAGCATCAGGTCGCCGTCGCTGCAGCGAAAGTTATCGCTCGGATAGACGGTCGTCAAGCGGTTACCGGCGCGTTGCGGCACCTTGTCGGTCGCCAAATAGTTCATGCCAATATTTGACAGGGCAGAGACCTGCACATCGAGCAGTGACATGTCGATAAACTGACCGTGGCCCGAGCTTGAGCGTTCGTTCAAGGCCGCCAAAATGCCAACGCAGGCGTACAGCGCCGTCATCATGTCGGCGACGGCGACGCCTGATTTACGTGGGCCACCACCGGCTTCGCTGTCGTGGTTGCCGGTCACGCTCATCAAGCCGCCCATGGCCTGGATGATGGTGTCATAACCGGGCCTGGCGCGGTAGGGCCCCGTCTGGCCGAAGCCGGTGATCGAGCAATAAATCAGCCTCGGATTGAGGCTCGACAGCGCCTGATAACCCAGGCCATAGCGTTCCAACGTACCAACCTTGTAGTTTTCAATGAGGACATCGGACTCGGCCGCCAAGCGCGCCACCACGGCCTGACCACTCGGGCTTGAAAGGTCGATTGCGATGGAGCGTTTGCCGCGGTTACAGGTCCAGAAATAAGCGGATTCGTCGAGTGGCGAGACTTGTGGGTCGGAGACAAAAGGCGGCGCCCATTCTCGGGAGTCGTCGCCCCGGCCAGGGCGCTCCACCTTGATGACATCAGCCCCCAAGTCGGCCAAAATTTGCGCGGACAGCGGCCCAGCCATGACGCGGGAAAGGTCCAGCACGCGCAGGCCTTCTAGCGAGCCAGGTGTCATTGGCGTGGTTTGCAGGGGCGGTGTTGTGTTCATTCGGCTTGTATTCCAGCGGCCTTGATCAGTTCCAGCCACTGGGTCTGATCACGCTGCATTCGTTTGGTCAGCTCAGCATGGCTGACCGGTTCGATCTCGGTCGAGATGGTTGCAAACTGTTGCACGACCTCGGGCAGGGCCAGCGCGGTCGTCACCGCCAAGCTCAGCTTGTCGACGATTGCCAAGGGGGTGCCGGCGGGTGCCACCAAGCCGATCCAGGTGACCAATTGCGTGCCCGGCCAGGTCTCAGCGAGCGTCGGGATATGGGGTGCCGAGACACTGCGCGTCGCGCCCGAGATGGCCAGTGCGACCGCCCGGCCAGACTTGATCTGCGGCACGCCGTTGCCAACGTCGACGATCGCCACCGGGATTTGACCGCCAATTAAATCTGTGATGGCTTGCGGCGTACCTTTGTAGGGAATGCCGCTGAATTTAACGCCGCTGATTTTGCTCAACAAAGCCAGTGCCACTTGTGCGCTGGACGATCCATAAGCCACAGGCATCGGGTTGGTCTGCTTGCTGGCGTAAGCTAGAAAGCTCTTAAGATCCTTGGCCGGAAAATCAGACCGCACCATGAACATCATCGATGTTGAACCCAAACCAGCTACGGCCTGAAAGTCTTTTTGCGGGTCGTAAGGCAGGTTTTTGAACAAACCCACGTTGGCCGCCAGCGTGGTGCTGGAGCCGGCCAGCAAGGTGTAGCCGTCGGGCTTGGCACGGGCACCAAACTGGGTGCCGATGACGCCATTGGCACCGGCCCGGTTGTCAATCACGACGGGTTGACCGAGCAATTTTTGCAGCGCCACGGCAACAGGTCTGACGGCATTGTCAGTCGAGCTCCCGGGGCCATACGGTACGACGATGGTGATCGGTCTGGCGGGGTAGTCTTGGGCCAAGCTGAGCACAGGCTGCGCGCCGGCGGCCAGCAGCAAGGTCGTCAGCAGCGACTTGACGCGCCGCCTGAACATTGTGAGAGACATCATGAAGGGCTCTTTCTTGAAGTGCCGCAGCCATTGAAAATAGCCGCAGTAATAGCGACAGCGAAGGCTACGGTTTGTTCCAGACCGGTTTGCGCTTCTCAACAAAGGCTGCCAGACCTTCTTTCGAATCGTCGGTACTGAAAGCCGTGCACGCCACGTTCACCGCCGCAGCAACACCTTGGCGGTAGTCACCGTCGATGGCGCGTGTGAAGGCTGTTTTGCCGAGCCGCATCAGCTCTGGGGATTTGGCCGCAAAGACCTGCGCCAGTTCCCGTGCCTCGGCCATCACCTCGGCCTCGGGCGCCGTCCTGCTGACCAGACCCAGGGACTTGGCTTCTTGCGCGTCGAAAGTCCGGCCGGTGAACAGCAGGTCAAAGGCGCGGTAACGACCCACAATGCGCGGCAAGTTGGTGTAGTGGATGGCGGGCACCAAGCCGATGTCGAGTTCCGGGTAACCGAAAGTCGAGGTCTCCGCCGCCACAATCATGTCGCACGAAATAGCCACCGACATGCCGCCGCCGCGCGCCGCCCCAGTGATGGCGGCGATCGACGGCTTGCCCAGGTTGAATTGCACGTCGCACAGCTGCGCATAAAGTTTGTTGACCAAGGCGTGCACCTTGGCCGGCGAACTTTTGAGGAAGGTGCCCAAATCAAGCCCGGCGCAAAAACGGCCGGGGATGGCGCTGCCAATGATGATGGCGCGGACCTGTGTGTCTTGGCTGGCCCGTTCCAGCGCGGCGAGCAAATGGTCCATGAATTCGTGGGTGATGGCGTTGACCGGTCCGTTGTTGAACAGGATTTCGGCCACATGGTCTTTAACGTCGTAATCGATCATTTTTTGTGTGGAATGAGGGTTGATGCCATTCGGAGCTGACAGGTCGTGCGGGCGCTGCTGCGGAACCGCATTTCAAGCCGCTGATGGTAGGGCGGTGCGCCGGACTGAACAAGTCAAATAATACAAAGGACTGTTCAGTTTTCCAGCAGTGGCAAGTCGGCTTTTTTCAGGGTTCGCAGCACGAAGCTGGATTTACTGTGGCGTATGCCTTTGATTTTGTAGAGCTTTTCGCGCAGCAGTCGCTCATAGTCCTTGGTGTCCTTGACGGCCACCCGCAGCAGGTAGTCGTATTCGCCAGAGACCAAGTAGGCCTCGATCACTTCCGGAATGGTGGCCAAGACTTGGCCAAACTTTTCAAGCGTGTTGTCCGAGTGACTGTCTAGCGTCAGCTGCACCAGCACGGTGTCACCCAAGCCCAGCGCCTGGGCATTCAGGTTGACGGTGTAGCGCTCGATCACGCCGTCTTCCTCCATGCGCTTCATGCGGGTCCAACAGGGTGTGCTGCTCAAGCCTACGGCTTGGCTGATTTCTTGCAAGCTGGCGCGGCCATTGCGTTGCAGTTCAGCCAGAATTTTTCGGTCAATTTTGTCCATGAGGAAGGATTATCTGCAGCTTTGAAAAAAATGCCATCTTTCTTCTGATTGCGGCTTTGAAAACTGGGATTGCGAAAAAATGTTCTGCCAATTGGCCTGGATAATTTCAAGGTGTCCAAGCTCATCCGCCTGCGACGCCGACATGCCCGCTGCTTTACCCGGCAGCCAGAGCATGACACCGCTAAAACCCACCAGGAAAAAGCATGTCCCAATCCATCGTTTCATCCGCTCTACCTGCCCCATCTGCTCAGTGCCGCAGCGCTTCATTGCTGCCCAGCGTGCCAGCCGCCGCGCTGACGTTGAGCCCCGTCAGCCTGGACGACAAGTACTTGGCCCAGAGCGGGCGCATCTACCTCAGCGGCATTCAAGCGTTGGTGCGCCTGCCGCTGCTGCAACGCCTGCGCGATCAAACTGCAGGACTCAACACCGGCGGCTTTGTGTCGGGCTATCGCGGCTCGCCACTGGGCGGGCTGGACAAAGCCTATTGGGCCGCCAAAAAACAGTTGGACGCACACCATGTCCGCTTCATGCCCGGCATCAACGAAGAAATGGCGGCGACCTCGGTCTGGGGCACCCAGCAATTGCATTTGTTGGGCGAGTCTGACTACGACGGCGTGTTCGCCTTGTGGTACGCCAAAGGCCCGGGCGTTGACCGCAGCATGGATGTGCTCAAGCACATGAACCATGCCGGCAGCGCCAAGTTTGGCGGCGTGCTGCTGGTGGCTGGCGACGACCACGGCGCCTATTCTTCGACCTTGCCGCACCAGAGCGACCACGTGTTTAGCGCGGCGATGATTCCGGTTCTCTACCCCTGCAATGTGCAGGAGTACATCGAGCTAGGCTTGCATGGCTGGGCGATGTCGCGCTTTTCAGGCTGCGCGGTTGGCTTCAAGGCCTTGGCCGACACGGTTGAATCGAGCGCCTCGATTGACGCCGATCCGTTCGCCGTTCGGATTGTTCAGCCCGAGGAGTTTGTGCTGCCGGCGGGCGGTCTGAACTGCCGACTCTCGACCGATACATTGGGTGTGCAAGCGCGCAAGCAAGAAGCGCTGATGCAAAACTACAAAATCTACGCCGCCATGGCCTATGCCCGCGCCAACCGTTTGAACCGCGTGACGATTGACTCGCCTCAAGCGCGCCTCGGCATTGTGGCGTCGGGCAAAAGCTACATGGATGTGCTCGATGCACTGGCTGAACTGGGCATCACCGAGACGCTGGCGGCCGACATCGGGATTCGCCTTTTCAAGGTGGCCATGCCTTGGCCGCTGGAGCCCGAAGGGATTCGTGAGTTTGCGCGGGGCCTGGATGAAATTTTGGTGGTCGAAGAAAAGCGCCAGGTTGTCGAGTACCAGCTCAAAGAGCAGCTTTACAACTGGCGCGAAGACGTGCGGCCACGGGTGATCGGTAAATTTGACGAGCGCGGCGAATGGGATGTCCATAACCCAAGAGGCCGCGGCGACTGGTTGCTCAGCGCCTGCGCTGACTTTTCGGTGGCCCAGATCGCGCGCGTCATCGCGGCGCGCATCAAACGCCTGCAGATAAAGACCCGCAGCGGCGACCTGATCAAAGCCAGACTGGCTTTTTTGGAGGCCAAAGATGCTGTCTTGCAGCGCGCGGTGGCGACACCACCGCGACCGGCTTACTACTGCTCGGGCTGCCCGCACAACACCAGCACCCGGGTGCCAGACGGCAGCTTCGCGCTGGCTGGCATAGGCTGCCACGTGATGGCCACTTCGATCTATCCAGAGTTCAACAAACTGACGACCCAAATGGGCGGCGAGGGCGCGCCATGGATCGGTGCGGCGGC
>JBBAPN010000048.1:0-17575 GCA_040400815.1 Polaromonas sp. | reverse complement strand
GACCTGGCAGCCGGTTCAACAGCGTGGCTATCGCGGCCGATAAAAACCTCAGCGACACAGCCCGCATCAACCTCGGCCTGGTGCAAAACCTGGAGCCGCGGGTGACCACACTGGCGGTCGGCTACAACCGAAATTTCGGCAGCTTTGGCCTGGGCGTGAGCGCGCGTTACAGCAGCACCGGTGAAGTCGCTGTCGGCATGCAATTGTTCATGTCGATCGGCCGTGACCCGCGCAGCGGGAACTGGACGCGCAATTGGCAGCCGATGGCCGCAGCGGGCGCGGTGTCGGCCCGGGCCTTTGTCGACGCCAACATGAACGGCCTCTTTGATGTCGGTGAAATGCCGGTAGAAAACGCCGGCTTTCTTTTGAATGGCGGCAACCGCCACCCTGTCCGCACCGACGCCGACGGCACGGCTTACATGAGCCATATGACGCCGCGCCAATATGTCGACGTAGCTTTGGACACCGGTACGCTGGAAGACCCGCAGTGGCAGGTGACCAAGCCGGGCGTGCGGGTCTTGCCGCGGCCCGGCAAAGTGGTGTTGCTGGATTTCCCGGTGGTCATCACGAGTGAGATTGATGGCACGGTCTATTTTGAGGAAAACGGCAAAAACCGCGGCATTGGCAATGCGCTGCTGGAGTTGCTGAACGAGCGCGGTGAGGTGGTGGCCAGCCAGCGCAGCGCCGCTGACGGCTACTACATCGTCTCAGCCGTCAAGCCCGGACGCTACAGCCTGCGCCTGGCCCCAGACCAGTTGCGCAGCTTGGGGATGGTGGCCTTGGTGCCCAGCCAGCCGATCAACATGCTGGCCGATGGCAACTATGTCAACGGCATCAATTTCACCCTGCGTGCCGCGCCTTGACTTCAGACCGTTCGTTCACCGAGCCGCGTTTTAAGCCATCCCTTGGTGCCGGAGCAGCGCATCAATCGACGGTTCGCGGCCGCGGAAGGCTTTGAACGACTCCATGGCGGGACGACTGCCACCGGCTTCCAAAATAGCCTCGCGGTATTTGCGGCCTGTCTCGACGTTGACGGTGCCCGAGCCCTTGGCAGCATCGTTTTCGGCATCACCAGCGGCTGATTCCTCAAAGGCTGCGTACGCATCAGCTGACAGCACTTCAGCCCATTTGTAGCTGTAATAGCCGGCGGCATAGCCACCTGAAAAAATGTGGCTGAAGGTATGCGCTGGGCGGCTGTAGGGCGGTGCCTGAATCACGGCGACTTCGGCACGCACTTCAGCCAGCAAGGACATGACGTCTTTGCTTGGGTTTTCTTCGGTGTGCAGCAACATGTCGAAGAGCGAAAACTCCACTTGCCGCAGCGTCTGCATGCCGCTTTGGAAATTTTTGGCTGCCATCATTTTGTCGAACAGGGCGCGTGGCAGTGCTGCGCCGGTGTCGACGTGGGCGGTCATGTGCTTGAGCACGTCCCACTCCCAGCAAAAGTTCTCCATGAACTGGCTTGGCAATTCCACAGCGTCCCATTCCACGCCGCTGATGCCAGAGACATCGCGCTCGTTGACTTGCGTCAGCATGTGGTGAAGGCCGTGGCCGAATTCGTGGAACAGCGTGGTCACGTCGTCATGCGTCAGTAGGGCGGGTTTGCTCCCGACGCCGTCTGCAAAGTTGCAGACCAGATGCGCCACCGGTGTTTGCAACTGACCGGTGTCAGGGCGCAGCCAGCGGGCGCGCACGTCGTCCATCCAAGCGCCGCCACGTTTGCCGGTGCGGGCTGGTTGGTCCAGGTAAAACTGGCCGACAAGTTGGCCGGCGCGCTCAATGCGGTAAAACTCAACACCCGGTTTCCAAACTGACGCCGTGTCTTTCGACAGGCTGACTTCAAAGAGGGTTTCGACAATCTTGAAGAGACCGTCGAGCACCTTGGGTGCGGTGAAGTACTGTTTAACTTCTTGTTCGCTGAAGGCGTAGCGCTCTTCCTTGAGCTTTTCGCCAATGTAGGCGTAGTCCCAGGGCTGTGGGTTGCTGAGGCTCAAATTTTCAGCGGCAAAAGCGCGCAGGTCGGCGACATCTTTTTCGGCGTAGGGGCGGGCGCGTTGGCCGAGGTCGCGCAAGAAGGTGATGACTTGCGTGGGCGACTCGGCCATCTTGGGCACGACCGAGACTTCACCAAAATTGCGGTAACCCAGCAGCTGCGACTCTTCGAGCCGCAAGGCCAGAATTTCTTTCATGATGGCACTGTTGTCGAAGCCGCTGTGTTCGGCCGGCGCTTGGTCGCTGGCGCGGGTGTTGTAGGCGCGGTAGAGTTTTTCGCGCAGGGCGCTGCTTTTGGCAAATTGCATCACCGGCAAGTAGCTCGGCATTTTCAGCGTCAGCTTGTAGCCGTCTTTGCCTTCGGCCACGGCCTGAGCACGGGCTGACTCTTGCACGTCTGCCGGCACGCCGTCGAGTTCGTCTGCGCCGGCGTAGTAAGCAAAAGCCTCGGTCGAGTCGAGAGCGTTTTCACTGAACTTTTGGCTCAGCTCGGCTTGGCGTTCTTGAATTTGCGCAAAGCGCACGCGTGCCTCGCCAACCAGCTCTGCGCCGGACAGGACAAAATTACGCACTGCATTTTTGTGCGCTTGGCGTTGCTCGGTGTTGAGGCTGTTGACGTCGATGGCTTTGTACTTGGCGTACAGGCTTTCGTCTGCACCCAGACGAGTCCAGAACTCGGTCACGCGGGGCAAAGCGGCGTTGTAAGCGGCGCGCAGCTCGGGCGTGTCGGCGACGCTGTTGAGGTGACTCACCGCGCCCCAAGCGTTACTGAGTTTTTCAGTCGCGACGTCGAGCACCCGAGCGATCTCAGGCCAGCTGGCTGGAAAAGCGTCTTGCGTGACCTCGGCCAACGCTGCCTCGGTTCGGGCCAGTAATTCATCCATGGCCGGGCTGACATGCTCGGGCTGGATTTGGTCAAAGAGAGGAAGCGGGGAATTGGCGAGCAGTGGATTGGTCATGACATCAGCTAGGGACGATTCACTCAAACTAAAGAGGCAAAAAAGCCCGGCTGCAAAATCAGTCTTGTGCAGACTTCTTAAGGCTGCGCTGCTTTGGCTTCTTGGCGCGACGGACGTTGCCGCCCGGCGTCAAGCGCTGGTTGCCTAAAACGCGCAGGGTTTTGACTTCTGGGCGCTGGCCGTAGCGGCTGCTGTTCTTCAGCACTTTGACATCGCGCGGGCCGGGCATGCGGTCTTCGCTGACTTTCTTTTCTTTCGGAATGGCCGTGCGAAACAACACCAGCAACTTGCCAATGTGCTGAATCGGCGCGGCGTTGAGTTCATCGGCCAGTGTCTGGAACATGTTTTCGCGGCCCGGTCGGTCGTCAGACAAAACACGGATTTTGATCAGACCGTGGGCATTCAGCGCACCGTCGATTTCTTTCTTGACGCCGTCGGTCAAACCGTCGGAGCCAATCATGACAACCGGGTTGAGGTGGTGCGCATCGGCGCGGTGATCTTTGCGCTGGGCAGGGGTGAGGATTATTTTGGACATGTGTCAATTATCGACGCAACTTGAATCAAAGCGCGATCAATGCAGCACGGCGCCTATTGCCGGGGGACAATAGGGGTATGAAAGTCAAGACTCAAAGCAAGAAGGTGAACAAGGCGTGGTTGAACGACCATGTCAATGACACCTACGTGAAACTGGCCAAGCAAGAGGGTTATCGCGCCCGGGCCGCTTACAAGATCAAAGAAATTGACGACGCCCTGGGGCTGATCAAACCCGGCTATTGCGTGGTCGACTTGGGCAGCACGCCGGGCGCATGGAGCCAGTACGTCCGGCGTAAGCTGTCGCCAGTGGGTGCGGCGGTGGGGGCGCTGAATGGCCGCATCATCGCACTGGACCTGCTGCCAATGGACCCGGTCGAAGGCGTGGTTTTCATTCAGGGCGACTTTCGGGAGGAGGCGGTTCTTCTGCAGCTTGAGCAAGCGTTGGGCCAGACCCCGGAGCAGACCCCAGAGCAGATCCGCAAGGTCGATGTGGTGATTTCTGACATGGCGCCCAACCTGTCGGGTATTGGCGCCGCAGACGCCGCCCGCATCTCGCATTTGGTCGAACTGGCGGTTGAATTTGCGCAAAAACACCTAAAGTCCGACGGCGCCTTGGTGGTCAAGCTGTTCCATGGCGACGGCTACAGCGACTTGGTAAAGCTTTTCAAATCAGTCTTTCGGGTCGTCAAACCGATCAAACCCAAAGCCTCCCGGCCGGGTTCTTCAGAAACATTTTTGATTGGCATGGGTTTGAAGGAAATGCAGCCTTCAGTGCCTTAAGCGGTTTGTTCCGGTTTAAAACCTGAGAAACCCGCTTGCGCCAAGGGGCTGAACTGTCTTGTTCATTCGGGCTGAGCCCTTGAAACGCCTAAAATAGAGCATATCTAGATTTCTGTTCTTACAACGGAGTACTCCTTGAACAATCAGTGGTTTTCAAAAATTGCGGTGTGGCTGGTTATTGCGATGGTGTTGTTCACCGTCTTCAAGCAATTTGACACACGTTCCGGTGCCAGTTCCGGCGCCATGGGTTACTCGGACTTTTTAGAAGAAGTTCGGGGCAAGCGGATCAAAACGGCGACCATCGCGGAAGGCCAGGGCGGCACTGAGATTGCTGCTGTGACCACCGATGACCGACGCATTCGCACCACTGCGACCTACCTCGACCGCGGTTTGATCGGCGACCTGATCGCCAACGACGTCAAGTTCGACGTCAAGGCCCGTGAAGAAAGCTCCTTGTTGATGACATTGCTCGTCAGCTGGGGACCCATGCTGCTGTTGATCGGCGTTTGGGTCTACTTCATGCGCCAAATGCAAGGTGGCGGCAAAGGCGGCGCTTTCAGTTTCGGCAAAAGCAAAGCTCGACTGACAGACGAGGCCAACAACACGGTGACCTTTGCCGACGTCGCCGGTTGCGATGAAGCCAAAGAAGAAGTCAAAGAAATTGTTGATTTCTTGAAAGACCCCTCTAAATTTCAAAAGCTGGGTGGCCGTATTCCGCGCGGTTTGCTGCTGGTGGGCCCGCCGGGCACCGGCAAAACGCTGCTCGCCAAAGGCATTGCTGGCGAAGCTAAAGTGCCTTTCTTCTCGATTTCTGGTTCTGATTTCGTTGAAATGTTTGTCGGCGTGGGTGCTTCTCGCGTTCGTGACATGTTTGAAAACGCCAAGAAAAACGCGCCCTGCATTATTTTCATTGACGAGATCGATGCTGTCGGTCGTCAACGTGGCGCAGGCTTGGGTGGTGGCAACGACGAGCGCGAACAAACCTTGAACCAGATGCTGGTCGAGATGGACGGTTTTGAAACCAACGTCGGCGTGATCGTTGTGGCGGCCACCAACCGCCCTGACATTCTGGACGCGGCTTTGCTGCGCCCAGGCCGTTTTGACCGTCAGGTTTATGTCACGCTGCCCGACATTCGCGGCCGCGAACAAATACTCAACGTTCACATGCGCAAAGTGCCTTTGGGTCAGGACGTCAGTTCTAACATCATTGCGCGCGGCACGCCCGGCATGTCGGGTGCTGATTTGGCCAACCTGTGCAATGAGGCGGCTTTGATGGCGGCCCGTCGCAGTGCCCGCGTGGTTGAGATGCAAGACTTTGAAAAAGCCAAAGACAAAATCTTGATGGGCCCTGAGCGCAAAAGCATGGTCATGCCTGAAGAAGAGCGTCGCAACACGGCTTACCACGAGTCGGGCCACGCGCTGCTGGGCAAGTTGCTGCCGAAGTGTGACCCAGTTCACAAAGTCACCATCATTCCGCGTGGCCGCGCCCTCGGTGTGACGATGAGCCTGCCCGCGCAAGACCGCTACAGCTATGACCGCGAGTACATGCTGAGCCAGATCAGCATGTTGTTTGGTGGCCGGATTGCCGAAGAAGTCTTCATGAACCAAATGACCACTGGCGCCAGCAACGACTTCGAGCGTGCCACCTCTATTGCCCGTGACATGGTGACCCGCTACGGCATGACCGAAGCGCTGGGTCCGATGGTCTACGCGGACAACGAAGGCGAAGTTTTCCTAGGTCGCTCGGTCACCAAGACCACCAACATGAGCGAGCAGACCATGCAAAAGGTCGACTCCGAAGTCCGCCGCATCATTGACCAGCAGTACCGTTTGGCCCGTGACCTGATTGAAAGCAATCAGGACAAGATGCACGCCATGGCCAAAGCCCTGATGGAGTGGGAAACCATTGACGTCGAACAACTTGACGACATCATTGCGGGCCGTGAGCCACGCGCGCCCAAAGATTGGGTGCCGCGCAACCCATCGGTGGGCGGTAGCACGCCGCCCAGCGGTGGAACACCAGCCGTGACGACCGAGCCTGCCGCTACAGTCGCTTGAATTCACGCATGCGTTAGTCAACAACCGGGGCAATGCCCCGGTTTTTCTTGGTCTCTGCAACATGCAGTAATTCCTAAAAATGAGTGGCGTGGGAGGCGTGTGTGATGATGAATACTTTCTGGCAAACCAGCCGTTTTCAGATTGATCTGACCCAGCCGCAGGTCATGGGCATCGTCAATGCCACGCCCGATTCCTTTTCAGATGGCGGAGCGTATTTTTCCAGCCGCGACACATCCAGCGTGCTGGCCCATTGCGAGCGGCTTCTTAAAGAAGGCGCAGACATCTTGGACATAGGCGGCGAGTCAACCCGGCCCGGCGCTGTGGCTGTACCGCTGGACCAAGAGTTAGCCCGCGTGCTGCCGGTGCTGCGCCATGCTGTGCAATTAGGCGTGCCGATTTCAGTCGACACCTACAAGCCGCAAGTGATGCAGGCCGTGCTGGACTTGGGCGCCGACATCGTCAACGACGTTTGGGCGCTGCGCCAACCGGGTGCTGTGCAAGTCGTGGCCGGCCACCCTCAATGCGGGGTTTGCCTGATGCACATGCACCGCGAACCGCTGACCATGCAAACCGCCCCCATGACTGGCGATGTGCTGCAACAAGTCCTTGATTTTTTGCTGTTGACAGCGCAAGGGCTGCAAGCCGCAGGCGTTGCTCACTCACGCATCGTGCTCGACGCTGGCGTCGGCTTTGGTAAAACGGTGGCGCAAAACTTGTCGCTGTTGCAGCGGCAGTCTGAATTGCTCAGTTTGGGCTTCCCGCTGCTGGCGGGTTGGTCGCGTAAATCGTCACTGGCCATGCTGTGTGCTGAGGAGGTGGACAGCGCCGGTGAACTGACGCCATTGCCCATGGCCGAGCGCATGCTGCCCAGCATCGCTGCCGCACTGTTGGCAGTTGAACGTGGCGCGCGCCTGGTTCGGGTGCATGATGTGCGTGAAACCGTGCAAGCCCTCAAAGTCTGGACAGCGGCGTCCATCTGATTCATGTTTTCGAGATATCAAAAATAACAAGCAAGGGCATGGCCCAGGAGTTTTTCAAATGAGCAGACAGTATTTCGGCACCGACGGCATTCGCGGCACGGTCGGGCAAGCCCCCATCACGCCAGACTTTGTTTTGCGCTTGGCCCATGCGGTAGGTCGTGTGTTGAAGCAGTCCGAAAATCGTCCAACAGTGGTGATTGGCAAAGACACCCGGATTTCGGGCTACATGCTTGAAAGTGCGCTCGAATCAGGCTTCAACTCGGCCGGCGTCGATGTGGTTTTGCTCGGTCCCTTGCCAACCCCTGGCGTCGCTTACCTGACGCGCACCCAGCGGGCCAGCTTGGGCGTCGTCATCAGCGCCAGCCACAACGCTTTTGCCGACAACGGCATCAAATTTTTCAGTGCGCAGGGCACCAAGTTGCCCGACGCTTGGGAAGTGGCCGTAGAAGCCGCCTTGGCGCAGCCGCCGGTTTGGGTCGATTCGGCAAATTTAGGCAAAACGCGGCGGCTTGACGATGCAGCGGGTCGCTACATCGAGTTTTGTAAAAGCACGTTTGCCAACGACCTGACGCTCAAAGGGTTGAAGATCGTGGTCGATGCGGCGCACGGTGCGGCCTACCAAGTGGCACCGGAAGTTTTTCATGAATTGGGCGCGGACATCGTCTGCATTGGCTGCGCACCCGACGGTCTGAACATCAACCACGAGGTCGGCGCAACCCATCCAGAAGCCTTGATTGCCGCTGTCAAAGCGCACGGCGCCGACTACGGCGTGGCGCTTGACGGTGACGCTGATCGTTTGCAATTGGTCGACGCGAATGGCCGACTTTTCAACGGTGACGAAGTCTTGTTTTTGATGGTCAACGAGCGCTTGGCTCGGGGTGAAGTTGTCCCCGGTGCCGTCGGCACTTTGATGACCAATTTGGCTGTTGAAATCGGCTTGAAGGCCCGTGGCGTGCAGTTTGTGCGGGCCAAGGTCGGCGACCGTTACGTGCTTGAAGAGTTGGAAAAAAACGGCTGGCTGTTGGGCGGCGAGGGCTCCGGCCATTTGCTGGCGCTCGACAAACACACCACCGGTGACGGCTTGATCAGCGCCTTGCAGGTCTTGCAAGCGTGCGTGCGCAGTGGCAAACCGTTGGCAGAGCTGTTGGCCGACGTGACGCTGTTCCCCCAGGTTTTGCTGAATGTGCGCTTGCACGCGGGGCAAGACTGGAAGGCGAGTCTTGCCTTGCAAGCCGAAAGCAAAGCCGTTGAAGCCGAACTGGGCGAGACGGGGCGCATTTTGATTCGCGCCAGCGGCACTGAGCCGTTGTTGCGCATCATGGTCGAAGCCAGGGACGCGGTGCAAGCTCAAAACTGTGCAGAACGCTTGGTGGCGGCGGTTCAGCAGGCTTAATTTAAGCGATTGCAGTAGCGTCAAGCGGCTGCTTGCAGCCCGTTGTTGAAATGGGTCTGCATGGCTTGCGCGGTTGACTTGGCATCGCGCGCCAACAGCGCGCTCATGATGGCTTGGTGCTCGGCGAGTGACTCCTGAATCCGACCGCTTTTTAGCAATGAGTTGTGTCGATTCAGCTTCATCACTTTGCGCAGGTCGGCGACCATCTGGTCACGCCAGCGGTTGTCGGCGATTTCTAGCAGGCGCATGTGAAAGCGCTCATTGATCTGGAAAAATTTCTCACGGTTAGCGACTGCTTTCTCGAGTTCGCGGTGCAGTGTTTGCAATTCTTTGAGTTGCGCGTCAGTCGCTTGGGTCGCCACGACGCCAGCCGCATCGCTTTCAAGCAAGGCCAGCAAATGGTAAACATCGCTGAGGTCGCGCTCTGACACTTCAGTCACGTAGGCGCCGCGCCTGACTTTCATCGTCACCAAACCCTCGGCTGCCAGCACCTTCAAAGCTTCGCGCAGCGGCGTTCGGCTGATGCCGTATTCCTCCGCCAGTTTGAGTTCGTCTATCCAGCTGCCCGGTGTCAATTCGCGGTTGAAAATGCGCTGGCGTAGGAGTTCTGCAACTTCTTGGTAGAGTGCACGTGGGGTCAGTGAAACAGCGGCCATGTGTCAATTCCTGACGATCTTAATTCTGAATTTATAATTATAAATGATGTAAACTGCCCGCTGTTAAGAATGCAGGCAGTTTGCGCAGTCGGTGCGTTGCTGCTTCCTTGAAGTCAAGTTAACCTTGGTGCGCCATGAGTCAAAAACCAGCTGCAGCCCCCGAATTCAACCCCGCCAGCCTTGAAGATTGGGGCCGTGCCGCCGCCAAGTCAGCGCCAGGCGGCGACGTCAACGCGCTCAACTGGCAAACCCCAGACGGCATCAGCGTCAAGCCCTTGTACACAGCTGAAGACGTCAAGGACTTGCCGTACACCCACACCTTGCCGGGTTTTGAGCCCTTCATCCGCGGCCCGCAAGCCACCATGTACGCGGTGCGCCCGTGGACGATCCGGCAATACGCCGGCTTTTCAACCGCCGAAGAATCCAATGCGTTTTACCGTAAGGCGCTGGCCGCCGGCGGCCAGGGCGTCTCGGTGGCCTTTGACTTGGCCACGCACCGCGGCTACGACTCCGACCACCCGCGGGTGACCGGTGACGTCGGCAAGGCTGGCGTGGCGATCGACAGCGTCGAAGACATGAAAATCTTGTTCGACCAGATTCCGCTGGACAAGGTGTCGGTCTCGATGACGATGAATGGCGCGGTGTTGCCGGTGTTGGCCGGTTACGTGGTGGCGGCTGAAGAGCAGGGCGTTTCGCAGGCGCAATTGAGCGGCACGATTCAGAACGACATTCTCAAAGAATTCATGGTGCGCAACACCTATATTTATCCGCCGGCGCCCAGCATTCGCATCATTGGCGACATCATCGAGTACACGGCGCAGCACATGCCGAAGTTCAACTCGATCAGCATCTCGGGCTACCACATGCAAGAAGCCGGCGCCAACCAAGCGCTGGAGCTGGCCTTCACGTTGGCTGACGGCAAAGAGTACGTGAAGACCGCCATCGCCAAGGGTTTGGACGTCGACGCCTTTGCCGGGCGGTTGAGTTTTTTCTGGGCGATTGGCATGAACTTCTACTTAGAAGTGGCCAAGATGCGGGCTGCGCGTTTGCTGTGGTGCCGCATCATGAAAGAGTTCAACGCCAAAAGCCCGAAAAGCCTGATGCTGCGCACGCACTGCCAGACCAGCGGCTGGAGCCTGACCGAGCAAGACCCTTACAACAACGTGGTGCGCACCACCATCGAGGCGATGGCCGCTGTCTTCGGCGGTACCCAAAGCTTGCACACCAACAGCTTTGACGAGGCGATTGCACTGCCGACTGAGTTTTCATCGCGCATCGCCCGCAACACGCAGCTCATCATTCAAGAAGAGACTCACATTCCACACGTGATCGACCCTTGGGCCGGCAGTTACATGATGGAAAAGCTGACCCAGGACATGGCCGACGCCGCCTGGAAGATCATCGAAGAAGTTGACGCCATGGGCGGCATGACCAAGGCCGTCGACAGCGGCTGGGCCAAACTGAAAATCGAAGCGGCCGCTGCTGAAAAGCAGGCGCGCATCGACAGCGGCAAAGACGTCATCGTTGGCGTCAACAAATACAAACTCAAAACCGAAGACGCGATTGAAACCCGCGACATCGACAACGTCGCCGTGCGCGAGGCGCAGATCACTCGCCTGAAGGCGATCAAAGCCAAGCGCGACGATGCCGCCGTATTGGCCGCGCTGGACGCGTTGACGGCCGCCGCAGAAAACAACAGCGGCAATCTGCTTGGTCTCAGCATTCAGGCCGTGCGGCTGCGTGCCACTGTGGGTGAAGTCAGCGACGCCCTTGAAAAAGTGTATGGACGCCACCGCGCTGACACGCAAAAGGTGACCGGCGTCTACGCTGCCGCTTATGACTCAGCCGAAGGCTGGGAAACCCTCAAAACTGAAATCAACGCCTTTGCTGAAGCCGAGGGCCGTCGCCCTCGCGTGATGATCTCCAAGCTCGGCCAAGACGGCCATGACCGTGGCGCCAAGGTTGTGGCCACGGCGTTTGCCGACTTGGGCTTTGACGTTGACATGGGCCCGCTGTTCCAGACGCCTGAAGAATGCGCGCGCCAAGCGATTGAAAACGATGTGCACGCGGTCGGTGTCTCGACGCTCGCCGCAGGCCACAAAACGCTGGTGCCGGCGATCATCGCCGAACTCAAAAAGCAGGGCGCAGACGACATCATCGTGTTTGTCGGCGGCGTCATTCCACGGCAAGATTACGAGATGCTTTACGAGGCTGGCGTCAAAGGTATTTACGGTCCGGGCACGCCGATCCCGGCCAGTGCCAAAGATGTGCTGGAGCAAATTCGGGCTTGTCTGAAGTGAGTTCTCCCGTGCTGCTGGCTTCGATTCTGCAGGACGATGCCACCGTGCAGCGCCGCGCCATCGCCAAAGCCATCACGCTGCTCGAATCGACGCGGGCCGATCACCGGTTCGACGCCGATGCCTTGCTCACCACCTTGTTGCCGTACACCGGGAAATCGTTTCGCTTGGGCATCAGCGGTGTGCCGGGCGTCGGCAAATCCACCTTCATTGAAGTCTTGGGATTGCATCTCATCGCACAAGGCCATCGGGTGGCGGTGCTGACGATCGACCCGTCCAGCACCGTCTCGGGCGGTTCTATTTTGGGCGACAAAACACGGATGGACATGCTGTCCGTCCATGAAAGAGCCTACATCCGACCCAGTCCGTCCAGTGGAACTTTGGGTGGTGTCGCCGAAAAAACCCGTGAAGCGATGCTGGTCTGCGAAGCCGCCGGCTACGACGTGGTGATCGTCGAAACCGTCGGTGTTGGCCAGAGCGAAACAGCGGTGGCCAACATGACCGACATGTTCGTGCTGATGCAACTGCCGAACGCCGGCGACGATTTGCAGGCGATCAAAAAAGGCGTGATGGAACTGGCCGATTTGGTCGTCATCAACAAGGCCGACATTGACGCCATCGCTGCGCAGCGCGCACAGCTGCAAATCACCTCGGCGATGCAGTTGCTGGGCATGTTCAGCGGCTATGTGGAAACCAATTGGCACCCTAAAGCCATGCTGCTGAGCGCCTTGAAAGGCGATGGCGTGGCACTTTTTTGGGCCGACGTGCTGGAGTTTCAGGCCCGACAAACAGCCAACGGAAAGTTCGCCAACCGGCGCCAGCAGCAGTCGTTGGCGTGGATGTGGGAACGCATTGACGCCGGACTGAAGCAGACTTTTAAGCAAAACCCGGCGGTCAGCGCGTTGCTGCCGGCGCTGATGACGCAGGTCGTCAGCGGTGAAATACCCGCCTCAACTGCCGCACGCCAGTTGCTGGCAGCGCATCTGGATCAAGCGACAAAAGCTGTTACATAAAGAAAGCAATGCATGCAAGACATTCTTGAGCAACTGGAACAAAAACGCGCTGCAGCCCGGCTCGGCGGCGGTCAAAAGCGCATTGATGCGCAGCACAGCAAAGGCAAATTAACAGCGCGTGAGCGGCTGGAACTGTTGCTCGATGAAGGCACTTTTGAAGAGTGGGACATGTTTGTCGAGCACCGTTGCCACGACTTTGGCATGCAAGACAACAAGGTGCCAGGCGACGGCGTGGTCACCGGCTACGGCATGATCAATGGCCGGCTGGTGTTTGTCTTCAGCCAAGACTTCACGGTCTTCGGTGGTGCGCTGTCTGAAGCCCATGCAGAGAAAATTTGCAAGGTGATGGACCAAGCCATGAAGGTCGGTGCGCCTGTCATTGGGCTGAATGACTCTGGCGGCGCACGTATCCAGGAAGGCGTCGCATCACTCGGCGGCTATGCCGATGTCTTTCAGCGCAACGTCATGGCCAGCGGCGTGATTCCGCAGATCAGCATGATCATGGGGCCGTCGGCCGGTGGCGCGGTCTATTCACCGGCCATGACCGATTTCATCTTCATGGTCAAAGACAGCTCCTACATGTTTGTCACCGGCCCGGAGGTGGTGAAAACCGTGACTCACGAGGAAGTCACCGCAGAAGAACTCGGCGGCGCCATCACGCACACGACCAAGAGCGGTGTGGCCGACTTGGCTTTTGACAACGACGTCGAAGCGTTGTTGATGCTGCGCCGGCTCTACAACTACTTGCCGCTGAACAACCGCGAAAAAGCCCCGGTGCGCCCGAGTGCCGACCCCGCCAACCGCATGGACTTGAGCCTCGATACGCTGGTGCCTGAAAACGCCAACAAGCCCTACGACATGAAGGAACTCATCGTCAAGACGGTTGACGACGGTGATTTTTTCGAGATTCAGCCCGAGTACGCAAAAAATATCATCATTGGTTTTGCGCGCATGGAGGGCCAGAGCGTTGGCATTGTGGCGAACCAGCCGCTGGTGTTGGCCGGTTGTTTAGACATCAAGAGCTCGATCAAGGCGGCGCGCTTTGTGCGCTTTTGCGATGCTTTCAATATTCCGGTGATCACCTTTGTCGACGTGCCCGGGTTCATGCCCGGCACCTCGCAAGAGTACGGCGGCATCATCAAGCATGGCGCGAAATTGCTCTACGCGTATGCCGAGTGCACGGTGCCAAAAATCACCGTCATCACGCGCAAGGCTTACGGCGGCGCGTATGACGTGATGGCCTCGAAGCATTTGCGTGGTGACGTCAATTTTGCTTGGCCGAATGCAGAGATTGCCGTGATGGGAGCCAAGGGCGCGGTTGAAATTATTTTCCGTGAAGACAAGGGTGACCCGGTCAAGCTGGCCGCCAAAGAAGCGGAGTACAAAGCCCGTTTTGCGAACCCGTTTGTGGCGGGCAGCCGCGGTTTCATTGACGACGTGATCTTGCCGCACGAAACGCGCAAGCGGATTTGCCGTTCGCTGGTGATGTTAAAGGACAAAAAGCTTGAGAATCCGTGGCGTAAACACGGCAATATTCCGCTGTGATGATCGTCATGAAGAGCTTTGGATTTCACACCCGAGCTTCTCGCTCCGGACTGGGGTGTCCGGGGTTTTTGCTCCGTGTCCCCCGGCCTTTGGCCTCCTCCTTTACCTGCGCAAAAACCCCGACCACCCCAGTCCTCGATGTTGTTGGTGTTCGGGCTCTGTGCAAGACCACTTTCGTAGCCTTGGGCGTGGTGTGTCTGCCGCAGCGAAGTCAAGGAGGAGGCCGCAGGCCGGGGGACATGAGCGAAGGTAGACACACCGCGCTCAAGGCGGAGCGAACCGCGCCCAAGGCGGAGCGCGCAGCCGATAACGCCGAATGCAGTGCATAAAAAATTGATCGAAAGCAACACCATGTTCAACAAAATTCTGATCACCAACCGCGGCGAAATCGCCTGCCGCGTCATCCTCACCGCCCGCAAAATGGGCATCAAAACGGTGGCGGTTTACTCCGACGCCGACAAAGATGCGCGCCATGTTGAGCTGGCTGACGAAGCCGTCAACATTGGCCCGGCACCCAGCCGCGACAGTTATTTGCAAGCCGAAAAAATCATCGCCGCCTGCCAACAAACCGGCGCCGAAGCCGTCCACCCGGGCTACGGTTTTTTGAGTGAGAACGCTGGCTTTGCCAAGCGTGTTGAAGAAGTTGGCTTGGTTTTCATCGGCCCCAAGCATTACTCGATTGCCGCCATGGGCGACAAAATTGAGTCCAAAAAACTGGCTGGTGCCGCCGGTGTCAACTGCATTCCTGGTGTCAATGATGCGATCGAAACTGCGGAGAAAGCGGTTGAGATTGCCCAAAGCATTGGCTACCCGGTGATGATCAAAGCCAGCGCTGGTGGTGGTGGCAAAGGTTTGCGCGTCGCCTTCAACGACAAGGAGGCTTTTGAAGGTTTCACCAGCTGCCGTAACGAGGCTAAAAACAGCTTTGGTGATGACCGCGTTTTCATCGAAAAATTCGTTGAAGAACCGCGCCACATTGAGATCCAGCTGATCGGTGACAGCCATGGCAACGTGATTTACCTGAACGAACGTGAATGTTCGATTCAGCGCCGCCACCAAAAGGTGATTGAAGAGGCGCCCAGCCCGTTCATCAGCGACGCCACGCGCAAAGCCATGGGCGAGCAAGCTGTGCTGCTGGCGCAAGCGGTCAAGTACCAGAGCGCTGGCACGGTGGAGTTTGTCGTTGGCAAAGACCAGAGCTTTTACTTTCTGGAAATGAACACCCGCCTGCAGGTCGAGCACCCGGTGACCGAATGCATCACCGGCTTGGAT
This sequence comes from Polaromonas sp., assembly GCA_040400815.1. Lineage (GTDB taxonomy): Bacteria > Pseudomonadota > Gammaproteobacteria > Burkholderiales > Burkholderiaceae_C > Polaromonas. The sequence goes on along the minus strand of JBBAPN010000048.1, from coordinate 2,096 downwards.
TTGGTTGAGCTGATGATTCGTGTGGCGGCCGGTGAAAAGTTGCCCCTGACGCAAGCCGAGGTCAAGCGCGACGGTTGGGCCATGGAGTGCCGCATCAACGCCGAAGATCCTTTCCGGAACTTTCTTCCGAGCACGGGTCGGCTGGTGCGTTTTCAGCCGCCTACGCAAACCATGTTTGCAGCAGACATGTCGCAGTTGCAAGGCGTGCGTGTGGACACCGGCGTGCAAGATGGCGGTGAGATTCCGATGCATTACGACTCGATGATCGCCAAGCTCATCGTTCATGGGAAAGACCGCTTAGACGCCATCGCCAAGATGCGCGAAGCGTTGAACGCGTTCGTGATTCGCGGCATCAGCAGCAACATTCCCTTTCAGGCCGCCTTGCTGGCGCACCCGAAATTTGTCGCCGGAGACTTCAACACCGGTTTTATCGCAGAGAACTACGGCCAAGGCTTTCGCGCTGAAGATGTGCCGCATGATGACCCGGACTTTTTGGTCGCCTTGGCCGCTTACGTCAACCGCCGGTTGTTGGGCCGGGCGGCAGGTATCAGCGGCCAAATGCCGGGCCACGGCCTCACCGTGAGTGAAGATTTTGTCGTCATCGGCATGGGCGCTGCGGGCCTTCATTCTTCGCAGTCGGTGCGGGTGCGTGAGTACCAAGCGGTATCGGGATCGAGTGCGGTCGAGACCGGCGGCAAGTCGTATGAGTTCTGCAGTGCCTGGCATCTGGGCGGCGCACGTATTCGCGGCACGGTCAACGGCACCGACTTCTCTGCGCAAGTCGAGCGCGGCGTCGGTAAGAACCCACTGGCCATGCGTTTGATCCACAACGGCACACGGCTGGATGCGCTGGTCTTGTCGCCACGCGCTGCTGAACTCTACAAGATGATGCCCTTCAAGGCGCCGCCTGACATGAGCCGCTACGTGCTGTCGCCCATGCCCGGCTTGCTGGTCGATGTGGCGGTGACCGTTGGTCAAAAAGTTCAAGCCGGTGAGCGCATCGCCGTGATTGAAGCGATGAAGATGGAGAATGTGTTGTTCGCGGTGGCAGATGGCGTGGTCGGCAAAGTGCTGGCAGCCCAAGGTGAGTCGCTCACCGTCGACCAGCCGATTGTTGAATTCGTGTGAACTTGTCTGAACTAAAAAGGAAACCGTCATGACTTTGAATGAATTCGAAATCCACCTCGCCGCCGAAGCGTATGGTTTGGCCGTCAACGTCGACAGGCCTGCGGGTTACACCATGGGCACACACAAACACGCTTTCGATGCCTGCGCGCTCATCACGGCAGGCGAGATAACGCTGACGGTGGAGGCTGTCAGCACACGCTACGGCGTCGGCGATATTTTCAGATTAGCCGCAGGCACGCCGCATTCAGAAAGCGCTGGTGCTGCGGGCGTGCGTTACCGAGCAGGACGTCGCGGTGGTCAAGCCACATGAGCCGTCCCTTCAAAGTACTGGGCATCCAGCAAATCGCCATCGGTGGCGCCAGCAAAGAAAAGCTGCGCACGCTCTGGGTCGACATGCTCGGACTCGAAGTGACGGGTCATTTCGTCAGCGAGCGTGAGAACGTCAATGAAGATATTTGCGTCATGGGTGTCGGCCCATTCAAGGTCGAAGTCGACTTGATGCAGCCGATTGACCCAGACAAAAAACCAGCCGTTCACACCACGCCGCTGAACCACGTCGGGCTGTGGATTGACGACTTGCCGCAAGCCGTGAGTTGGCTCACAGCGCAAGGTGTGCGCTTTGCCCCCGGTGGTATCCGCTCTGGCGCTGCCGGTTTTGACATCTGTTTTTTGCATCCAAAAGCCAACCACGAATTCCCGATTGCTGGCGAGGGCGTGTTGGTAGAACTGGTGCAAGCGCCGCCTGAAGTGGTGAAAGCTTTTGCAGCGATGGCCGCTTTCGCGCACTGATTCGGCCTGACCGATGGTGCACCGTCGGTGCTCGTATGAGGGTGGTCGGTGTCGGGCTTGACCAAGCCCTGCCCGTTTGAAATTGACGGTGGGCGGTCTCAAGCAGAACGATTTCAATCAGATGGCCGGATTAGGGGTTTTCACCCAGGCTTATCAATGTTTGACGGTGCCATACTTAG
>JBBAPN010000047.1:0-17843 GCA_040400815.1 Polaromonas sp. | reverse complement strand
GGTTTTGTCTTTGCTGCCGCTGTCGATGACGAGGATTTGATCGGCAAACTTGGCGCTGTTGATGCAGGACGCGATGCGCTTTTCTTCGTTCAGAGTCAGAATGCCGACGGTCAGTTTCGGTTGGATGTCGGCTAAGTCAAGCTGCTCGGTCATTGGGTTGCCGCCTCTTTGTTTTTTTGGTTTGTGCCGGCTGCGTCTTTGGCCCACACAGCGGCATACACCGCGGCCACGCCTTCAGCCTCGCGCTCCACTGAAAACTGCTGCTCAACGCGCTGCCGTCCCAAATGGCCCATGTCGGCGGCATGCATCGGGTCTTGCATGACGCGTCGCAAGGCCGCCACCAGCGCCGGGACATCGTCGGTTGGCACCACGTGGCCGGTCACGCCTTCGTCGACGATAGCTTTGAAAGCGCCCGTGTCGCTGGCCACCACGGCGCAGCCGCAGGCCATGCCTTCGAGCGGCGTCAGGCCGAAGGGTTCGTAGCGCGGGCAGGCCACGGTGATCAAGACGTTTTGGTACCACTCGCCCACAGCAGCGGGTGCGACTTCGCCCAAGAACACAATGCGGTCAGACAACCCCTGCGCTGCAATTTTTTGCACCAAGGCTTGCTTGAAGTCTGCATGCTGCGGCTGGCACAGTCCGGCAATCACGGCTGTGAATGCCGGGAACTCAGGCAGCAGTTGCAGCATGGCGTCGACATAAATGTCGCTACCTTTGTCGGGTCGCACACGGCCAAAAACACCAATACCGTATTGACCTGGCAAACCCGTTCTTTGCCAAACCGTGAGCTTGTTGTCCGGCGGCGAGAAGCGCTCCAAACTGATGCCGTGATGCACGATGCGGGTGGTGTTGGGCACATAACTGCCGGCTTCGGGCGTCGTCGAAATAACGCCGTCCATCTTAGAAATCAGCCAGCGCGGAAACCACGAATGCCGGTGCTTGGCCGCAGAGGTAAAGACCAAAGAAATGGGCAAGCGCAGCACGTCGCGCAGCAAAATGGCGAGCATCATTTCCGGGTCCCTGCGGACATGCCAAATGCGCTTACGGCCGTCAGGCAAGCGCGTGCAAGACACCCGCAACGTCTGCCAAAACGTCAACCGCGTGAAGCGTTCGCCGCACTGCGCGGCGGCCAGGCCCGCACCCGGCATGTCGGAACCAAAATAAGCAAGGTTCAACGACCGCGCCTGCACCGGCAGCAGTGCATTGACCGTGCCGGAAACACCGGTAAAACGCTTCTTGATGTTAGTGACAATGACTTCAGGGTTCATGCGGCTTGGGGGTCTTGTGTATCAATTGACAGCAGGGAGCAGGAACGTTTTTAACTCCGGTTAAGTATCGCATCTGCGTTCAATGAAATGACTCGCCCAAGTGGCACATCGAGCTGGGGCAAGTTCGCTGGAGTGAACACACATCAAGTGAGGGATTTACAAACCCAATCCGAGCGTGCTAAATTCTGACCTATACAGTCAGAATATTCACAATAGAGGTTTAATATGCACGCATGGCAAATGCAAGAAGCCAAGGCCCGGCTGTCGGAAGTCATCAAGTGTGCCGAGCGAGAAGGGCCACAAAACATCACCCTGCACGGACAGTCCGTAGCGGTGGTGGTTTCTCGCTCTATGTTTGAACGCCTGACCGGCAACGAGCTTTCCTTGGTTGAATTCATGCGCCAGTCCCCGCTGCACGGGGCGGATGACATCACGCTTGAGCGCGACACCAGTTTGACCCGCGAGTTGTCGCTGTGAGCTATTTGCTCGACACGAATGTTTTGTCGGAGCTACGCCGCAAGACGCCAGACGCAGGTGTGGTCGAGTGGTTTTCCAAAAGACCGGCGTCCACGCTGTATTTGAGTGTGTTGACGTTGGGCGAACTGCGCAAAGGCATCGAAGGCGTGGCAGAGGGCAAACGGCGCATGGCCCTGACGGACTGGCTGGAGACGGACTTGCCCCGTTTTTTTGCCGGACGCATCTTGGCTGTTGACGCGCAGGTTGCAGACCGTTGGGGCCGCTTGGTGGCAGCCGCAGGCCGCCCATTGCCAGCCATTGACAGTCTTTTAGGCGCAACCGCAGTCCAGCATGGTTTGAGTATGGTGACGCGCAACGGACGAGATTTTGCGGACTTGGGTTTGGATGTGATCAACCCTTGGGATTGACTCAAGGCCACGCAGCGACGAAGAAATGAAGCATCAGCTTGGATCCAAAGCTTTATTTGGTTAGAGTCTCGATCAGCCCGTCAAAACCCGACGGGGCTATTTCTTCAACCCTTTTTAACTTTGATTGGAAACCCAGCATGTTCAAAAAAATTTTTGCTTTCTTCGCCGCCATGTCCTTGGTTGCAGCATTCGCCGCTGTAGATGTGAACAAAGGCTCTGAAGCTGAACTCGACAGCATCAAAGGGATTGGCCCCGCCACCAGCAAGCAGATCATGACCGAGCGCAAGAAAGCCGAGTTCAAAAACTGGGACGATTTGATTTCCCGGGTTAAAGGTTTGGGCGACAAAACCGCCGCCAAGCTGTCTGACGGTGGTCTGACCGTTGGCGGTGCCAGCTACAAGCCAAGCGCTGCCGCGCCTAAAGCCGCTGCCAAACCAACGACGCCCGCAGCCGCCACGCCGACAACAGCACCTACCGCTGCTGCAGCGGCCCCCAAGCCAGCCGCCAGCGCCGCCAAGAAGTAATGCCCAAGCCCCCGGCAAGCCTTCAAGTCTTGCCGAAACCGCCGCCCCCTGGCGTGTGAATCTCAAACACGTCACCGGGCTGCATGTCGGCTTGGCCAATATGGCCCAAGGTTTCCGCGCGGCCGTCGGCCCTGCGCACCAAGTTCAAACCCGGCTCACCGGCACTGCCGCCGGCCATGCCAAAGGCGCCATGAAGTCGACCATTCGACAAGATGCTGGCCGTCATGCGCTCCAAAAACATCACGCGCCGCACGCCGCCATTGCCGCCCTGCCAATGCCCTGCGCCGCCAGAGCCCTGACGGATTTCATAGCTTTCAAGGCGCACCGGAAAGCGAAATTCCAACACTTCCGGGTCGGTCAGCCGCGAGTTGGTCATGTGGGTCTGCACCACGCTGGTGCCGTTGAAGCCCGCAACCGGCTCACCCGCCGCATTGATGTCGCCACCCGCGCCGGAACCACCAGAAATAGTTTCGTAATATTGGTAACGCTCGTTACCAAAGGTGAAGTTGTTCATGGTGCACTGGCTGGCCGCCATCACACCCAGCGCGCCGTACAGCGCGTTGGTGATGCAGCTAGAGGTTTCGACATTGCCCGCAACCACCGACGCGGGTGGGTTCGGGTTCAACATCGAGCCCGCCGGAATGATGACTTTGAGCGGCTTCAGGCAACCTGCGTTCAGCGGGATGTCGTCGTTCACCAGCGTCCTAAAAACATACAGCACGGCGGCCATGCAGACCGCTGTGGGCGCGTTAAAGTTGTTCGTCTGCTGAGGCGATGTCCCAGTGAAATCAATCTCAGCACTGCGCTCTGCGGTGTTGACGCGAATCGCCACCCGAATCTGCGCGCCGTTGTCCAGCGGCAAAGTGAAAGCGCCGTCTTTCAGCCGCGTGATGACACGGCGCACCGACTCCTCGGCGTTGTCTTGCACATGGCCCATGTAGGCCAGCACCACGCCCAAGCCAAACTGCTCGACCATCTTGCGCAGCTCTTGCACGCCTTTTTCGTTGGCGGCAATTTGGGCTTTCAGGTCGGCCATGTTTTGCGCCGGGTTACGGGCTGGGTGCGGGCCGCTTTGGAGCAAGGCCAGCATCTCGGCTTCGCGCAGCACCCCACGGTCCACCAGCTTGACGTTGTTGATCTGCACGCCTTCGTCTTCAATGCGGGTCGAAAAAGGCGGCATCGAGCCCGGCGAGATACCACCTACGTCCGCATGATGGCCACGCGAGCCGACATAAAAAATCGGCGCATCGCCCGACAAATACACCGGCGTGATGACGGTGATGTCGGGCAAATGTGTGCCGCCGTGGTACGGATCGTTCAGCACAAACACGTCGCCCGGCTGCATCTTGCCTGTGTTCTCACGAATCACGGTCTTGATGCTTTCACCCATGGAGCCCAAATGCACAGGCATGTGCGGCGCATTGGCGATCAGGTTGCCGTCCGTGTCAAACAGCGCGCAGCTGAAGTCCAGCCGCTCTTTGATGTTGACCGAGTGCGCCGTGTTTTGCAGCTGCAAACCCATCTGCTCGGCGATGTTCATGAAGAGGTTGTTGAAGACCTCCAGCAGCACCGGGTCGACTTGCGTGCCCGCGGCGAACTGCACAACGCGTGGGGTGCGCCGCTCCATCATCAAATGGTCTAACGCGGTCAGCGTGGCCTCCCAGCCGGGCTCGACCACCGTGGTGGCATTTTTCTCGGCAATGATGGCCGGGCCGGGAATGATGTCGCCGGCTTGCAAGTCTTCTCGAACCACCAACGCAGCGTCGTGCCACTCGCCGGCTGAATAAACGCGAACCGTTTCACGGCGCGGTACATCGCGTGGTGCGTGCAGGGTGTGCAACGGCTCACCCGGCGCATCGCCAGCCACCACCGCTTCAACCGACACCGCCTCCACCACCAAGCCCTTGCCCTGCATGAGGAACGCAAAGCGCTGGCGGTAAGCCGCCTCAAAACTAGCTTCAATGTCCGTCAACGTACCGAAGGGAACGATCAAGGCAGAGTCGCTGCCTTCGTAGCGCACATGCACACGCTGATGCACTCGGCTGGCACCGCCGCTGGCCGCTTGACGCTGCAATTCGGCGAGCGCGTTGGTGGCCAGCGCTTGCAACTGGTCGGCAATCGCAGGCATCGCGGCACTCGAAAGTTTGACCTCCACCGCTTGTTCACGAATCACGTTTTGGTCGGCCAGCCCCATGCCGTAAGCACTCAACACACCGGCCAGCGGGTGCACCAGCACGCGCGTCATGCCCAGCGCGTCAGCCACCAAACAAGCGTGCTGACCACCGGCACCGCCAAAGCACTGCAAGGTGTAGCGCGTCACGTCGTAGCCACGGGCCACAGATATTTTTTTGATCGCGTTGGCCATCTGCTGCACCGCGATGTTGATGAAGCCTTCAGCCACCCCCTCGGCGCTGCGGCCCGTCTGCTGGGCCAGCGCGTCAAACTTTTGATGCACGGCCTCTGCACTCAGCGCTTCATTGGCCTCGGGCCCGAACACTTTGGGGAAGTAACGCGGCTGCACTTTGCCGAGCATGACGTTGGCGTCCGTCACCGCCAACGGGCCGCCACGGCGGTAGCTGGCCGGGCCGGGAATGGCACCCGCGCTTTGCGGGCCGACGCGAAAACGATCGCCGTCAAAAGTCAACAACGAACCACCGCCCGCCGCCACCGTGTGAATGCTCATCATCGGTGCGCGCATGCGCACGCCCGCCACTTGGGTTTCAAACTCGCGCTCGAACTCGCCCGCGTAATGCGACACGTCGGTCGAGGTGCCGCCCATGTCGAAGCCAATCACTTTGGCCACGCCCGCGATCTCTGCCGTGCGCGCCATGCCCACAATGCCGCCCGCCGGCCCGCTCAAAATCGCGTCTTTGCCCTGGAATGCATGCGCATCGGTCAAGCCGCCCGAAGACTGCATGAAAAAGAGTTTGACGCCCGGCATTTCCGCCGCCACCTGCTCGACATAACGCCGCAAGATCGGCGACAAATAGGCGTCCACCACGGTGGTGTCACCACGGCTGATGAACTTCATCATCGGGCTGGTTTCATGCGAGGCGCTGATCTGCGTGAAGCCGACTTCTTCGGCCAGCCGACGTGCGGCTTTTTCGTGCTCGGTGAAGCGGTAGCCGTGCATGAAAACAATTGCCACGCTGCGCAGCCCCTTCGCGTATTGCACCTGCAAAGCCAACTTCAACGCGACTTCGCCCAGCGGCTGCAATACGTCGCCGTGGGCGCCCACACGCTCGTCGGCCTCGACCACCGCGCTGTACAACAGCTCGGACAAGACGATGTGCCGGTCAAACAAGCGCGGCCGGTTTTGGTAGCCGATGCGCAGCGCGTCCTTGAAGCCGCGCGTCGTCACCAGCAGCGTCGGCTCGCCCTTGCGCTCCAACAAGGCATTGGTGGCCACCGTGGTGCCCATCTTGACGCACGCCACCACGTCGGCGCTGACCGGCTCGTCGGCTTTCAGCCCCAGTAAATGACGAATGCAGGCCACCGCTGCATCGCGGTAATGCTCAGGATTTTCAGACAGCAGCTTGTGGGTGACCAGCGAACCGTCCGGTTTTTGACCCACCACGTCAGTGAATGTGCCGCCCCGGTCGATCCAGAACTGCCAGCGTTTGTCGGTCATGGGTTGGCTTGTCACACACTACCTTTCAAAGGTTTCAGAAAGTATCATCAGCACTGGCCCAGCTCACACCAACCTTAAACTGCCCATGCTTCAAACAACATGTTCCCACACTGATGCTCGCCCCACCGGCCAAGGTCACTGCTGATGCTGCCCGTCCTCGCCATCAGCATCGGCGCTTCCATCGGCGCTTTGGCGCGCTGGGGTTTGGGCCTGTGGTTGTCGCCCAGCGGCTTGCTGCCGTGGGGTACGCTGGCGGCCAACTTGATCGGCGGCTACCTGATTGGCGTGGCGATTGCGCTGTTCCAGGCGATGCCGCAGCTGGACCCGGTCTGGCGCTTGCTGCTGATCACCGGCTTCTTGGGTGGCCTGACCACCTTTTCGTCTTTTTCAGCCGAAGTGGTTAACTTTTTGATGGCTGAACGCTACGGCTTGGCGCTGCTGACAGCCGGCCTGCACGTCATCGGTTCGCTGGCCATGACAGTGCTGGGCATGAAGAGTTTGGGGCTGTTGCTGGCGGCTCAGGCTCACTGACAACGCGTTACCTTTTGATGCCGCAGACCAGTTCGCCCGGGTCGTTGTGCAACACCGCGCGTTCGTTTTTGGCTTGCGCCACTTCCATGTCACGCGGCAGCACCACGCCGTTTTTCACAGCGAGTACTTCGGCCATCACGCTGACGGCGATCTCGGAAGGGGTTTTGCTGCCGATGTAAATGCCGATCGGGCCGCGCAGACGTTGCAGCTTGGCTTCACTGAGGTCGAAGTGTTCGGCCATGCGCTGATGGCGGGCGTCGTTGTTGCGCCGCGAACCAATTGCACCGATGTAAAACGCGTCGGTTTCCAGCGCTTCGAGCAGTGCCAAGTCGTCCAACTTGGGGTCATGTGTGAGGGCAATCACACAGCTGCGGCGGTCCGGTTTGAAGGCGGTGACAACGTCGTCCGGCATCTCGCTCAGCACCTTGGCACCGGGCACCGACCACGCGCTGCGGTATTCCTCACGCGGGTCGCAGACGGTCACGGCAAAGCCGCTGAAAAGCGCCATGGTCGCGAGGTATTCGGTGAGTTGGCCGGCGCCAATCAGCAGCATGCGGTATTCGGGGCCAAAGGTGTTGACGAGCTCGCTGGCCGACACACTGAGTTCCGCCGGTGCGGCGCTGACGGTCAAGGTCACTGTGCCGTCTTTCAAACTCACTTGGCGTTGCATCAATTGCCCGGCTTCAAGCGAGGTCACCAAGCTGGCCAAGTCGGCAGCGCTCGGGTCAAATTCGAGCAGCAGCTCCAGCGTGCCGCCGCAAGGCAGACCAAAGCGGTGAGCTTCGTCTGCGCTGACGCCGTATTTGATAAAAGCCGGTGGGCCGGAAGGGATGGTTTTGGTTTCAAGCACTGCGCTAGCCGGCTGCGCGGCCGCAGCGTAAGCCTGCGTGTACTGGTAAATCAAGTCGTCTTCAATGCAACCGCCAGACACCGAGCCGACCACCGAGCCGTCTTCGCAGAGCGCCATGATCGAGCCGACCGGTCGTGGCGACGATCCCCAAGTGCGAACCACCGTGGCGAGCAAGGCACGCTTGCCAGACAAACGCCAATCGCGCAGGGTGCGCAGCACCATCACATCTAAATTTTCCATGGCGAGATTTTCTTAACTTTCAGTTGGCCAGCCAGTACGACACGGCCAAAATGACGGACGCGCCCAGCATCCAGATCCACCTCGGGACACCGGCAATGGCGGTGCTGTCAACCGGCGCGGCTTTGGCGGTGGATGTTGCAGGCGCTGGGGTGGCGTCTTCAACCGACGCGCCGGCTGCAGCGTCACGCGCGGCATAGGCTTCGGGGTGCTGCTTTTGCATCTCCAAGTCAAAGCGTTTGAAGAAGTCTTCGGCCATGGATTTGGCTGCGCCATCAATCAGCCGCTGGCCGAGTTGTGCCACCTTGCCGCCGACCGAGGCTTGCACGGTGTAGGCCAACTCGCAGCCGGTGTCGTTGGGCGTCAACACCACGGCGGCGCTGCCTTTGCCAAAACCGGCCGGGCCGCCCTGCCCTTCAAACGACAGCTTGTAGCTGGCCGGCGGGTTGATGTCGGTGAGCTGAATAGTGCCTTTGAACTTGGCCGACACCGGGCCGATTTTCAGGGCCATGCCGATGGCGTATTGGTTCTCGCCGCTGGCTTCGACCTTGTCGCAGCCGGGAATGCAGGCTTTGAGAACGGCAGGGTCGTTGAGTGCGTCCCAAGCTTGTTGCTGGGTCACGGCGAGTTGCCGGCTGGCTTGCATGTCCATGGGATTTCCTTCTTTGTTCTTGGTTGGGCTGACTGTCTGCCCATTGTCCGTGCAGTTCCAAGACCGTGCGGGTCATCGGTTTCTCATCAACGCGGCCAAGCTGGCCGCCAGTTCTTCCAGCCGGCTCAGGTTGTGCACGGCGAGCATGCCGTCCGCGTGGCGGTGCAACACCGACGCACCGCGCGCCAGCGGCGCATAGCCGTCAAAGCGCAACAAGGGATTGAGCCACAGCAGACACCGGCTGCGGCGACGCAGCCAAGCCAATTCACTGTCGAGCTCAGCCGGCTCGCCGGTGTCGAGCCCGTCGGTGATGATCAGCACCACCGTGCGCCTGCCAACCAAGCGGCGCGCATGCTGCTGGCGCAAACTGGCCAGCGACACGCCGAGTTGCGTGCCGCCCGCAAAGTCTTCAATGGCGGTGCCTGCATGCGCCAGCATCAGGTCGGTGTCGGCGACTTCAAAGCAGGGGCTCAGGTCGGTCAGGCCGATGCCGAAGGCGAACACATCGCGCTGCGGATGACGCCGTGTGGCCGCATGCAAAAACGCCAGCAGCAGCCGCGCATAACGCTCCATCGAGCCCGACACATCGACCAAAATCAACAAAGGCAAAGCCTGTTGACGCCGCTGGAGCCGCGGCAAAACCATCAGCTCGCCGCCGGTGCGCGCTGCCTGGTGCATGACGCCCGGCCAATGCATGCGCGCACCCTTGAAGGCGGGCCGACTGCGGCGCGAGGCAAACTCAGGCAAGGGCAATTGGATGTCGCGGGCCAGCCGCTCGACCAGCCGGTATTCGGTGGCCGACAGCGAGTTGAAGTCGGCGTGCTGCAAGCGCTGAATGTCGCTGGCCGTCATGGCCGCGTCAAACTCGACTTTCTGGTCTTGGGTGCTGGGTTTGGCCTGCTGACCAAAGCGTTGCTGCGGTGCCAGTGCCTCGCGCACGCGCGGCCGCCGTCGGCTCGGCTCGGCTTGGCCTTCTGCGCTGGGCAGCAGCTGCGCCAACAGCTTGTTGGCCAGTTGGGGATCTTGAAAGTAGACCTCAAACAGCTCACGAAAAACCAAACGGTCTTGTTCGCGGCTGACCATGACGGCTTCAAAGGCCGCACTCAGGTCGGCTTTTTCGCTGATGCCCACCGCCAGGGCGGCGTCTTTGGCCAGCGCGATGCGGCTGCTGTCAACCTTGACGCCAGCACGCCGCAAGGCCCGGCCAAAACCGGCGATGTTGTCGGCCAGCTTGCCACTGCGGGCGTCACCTAACAGCATGGCGTCATTCCGATACTTGAGCCTCAGCAGGCTTGAGCAATTCCACCGCCAATTCGTGTGTTAGTGCCGCCACATCTTCGCGCTGCTTGAACAAGATACCCGCCGTGTCGGCCACCACTTCAGGGTCGACCACCAGCGTGTCCAACGCCACCAACGCTTTGGCCCACTCGACGCTTTCGGCAATGCCGGGCGCGCGCTGGAACGCATTGCCAAAGGGTGAATTGCGGAGCCGGTCGACAAACTGCGCCACCTGCGCCGTCAACGCTGCACTGGCCTCGGGCACTTGCGCCCGGACAATCGCCAGCTCGCGGTCACGGTCCGGGTAGTCCAGCCAGTGGTAGAGGCAGCGGCGCTTCACCGCGTCGTTGAGTTCACGGGTGCGGTTGCTGGTCAGAATCGTCACCGGCGTGATTTCAGCGCGGATGGTGCCCAGCTCTGGAATGCTGACTTGGTATTCACCCAAGTACTCCAGCAAAAAGGCTTCAAAAGGCTCGTCGGCGCGGTCGACTTCGTCGATCAACAACACCGCACCGGGCGCTGGCGTTTGCAGCGCCTGCAACAACGGCCGACGAATCAGGTAGCGGTCTTGGTAGACCTCGCGCTCGACGTCGCTCGCCTCGCCCCGCCCCTCAGAGGCGCGCATGTGCAGCAGCTGCGCAGCGTAGTTCCACTCGTAAAGCGCTTCGCGCTGCTCCAGCCCGTCGTAGCATTGCAAGCGAATCAGCTCGCGCTGCAAGGCGATAGACAAAGCCTTGGCCAACTCGGTTTTGCCAACGCCGGGCTCGCCCTCTAGCAGCAGCGGCCGCTGCAAACGCAGCGCCAAAAAAACCGCCGTGGCCAAGCGCCGATCGGCAAAGTAACCGGCTGCTTGCAGAGCTTGCGTCAGCGCGTCAATGCTGGGGAAGAGAGTTTTCAATCGTGTTTTCAAGCCAGTGCTTTGGTCACGCCGCGCTGGGTTTGCACGCTGATGAGGTTGGCGCGGTAAGCCGCTGAGGCGTGAATGTCGCTGTTCAAATCAGTCGCATCGATCTTGACCGCAGCGGCAGCCGCAGGTGTGAAGCTTGTCGACAAGGCGGCTTCTAAGCCGCTGTGGCGAAAAACGCCGTTGGCCGCACCGGTGACGGCCACGCGCGCACCGGCGTCAAACTGCGCCACAAACACGCCAACCATGGCAAAGCGCGAGGCGGGTTGTTTGAACTTCATGTAAGCCGCGCGCTTAGGAATCGGGAAACTGATGGCGGTGATCAGCTCGCCTTCGTCCAGCGCAGTGGCGAACATGCCCAGAAAAAAGTCATCCGCAGCGATTTGGCGGTTGGTGGTGTGAATGGTCGCGCCCAAAGCCAGCACGGCGCTCGGGTAGCAAGCCGCAGGGTCGTTGTTGGCGACCGAGCCACCCAGCGTGCCCATGGCCCGCACTTGGCGGTCGCCGATGTTGGCGGCCAAGTCGGCCAGCGCTGGCAGCGCCGCTTTGAGCTCGGCGTGGTTGGCCACGTCGATGTGGCGGGTCATGGCGCCAATGACGAAGGCATTGCCTTCACGGCGAATGCCGGTGAGTTCTTGGATGCCGCTCAAGTCAGCGACTTGCTCAGGGCTTGACAAGCGCAGCTTCATTGAGGCGAGCATGGTCTGGCCACCGGCCAAAGGTTTGGCGCCTGCAACAGCGAGGCGAGTGGCGTCAGCCAAGGTGCTGGGTCGCTCTAGCGTGAATGCGTACATAAATTTCCCTTGTAAATGCTTGAAGACTTGAATAGCTTGAATGGCTTAAAAGAGGGTTTACTTTTTAGCCGCTTGAATGGCCGACCAGACGCGGGCAGATGACGCTGGCATGTCGAAATCGGTCACGCCCAGCGGACGCAGTGCGTCCAGCACCGCATTGATCACCGCTGGCGGCGAACCGATGGCCCCGGCCTCACCGCAACCTTTGGCACCCAAAGGATTGTGGCTGCAAGGCGTGCACAACGTGTCGAGCTTGAAGTTGGGCATGTCGTCAGCGCGCGGCATGGCGTAATCCATCATGGAGCCGGTCAACAGCTGGCCGGTTTCTTCGTCGTAAACGCAGTTTTCCATCAGTGCCTGGCCAATCCCTTGCACCAGCCCGCCGTGCACCTGGCCTTCGACAATCATCGGGTTGATGATGTTGCCGAAGTCATCGACGGCGGTGAAACTGTCGACCCTGACGGTGCCGGTTTGCGGGTCAATCTCGACCTCGCAAATGTAGGTGCCGGCCGGAAAGGTGAAGTTGGTCGGGTCGTAAAAAGCGGTTTCGTTCAGGCCGGGCTCGAGTTTGTCCAGCGGGTAGTTGTGCGGCACGTAAGCCGTCAAGGCGACTTGGCCAAAGCTGACTTTTTTGTCAGTGCCTTTGATGGTGAATTCGCCGTTGGCAAACTCGACGTCGGCGTCGCTGGCCTCCATCAGGTGCGCGGCAATTTTCTTGGCCTTGGTCTCGATTTTGTCGAGCGCCTTCATGATCGCCGTGCCGCCAACCGACATCGAGCGCGAGCCGTAGGTGCCCATGCCAAAAGGCACGCGGCCGGTGTCGCCGTGAACGATGTCAACCGAGTCCACCGAGATGCCGAGACGCGCCGCCACCACTTGCGCAAAGGTGGTTTCGTGGCCTTGGCCGTGGCTGTGGGAGCCGGTGAAGACCGTCACGCTGCCGGTCGGGTGCACGCGCACCTCGCCGCATTCAAACAAGCCGGCACGGGCGCCGAGTGCCCCGGCGACGTTGCTCGGGGCCAGGCCGCAGGCTTCGATGTAGCAGGAGTAACCGATGCCGCGCAACAAGCCTTTGGCCGCAGAGGCGGTTTTGCGTTGCTCGAAGGTGTTGACTTCGGCCAGTTCGTTGCCGCGCTTGAGCAGCGCATGAAAGTCGCCGACGTCGTATTGCAGCGCCACCGGTGTTTGGTACGGAAACTCGGTGATGAAGTTGCGGCGGCGGATTTCGTCTTGCGCCAGCCCCATGTCCCAAGCGCAACGCGACACCAGACGCTCGAGTAAATAGGTGGCTTCCGGGCGACCGGCACCGCGGTATGCGTCGACTGGGGCGGTGTTGGTGAACCAGGCGTCGACCTCGACATACACCTGCGGCGTGCGGTACTGACCGGCCAACAAAGTGGCGTAAAGAATGGTCGGGATGGCCGGCGCAAAAGTCGACAGGTAAGCGCCCATGTTGGCGTCGGTGTGGACCCGCATGGCCAAGAACTTGCCGTCTTTGTCCATCGCCATTTCAGCGTGGCTCGAATGGTCACGACCGTGCGCGTCGCTCAAAAAAGCTTCGCTGCGATCGGCCGTCCACTTGATCGGTCGGTTCAATTTTTTCGAGGCCCAGGTCAGGCAGACGTCTTCAGCGTAAAGGTAAATTTTGGAGCCAAAACCACCGCCGACGTCAGGCGCGATCACGCGCACTTTGTGCTCGGGCAGGCCCATCACAAAAGCGGTCAGCAAGAGCCGTTCAACGTGCGGGTTTTGGTTCGACACGTACAAGGTGTAGTCGTCGGTGGCGCGGCTGTAGTGGCCAATCGCGGCGCGTGGTTCCATGGCGTTCGGAATCAAGCGGTTGTTGGTCAAATCGAGCTTGGTGACGTGCGCAGCGTTGGCAAACGCGGCGTCCACTTGGGCCTTGTCACCAATCGCCCATTTGTAGCAATGGTTGTCAGGTGCCGCGTCGTGCAGCGCTGCGGCCTTGGCGGCGGCGGTGACGTTGACCACCGCGCTCAACACCTCGTAGTCGACCTCGACCAACTCGGCGGCGTTCTTGGCTTGCTCCAAAGTTTCAGCCACCACCATCGCCACGTGGTCACCGACGTAGCGCACTTTGTCCAGCGCCAAAATCGGGTGCGGCGGCTCTTTCATGGGTGAGCCGTCGGTGCTGGTGATCAGCCACCCGCAAGGCAATCCGTTGATTTTTGCGTCCGCCACGTCTTGACCGACCAACACATCGATCACCCCCGGCGCGGCCTTGGCAGCCAGGATGTCAACGCTTTTGATGCGCGCATGGGCATGCGGTGAACGCACAAACACCGCGTAGGTCTGGTTGACGATGTTGATGTCGTCGGTGTACTGGCCGCCACCGGTCAAGAAGCGGTAGTCTTCTTTGCGACGAACAGAAGCGCCAATGTTGGGCAGGTTAACGAAGTCGGATGCACCCATGTCATTACTCCAGAAAAAATATCAAACGCGAATGAAGATTTTTACAATCAATCAGCGAATCGATTGATTCCGCTCTGCGTGTCTGCAGGCCTATGCTACGGCCATGGCCAAAGCGCCCTGCTGGACCGCTTTGACGATGTTTTGGTAACCGGTGCAGCGGCAGATATTGCCCTCTAGCAGCTCGCGAATTTCGGCTTCGCTGGCTTTCGGGTGGTGCTGGCACAAGTCGACCGCGCTCATGACCATGCCGGTGGTGCAGAAGCCGCATTGCAAACCATGGCATTCTTTAAAAGCGGCCTGCATCGGGTGCATGGTGCCGTCGGCTTCGGCCAAACCTTCGATGGTGGTGATCTCGGCGCCAGCCGCCTGCGCCGCCAGCATGTTGCAAGACTTCACCGCCCGGCCGTTCATGATGACGGTGCAGGCGCCGCATTGGGCGGTGTCGCAGCCGACATGGGTGCCGGTGAGCAACAGCTGCTCGCGCAGCACCTGCACCAGCAGGGTGTTGGGCGGTGTCTCGATGTTTTTCGACTTGCCGTTGACAGTGAGTTGAATTTGCATGGGCTGATCTCCTTGTGCCGGTTGTGTGTGGGTTGACAGTACTGTAGTCGTTTAACAATTTATCTAATCTCATTGTTGAATTGACGACCTGAGGCGTGCCTAGGGGAAACCCCCGAAACCACCGTCAACGCGCTGAAATTCTCAAAATGAAACAGTTCAGCGCGGCCTTTGAACGCGTCTTGCTAGCGCAGGTGATGAACTTCGCCGCGCCCGTAGACCTTGATCGGCAGTCCCTCCTGGCGCGCCTTCAGCTGCAAGGCTAAGAACTCGGAGTAATGGCGTGATTGGTGCAGGTTGCCACCGTGGAACCACAGCTGCGGCTGCGCAGTCGGCTTCCACATGTTGCGCAGCTCGCCCTCCCACGGCCCCGGGTCTTTCGTCGTGTTGGAACCCAGGCCCCAGCACTTGCCCACGGCGTCAGCCACCGCTGGCGACACCAGCTTGGCGACCCAGCCGTTCATCGAGCCATAGCCGGTGGCGTAGACGAGCAGGTCGGCCGGCAGTTCTGTGCCGTCGGTCAGGGTCGCCGACGTCGGGTTGATGCGCTCAATGCTGACGCCGCTCTTGTGTTGGATGCTGCCGTCGGCCACCAAGCCGGACGCGCCGACGTCAATGTAATAGCCCGAACCGCGCCGCAGGTACTTCATGAAGAGGCCCGAGCCGTCATCGCCGAAGTCAAGCATGAAGCCGGCTTTTTTGAGGCCCGCATAAAAGTCGGCGTCGCGCTGGGCCATGGCTTCATAGACCGGAATCTGAAAGCCGTGCATGATCTTGTAGGGCACCGAAGCAAAGGTCAGGTCGGCTTTGTTGGTGGTCATGCCGGCCTTCACAGCCGCATCGGAATACAGGCCGCCGAGCGCCAAGTCCATCAGTGAATCAGAGCGTGCGATGTGGGTTGACGAACGCTGAACCATCGTCACGTCGGCGCCGTGCTCCCACAAGTCGGCGCAGATGTCGTGGGCTGAGTTGTTGGCGCCCAGCACCACACACTTCTTGCCCCGGTAGGCCTCACCGCCGGGGTGCTGGCTGGAGTGGTGCTGCGCGCCCAAAAAGGTTTCGGCGCCCGGCAGCTTGGGCACGCTCGGAAAACCCGAGACGCCAAGCGCAAAGACCAGCTGCTTCGGGCGCAGCACGATCGTCTGGCCTTCGCGCTCGACGGTCACTTCCCAGGCCTGCTTTTGCGCGTCGAAGCGCGCACCCAAGCACTCGGTCGAGGCCCAGTAGTTCAGCTCCATCACCTTCGTGTACATCTCCAGCCAGTCGCCCATCTTGTCCTTCGGCGTGAAGACCGGCCAGTCGTCTGGAAACGGCAAGTAAGGCATGTGGTCGTACCAGACCGGGTCGTGCAGGCACAGCGATTTGTAGCGCTTGCGCCAGGAGTCGCCGGCTTTGGCGTTGCGCTCGATGATGATCGTGGGCACGCCCAGCCGCTTCAGACGTGCGCCCAGCCCGATGCCGCCCTGCCCGCCGCCGATGATGACGACATAGGGCTGCTCGCTGTGGCCCAGCGCTGCTTCTTGCTGCGTCTTGTGCTCCAGCCAGTTTTGTCGGCCCGGCGCGGCGCCGTGCTCGGCGCCTTTGACTCGCTGTGTGCCGGTCTTTTCCTCGAAGCCTTTCAGCTCGGTCATGGTCGTCAGCAGCGTCCAGCACAACCCGTCTTTGAGCCGGATGTGGCCGCGGCCGCGCGCCACGGCGGTCTCGAAAGTGAACCAAGCGTCGGTCACGCCATCGGCCTCGGTGGCCTCACCTTCGAGTTGCCAGCCGCGGGGTTGGGTCTCTGCCAGCGTCGCCTTGAGCATCGCCTCGATTTGGTCCCGGCCTTCAAGCGTCTTGATGTTCTAGGTGAAAGCGACCAGATCGCGCCAGTAGCTGTCTGGTGCAAACAATGCCACGGCTTGGGCCATGTCTGGCTGCTGCAGCGCGGCAGCAAAGCGCTCGAACCAAGCGCTCACCCGCTGCGACGATGAGGTCATCGGACTGTCTGTCATGGCATCTCCTGTTGGCTGTTGGTGAACGACCGCTCCATCTGAATCATTGATGAATTGCAGCCGCAACACAAGACTGGGGTAAACCCCCGAGGCCTGGCAAAGCAGGGACGCGTCAGGTCTGCTAACCTGCATTTTAATTTTGGCATTTTGGGTAACTAAGCCATGCTGACCCCGCTTTCAACCGCTCCCGAACACCGACTGCAGCAAATCGCGCGGGCCCGTCAGGCCGTGTTGTTGGAGGGCAAAAGCCTGCACGGCGCATTCACCAATCCCTGGGTTGAACGCTCTTGGCAACGCTGTCTCGCCAACGGCCAAAAACCAGAGCAAAGCATCAGCTTTGACGCCCTGTCGCCGCAGGCTTTGCGCCGCACCGAAGAAGCCAATCATCTGCTGGTGCGGGTTGCCCGCCCGGTGCTGGAAAAACTCGGGGCGGCGATTGCCGACACCCGCTACTTTGCCATCTTGACCAATGCCCAAGGCGTGGTGGTGGACGTCAACGGTCCGATTGACCGGCGGGACCGGCGTGCCGACCTGATCACGCGGATCGGCGTCGACCTGTCCGAAGCCAGCGTTGGCACCACCGCCATTGGCGCCGCGCTGACCGAGCTGCAACCGGTTTGGCTGCACCGGGGCGAGCATTTTTTCAATGCCACTTCCGCCTACAGCTGCGCCGGTGCGCCGCTGTTCGGGCCAGACGGCCGCTGCGCCGGCATGCTCGACCTGACCGGCGTCGACGCGGTCGAGCGGCCCGAGCTCAAGCACCTGGTCGTGCAGTCGGCCCGCAGCATCGAAAACGCTCTGACCCAAAGCCATCCGCATGATCTGTTGATCCGGCTGAACTGGTCCAGCCGCAGCTTGGGCGAAGACACGGACGGGCTGGTTTGCCTGGACCCGGACGGCTGGCTCACCGGCGCCAATCCGGCGGCGCGGCAGATGGTGCCCGCACTGCAGGCCGGCGGCACACTGGCCCTGCATGGCAGCGAGCTGTTTGCCATGCCCTGTGAAATGCTTTTTGATGCGGCGAAGCACGCCAGCCCAACTTATCCGCAAGCCATCGACGTGCCCTTGTGGTCGGGTCTGCGCCTGCATGCGCTGGCGCAGCTGCGGGGCCGCTCCGCCGTGTCACAGCGGTTCAACGGCAGGACGGCGACAGCACCCGAGCTGCCACTCAAGGCCCTCGAGACGGTGTTGATTCGCCAAGCCGTCAGCGACGCCAAAGGCAATGTGATGCAGGCTGCCAGAACGCTGGGCATCAGCCGCGCCACGGTCTACCGCCGGCTTGGCAGCAAGCCCAAATAATCAAATCAA
>JBBAPN010000046.1:0-17971 GCA_040400815.1 Polaromonas sp. | reverse complement strand
TTTATTTTATAGCCGACAACAAACCTGTTTTTCGTTCAAGGTAACCAAGTGTCTCCCTACCGCGCCGCTTTTGCCAGTCTGTTAAAAGATCCTTATGAACCGATCACCTAGACCTCTTAAATGGCTGTCGGCAGGTGAAGAGTTTCCAGCGCTGAGCAGCGCTTGGGGCAAAAGCGAAGCCGCGCCCGGTCTGCTGGCAGCCGGTGGCGCGCTGGATGTCGGCAGCTTGGTACGGGCCTACGGCAAGGGCATCTTTCCGTGGTTCAGCCTCGGTCAGCCAATTTTGTGGTGGAGCCCAGACCCGCGCATGGTGCTGCAAACAGCTGAGTTCACACTGCACAGGTCGCTGAAAAAAACGCTGTTGCGCTTTGCCGCTATGCCAAGCTGCGCGGTGCGTTTTGACAGCGCCTTCGATCAAGTCATCGCCGCCTGCGCCAACGCCCCCCGCGACGGCCAAGCAGGCACTTGGATCGTTCCCGACATGATCGCCGCCTACACAGCGTTGCACCGTGCCGGCCACGCACACAGCGTTGAAACCTGGGTCAACGGGAAATTGGTTGGCGGGCTTTACTGCGTCAACTTGGGCGGCATGGTGTTTGGCGAGTCGATGTTTGCACGGCAGACCGATGCGTCCAAAATAGCCTTGGCGGCCTTGGTGGCTTTTTGCAAGGCCAAGCGCATCAGCATGATCGATTGCCAGCAAAATACACAACACTTGTTATCGTTGGGTGCCCACGAGATCAGCCGCGCGGAATTTGCCGCTCACGTCAGCCAACAAAAGGGGCAGTCAGCCCCAAAATGGGATTTCGAAAGTGCTTTCTGGCAAGAAATTTTGCCTTCTTATTTTTAATGTCATTTCTGCTGTGACCCATCTCAACGATCTGCCTCTGCAGACCCTGCAGTTTTATGCCACGGCGCCCTACCCGTGCAGCTATTTGCCGGGCAAACAGGCTCGCTCGCAAGTGGCAACGCCAAGCCATCTGATACACAACGAGGCTTATTCACAGTTGGTAGCCAACGGCTTCCGGCGCAGTGGCATGTTCACCTACCGTCCTTACTGCGACGGCTGCCAAGCCTGCGTACCCTTGCGGGTGCTAGTCGACGGCTTCAAGCCTGACCGCGGTATGCGCCGTGCGTCTCTGCGCCACCAACATCTTGAAGCCCGGGTCCTCAAGCTAGGCTTCACCTCTGAACACTATGCCTTGTACCTGCGCTACCAACAAAGCCGTCATGCCGGTGGCGGCATGGACCAAGACAGCGTGGACCAATACACCCAGTTTTTACTGCAAAGCCGAGTCCATTCGCGCTTGGTCGAGTTCCGGGAGCCTGCGAGCAACGGTGAATCTGGCAAGCTCAGAATGGTCTCGATTTTGGACTTGCTTGACGACGGTATTTCAGCGGTTTACACCTTCTACGAGCCTGACCCCCGAGCGAGTTACGGCAACTACGGCGTTTTGTGGCAGATTGACCAAGCCCGTCACCTCAACTTGTCTTATGTGTATCTAGGGTACTGGATTTCAAAAAGCCCCAAAATGAACTACAAAGCGCGCTACAAACCGCATCAACTGCGTTTAAAAAATGAATGGGTGAGTCCCACCACAGATTAGCCTGGGCTTCATCGACCGGTTGGCCGTGCCATACCCCGAACAGTCATAACGCCAAACAGCGATGGCGCCATGGCGGCGGTCAGTGACAATTTCCCCCAGCGCCAACAGCAGATGAAAGTTGCCGCACCCCCAAATTTCACAACGTAAAATGCTGTGAAAGGCGGCTCCATGAAAAACTCTGACATCAGCACGCAAACCACCCCGACCGTCCAAGTGATTGGACGGATGTTCACCTTGCTGGAGATTCTGGCCGGCCGTGAAGAAGCTGTTTCACTGAAAGAAATCAGTGAAAAATCCGGACTTCACCCGTCCACCGCGCACCGCATTTTGAACGACTTGGCGACTGGTCGCTTTGTCGAGCGGCCAGCCGCCGGCAGCTACCGGCTCGGCATGCGCTTGCTGGAGCTCGGTAACTTGGTCAAAGCCCGGCTCAGCGTGCGTGATGCGGCGCTGATTCCCATGCGCGAGTTGCACAAATTAACGCAGCAACCGGTCAACTTAAGCATGCGCCAAGGCGATGAAATTGTGTATGTGGAAAGGGCTTACAGCGAACGCTCCGGCATGCAAGTGGTTCGCGCCATCGGCGGCCGTGCACCCTTGCACCTGACGTCGGTTGGCAAGTTGTTTCTGGCCTTTGACGATCCCCAACGACTGCGCAGCTATGCCACCCGAACGGGCTTGCCCGGCCACACGCGCAACAGCATCACGCAACTGGCGACACTGGAACGAGAATTGTCTAAAGCGCGCCAATATGGCATTGCGCGGGACAATGAAGAGCTGGAACTGGGGGTGCGCTGCATGGCCGCAGGCATTTATGACGATCAGAACAAGCTGATTGCGGGGCTGTCGATTTCAGCCCCAGCCGATCGACTCGATGAAAGCTGGCTGCCAAAGCTCCAAGCCACAGCGCACGAAATATCAGTGGGTCTTGGCTACAGCCAGGCTAAAAACACCGCTTGAGGCCGCGAACTGATCAACCGTTGATCGGCTTGATCGAATCGGCAACTTTCACTTTTGGAGTCAAGGCGGGATGCGACTCAACCCAATGCCGGACCCGCTCGGCATCGGCCAAACGGCTGAACTTGCCAGCTGAGTCGAGGAACACCATGATCAATTTTCGACCGGCAATTTTTGTCTGCATCACCAGACATTGGCCAGCCTCTGTGATGTAACCCGTCTTTTGCAAACCAATGTCCCAATGTGGACTTCTGACCAAGCGATTGGTGTTGTTGTATTGCAAGGTTTGCCGGCCAACCGCCACTTGGTAACTGGAGGAAGTGGTGAGTTCACGCATCACCGGATCGGCGTGAGCCACATTGACCAAGGTGGCGAGGTCTTGGGCGCTCGACTGATTTTTACTCGACAAACCCGTTGGCTCGACATATTGGGTGTCTTTCATGCCAAGCAACTTGGCCTTCGCGTTCATGAGACCGACGAAAGTTTGCAAACCACCCGGATAAGTGCGCCCCAGCGCATGGGCTGCGCGATTCTCGCTGGACATCAGAGCCAGGTGTAGCAACTCACCCCGCGTTAAAGACGTACCGACGCGCAAACGCGAACTGCTGTTTTTTTCGGTGTCGACATCGTTTTGCGTGACCGTTAAAACTTCATCCATGGGCAAATTCGCACTGCTGATGATGACACCCGTCATGAGCTTGGTCAGCGATGCGATGGGCAGCACAGCGTGGTCATTTTTGCTGAACAGGACCTCTTGGGTGTCTTGGTCAATGACAAGGGCCACGCTGGATTTGAGTGACAAGGGATCGAGGGCGCTGTGCAAACCGGCGATTTGCCCGTAAGACAATTTGGGTGGGGAGGCGCTGCGAATCGCCAAAGACCTGGTGTTGCTGGCTTTGACTTTTTTATGCCCTACGCCGGTTTTGACCGCCTTGCTCACCCGCATTTTTTTAGCGCCTTTTTGCTCACCATCGGCCGCTGCGTAAGCAGCCGAAAAACTGCACGACGCCCCCAGAACAAAGACCCCGAACCCTAGTGCAATGCGCTGAAAAAGTGTTACTGGCATGGGCTTTGGGTTTTCTCAGGTTTGGGAATGAAAAACTGCGTTTCACAGGATGACCGAGAGTGTATCGAAATCCAAAAAAGCACGCAAGATCAAAAACTTGCGTGACTTATTTCATGTGAAAACAGATTGATGAATCAACGCTAAACAGAGGTCTGTTTTTGGCTGGAAAAAATCAACCTTAATCGCTCCACGTCAGTCGGAAACAGACGCGCTGACGGGCGCTACATCGCTGCCGCCGACTTGGCTTCGCTGCAGCCCTGAGACGATGGCCTTGAGCGAAGCCGAGACGATATTACCGTCCATGCCGACGCCGAAAAGCGTCTGCTCGTTGATGCGCAATTCGAGATAGGCCACGGCCTGCGCGCTCGCGCCCGATCCGATCGCGTGCTCGTGGTAGTCGAGCACCCGAACCACCTGCCCGGTGGCAGTCATCAGCCCGTCCACAAAAGCGTCTATGGGCCCGGTACCAGTGCCGTGAACAGCATGAAGATGGCTACCCAAACGCACATCGGCCTTGATGCTGAACAACTTGCCTTGCGCCAGCGTGCTTTCCTCGATCACCAAGCGCTCGGGGGCAGCCACCGTTTGGATGCCGTACGTGGCTTGAAACAGATCGTAAAGATCTTGTGCCGTCAGTTCTTTGCCGCTGGCGTCCATCACCCCCTGCACCACTTGGCTGAATTCGATCTGCAGGCGACGCGGCAGCTCAAGACCAAACTCATGCTCCAACAAATACGCAATGCCGCCCTTGCCCGACTGGCTGTTAACGCGAATCACCGCCTCGTAGCTGCGCCCCAAGTCCATCGGGTCAATCGGCAAATAAGGCATGTCCCAAATGTCGCCCTCACGACGCGCCGAAAAAGCTTTTTTGATGGCATCTTGGTGCGAACCGGAGAACGAGGTGTAGACCAAATCACCGGCATACGGATGCCTTGGATGCACCGGCAACTGGTTGCAATACTCGACCGTGCGCCGAACTTCGTCGATGTCCGAAAAATCGAGACCAGGCGACACACCTTGGGTGTACAAATTGAGCGCGATATTGACCAAGTCGACATTGCCGGTGCGCTCGCCATTGCCGAACAAACAGCCTTCAATCCGGTCGGCGCCGGCCATCAAGGCGAGCTCGCCAGCAGCGGTGCCGGTGCCGCGGTCGTTGTGCGGATGAACCGAGATCACGATCGCGTCACGCCGGGCCAAATGACGGTGCATCCACTCCATCATGTCGGCAAAAATATTCGGCGTTGAATGCTCGACCGTCGACGGCAAGTTGATGATGCACTTGTGCTCGGGGGTTGGTTGCCAGACGTTAGTGACAGCATCGACCACACGTTTTGAAAATGCCAGTTCGGTGCCCGACCACATTTCAGGCGAATATTGAAATATCCAATGGGTCTCTGGTTGCGCTGCCGCCAACTGCTGAAACAAGCGCGCGTTGGCGGTGGCCAATTCCACGATCTCGTCTTCATTCATACCGAGAACCACCCGGCGCATGATCGGTGCCGTCGCGTTGTAAAGATGAACGATGGCTTTCTTGACCCCTTGCAAGGCTTCAAAAGTACGGTGAATCAAGGGCTCGCGCGCCTGCGTCAGCACCTGAATCGTGACGTCGTCTGGAATCAGGTTCTCGTCGATCAAGCGGCGCAAAAAGTCAAATTCTGTTTGTGACGCCGAGGGAAAACCGACCTCAATCTCCTTGAAACCAATCTTCACCAGCGTCTCGAACATCTTCAACTTGCGGGGAATGTCCATCGGCTCAATCAAGGCTTGATTGCCGTCGCGTAAATCGACGCTGCACCAGATCGGCGCGACCGTCAGGACGGCGTCTGGCCAAGTGCGGTCTGTCAAATGAACCGGGGCGAAGGCTTTGTATTTGCTTGAAGGTGTGTTCAACATAGTTATCTCGACAAGGTTAAGAGAAAAAATCGACTCGGCAATAAAAAACGGCCCGTTGCTGTTGCAGACGGGCCGTTGATGGGATAACGCGTGCGCGCTACCGTCTCCGACCGTAGGGAGATAGCAGCAACGCAAATGAAATTAAATCCATAGAAGTCAATGTAGCACAAAAAAAACGACGCTCGGCCCTGTCCATCGTGATGGCCGCCAGCTTATTTGTGCAGACCGCGCTCGTCAGGTTCATCCGTTGAAGTTGAAATGACGCTGGTCTGCAAACCCTTGGTTTTGCGCCAGCCGTAAAGGGCATAGCCTGAAATGCCATAAATCACGAACAAAGCAAACATCACGATGGGTGGATGAATGTTGATAACAGCAATGCCCAAAGCAATCGCCACGATCACCACAAACGGCACGCTGCGCTTTAAGCTCAAGTCCTTGAAGCTGTAAAACGGCACGTTGGTGACCATCGTCAAGCCGGCGTAAAGCATCATTGCAAACATGTACCAGCGCACATCCACACCCGCCACACCAATGTCGGTCATCAGCCAGATGAAACCGGCCACCAATGCTGCCGCAGCGGGCGATGGCAGGCCTTGGAAAAATTGCTTGTCGACGACAGCGGTGTTGACGTTGAAGCGCGCCAGCCGCAAGGCTGCACAAGCGCAGTAAACAAAGGCCGCAATCCAGCCCCAGCGCCCCAGACTGGTGAGCGCCCACACATAAGCAATCAAGGCCGGAGCGGCGCCAAAAGACACCATGTCCGACAGCGAGTCCATCTGCTCTCCAAACGCGCTTTGCGTGTTGGTCATGCGCGCCACGCGGCCATCCAGACTGTCCAACACCATGGCACAAAAAACGCCGATAGCGGCCTGATCGAAGCGGCCATTCATGGCCATCACGATGGCATAAAACCCACCAAACAGCGCTGCCAACGTGAACAGGTTGGGCAAGATGTAAATGCCCTTGCTGCGCTTTCGCGCCAAGACTTCACCAGAAGCCAATTCAGAATCTTCACCATCGCTCATGGGACACGCTCCAGGACGGGTTAACCGCCAGTTCGTTAGCAGCATTTGTATAAAAAGGCGCCTCGCCATTAAACGTCGAGGATACCAAAAGCCACCACAGCGCCTGCATTCAAACTGCATCAGTGACGCATGCTGAGACTACTAATAAAAAAGCCGCGCAATCGCTGGCGCGGCTTTTGCTCATCACAGTCCGGGCCGCGTAGGCCCGGTCCGCATCAGTTGCGCGTCTGGTCGACGAGCTTGTTTTTGGCAATCCAAGGCATCATGGCGCGCAACTGAGCACCGACCACTTCGATGCTGTGGTCAGCGGTGTTGCGACGACGAGCCGTCATGCTTGGGTAGTTGGTGCGGCCTTCCAAGATGAACATCTTGGCGTATTCACCACTCTGAATACGCTTCAAAGCGTTGCGCATGGCTTCGCGTGACTGCTCGTTGATGACTTCTGGACCGGTCACGTACTCGCCGTATTCGGCGTTGTTCGAGATCGAGTAGTTCATGTTGGCGATGCCGCCTTCATAGATCAAGTCGACGATCAGTTTCAGCTCGTGCAGGCACTCGAAATAAGCCATTTCAGGCGCGTAGCCGGCTTCAACCAAGGTTTCGTAACCCATCTTGATGAGTTCAACCGCACCGCCGCACAACACCGCTTGTTCGCCGAACAAATCGGTCTCGGTCTCTTCTTTGAAGTTGGTCTCGATGATGCCGGCCTTGCCGCCACCATTGGCCATGGCGTAAGACAGGGCCAAGTTACGGGCCTTGCCGCTCTTGTCCTGGTGCACAGCCACCAGATGGGGCACGCCGCCACCTTGGGTGTAGGTGTTGCGAACAGTGTGGCCTGGCGCCTTGGGCGCGACCATCCAGACGTCGAGGTCAGCACGCGGGATGACCTGGTTGTAATGCACGTTGAAACCGTGGGCGAAGGCCAGCGAAGCGCCTTGCTTGATGTGCGGTGCGACATTGTTGGTGTAGACCTCGCCGATTTGCTCATCGGGCAACAAGATCATGACCACATCGGCGGCCTTGACGGCGTCGTTGACTTCCATCACGGTCAGGCCGGCTTTGCCGACTTTGTCCCATGAAGCGCCACCCTTGCGCAGACCGACCACGACCTTGACGCCGCTGTCGTTCAAATTTTGTGCGTGTGCGTGGCCTTGGCTACCGTAGCCGAGGATGGCGACTGTCTTGCCCTTGATCAGGCTCAGGTCGCAATCTTTGTCGTAAAAAACTTTCATGCTTATCTCCGAATAGGTTTTGGCGAAAATGCCCTTCGACAGGCTGAGGGCGAACGATGAATCTCAATCGCCTCAAAGATCCGTCCGCGCCCCGCCTGTCGAAAACGCGCGAACGGACAACTGAACTTCAGACCCGCAGGATTCTCTCACCCCGGCCAATGCCGCTGGCGCCCGTGCGAACCGTTTCCAAAATGGCACTGCGGTCAATCGCTTCTAAAAACGCATCGTTTTTGGTGAGGTCACCCGTCAACTCGATGGTGTAACTTTTCTCAGTGACGTCGATGATGCGGCCGCGAAAAATATCCGCCATGCGCTTCATTTCCTCGCGCTCTTTACCGACTGCGCGGACCTTGACCATCATCAGCTCGCGTTCGGTGTAGGCGCCTTCGGTCAGGTCAACCACTTTGACGACTTCGATGAGCCGGTTCAGGTGCTTGGTGATCTGTTCGATGACATCGTCCGAACCAGAGGTCTGGATGGTCATGCGCGACAAGCTGGGGTCTTCCGTGGGGGCCACGGTCAGACTCTCGATGTTGTAACCCCGGGCAGAGAAAAGACCGACCACACGCGACAGCGCACCGGGTTCGTTTTCGAGCAGGACAGCAATGATGTGTTTCATATAAATGGATTCCTCTTTTCGCTGCCCTCCCCTGCACACGGTAATGGGCAGGCTCGGCAGGCAATAGATTCGTCTTGAATCGGGTCAATGGACAAAATGGGAAGGCGCTGAAGCTGTCAATGCCACAGCGCCTAACTTGAATCACGCTGCAGGGTAAAGCTGCAAGCGCTTGATGCCTTAAAGGTCTTCGCTCCCCAGCAGCATCTCGGTGATGCCCTTGCCGGCCTGAACCATCGGGAAGACGTTCTCGGTCGGGTCGGTGCGGAAGTCCATGAACACCGTGCGGTCCTTCAGTCGGCGCGCTTCACGCAGCGCTGGCTCGACATCTTCAGGACGCTCGATCAGCAGGCCGACGTGGCCGTATGCCTCAGCCAGTTTCACGAAGTCTGGCAGCGCGTCCATGTAGCTGCTGCTGTAGCGGCCAGCGTATTCAACTTGCTGCCACTGACGCACCATGCCGAGGTAGCGGTTGTTCAGCGCAACGATCTTGATCGGCGTGTTGTACTGCAGGCAAGTCGAAAGCTCTTGGATGCACATCTGCACCGAGCCTTCACCGGTGACGCAGAAAACCTCGCTGTCTGGCTTGGCCAGCTTGACGCCCATGGCGTAAGGAATGCCGACGCCCATGGTGCCCAAGCCACCCGAGTTGATCCAGCGGCGCGGCTCGTCAAACTTGTAGTATTGCGCGGCCCACATCTGGTGCTGGCCCACGTCAGAAGTGATGTACGTGTCGGCGTTCTTGGTCATGTTCCAGAGGGTTTCGACGACATACTGCGGCTTGATCACGTCGCCGCTGCCGAGGCTGTACTTCATGCAGTCGCGCTGGCGCCAGCCGGCAATGGTGTCCCACCAGCCGCCCAAGGCATTCGCGTCCGGCTTGAGGCCCGACTCGCGAATCATGGCGATCAGCTCTGTCAGCACGTCTTTGACGTCGCCGACGATGGGCACATCCACCTTGACACGCTTCGAGATGCTGGACGGATCGATATCAACATGAATGATCTTGCGTTCATTTTGTGCAAAGTGCTTGGGGTTGCCAATCACGCGGTCGTCAAAACGGGCGCCCACCGCCAGCAACACGTCGCAGTGTTGCATGGCGTTATTGGCTTCGACCGTGCCGTGCATGCCCAACATGCCCAGAAACTTTGGGTCGCTGGCCGGGAACGCGCCCAAGCCCATCAAGGTGTTGGTGCACGGATAACCTAGCATGTTCACCAGCGTGCGCAACTCTTCGGAGGCGTTGCTCAACAGCACGCCGCCGCCGGTGTAAATGTAGGGACGCTTGGCCGCCAACAACAACTGCAAGGCCTTGCGGATTTGCCCGGTGTGACCCTTGCGCACCGGGTTGTAGCTGCGCATTTCAACCATCTCGGGGTAGTGGAACGCGCACTTCTTAAAGGAAACGTCCTTCGGAATGTCCACCACCACCGGGCCCGGACGTCCGGTGCGAGCGATGTGAAAGGCTTTCTTCAGCGTGTCGGCCAAGTCACGCACGTCCTTGACCAAGAAGTTGTGCTTGACGATCGGGCGGGTGATGCCGACGGTGTCGCACTCCTGGAAAGCATCCAGACCAATCGCGTGCGTGGGCACTTGACCGGTGATGATGACCATCGGGATGCTGTCCATGTAGGCCGTCGCGATGCCGGTGACGGCATTCGTCACACCCGGACCGGACGTCACCAGGGCCACACCGACTTCGCCGGTGGCGCGGGCGTAACCATCAGCGGCGTGAACGGCGGCCTGCTCGTGGCGCACCAGCACGTGCTGAATCGTGTCTTGTTTGTAGAAAGCGTCGTAAATGTAGAGGACTGCGCCGCCGGGGTAACCCCAGATGTGCTTGACATTTTCAAGCTGGAGGGCGCGAACCAGTATTTCGGCGCCCATCAACTCGGGGTGTTTGTCGTCTGTGTGCTGGGATGCAGCAGCTGCTAAAGCGATTTCCGCTTTGGTGATTTCCATGATGAACCTTTGTGAATTTCTCTAACGAAATAACTTGGGTGCCTCTTCGCCCGTTCTTGTGAAACTGCGTCGAGACTTGAGACCAAAACCATGAGCGGACTTATATTCCGCCGAGTCTTGACCCGTTTGCCTTTTAAATTGCAAGGCACATTATGGCATTGCCTACCAAAGCGCTCCTCCAAACCATCCAAAGAGATAACGTCAGCGCGGCTGCACATCGTCTTGATGCGATAATTTTGGGTTGGCTGACTTCATCATGCCAACCAGGCAAGCAAACCAAAACCACCAGGGACAACCGGAACTCATCACCGTTGGCAACTGAACAAGAACTTTCCGACTTCCTCAAGAGCGTAGAAAAACGCGCTTTCAAGCGGAGCATCTACCACGTGCGTGACGCAGAAGCAGCGCTCGACATCGTTCAAGACACCATGATGAAGTTGGCTCAGCATTACGGCGACAAGCCAGCGGCTGAATTGCCCATGCTGTTTCAACGCATTTTGTCCAACAACACCTTGGACTGGTTCCGCAGGCGCAAAACCCGCAACGCGCTGTTTTCCAACATGAACGACTTCGAGTCGGCCGGAGACGACGGTGATTTCGATCTATTGGAAAGTTTGGAAAGTTTGGTAGACAGCCAAGGCACCGAAAGCGCGCAAGACGCCACAGAACGGGCACAAATAATGCATGAAATCGAATTACAGATTCAGCAATTGCCAGGCCGTCAACGAGAAGCCTTCCTGATGCGTTACTGGGAGGAGATGGACGTTGCTGAGACTGCCGCAGCCATGGGCTGCTCGGAAGGCAGTGTCAAAACACACTGTTCACGCGCAGTTTTGGCCCTTAGCAAGGCTTTAAGCGCCAAAGGGATTAAATTATGACCAATGCACTTCGCAACAAAACCGCTATTTTGCAAGACCGCCACGGCCTGAAACTCGCCTCTTACTTGAGTTTGGGCACGGCCGACTTGCCCCACGACATTTCGGAACGCTTGCGAGTCGCACGCATACAGGCCTTGAGCCAACGCAAAATCACCAAATTGGGGGCTGCACGCACCGTGATCGCCAACGGCAGCAGCGCAGCTTTGACTTGGGACCGAGAAGAAGGCTTGAGTTTGTGGGACCGCGTCGGTGCCATCTTGCCTTTGGTTGCGCTGGTGGCCGGCTTGTTGTTCATCAATTCAATGCAAAACGACAACCGAGCGCGCGAGTTGGCTGAGGTTGATGTCGCCATTCTGACGGACGTTCTACCACCCGCTGCTTTCGCTGATCCCGGCTTTATCCAGTTCCTCAAAGCTGAACTGTAAGGAGACCGCTGCCTTGTTCATCGCCCAGCCGCTTTTTGTTGTTTGCCTGAGATGGCTCAGGAGATCTGCAACTGCGCCTTTTTGGCTGGCAGCGGCACTTTGGGCATCGCCCAGCTTCAGTCAAACCGAGCCCCCTTTGCTGCCCCATGGTCGATCGCCCACAGCTGCTACAGCGACGGGCAAATTGAATGTCGCCAACCCAAAGCAAACGGGGAATGCCACATCAGGCTGGGCCAAACTGTCACCTCAGCAACAAACTGCGCTGCGGCCCTTGGCTGGCAGCTGGGACTCGCTGAACCCTGCGCAGCAGCGAAAATGGCTGGAAGTCTCCCGCAACTTTCCCTCCCTGTCCGCTGAAAACAAGTCCAACATCCACGGCCGAATGGCCGATTGGGCAGCTCTCAGCAACCGCGAACGGGCTGAAGCCCGGCTTAATTTTGCAACAACCAATGAACTGTCCCAAGAGCTGACGGCGGTTGAAAAAAAAGCCAAGTGGGAAGCTTACCAATCGCTTAGCGCGGCAGAAAAGAAAAAACTGGCCGATTTGGGCTCGCGTCCGCCAAGCGGCGCGGCCACAGCCACCCGGCCAGTGGCTCAGAAAAAATTGGCCGCATTGCCAGCCCCTGTGACCGCCTCCGTTAAGCCGCCTAAAATGTCAGTCGATTCTTCGGTCGGCAGCGACAACGCCCCCACATCAGATCATTGAGTCGCAGTTCGGCAGCATGATCGACGTGGCCGACACGCATCAAGGTCTGACACGCGACCGGTCCAAATTCAACCTACGGCATTCTTTTCATGCTCGATGTATTCAAAACCCCCTCACTGCGCAGGCGCATGGCTTGCTGGCTTTACGAGGGCATGCTGATGTTCGCGGTGATGTTCATCGCCGATTATTTGTTCAGCACCCTGACGCAAACCCGCAACGCCATGGACAACCGGCATGGGCAACAGGCTTTTTTGTTTCTGGTGTTCGGCATTTACTTTGTCTGGTTTTGGGCGCACGGCCAAACACTGGCCATGAAAACCTGGAACATTCGGGTCACCGACCTGCAAGGACACAACATCAGCCAAGCACGCGCCTTGTTGCGCTATGCCTTGAGTTGGGTCTGGTTTTTGCCATCTTTGGCGACCAGCTGGCTGTTCGGTGTGGAGGTCAAAGAAGCTTTGGTGCTGGCCGGCGGCTGGATTGCAGTTTGGGCCGTTTTGTCGCGTTTTCATCCGCGCCAGCAGTTTTGGCATGACGCCCTGGCGGGCACCCGGTTGGTGAGCTTCAAGCATCGAACAGTCAAGCGAGCTGAATGACTATGGCACCCGTCAACCCGCAAAAATTGCGCAAAGGTCTGTCCCGGATTTGGCATGCGGCCGGCTATTCACTGGCCGGTCTGCGTGCAGGATGGCTGGAGACCGCTTTTCGACAAGAAGCCCTGGCCTGCATTTTCTTGATGCCGCTGGCCTTTTGGGTAGGCCAAAGCTGGTTTGAAGTGGCGCTGCTGCTCGCCTGTTTGGTGCTGGTGCTGGTCGTTGAACTGCTCAACACCGCGATTGAAAGCGCGATTGACCGGGTCGGCCCCGAATGGCACGACCTCTCCAAACGCGCCAAAGACATCGGCAGCGCCGCCGTCTTGCTGTGCTTGCTGTTGTGCAGCGGTGTTTGGCTGACGGCGCTGTACCAGCGCTTCATTGCTTGAACAGACCGATGGCACTCACACCTGCATTTTCTGTCTGCGTGTATTGCGGCTCGCGGCCTGGCGCTGAACCGGTGTATGCCGAAGCCGCCCAGCAAGTCGGTCGCTGGATTGCCGAGCACCATGGCCAACTCGTCTATGGCGGCGGTCACAACGGTTTGATGGGACTCATGGCCGATGCCTGCCTGCAAGCGGGTGGCCGGGTGGTTGGCGTGATTCCCAAGGCACTGGTCGACAAAGAGTGGGCGCACACCGGCTGCACCGAGCTGCATGTGGTGGACACCATGCACGAACGCAAGCGCATCATGGCCGAGCACGCCGATGCTTTCTTGGCGCTGCCCGGTGGTATCGGCACTTTCGAAGAGTTTTTTGAAGTCTGGACTTGGCGCCAACTGGGCTACCACGACAAGCCGGTTGGGTTGCTGAACCTGAACGGCTACTACGACAACTTATTGCTGTTTTTGCGCTCTGCCGTGACGCAGGGCTTCATGAGCCAGCCGCAAATAGATTTGATTTGTACAGGTAGGCAAGCGCCAACCTTGCTCAAGACATTGGTCACTGACGCTGGCCTTGCCACACCAAAGATGCGGCTGGACCAGATTTAAAGGGGCAGGCTTCAGACTGCTGTTTCGTCTTCTTCGCCGGTGCGAATCCGCACAACCCGCTCCACGCTGGTCACAAAAATTTTGCCGTCACCGATTTTGCCTGTCCGGGCGGCGCGAACAATAGCATCAACACAGCGGTCTACATCATCGGTTTTCACGACCACCTCGACCTTGACCTTGGGCAAAAAGTCGACCACGTATTCGGCGCCGCGGTACAGCTCGGTATGCCCTTTTTGGCGACCAAAACCCTTGACTTCGGTCACCGTCAACCCGGTCACACCACAATCGGCCAACGCTTCACGGACTTCTTCGAGCTTGAAAGGTTTGAGGATGGCGGTAATTTGCTTCACTGAAAGTCTCCATTCGAATTTAAAAAGATGAGCGCAGCTTACGCCCGAAATTGACTGGTAACAGGATAGCGCCAATCCTTGCCGAAACTGCGGTGGCTAACCCGAATACCGATCGGCGCCTGCCGCCGCTTGTACTCGTTGATCTTGATCAGGCGCGTGATGCGCTCAACCACCGCGGGGTCGAACCCCGCCGCCACCATGCTATCGATGCTTTCGTCATTTTCCATGTAACGCGTCAAGATGGCATCTAACACCTCGTAAGGCGGTAGGCTGTCTTGATCGGTCTGGTCGGCACGCAACTCAGCACTTGGCGGACGGGTGATGATGCGCTCCGGAATTGGGCGGTCACAGGTGCCGTAGGGGTTGTTGTCGTTGCGCCAGCGGGCCAACTTGAAGACGGTGGTTTTCAGCAAGTCCTTGATGACCGCAAAACCGCCCGCCATGTCACCGTAAAGCGTGCAATAGCCCGTGGCCATCTCGCTTTTGTTGCCAGTGGTCAGCACGATCGAGCCGAATTTATTGGACAGCGCCATCAGAAAAACACCGCGAATACGGGCCTGGATATTTTCTTCGGTGGCGTCTTCTGGCAAACCCATGAACTCAGGCGCCAGCGCCGCCTTGAAGGCATCGAACTGCGGCGTGATAGCGATCTCGTCGTAGCGCACCTTCATCCGCTCGGCCATGTCGCGGGCGTCAATCCATGACATGTCGGCGGTGTAAGGCGACGGCATCATCACCGTGCGCACTTTGTCAGCGCCCAGCGCATCGACTGCAATGGCCAACACTAGCGCTGAATCAATGCCGCCTGACAGTCCCAAAATCGCGCTCGGAAAACGGTTCTTGCCGAGGTAATCACGCAGTCCCAGCACCAGCGCGTCCCACAGGTCGGCCTCGGTGCTGCGGGCTGGGGCTGTATCGGCCGTCAGGCTCAGCGCGCCCGTCGTCGTGCGCGTTGCGGTCACGTCAAAAAGCGCTTCTTGAAAGCTCAGCGCCCGACCCGCCAACGTGCCGTCAGCTTGCACGGCAAACGAATGCCCCTCAAAGACCACTTCGTCTTGACCGCCGACCAAATGCGCAAACACCAGCGGCAAACCCGTGGCCATTGCACGGCGGCTCATCATTTTTTCGCGCTCAGCGCCCTTGCCCGCATGAAAAGGCGAGGCGTTGATGACCACCAACAGCTCGGCACCCGCCGCCTTGGTCAATTGAGCCGGCTCGTCGAACCAGGCGTCTTCACAAATGAGCAAACCGACTGAAACGCGGTCAGCGCCCTCGCCCAGCGGAAAAACGCAGCGGCTCTGGCCGGGCGTGAAGTAACGCCGCTCGTCAAAGACTTGGTAATTGGGCAGCTCGCGTTTGGCATAAGTGTGGGTGCGCCGTCCCGCTTGGAGCACATGCGCGGCATTGTTGAGCTGTGGCACTGTCACACTGCGCGTGCGCAGACCGAATCCGGCCGTGCTCAGACTTGGACTGCCGACCACCACCGCCAAGCCCTTTAACCCGGCCAGCTCACGGGCTACAAAATCCACGGCATCATCACAGGCTTGAACAAAGGCTGGACGCAAAAAAAGATCTTCGGCGGCGTAACCGCAAATCGCCAGCTCAGGCGTGAGAACCAGACGTGCGCCCTCGGCATAGGCGTGGCGGGCAGAGTCAATAATTTTGCGGGCATTTCCCGTCATGTCGCCAACACCATAGTTCAGCTGGGCAACGCAAATTTTCAGTAGCATGGGCAGGCAGTCTTTGGACTGGACTCAGGTGAAAGTCAACTAAAAATGAAAAAACAGCCATTGAAAAATACTCCTGACGATTATGTCATTCGGGTCCTCGATTCCCCTCTGTCGGTAGACGCAAATGCATGGAACGACTTGCTGGCCCTGCAAAACCCAGCTGGTACGTTGAATCCCTTCATGCGCCATGAATATTTGCTGGCCATGCACGCCAGCGGCAGCGCCTCACCCGCGACCGGCTGGACGCCTCGCTTCGTGGCGCTTTACGCCGGCGAAACGCTGGTAGCGGCATGCGCCCTTTACCAAAAAGTCCACTCTTATGGCGAGTACGTTTTTGACTGGGCCTGGGCCAATGCCTACCAACAACACGGCTTGGCTTATTACCCCAAAGCCGTGGTGGCTCCGCCCTTCACGCCCGTGCCTGGCCCGCGCCTGCTGGCCAGCGATGCGGCTTCGCGGGTGATGTTGCTGAAGGCGCTGATGGCGTGGTGCGAAGCCGAGAAGATGTCATCACTTCACTTGTTGTTTACGGCGGATGAAGACATTGCCGCTTGTGCGGAGGCTGGCTTGTTACTGCGGCACACTGTCCAATTCCACTGGAAGAATCTGGCCCCCACGCATGTTGCTTCGCGCGCTGCGCTGCCTCCCGAGGGGGCGCTTTCCCCCTTGGCTCGGCCCGGCGAAGAAAGCTGGGTCCCCACAAAATTTAAGGATTTCGAGGAGTTTCTGGCTTCATTGACCCAAGAAAAGCGCAAGAAAATCCGTCAAGAGCGGCGCAAGGTGGCTGAAGCGGGGGTGATTTTCCGCTGGTCACGCGGTGTAGCCATCGGCGCTACAGATTGGGATTTTTTCTACCGCTGCTACGAACGCACGTATCTCGAACATGGCAATTCGCCTTACCTGAGCCGTGATTTTTTTGAAAAAATGGCCCACACCATGCCGGAAAACTGGCTGCTGTTTGTGGCCGAACGAGATGGCGTGCCCATGGCTTGCAGTTTGATTGCACTGACTTCGGGTGCTGCCAAAACAGCTTACGGTCGCTATTGGGGCGCCCTTGAGCGTGTTGATTGCCTGCACTTTGAGGCTTGTTATTACCAGCCCTTGCAGTGGTGCATCAAGCACGGTTTTGACAGCTTTGAGGGCGGCGCGCAGGGTGAACACAAAATGGCGCGGGCGCTGTTGCCAGTCAAAACCACCAGCGCGCATTGGCTGGCCCATCCCTCATTTGCCGATGCCGTCGAGCGTTTTCTGGAGCGTGAAGGTCAAGGCATTGCCGACTACATGGAAGACTTGGAACGGCGCAATCCGTTCAAGCCAGTCAAGCCAGTCAAGCCAAAAGCTTCAGCTTAAATCAGTGCGCCTATCAACGCAGAGCCAACCAGAGCGCCGCACTGGCAGCAACGCCGACCAAAACCAGCGCGACCGCTGATCGCAGCGTGCGCTTGCGCAGGGTCTCGATGCGCTGAATCAACTCCGCGTTTTGCTCGGCCATGGTGGCCATCAACGCCGAAGACTCAGCGGCTTGGTGTTGCAAATCGCCGGCCACTGCTTGCAAAGTGGCAATCTGCGCCTGCAAATACCCGAGCGACAAATGCTCAGGCGGCTGGCGGGACTGCGCTTGCAAATCGGCCGCATGGTCAACCGCCTCTTTGTTGCCCACCGAGCCCCACAGTTTTTTAGCCCCGGCGGCAACTTTGGGCGCGTTGCGCACCACATCCGACCACGGCACACTTTGCAAAACAGTTAACCAGCCAATCGCCATCGAGAAAACCTTTCGGGGACAAACAAAATTCAGCCCTCAATATAGCCTCAAGCAGCCCTGACCCCGCGCTTGCTTTTTAAAGGCTAGAGTATGTACCGATAACAGAAATGCACCGAAGCACTCACACCTTGGCTGCAGGCCAGCCTAGGGAGTTCTCTGATCCCTCGCGGTTTTT
>JBBAPN010000045.1:0-18645 GCA_040400815.1 Polaromonas sp. | reverse complement strand
TCAAGGCTCTGCGCAGACCCCACATGTCACCCAGCAGTGCGCTGCTTCTATTGATACCAGCCATAAAACCGAACAAACTACCGGCACTGGTCGCCGCACCTTCGTCTGCGAAAGCAGCAACCGTGATCGGTGGCGGCGCCGCCTGCACCAGTTGCCCGAACGGACCGAACAAACCTAGGAGCACGGCAAATAAAAAAGTCGCTGCGCTCACCCAAGGGCATGTCGCACCTCGTAGAAGTCGCCGGAAAATCGTTGGAGTCATGTCAACGCAGTGAAGTATCAATGCGAATCATTATCATTCAAATCAAACGGTAAGACAAGTTGTTGGCCAGTGAACGTCAAAAAAACCCGTAGTTCAAGCTGGCTTGGCGACTTCCTTCGGCGCGTCACCAAAACTGAAAACACCCGGATCGCGGATCGGATCGACATCCACCGGAATTGTGCTTTTGGGTGGAAAACGCCCTTCCAGCAGCAGCTTGCTCAATGGGTTTTCAATCCGTTGTTGAATCGCCCGCTTCAAGGGCCGTGCACCAAACACCGGGTCAAAACCCACTTTGGCCAGCTCGGCAATCGCCGTTTCGGACACCTCCATCGTCAAGTCCATCTTTTGCAAACGCGACTGCAGGACTTTGAGCTGGATGCGGGCAATCGACTCGATGTTTTTCGCATCCAGCGCATGAAAGACCACGGTCTCGTCGATGCGGTTCAAAAACTCGGGCCGGAAGTAGTTCTTCAATTCGTCGGTCACCGCGTCTTTGATGTCCTCGTAAGGCTGGCCCACCATCGACTGAATGATCGGCGAGCCGATGTTGCTGGTCATCACGATCACCGTGTTTTTGAAGTCCACGGTGCGGCCCTGGCCGTCGGTCAAGCGGCCGTCGTCGAGCACCTGCAACAAGACGTTGAAAATATCGGGGTGGGCTTTTTCAACCTCGTCCAGCAACAACACGCTGTAAGGCTTGCGGCGCACAGCTTCGGTCAGGTAGCCGCCCTCTTCATAACCGACATAACCGGGTGGCGCACCGATCAGGCGAGCGACCGAATGCTTCTCCATGAACTCGCTCATGTCGATGCGAA
Source organism: Polaromonas sp. (assembly GCA_040400815.1). GTDB lineage: Bacteria > Pseudomonadota > Gammaproteobacteria > Burkholderiales > Burkholderiaceae_C > Polaromonas. Next base: position 17,568 of record JBBAPN010000045.1, on the reverse strand, counting down.
TCAGGTGGTCTTCGCTGTCAAACAAGAAACCGGCCAGCGCCTTGCAAAGCTCGGTTTTGCCGACGCCGGTCGGGCCGAGAAACAGAAAAGAACCGGTCGGACGGTTCGGGTCACTCAGGCCTGAGCGTGAACGGCGTATAGCGTTGGCCACTGCGCCAATGGCTTCGTTTTGACCGACCACGCGCTCGTGCAATTGGCCTTCCATTTGCAGCAATTTGTCGCGCTCACCTTGCAGCATTTTGGAGACAGGAATACCGGTGGCGCGGCTCACCACTTCGGCGATTTCTTCGGCGCCCACTTGCGTGCGCAGCAGCCGCGGCGCGTTGGTCGCGCCCTTTTGTTCTTCGTGATCCTTAGCCGCTTTCAAGCGTTTTTCAAGCTCGGGCAGCTTGCCGTATTGCAGCTCAGCGACTTTGTTGAAGTCCCCTTTGCGCTTGAGCTCTTCAATTTGAAAACGTGTCCGCTCAATCTCTTCCATGACGTCTTTGGAGCCCAAGGCTTGCGCCTTTTCAGCCTGCCAAATTTCGTCAAAGTCCGAGATTTCTTTTTGCAGTTTGACGATTTCCTCTTCGATCAAGCTGAAGCGTTTTTGCGAGGATTCGTCTTTTTCGCGGCGCACAGCTTCACGCTCAATTTGCAGCTGAATCAGCCGGCGGTCTAGCTTGTCCATGACCTCAGGCTTGGAGTCCATTTCGATCTTGATCTTGGCTGCTGCTTCGTCGATCAAATCAATCGCCTTGTCAGGCAAAAAGCGGTCGGTGATGTAGCGGTGACTGAGCTCGGCCGCAGCGACGATGGCCGGGTCGGTGATCTGCACACCATGGTGAACTTCGTACTTTTCCTGCAAACCGCGCAAGATAGCAATCGTCGCCTCGACCGTTGGCTCACCGACCAAAATCTTTTGGAAGCGACGCTCCAAGGCGGCGTCTTTTTCAATGTATTTTCGGTATTCGTCGAGGGTGGTAGCGCCCACGCAATGCAACTCGCCACGCGCCAAGGCCGGCTTGAGCATGTTGCCGGCATCCATCGCGCCCTCGCCTTTGCCGGCGCCCACCATGGTGTGCAGCTCATCAATAAAAACAATAGTCTGACCTTCGTCTTTGGCAAGCTCTTTGAGCACGGTTTTCAGGCGCTCCTCAAACTCGCCGCGAAACTTGGCGCCAGCCAGCAAGGCAGCCATGTCGAGTGACAACACCCGCTTGCCTTTGAGCGAGTCAGGCACTTCACCAGCGACGATGCGCTGCGCCAAGCCTTCGACAATCGCCGTCTTGCCAACGCCGGGTTCACCGATCAGCACCGGGTTGTTTTTGGTTCGGCGCTGCAGCACTTGAATGGCGCGGCGGATTTCATCGTCGCGGCCAATCACCGGGTCGAGCTTGCCCATGCGGGCGCGCTCGGTCAGGTCCATGGTGTATTTTTTGAGGGCTTCGCGCTGGCCTTCGGCTTCTGGGTTGTTGACGGTTTGACCGCCGCGCACGGCTTCAATCGCGGCTTCCAGCGACTTGCGCGTCATGCCATTGCCTTGCGCGACCTTGCCAGCCTCACTTTTGCTGTCGGTCAGCGCCAGCAAGAAAAGCTCGCCAGCGATGAATTGATCACCCCGTTTGAGAGCTTCTTTCTCAGTCGCTTGCAACAGCTTGGCCAGCTCCGCACTGATCTGGATTTGCTCTTGGCCCTGCACTTGCGGCAACTTTTTGACCGCCGCGTCAGTGGCTGACTGCAGAGCCGACATATTGACGCCAGCGCGTTGCAGCAAGGCGCGAGGCCCTTCCTCTTGGCGCAGCATCGCCGACAGCAGGTGCAGCGGCTCAATGTAGCCGTGGTCGTTGCCCAAAGCCAAAGACTGAGCGTCGCTCAAAGCTTCTTGGAACTTGGTGGTGAGTTTGTCTTGACGCATGGAAATCTCGATAAATCAGTGCGCTTAGCTGTGGGGTCTTGCGGGTTTTTTCAATAGCATGCATCAGTTGTCAGCTGCCGCAGACAAGCTGCGCAAGTCAAACTAAGCTTTTTGCGATTCAAGCGAAAAGCCGGCCACCTGCTTGTAGTGCTCGGAAATCGCTCTCAATTCATCTTGGCTGATGAGGTCGTCGATGTTTGCAAACGGTTTGCCGCCGCTGAGCTCGTCAGCCTTCATGATGATGAAGTCTGGCGGCACCGAGCGATTCGTCAGCACAATTTTGGCGGTAGCTGGCAAGCGAATCGCCTCGTAGGCCAACAGCGCTGCCCGCAAGTCTTGGCCTTTTTGGGTGTGACCCTGCAACAAGTCGGCCAAGACGCGGCCATCCACCAAGGCCTGCGCTGAGCCGTTGGAGCCGCGCGGGTACATCGGGTGGGCGGCGTCGCCCAGCAGCGTGACGCGGCCGAAGGTCCACTGCGCCACCGGGTCTTTGTCGACCATCGGGTACTCAAGAACTTTGTCAGATGTCGCAATCAACTCAGCCGCATCAAGCCACGGGAAACGCCAATCTTTGAAAATAGGCAGCAGGTCTGCCAGTTGGCCCGGTTGGTTCCAATCGTTCATGGCTTGAAGGTCTTGTTGAACCTCGGCAACCCAGTTGATCAACTGATTGCCGTGCGCATCGACCGGGTCAACGATCGGGTAAATCACCATCTTGCCGGTCTCGATCGAGCCGATCCGTAAGTAGCTGCTGCCGGTGAGAATCGGCTTGTGCCGTGTCACGCCGCGCCATGTGTTGATGCCGGCGAAGGCGACTTTTTCATCCGGATAAAACAGACGGCGCACCGCCGAATTCACACCATCGCAGGCGATCACCACATCAGCGTCAAAAGACGACCGCTCAGCACCGGTGGATGACTGCACAAAATGCACCGTCGCACCGCTGTTGCTTTGCTCAACGCCGACACAGCGGTGGTCTGTGCGCACGGCCTCCGGCCCCATGCGCGCCAGCACCGCCGCGTAAAGAATCAAGTGCAACTTGCCGCGCGGAACGCCCAGTTCAGGCCAGTCATAACCCGCATGCCGACCCCGCGCTTCCTTGTAGATGAACTGACCGAAGCGATTGAAAAACACGCTCTCGCGATTTTCGATGCCGATGGCTTCGAGTTGCGGCAACACACCCAGCGCAGCAAGCTCGCGCACGGCGTGCGGCAGCAGCGTGATGCCAACGCCCAGTTCTTTGACTTCGGCAACGCTTTCAAACACCTGGCAAGCCAGGCCCCGCTGGTGCAGCGCCAGCGCCAAACTCAGGCCGCCAATGCCGCCACCCACAATTGCGATTGTCATGACCTGTGAGTTCCTTATTCAGCCGTGATCTTTTGGCTCTTGATCAACTGTGACCAGCGCTGCGCGTCTTTTTCAACCAGCTGTTTGAACTCGGCTGGCGTGCTGCCGATGGGGTCCATGCCCTGCGCTTGAAAGGCTTTTTTGACCTCGTCATTGAGCAGAATTTCCCTGATCTCGCGGTTGAACATCGCCACCATTTCGGGCGCCATGCCTGGCGGCGCAAAGATGCCATACCACATGGCCACATTGATATTGCCGGCTTTGGCTTCGGCCAGTGTCGGCAAATCGGGCAGCAGCAGGTGGCGCTTGTCGCTGCCGATTCCAAGTGCGGTCAAGCGGCCTGATTTGATGTGCGGCAAAGCCACATGAATCGGCAGGAACATGGCGTCAATCTGCCCACCGAGCAGGTCGGTCAAGGCCGGACCCGTGCCGCGGTAGGGGATGTGCGTGATGAACACGCCCACCGTCGACTTGAAAAGCTCCATCGACAAATGGTGTGGCGTGCCGACACCGGGCGAGCCGTAGTTCACCTGGCCTGGGGATTTGCGGGCGGCTTGTATCAAATCTGTCGGTGTTTTGAAACCACTCTGGGTGCTGGCCACCAACAGCAGTTGACCCCAACTCGTCAGGGTCACGGGCGTCAGGTCTTTGACCGGGTCAAACGGCAGTTGTGGGTACAGGCTGGCGTTCATCACCAGCGTGTTGACGCTGACCAGCAGCGTCGCGCCATTCGGGGCAGCGCGCACCACCGCTTCGGTGCCAATGTTGCCTGACGCACCGGCGCGGTTGTCAACCACCACCGGCCGGCCCAAGCGCTCTGCCAGCCGGGGACCGACCGTGCGGGCGACGATGTCAATGCCCGTGCCGGGTGTGAAGGGAACAAGCAGCCGGAGCGGTGGTGACGCTGTTTGCGCGCAGGCAGCACCCGTCTGCAGCAGGCCTAGCGCGGTCAACGCCAAGGCGAGTATCGGCTTGCTAAAAAGAGTCTTGTACTTGAGCCGCGCCGCCTTAAATGTGAGGTGAACAGTCATGGCGTGAAGTTTCGGGTTTGCATGCTAACTATTATTCGAAATAATGGGTCATGGACAATCCATGAAATCCCTAAGAAAACTTCTCCCTTATTCATGACTTCGTCGCCCGTACCCGCCATTGACCAACTCGCTCAGTTGTATGCCCGCCCCGGGTTTTTATTGCGCCGGGCGCATCAGATTTCTGCCGCCGTTTTTGAGGACGAGTGCCTGAGCGTGGGCCTGACGCCGGCTCAGTATGGCGTCATGAGCGTGCTGCAGGCCGACCCTGGACTCGATCAGACCCGTTTGGCTCGGGCACTCGGTTTTGACAAAGTCACGGTGCTGCGGGTGCTGCGTGGCTTAGAGACACGCGGTCTGATCGTCCGGACAACCGCAGCTGTCAGCCGGCGCAGTCTGGCCCTGACGCTGTCAGACGCCGGAAAGGACTTGCTGAGGCAAGCTCAAGAGCCGGCGGAACGGGCTTATCAGCGACTGATGGCACCACTCAATGACGAGCAAACAAACCAGTTGGTCAACCTCTTACAAACTTTGACGGAAAATCTTGAAAAAGATGCGCGAGCCGCCTTTGTGCCACATGAACAGGCTGCGGCCAAGCCCTGAATCGTTGTCAGCCTTCAGCATTCAGGCGTTGGACGCTTGCAGACCCCAACGCGCCAATGCCGCGTCGTCGCTGACACGCGCATCAACCCAACGCGAACCACCTGACGTTTCTTCTTTTTTCCAAAAAGGGGCTTGCGTCTTCAGGTAGTCCATGAGGAACTCACAGGCCTGAAAACTTTCGCCGCGGTGCGCCGACGTGACCGCCACCATGACGATTTGGTCCAGCGGCTGCAGCAGCCCGACCCGGTGAATCACCCGCGCCGCGAAGATATCAAAGCGCGCCACTGCCGCATCGATCATGGCCTCAATGGCTTTTTCGGTCATGCCCGGGTAGTGCTCGAGTTCCAGCGTAGCCACTTGATCACCCGCGTTGCGGTCGCGCACCGTGCCGACAAAACTGCACACCGCACCGACGCGTTTGTCGCCCTCACGCAGCGCCGCAATTTCGGTGGAAAGATCGAAGTCTTCGAGCTGAACAGATACGCGGGCCAGCATCTCAGCCTCCGGTGACCGGCGGGAAAAAAGCCACTTCGCAGCCTTCACGCAAAGCCGCTGACTCGTCGCTCATGATTTGGTTTAACGCCATGCGCACCGGCTTGCCACGGGCCAACGCCTGCGCATGGGCCGGGCTGACTGCCAAAAGCTCGTTGCGCAAATCGGCCAGCGTGGTGGCCGTGGTCTCGCGTTGCTCGGTGCCCTGCCCCAGAGCCTCACGGATCGAGGCGAAATATTTGACGATGATTTTCATGGGTTTGATTCGATGAACTTGATTCGAAGTGAACTGCGGCTCAAGACAACAAGGCCGAAAATGGAATGTAGCTGACCACATCGCCCGGTGCGATGGTTTTGCCGGGCGGGTTGTCAACCAGTCCGTCGCCCCAAACAGCCGAAGTGAGCACGCCTGAACTTTGATTCTCAAACAGCGCTAAACCGCCGTCAGCCAACTGCCGCACGCGCAAAAATTCACGCCGCTTGTCGGCCTTGGGCCAGCTGAATTGCGCCACGGCCGACATGGCTTGTGGTGCCAAGGCCGTCACACCCAAGAGCTTGAGCACAAAGGGGCGGACCAGCAACAGAAAGGTCACAAAACTCGACACCGGGTTGCCCGGCAAGCCAATGAAATGCGCAAACGGATCAGCGCTGGACGATTGAATCCGACCATAGGCAAACGGTTTACCTGGTTTGATGGCCAACTGCCAGAGCTTGAGTTCGCCCAGCGTCTGCACGGCCGGTTTGATGTGGTCTTCTTCGCCCACCGAGACGCCGCCGCTGGTCAGAATCAGGTCATGTTGCAGCGACGCCGCGGCGAGTGCCTGCACCGTCGCGTCTAGCCGGTCGGGCACGATGCCGAGGTCGGTCACTTCGCAGCCCAAACGATTCAGCATGGCCCGCAAAAAAAATCGGTTCGAGTTGTAGACAGCTCCCGGCGGCATGTCGGCGGGCGCGACCTCACCCGGCATGACCAGTTCATCGCCGGTCGAAAACAAAGCCACGCGGACTGGCCGCGTCACTTGCAATTTGTCAAAACCAATGCTGGCAGCCAAGCCTAAGGCCGCTGGCGACAAACGCTGCCCGCGCGCCAACACCACCGCACCGCGCGCCACGTCTTCGCCTTGGCGCCGAATCCATTGGCCGGCTTTGGGCACGCTCAACAAGCGCACGCTGGCGCTGTCGGTCAAGGCTTCGGTGTCTTCTTGCATGACCACCGCGTCGGCACCCGGTGGGATCGGTGCGCCGGTGAAGATACGCGCGGCGGCCAAGGGCTCCAGCGCGTGGCCGTGGCTGCCCGCCGGAATGCGCTGGGTCACTTGCAACACATCGGTGCTGGCCAGATCCGCGCTGCGCACGGCGTAACCGTCCATCGAGCTGTTGTCGTGACCGGGCACGTCGAGGCTGGAAATCAGGTCTACAGCCAGCACGCGACCATCGGCGTCAAAGGTCGAGACAGTCTCAAAGTCAGCCAAGGGCAAAGCCATGGCCAGCAACTCGGCCAGCGCTTCATCCAGCGGTCGCAGTGGCGGCCTAGGCGCTACGGCAGGTGTTGCAGGTGTTGCAAAGTTAAGCAAGATCAGCCTCGGTCAAAATTGGTAGTTGTCAGCGTTGTATTCAAATCGCTGCTGATTCTGAACCAAGTACTCTGCAATGCTGGCCGGATCGTTCAAATTCAGCACTGGCAGCAAGGTTGGCACTGGCAAGCTCTGCGGAGCGTCGGTGGCAATGGCGACAACAAAATCGTCGTCAGGATAGCGCACGGGCAAGGGCGCGTCATCGGCCACAGCTGCACGCCAAACTTCGATTTTCAGCAGGTCGCTGCTTTTGAAACCTTCAACCAAGACCCAATCAACGCCAGCGTACAACTCGGCAATCAGGTGGTGCACGCTGAGCTCGGTCGCTTGCTCAAACTCACGAATCAAGGCCAAGCGCATGTTGGATGCGGCGACCACCTCAAAGGCGCCTGCTTCGCGGTGTCGCCAGGTGTCTTTGCCCGGCTTGTCGATGTCGAATTTGTGGTGCGCATGCTTGACGATGGAGACACGCAGACCGCGTTTTTTCAGCGCCGGAATGATCTGCTCGACCAGCGTCGTTTTGCCCGAGCCGGAGTAACCGGCAAAACCGACCACTTTCATACTCTGCGCTCCAGCGGGCCTAGGGTCGGGTTCAGATCAGTGCGCATGCTCTGCCACGTAGGCCTTGATCAAGGCCACATCGGCCGGCATGAGCTTAACCCGCTTGGGCAAGTCTTCAATGCCCTCGAAACCGGGTGGCCGCTCGGGCGGACGGCCCAGCGCTTCTTCAATCGTCGCGGCAAATTTAATCGGCAAGGCGGTCTCCAGCACCAGCATCGGGACGCTTGGCGTGAGGTGCTCGCGCGCCACTTTGACGCCGTCGGCGGTGTGCGTATCGACGACCGTGTCAAAGCGCTGATAGGTTTCGCGAATGGTTTGCAAACGGTCGGCGTGTGTGCTCTTGCCGCTGACAAAACCGTAGCGCGCCCTGGCTTGCGGAAAAGCCGGATGGGCGCTCAAATCAAAAAATCCTTGCTCGTTGAGTTGGCGACTGAACAAGTCTGCCGACAGTGCTGCATCCCGGCCCAACAGGTCAAAGACAAAGCGCTCAAAGTTCGAGGCCTTGGAAATGTCCATCGATGGACTGGAGGTTTCGTGCGTGTCGGCACCGACACGCACGCGGTAAACCCCGGTGCGAAAAAATTCGTCCAGCACATCGTTCTCATTGGTCGCTACCACCAGTTGGTGCACCGGCAAGCCCATCATGCGGGCCACATGGCCGGCGCAGACATTGCCGAAGTTACCCGAGGGAACAGTGAAACTAACCTTGCCGCCCGTGGCCGATTCTGGCAATTGGAAATAGCCCGCAAAGTAATAAACCACCTGCGCCAACAGCCGCGCCCAATTGATTGAGTTGACGGTGCCGATTTTGTATTGGCGCTTGAAGGCCAAGTCGTTCGAGACCGCCTTGACGATGTCTTGGCAATCATCGAAGACACCATCGATCGCGATGTTGTGGATGTTCTCGTCGAGCAGGCTGAACATTTGCGCTTGCTGAAACGGGCTCATGCGGCCGTTCGGCGAGGTCATGAAAACACGCACGCCTTTTTTTCCGCGCATGGCGTATTCCGCGGCGCTGCCGGTGTCGCCACTGGTGGCGCCCAAAATATTGAGTTCTTCGTTGCGGCGGGCCAGCTCGTATTCAAACAAGTTGCCGAGCAGCTGCATGGCCATGTCTTTGAAGGCCAGCGTCGGGCCGTTGGACAAAGCTTGCAAATAAAAACCCGCCTGAGATGCATCGGTTGCAGCGTCTTCGAGTTTTTTCAGTGGCACGATTTCGCGGCTGCCAAACACGGCCGCGGTGTAGGTCTTGCGGCAAAGCGCCCGCAGATCATCGGCGGGAATGTCGTCGATGTAGAGCGAGAGAATTTCAAAGGCCAAGTCGGCGTAACCTTGCTTGAGGTAAACCTCGCGCCAAGCCGCCAGCGTGGCGGCGTCGACTACCGGGTAGTGCTCGGGCAGGTACAAACCACCGTCAGGCGCCAAGCCTTCCAGCAAAATTTCGCAAAACTGTTTGCGGTCAGCATGACCGCGCGTGGAGAGGTAGCGCATCAGGCCAGTTCCTCCTTGCGGATGCGGGTGATTGGCGCCAACACGGTGGGCAAACTCTGCATCTGAGCGATAGCCGCGTTCATCTTGGCTTCGACACAGTCGTGCGTGAGGATGATCAAATCCGTCTGCGTTGAACCTGCGCCACCGACCTCATCGGCTTCGCGCTGCAACATGGCGTCAATGCTGATGCCAGCCTCGGCCAGCAAGCCCGTCACGCGGGCCAGCACACCGGCTTGGTCAGCCACCTTCAGGCGCAGGTAATAGCTGGTCACGACTTCGCTCATCGGCAGTATCTTGGCGTCACTCATGGCGTCAGGCTGAAAGGCCAGATAAGGCACGCGCTGGGCGGCTTCAGCGCTGTGCAAGCGCGTGATGTCGACCAGGTCTGCGATCACGGCGCTGGCCGTCGGCTCACTGCCGGCGCCCTTGCCGTAATACAGCGTCGTACCCAAGGCGTCGGCTTGCACCATGACGGCGTTCATCGCGCCCTCGACATTCGCAATCAAACGCTTCGCCGGCACCAGGCTCGGGTGCACGCGCAACTCAACGCCATTGGCCACACGCTTGGTGATGCCCAACAGCTTGATGCGGTAGCCGAGCTGTTCGGCGTATTGGATGTCTTGTGCATTCAGCTGGGTGATGCCCTCGACATAGGCCTTGTCAAACTGCACCGGAATGCCGAAAGCGATGGCCGACATGATGGTGACCTTGTGGCCAGCGTCGACACCTTCGATGTCAAAGGTTGGATCGGCTTCGGCATAGCCGAGTCGCTGCGCGTCTTTGAGGGCGACGTCAAAGTCCAAGCCTTTGTCGCGCATTTCGCTCAAGATGAAATTGGTCGTGCCATTGATGATGCCGGCGATCCACTCGATGCGGTTGGCGGTCAAGCCTTCACGCAGCGCCTTGATGATAGGGATGCCACCGGCCACCGCCGCTTCAAACGCCACCATCACGCCCTTGCGGTGCGCGGCAGCGAAGATCTCAGTGCCATGCACAGCGATCAAGGCCTTGTTGGCCGTCACCACGTGTTTGCCGGCTTCAATCGCTTCCAGCACCAACTGCTTTGCAATGCCGTAGCCACCGATCAGCTCGATGACGATGTCAATCTCAGGGTTGGCAATGACCGCTCGCGCGTCATTGAGCACTTGCACGTTGGGACCGACCACCGCTTGCGCGCGCGCCGTGTCCAAGTCGGCCACCATGGCGATCTCAATGCCGCGGCCTGCGCGCCGCAGAATTTCTTCATGGTTTCGCTGCAGCACGTTGAAGACGCCACTGCCGACAGTTCCAATGCCCAGAAGGCCCACTTTGATAGGCGCCAGATTGCTTGAGTTCATGTGTGATTCAGTAAGGAGAGAAAGTCAACCCAGCTTGTCGCCGGGTTGCCCGTGGCCGACAAGGCCGAGCGAAAAGGCAAGAGCGGGTTATGCCGCGGCTTTGACCGCGGTCAAGCTGGGCGTCACGGCGCTGCGCTTGCGGTAGCTTTCCAAAAACTTGGCGACCCGGCCGATGGCTTCGCGCAGGTCGTCTTCATGCGGCAAAAAGACGATGCGGAAATGGTCTGGCGATGGCCAGTTGAAACCGGTGCCCTGTACCAGCAAGACTTTGGTCTCTTGCAACATTTCAAAAATAAAATCTTGGTCATTGGCGATCGGGTACAGCTGCGGGTCGAGCCGCGGAAACATGTACAGCGCAGCACTCGGCTTGACACAAGTCACGCCTGGAATGGCGGTGATCAACTCGTGGGCGATGTCGCGCTGCCGACGCAAACGGCCGCCCTCGCCGACCAAGTCGTTGATGCTTTGATAACCGCCCAGCGCGGTCTGAATTGCCCACTGGCCTGGCACGTTGGCACACAGACGCATGCTCGACAGCATGTTCAGGCCTTCGATGTAGTCACGCGCACGCTTCTTGTCGCCCGAGACCACCAACCAGCCGGCGCGGTAACCGCAAGATCGGTAACTTTTAGACAATGAGTTGAAGGTCAGCGTCAGGATGTCGTCCGCCAAGCTGGCAATGGCGGTGTGCTTGCGACCGTCATACAGCACTTTGTCATAAACCTCGTCGGCAAAAATCACCAGGTCGTGCAGACGCGCCAGCTTGATGATTTCGCGCAGCAGCTCGTCAGAGTACAGCGCACCGGTCGGGTTGTTTGGATTGATCACCACGATGCCCTTGGTGTTGGGCGTGATCTTGCGTTGGATGTCGGCCAAATCGGGCATCCAACCGTTGGCCTCGTCGCACAGGTAATGCACCGGCGTGCCGCCCGACAAGCTCACCGCAGCCGTCCACAGTGGGTAATCGGGAGCCGGCAACAGCAACTCATCACCGTCGTTGAGCAGCGCATTGGTGGCCATGACGATCAACTCACTCGCGCCATTGCCAAGATAAATGTCATCCAGCGTGACGCCCTTGATGCCCTGCTTCTGCGTCTCGTGCATGACGGCCTTGCGCGCACCAAAAATGCCTTTGGAGTCAGAGTAAGCGGCCGAATTGGGCAGGTTGCGGATCATGTCCTGCTGAATTTCTTCAGGGGCGTCAAAACCAAACACGGCCAGATTGCCGATGTTCAGCTTGATGATCTTTTGGCCCTCTTCCTCCATTTGGCGCGCCGCCTCCATCACCGGGCCACGGATGTCATAGCAGACGTTCGCCAGCTTGGCGGATTTGGTGATCAGTTTTGGCGGCTTGGCTTGGGTTTTCATAGGGACATCTTTCGCTCAAATCTTGGCCTGAGTCGGCTGGGCTGCGATGAAAACGCCTGCTGGCAACCGGCTCAAGCGGAACACATAATTTGACCACATAAAATAAACCTGTTACTGCGCTCGCAGCGCCCACAAGCTGAACCCATCGCTCGCTTTCTTCTTCGCCCGCATGTCACCCTCTAACTGCAAAGAACCCGCATGAAACTCCAGCCTGACCGACTTGATGTTCAGTCCATCCTTGGTTATGGACCGGGTTGGGTCGGGCTGGCCAGAAACGGGGTGGGCGAAAAAGTCGAGCGCAGCGTCATCATTGGCTCACGCGGCGAGTTCATTGACTGGCATTGCGCGGATTTTGCAGAACTCACGCCTGCGCATTTTGAGCAGCTGGCCGCCATACGCCCGGAACTCGTCCTGTTTGGCAGCGGCACGCGCCTGCGCTTTCCACCGCCTGCATTTTTACAGCCCTTGATGGCGCAGCGCATCGGCATGGAAACCATGGACACGCTGGCGGCTTGCCGAACTTACAACATCCTTGCGGGAGAAGGTCGCCATGTGATCGCCGCGCTGCTGATTGAGCCCGCCGACTGACGAGCTCATTCGCAAATGCTCTTTCGTTGTAAAATATTGCGTTGCATTGATCGCAACACCGGGCTTGACAGCCTTTTTTTGCAGCTGAAGCCCAACGGCTAATCATAACTTTTGTCAGGGTCTACGCAGTATGGCAGTCGTCGTTAATAAACTTCTCCCCGAATTTGAAGCCGTCGCCACGGGCGGTCTCAGAGTCTCCAACCAAACCCATTTAGGCAAGGTTGTCGTTCTGTATTTTTACCCCAAGGACAACACCCCAGGCTGCACCACGGAAGCCATGCAATTTCGCGATAAATACAAAGACTTCGTCAAAGCGGGTGCGACTGTTTTCGGTGTTTCCCGCGACAACATGAAGTCACACGACGAGTTCAAATCCAAGCTTGAACTGCCGTTTGAGTTGATCGCCGACACAGAAGAGAAAATGTGCCATATGTTCGGCGTCGTCAAGAACAAGATCATGTACGGCAAAAAGGTCAAGGGCATTGAGCGCAGCACCTTTTTAGTGGGCCCTGACGGTCAGCTGAAGGCCGAATGGCGTGGTCTCAAAGTACCTGGCCATGTCGAAGACGTCCTGAAAGCCGTCAAAGAACTGAACAAAGCTGAGAAAGCTGAAAAAATCGAAAAAGCGGCTTGAATTTTTGCCCTTGAAGCGCAGACCACTGTCATGAGCGTGGTGCATAATATTTTCATGTTGTTGACACGCCAACTGCCTTTCACACCAAAGCCGCCCCGCTCACGAGGCGGCTTTTTTGTTTTTGGAACCTTTAACTTCACTTTGTGAGTCACTAGCCCATGCCCCTGCCACCCGCCCCGACAAAACGTGCCGCCCTGCTCTCAACTGACGCCTTGAACGCGCCTGCGCGTCCAGCCGCCCGGGCTGGCCGAAAAACCGCTGCTGCGGTCGATGCTCCGGCCAAGTCACGCCCAGCGGCGCTCGAGAAAAGCGCGTTGGTCGAGACCCAACACCCCGTCGCCTTGGTGGAAAAATCTCGCCCGAGTCCTGTCAAGTCGTTGGCCACACACTTCAAAAAAGAAGTCCCTGAAGCCGTGGCCAAAGTGCGTAAACCCAAACCCAGCGGCCCAACCAAGCTCTTTGTGCTCGACACCAATGTGCTGATGCACGACCCGATGTGCCTGTTTCGCTTTGAAGAACACGACATCTTTTTACCGATGATTGTTCTGGAAGAGCTCGACGGCCACAAAAAGGGCATGAGCGAGGTGGCCCGCAATGCGCGTCAGACCAGCCGCACGCTGGACGCCCTGGCCGGTGCGCAAGGCGCTGACATTGCCAAAGGCTTGAGTCTTGACACCACTGGCCATTCAGAGGCGCGTGGCAGCTTGCTGTTTCAGACCCAGCCGCTGGACTACACCTTGCCGATGAGCCTGCCGCAAGGCAAGGCGGACAACCAGATTTTGGGCGTCGTCGAAGCCTTGCGCAAAGAACACGCGCCGCGTGAAGTGGTGCTGGTCTCGAAAGACATCAACATGCGCGTTAAAGCGCGCGCGCTGGGCTTGCTGACCGACGACTACCAGAACGACAAAACGCTGGAAGACGGCGATTTGCTCTACCCTGGCTCATTGGCATTGCCGACTGATTTCTGGACCCGTCAAAGCAAAACCATTGAAAGCTGGCAGCAAGGCAGCTACACCTTTTACCGCATCACCGGTCCTATCGTGCCGAGCCTGATGATCAACCAGTTTGTCTACTTTGAAGCGCCAGGTGAGCCGCCGCTGTATGCGCGGGTGACAGAGATACGTGCCAAAACCGCAGTCCTCAAAACATTGAAAGACTTCAACCACCTGAAAAATGCAGTTTGGGGCGTGACCACGCGCAACCGTGAGCAAAACTTCGCCATGAACCTGCTGATGGACCCGGAAGTCGACTTCGTCACGCTCGCCGGTAACGCTGGCACCGGCAAAACACTGATGGCGCTGGCCAGCGGTTTGACGCAGGTGCTGGACGACCGGCGCTACACCGAAATCATCATGACCCGGGCCACCGTTTCGGTCGGTGAAGACATCGGCTTTTTACCCGGCACTGAAGAAGAAAAAATGGGCCCGTGGATGGGCGCATTGGACGACAACTTAGAGGTGCTGGGCAAAACCGAAAGCGGTTCGGGCGAATGGGGCCGCGCCGCCACCAACGAGTTGATCCGCTCGCGCATCAAAGTCAAAAGCATGAACTTCATGCGCGGCCGCACCTTCCTCAACAAGTACGTGATCATTGACGAGGCGCAGAACTTGACGCCCAAGCAAATGAAGACGCTGATCACGCGGGCCGGCCCGGGCACCAAGATCATCTGCATGGGCAACTTGGCGCAGATTGACACGCCTTACCTGACCGAGGGTTCTTCGGGCTTGACCTATGCGGTGGACCGCTTCAAGGGTTGGCCGCATGGTGGCCACATCACACTGGCGCGTGGTGAGCGTTCGCGTCTGGCGGACTTTGCCAGCGAAGTTTTGTAAGCTTCTGCGCTCATGTAAAACCCGGCGATGCCTTGCGGCACGCCGGGTTTTTTGATGAGTGCTCGGTGCGCTTAATCGGAACGTCAGCGTTTGAGGCCAAAAGCAGTGAGCATCTGCTCGCTCTGCATTTGCATCTGCTCTTGCATTTGCGAGAAAAGCGATTTTGATTGCTCGACGTAGCTTCCCATCATGCCCTGCATCATCGGCGACTGGGCCTTCATGAGCTGCGCCCAGGTTTCCGGCGACATGCCCTTGGATTGCTCACTCATCTTGACTTGCAGGTCCATGAAGGATTCCACATTTTTTTCAAGGTATGCGCCCATGAAACCCTGCATGGCATTGCCGTAAAAACGGATGATGTTGGCCAACACCGCCTCGGTGAACATCGGCGCGCCGCCGGATTCTTCTTCCAGAATGATTTGCAGCAAGATGCTGCGGGTCAGATCGTCGCCGCTCTTGGCGTCGCGCACCACAAACACCGCACCGTTCATCACCAAATGGCGGACATCGGTCAGCGTGATGTAGGCCGAGGAAGCCGTGTCGTAGAGACGCCGGTTCGGGTATTTTTTGATCACGCGAATCGGCACGGCCTTGACGTCAGGAATTTTCGCGGGTTCAGCACTGGCTTCACTGGAGCTGATTTTTATTTTTGACAAAGCTCTGATTCCTTTGAAAACAAGATGTACCTGGGTTTATTTTAGAAAGCTCGGTGCGCTTTGCACCCCTTGGTTTACCCTTGAGATTAGCCGGTCTCAGCACAGCTATTGGCGTATCTGTCAACTGATGGATCACTTTCACCGACAGGCATGGCTCACCACACGGGCGCATCAGCTTCAAAATGCAGCGTTTGCCGCCGGGCGTCACTCACCTCGCTTCAGGCAGTTCGTCCCAGCGCGTGGTGAAGCAGCCGGACCGGCTCTCAGACTTCATGCCCCAGCGCTGCGCGGTGCCGCAAACGCCCGTGCGCAAGGTGTTGCGCCCGTAAGTTTGGTTCAGCGTGTCAAGCGCGGCCATCAGTCTGGCCGAGCGGGCGCAGGCCAGCGGGTCGTCAAACAGCGTTTCTTGTCTGGCGGCTTGACTGGACAACATGGTCAGCATGACGCCGGCTTTTTTGTACTGGTAGCCGGGCTTGTAAATCAGCTCTAAACCAAAGAGGGCTGCCCGCGTCAATGCCAATGTATCGCTGCTGGGCGCTATCAGCGGCACCAACCAAGCGGCGTTGTATTGCGGCTCACTGGCTTTGAAACGGTTGGTTTGCACGAAGACTTGCACGGCGGCAGCGGCCGAGCTTTGCTGACGCAGTTTTTCAGCCGCCTTGGCGACGTAGCTGGCCACTGCTTCGCGCAGCTCTGTCAATCTGATCACCGGGGTGCCAAAGCTGCGCGACGACATGATTTGCTGCTTCGGCGGCGCTACGTCTTCAAGCTCTAAACAAGACACGCCACGCAACTCGTTGCAAGTGCGCTCCATCACCACACCAAACTGCGCCTGCATGTGCTTGGGCGACTGGCGCCGCAAGTCGAGCACGCTGTGCACACCCATGGCTTGCAGCCGTTGGGCGATGCGCCGACCCACCCCCCAGACTTCGCCCACGTCTGTTTGCGCCATCCACTGCAAACGCTCTGCTTTGCTCAGTGCATGCAGGTCGCAGACGCCGTTGAACTCGGGGTTCTTTTTGGCCAGGTGGTTGGCCAGCTTGGCCAAGGTTTTGGTCGGGCCGATGCCCGTACAAACGGGCAGCCCGGTCCATTGCCGAATGCGCTCCCGCATCAACTGGCCCATGGCCAGGCCGCCGCCGTAATGCCGCAGCACCGACTCCACCCGCAAAAAACTTTCGTCAATGCTGTAGACCTCGATGTCGGGGGCGAAGTCGCGCAAGATGCTGACGACGCGGTTGCTCATGTCGCCGTACAAGGTGTAGTTAGACGAGAAGGCCTGAATGCCGTGCTCGGCGGCCAAGTCTTTCATCTGGAACCACGGCGTGCCCATTTTCACGCCCAAGGCCTTGACCTCGCCGCTGCGCGCCACGGCGCAACCGTCGTTGTTCGACAACACCACCATCGGCACGCCCGCCAGTTGGGGCTGAAAAACCCGCTCACAGGAGACGTAGAAGTTGTTGACGTCGACCAGCGCAAACTGCGGCGCTGCAGGGGGTGCTGTTGGCACTGTTGACGCTGTGGGCATGCTCAACCCCGGTTGGTAAGGCGCCGCACCACGCCCACCACAACGCCCCAGATTTCGAGCTCAGCGCCTTCTGCAAAGGTGATGGGCGCGTAACTCGGGTTTTCTGGCCACAACTCGGGCTGGCCTTGCCGGTAACGCAGCCGCTTGATGGTGTAGTCGCTGTTCACCACGGCCACCACAATGTCGCCCGACTGCGGCGTCAGCGAGCGGTCGACCACCACCTTGTCTTCGTGGTGAATGCCGGCGTTGAGCATCGAGTCGCCCTTGACCGTGAACATGAAGGTGGCGGGCTTGTTGCGCACCAAGTAGTCATTGAGGTTGAGCGCTTCTTCGGTGTAGTCGGCAGCAGGCGAGGGAAAGCCGGCCGACAGCCGGTGGCTGATCAGCCGCAGTTGGTCAGCGGGCAGACTGGACGCTAAAGGCCGGGGCGTTTGGTCAAGCGAGGGTTGAGAGCGAAACGACATCATGGTGCAAAAACTGTACAAAAACACAGTCTACCTGCAACCTGATTGATTGCAACGATTTTCAGTCCAGCTGCGCGCCAGAATCTTTCACAATCTTGGCCCAACGCACCAAATCCTCGCGCATCAGCGTGGCCAACTGGTCTGGCGTACCGGGCGCGGCCTCCACAC
>JBBAPN010000044.1:0-19152 GCA_040400815.1 Polaromonas sp. | reverse complement strand
GACGTCGCACCGGCCTGGTTCATGGTGTAGTAGTGAATGCCCGGCACGCCGGCCATGTGAAGCTGGTCGCAGAGGTCGGTGATGACGTCGAGGCCAAAGGCCTTGATCGACTCAACATCGTCGCCGTAGCCTAGCAGGCGCAGCCGAATCCAGCGTGGAATCTCGGCGCCGCAAGCATCTGAAAAACGCATCAGCTGGGTTGAACTGGTGATCGGCATGATGCCGGGCACCACCGGCACGTCGACGCCCAGTTTGTAAGCGTCATCGACAAACCGGAAGTAGGCGTCGCTGTTGAAAAAATACTGCGTGATGGCGGCGTTGGCACCCGCCTTGACCTTGGTGGCAAAGGCTTGCAAATCTGCCTCAGCTGATTTCGCCTGCGGATGAATCTCTGGATAAGCCGCCACCTCAATGTGAAAAGCGTCGCCGGTCTCAGTGCGAATAAAGGCCACCAAGTCGCTGGCGTGATGGAACTCACCACCCATGCCAAAACCGCTCGGCAAGTCACCGCGCAAGGCCACCAGACGCTTCACGCCCATGGCCTGCAACTGGGCCAATTGTTCGCGCACCGTCGCCTTGGTCGCGCCCACGCATGAAAAGTGTGACGCCGCTTCAACGCCTTCGGCCAAGATTTCTTTGACGGCAGCAAACGTGCCTTCTTGCGTCGAGCCGCCTGCCCCAAACGTGACAGAGCAAAACTCCGGCTTGAACGCATACAACTGCTGACGCGTGACGCGCAGCTTGGCAGCCCCTTCAGGGGTTTTGGTCGGGAAAAATTCGAAACTGATCGGCAGTGTCATGGCATTCATTCAAGCATTCATGCGTTATTTTTCTTCTCGCGCTTCTTGCTGCGCGCAGGACCGGGCTGACCCGCGTGCGCGGCTTCGCCATCTTCATCCATGGCATCTAACAGGCTGCGAGTCGCACTGCGCGGCACCCGCTTGACAGCCTGACGCGCAGGCGCCGCCGGCAAGGGCTTGTCTTCACCCACCGCCTCCAGACCTTTGCGGGCCTGAATGAAAAATTCGCGATTGCCGTCGCCGCCGTCAATCGGTGAGTCGATCCAAGCCAACACCTCAAGGCCGAGTTCGGCGCAACAATCGCGCAGCCGCTGCTCCACAAAGGCAAAGTGAATCGGGTCGCGCACAATGCCGCCCTTGCCAATCTGCCCCGGCTGCAGTTCAAACTGCGGTTTGACCAGCATCAGCAAGTCGCCACTCGGCTTGAGCAAACGCACCACCGCCGGCAACACCAGCGTGAGTGAAATGAAAGACAAATCACCGGTGAGGAAATCGAACACCGGATCAAAGTCAGCGTCCAGCGCCGCCAACAATTCCGGATGATTTCCCAACGTGCCATCGGCTTCTGCCGCATCTAACTGAACCGTCAAGGCGCGGCTGTGGTGCTCCACCAAGTCGTCCGCTGTCAGCGAGCGAGCGTTGACACCTTCAATGCAGACCACGCGCGCATCTGAGCGCAAAGTCGGGTGCAATTGACCGTGACCGACATCGACGCCGACCACCTGCGCCGCACCGTGCTGCAGCAAGCAGTCGGTGAAACCGCCGGTGGACTGGCCGACATCTAGGCAGCGCCAGCCGGTCACATCGAGACCGGCTTTTTTCAGCGCGCCTTCGAGCTTCAGACCGCCACGCGAGATGAACTTGGCTTCTGTCGTGTCGGGCACAACCAACTCTGCGCCTTCTGGGATTTCATCACCGTTCTTGGCGACTGTGCGCCAAGCCGAGTCCTCGTCGGCGCGCCATTGCACGCCCGATGCGATCAGGCGCTGTGCTTGGGAACGGGTCGTGGCCAGGCCACGGTCGACGAGAAACAGATCAGCGCGCATAAGGCAGACAGAGTTGGTGCGCTTGACGCGCGTTTATCAATAGCGGTAAGTGTCGGCTTTGTAAGGGCCGGCTTTGGAGACACCGATGTAAGCCGCTTGCTCGTCGCTGAGTTCGGACAACATGGCGCCGACTTTCATCAGGTGCAAGCGGGCGACTTTTTCGTCGAGGTGCTTCGGCAACACGTAAACCTTGCCCACTTCGTAGTCAGCCTGTTTGGTGAACAGTTCGATCTGCGCAATGGTCTGGTTGGCGAAGCTGGACGACATCACGAAGCTTGGGTGACCGGTGCCACAACCGAGGTTGACGAGGCGACCTTTGGCCAACAAGATGATGCGTTTTCCGTCCGGGAAGATCACGTGATCGACTTGCGGCTTGATCTCGTCCCACTCGCATTTGTCGAGCGACGCGACATCGATCTCGTTGTCGAAGTGACCGATGTTGCAAACGATGGCTTGGTCTTTCATGGCCTCCATGTGCTTGTAGGTGATAACGTTTTTGTTACCCGTGGCGGAGACAAAAATATCAGCCTTGTCAGCGGCGTATTCCATGGTCACGACTTTGTAACCTTCCATCGCGGCCTGCAGGGCGTTGATTGGGTCGATCTCGGTCACCCAGACTTGGGCGCTCAAGGCGCGCAGTGCTTGGGCGGAACCCTTGCCAACGTCACCGTAGCCGGCGACCAGTGCGACCTTGCCGGCGATCATCACGTCGGTGGCGCGTTTGATGGCGTCGACCAGCGACTCGCGGCAACCGTAGAGGTTGTCAAACTTCGACTTGGTGACGGAATCATTGACGTTGATGGCGCGAATGGCCAGCGTGCCCTTGACCGACATCTCGTTCAGGCGCAGCACGCCGGTGGTGGTTTCTTCGGTCACGCCGACGATGTTTTTCAGGCGGCGGCTGTACCAAGTGCCGTCTTTTGCCAGCTGCTTTTTGATGGCGTTGAACAGGCAGATTTCTTCTTCGCTGCCGGGGTTGGCCAGCACCGAAATGTCGGTCTCGGCCTTGGTGCCGAGGTGCATCAACAAAGTGGCATCGCCGCCGTCGTCCAGAATCATGTTCGGACCTTCTTCAGGCGTGCCTTTAGCGCCCGTGAATTCAAAAATGCGGTGGGTGTAATCCCAGTAGTCGTCGAGGTTTTCGCCCTTGTAGGCGAACACCGGCGTGCCCTTGACCACCAGCGCGGCGGCGGCATGGTCTTGGGTGGAGTAAATGTTGCAACTGGCCCAACGCACGTCAGCGCCCAAGGCCTGCAGGGTTTCGACCAGCACGCCGGTCTGGATCGTCATGTGCAACGAGCCGGTGATGCGCGCGCCCTTGAGCGGCTGGGCGGCAGCGAATTCCTTGCGGATGGCCATCAGGCCTGGCATTTCGGTTTCGGCGATTTTCAGCTCTTTGCGACCCCAGTCGGCGAGCGACAGGTCGGCAACAGCAAAGTCTTGGTTGTGAATGGGTTTGACGACGGCGTTCATTGAAATTACTCCAAAGCGAGACAAGCTGGGCAAAATAGCCACGAGCATGGTGCTGAACGAGCCAAAAGAGTTTGAAAACTCACCCGGCCTGAAAAGCACATGCGGGTGAGCGTGGTTGCAAAAGAAAGTCCTGAGCCTAGACCACGTGTGTGGGTTGCAACGCTCCTCAGGAGAGGCCAGATTGTACCCAACTCTCAGCCCGGCGTGGGCAAACTAAACTCTTAACGCATGCAAGCTCTATCGCACTGGCCCGTCTCTGCACGCCAACATCTCATCGGTGTCTTCACCGACATCGACGACACGCTGACGACCGACGGCGCTATCACGCCGGATGCGCTGCAAGCCTTGGCCGACCTCACAGCCGCCGGCTTGCACGTCATTCCGATCACCGGCCGGCCCGTCGGTTGGAGCCAGCCGTTTGCCGCCGCTTGGCCGGTGGATGCGATCGTGGCGGAAAACGGAGCGCTGGCCTTGCGTGCTGCGTCCAAGCTTTACCAGCAAGACCGGGCGACACGCCACGCCAACTTCGCGCGCATGCAAAGCGTGGCCGAGCGGGTGTTGCGCGAAGTCCCAGGCTCCACCCTCGCGCAAGACAGCGCTGGGCGTGAAACCGACATCGCCATCGACCACAGTGAGTTCACGCAGTTGTCGCCAGAACGCATCGCGCAGGTGGTACAGATCATGCAAAGTGAAGGCATGAACGCGACCGTCAGCTCGATCCACATCAACGGCTGGTTTGGGGCGCACAACAAGTGGGAAGGTGCGCGCTGGATCGTGCGCAAACTGTTTGACCGTGACCTGAGCGCGGAGATTGACCGCTGGGCTTACGTCGGTGACTCGACCAACGACCAGCTGATGTTCGAGGCTTTTGCGAATTCGATCGGCGTCGCCAATATCCGGCGCTTCGAGGCGCAGCTCACGCACAAACCGCGCTTCATCACAGCGGGTGAACGCGGCGCTGGCTTCGCCGAAGTCGTCAAGGCGATTCTGGCGGCGCGCTGAGTCGGCCCGTCTGCCGCCAGCGCTCGCCAGTCGACCGACAAACGGCCTGCCAGCAGGGCAAAATAACCGCCATGAATCACCCCCGCACCAAGACCCTCGCACTTACCGGGCTGATCGGATTGGCCAGCCTTGCGGCATTCCCCCGCGCGCTGGCCACACCGCTGTTGCGCTGCGACCTGACTTACGCTGGCGCGACTCAGTCGATTGCAGCCGCGCCGGTGGCCGACCCTTACCCGGTGCCGTCGGTCGACATCGGCGGGCGTTTTCGTTTCAAAGCGGTGCTGGTCGGCAGCGCAGCGCAGCTGGAGCGGATCGCGCTCTACGCATACCTCAATACGGACACAGAATCCATGCTGATCCAGCAACTCAAGTATTTGCCGCCTTTCAAAGCCTCGGCAGCGCCCTACCCGTTCACCGGCGAACAGCGCCTGTATGCCGGCCCGGCGGAGCGCGAGCTGATCTACAGCTGCACGCTGGAAGGGGTTCAACCATGAAGGCTAATGTGTTCCGCTGGCTCGGCGCTTTGCTCAGCGTTTTTTCGCTCGCTGGGTGCCCGCTGGCTGTCAGCGCTCAAGCGCCTGAAAAAGCCAGCTCGGTCAGCTTGGTCTTTGCCGGCGACATCGTGCTCGACGACACGGCTGGCGCCATGATCGAGCGCGGAGAAGACCCATTCTCTGGCTTGGCAGATGTCTTTGCAGGCGCAGATATCCGCATCGGCAATTTGGAATGCGTGATTGCCAGCAGCGGTTCTGCAAGCCGGAAAAACTACACCTTTCGGGCGCACCCGCGCACGCTGCCGGTGCTCAAGCGGCACTTTGACGCGGTCGCGCTGGCCAACAACCACTCCGGCGATTACGGCCGCGAGGCTTTTGCGCAAATGCTCGGCCTGCTCAAAGAAGCTGATTTGGCGCAGTTCGGCGGCGGTCACAACCTGTCGCAGGCGCACGACCCGCTCATCATCGAGCGCAAGGGTCTGCGCATTGCACTGCTCAGTTACAGCGAGTTCATGCCGCGCAGTTTTGAGGCCGACTACAACGCGCCCGGCATCGCTTGGAGCGAAGACGAGCAAGTGGTGGATGACATCCGCAAAGCCCGCGCCGTGCATGGCGCTCACCTGGTGATTCCCGTGATGCACTGGGGCTGGGAAAACGAGCCAACGTCAAACGATCGTCAGCGCCAACTGGCACGGCTGATGATTGACGCCGGTGCCGACGCAGTGATTGGCGGACACCCACACGTCACCCAAGAAACAGCCCAGTACAAGGGCAAACCCATCATCTACAGCGTCGGCAATTTTGTGATGAAAGAAACCGACAATGCGGCGCAACGACGCGGCTGGCTGCTGCGGCTGCAACTGGACGCACAAGGCGTGAGCCGCTTTGACACCGTCGCGGTGCAGATCGACATGGAAGGCATTCCGCAGCGCCAGCGCCACACGGCCAGCCCCTGCTGGCGCCGTGGCGACACCGATGCGCGCTTGTGCACGTCCGATTAACTTTTTGCCACTGAACGCGCCAGCACCGGCTTCAAAGCCAGACCCGTCGGCGTGCCCAGCAACACCACATCTTCCGGCGGCGCTGACGCCACCACGCGGCCACCCGCGTTGCCGCCGTCGGGTCCGAGGTCGATCACCCAGTCGGCTTCGGCAATCACATCCAAGTCATGCTCGATCACCACCACGCTGTGGCCGCCGTTGACCAAGCGGTGCAGCACGTGGATGAGTTTTTCAACGTCGGCCATGTGCAAGCCCACGGTCGGCTCGTCCAAAACGTAAAGCGTGTGCGGTGCTTTCTGACCGCGCCTTGTGATGTCGTCGCGCACCTTGCTGAGTTCAGTCACCAGCTTGAGTCGTTGGGCTTCGCCGCCCGACAGCGTCGGTGACGGTTGGCCGAGCGTGAGGTAGCCGAGGCCGACGTCCTTGAGCAGTTGCAGCGGATGCGCAATATTCGGCATCGACGCGAAGAACGCCACCGCCTCGTCGATTTCCATGCGCAGCACTTCGCCAATGCTTTTGCCGCGCCAAGTGACGGCCAGCGTCTCGGGGTTGAAGCGCGCACCGTGGCAGGTTTCGCAGAGCACTTTGACGTCCGGCAAAAAGCTCATGCCGATGGTCCGCACGCCTGCGCCTTCGCAGGTCGGGCAACGGCCTTCGCCGGTGTTGAAGGAAAAACGATTCGCCGCGTAACCCCGCGCGCGTGCTTCCAGCGTGTCGGCAAAGAGCTTGCGGATGACATCCCAAAAACCAATGTACGTGGCCGGGCAACTGCGCGGTGTTTTGCCAATCGGCGTCTGGTCGACTTCCAACACGCGGTCCACCCGGCGGTAACCGCGGATGCCGGTGCAGCCGATCCACGCCGGATGCTGGCCCGCGTCGTCGGCGTCACGGCCAGCCTTGGTGCTGCGCTGCTGAACCGCCGCTTGCACATTGGCCAGCAACACGTCGCGCGCGAGGGTCGATTTGCCCGAACCCGAGACGCCGGTGACAGCCACCAAACGGTTCAGCGGCACGGCCACCGAGACGTCTTGCAGGTTGTGCAAACTGGCGCCGCTGACGGTGATCCATTTTGTATTCGGGTTGACGGCGACCGCGCCCACAGACTCGTTGGCTCGGTCTACATTCGCCTCGACGCTGGCCTGCGCGGCTTTGAGTTTCAGGGCTTCGGCCTTGGCTTTGGCCGTTGGCTTTTTGCTGACGACAACCACCACTGCGGCATCCGCCACGTCCTCGTCGCCAGGGCGGTGCGGCGCTGTTTCACGGCGCGCTTGCAGCGGGTGTTGGATGGCGTTCAGCAAGTAACGTCCGGTGAGCGATTCGGGCGCGGCTGAGACGTCGGCCACGCTGCCTTGTGCCACCACGCGGCCACCGCGCGAGCCTGCGCCGGGGCCGATGTCGATGATGTGATCGGCGCGGCGAATGGTGTCTTCGTCATGCTCGACCACCACCAGCGTGTTGCCGCGCTCGCTGAGCTTGCCGAGCGCACGCAGCAAAATCTGGTTGTCGCGCGGATGCAAACCAATGGTCGGCTCGTCCAACACGTAGCACACGCCTTGCAAGTTCGAGCCCAGCTGCGCCGCCAGCCTAATGCGCTGCGCTTCGCCGCCAGACAGCGTGGGCGCGCCACGGTCTAGCGTCAGGTAGCCAAGCCCCACGTCTTGCAGAAACTCCAAACGACTTTTGATTTCAGGCACCAAGTCGCGGGCGATTTCAGCATCGCGACCGGACAGCGTCAACTGCTCAAGCCAAGCGCGCACATCGGTGACGCTCAGACTGGCAATGTCGGTGATAGCCCAACTCTTGGTTTTTTCAGCCGCGATGAGCGCGCTGAACTGCCCCATCCGCACGGCGCGTGCCTGGCTGTTCAAGCGCGTGCCGTGACAGGACGCGCAAGCGGTGTCGAGAACGTCATCGACTTCAGGCTCGGCAAAACTTTGCTCGCGGCCTTTGTCTTTGTGGTCTTCGTCGCGCACCGAATCGTCAAACACCTTGCGCTGCTCGCGCGTCAGGGCGACGCCGGTGCCGACGCAATCAGGACACCAGCCGTGCTTGCTGTTGTAGCTGAACAGGCGCGGGTCCAGTTCGGGGTAAGAGGTTGCGCAGACCGGGCAGGCGCGCTTGGTCGAAAACACGTCCAGCCGACCAATGCCGCTGGTCGGCAAACCTTCGGCCATGGCGGCCGCCAAACCCTCTAGCGGCGCCAGCACATGGACGACGCCCTTGCCGTGCTCCAGCGCGGTCTTCAGGGCTTGCCGCAAAGCGGCTTCGTTGGCCGGATTCACCAGCAGGTCTGCCACCGGTAATTCAACGGTGTGCTCTTTGAAACGATCAATGCGCGGAAAGCCGGTGGTCGGCAAAAACTCGCCGTCCACCCGCAGGTGGGAGTAGCCGCGTGGTCGGGCCCAATCGGCGAGTTCGGTGTAGACGCCTTTGCGGTTGATGACCAGCGGCGCCAACAAACCAATGTGTTGCCCACGGAAGTTTTTGATCAGCTGCGCGGCGATGCTTTCGGCGCTTTGCGGCATCACCGCCGCACCGTCGTGGGTGCAATGCTGGATGCCGAGCTTGACGTAGAGCAAGCGCAAGAAATGCCAGACTTCCGTCGTTGTGCCGACCGTCGACTTGCGACCGCCGCGCGACAAGCGCTGCTCAATCGCCACCGTCGGCGGAATGCCGTAAACGGCGTCCACCTCCGGCCGACCGGCCGGCTGGACGATGCTGCGCGCATAGGCGTTGAGCGACTCCAGATAGCGCCGCTGGCCTTCGTTGAACAAGATGTCAAACGCCAGCGTCGACTTGCCTGAACCGGAGACACCCGTCACCACATTGAACTTGCCGCGCGGAATTTCGACAGTCAAACTTTTCAGGTTGTTCTCTCGGGCGTTGACGATCTGAATCATGTTGGAGGCTTCAGGCCGGGTGACCCAGGCTTTGGCCTTGATTTCTTCCACCGCATGCACCCGGCCCATGGCCGCTTCGTACTCGCGCAAGGCTTTGGCGGTGTGCGATGTCGGGTGTTCGCGAACGGCTTCGGGCGTGCCTTCGGCGACCAGCCAGCCGCCGGCTTCGCCGCCCTCGGGGCCGAGGTCGATCAACCAGTCGGCGGAGCGAATGACGTCGAGGTTGTGCTCGATGACGATCAGCGAGTGACCGGCTTCGATGAGTTTTCGCAGCGCACGCATGAGCTTAGCGATGTCGTCAAAGTGCAGGCCGGTGGTCGGCTCGTCCAGCAAAAATAGCGTGCCGCGGTGCGCCCGCAGCGCCAGCGGCTGGCGGCTCAGGCTGGCGAGGGTCGGTTTGGCCTTGGCACTTTTGGCGCCCTTTGCACTGTTGCCGGCCAGAAAACCGGCGAGCTTTAAGCGCTGCGCCTCGCCACCCGACAGCGTCGGCACCGGCTGACCCAACTTGACGTATTCCAGCCCCACATCAACGATCGGCTGCAGCGCGCGAATCACTTCACGGTCATAAGCAAACAGTTGGCTGGCCTCGCTCACCGTCAGCGCCAGCACGTCGGCCACGTTCATCACCGCGACGCGGCCATCCGGGTAACGCCGCTCAATCGTCACCTCCAAAATTTCGGGTCGGTAGCGTTGGCCGTCGCAGTCTGGGCAACGCAAATAAACGTCGCTCAAAAACTGCATTTCAACGTGCTCAAAGCCAGAACCGCCGCAGGTTGGGCAGCGGCCATCGCCGCTGTTGAAGCTAAATTTAGAGGCGGTGTAATTGCGCTCACGGCTCAGCGGCGACACGGCAAATAATTCGCGCACAGCGTCCCAAGCACCGACATAGCTGGCCGGATTGGACCGCGCGGTTTTGCCAATCGGCGACTGGTCCACGAAGACCACATCGCTCAAATGATCAGCGCCCATCAAACGGTCGTGCTCGCCCGGTGTCTCGGTGGCTTTGCCAAATTGGCGCAGCAAAGCCGGCGCCAAAATATCTTGCATCAAAGTCGACTTGCCGGAACCGCTGACGCCGGTGACCACCACCAACCGTTGCAAGGGGAAATCGACGCTGATGTTTTTCAGGTTGTGGTCGCGTGCGCCTTCCAAAATCAGGCGCGGCGTGTTGTCGCTCACCGCCCGCTTGAAACCCATGCCGACCCGCTTGCGCGAACCGAGGTAATCGCCGGTCAAGGTGCCGGCATGGCGCAGGTCTTCGGGTGTGCCGTCAAAGACGATTTGACCGCCCTTCTCTCCCGGCCCCGGCCCCATGTCGATCATGCGGTCAGCGGCCAACATGACGGCCGGGTCGTGCTCCACCACGACCAGCGTGTTGCCCGCGTCGCGCAGGCGGTGCATGGCTTGCGTGATGCGGTGCATGTCGCGCGGGTGCAGGCCGATCGACGGCTCGTCCAGCACGAACAGCGTGTTCACCAAGGAGGTGCCCAAGGCGGTGGTCAGGTTGATGCGCTGCACCTCGCCGCCCGACAGCGTGCGGCTCTGTCGGTCCAGCGTCAGGTAGCCAATGCCGACGTCGCACAAATACTTGAGGCGCTGGTGGATTTCTTCAAACAACAATTTCAGCGCTTGGCGGTCTGATTCGTCGGCCAGCGTGGTCGGGCCAATCTGCGTGAAAAAGTCGCGCAGCTTGTCAATCGGCAAGTGCATCAAGTCGTGCAGCGACAGCCCCGGCATGGCTTCGAGTTGCGCCCGCGTCCATTCAGCACCGACCGGCATGAAGCGCGTTGCCGCTGGCAGCACGGCATCGGCCGCGACTTTGGAACCCAAACGCCAGAGCAAGGCCTCGGTCTTCAAGCGCGCGCCGCCGCAACTTTCGCAAGGCGTATAGCTGCGGTACTTGGACAGCAGCACGCGGATGTGCATTTTGTAAGCCTTGCTTTCAAGGTATTCAAAAAAGCGTTTGATGCCGAACCAGTGCTGGTTCCACTGGCCGTTCCAACTGGGCGAACCGTTGAGGACCCACTCTTTTTGGTCTGGCGTGAGCTTGTACCAAGGCGTGTCGCGCGGAATACCGGCGACTTCGGCGTGGCGCAGCAAGTCGTCCTGGGCTTCTTTCCAGGCCGGCGTCTGCATCACCTTGATGGCGCCGGAGCGCAGGGTCAGCTTGTCGTTCGGGATCACCAGACCGTAATCAACACCGATGACCCGACCGAAACCCCGGCAAGTGTCGCAAGCGCCCATGGCCGAGTTGAAGGAGAACAGCGATGGCGTTGGGTCGGCGTAGCGCAGGTCGCTGGCCGGACAATGCAGACCGCTCGAAAACCTGAATATGGCCCCCACGCTTGCCACTGCGTGTGCTTCGCTGCCCCCCGAGGGGGCCGGCTCTGCATCCATCACATACACATTCAAACGCCCGCCGCGCTTGAGGGCCAATTCAATGGCTTCGATGACGCGGACTTTTTCGGTGGCGTGCAGCCGGAAACGATCAGCCACCACGTCCAGAATTTTGCGAACCCCAGCCAGCGTCGCCATTTCACGCTCGGCATGCACGCGGGTGAAACCGCTGGCTGACAGCCACTGCGCGACTTCTTCAGCGCTGGTGTTGGCGGGCAGCTCGACCGGGAAGGTCATCACCACGCGCGGGTCCGCCTCTTGGGTGCGGGCCATCAGCTCGGCATAAATCGACTCTGGCGTGTCGTGCCGCACCGGCTGAGCGCTGTGCTTGTCAAAGAGTTGCGTGGCGCGGGCGTAGAGCAGCTTCAGGTGATCATTCAGCTCGGTTATGGTGCCGACTGTCGAGCGCGAGCTGCGCACCGGGTTGGTCTGGTCAATCGCGATCGCTGGCGGCACGCCTTCGACCTTGTCGACCGCCGGCTTGTCCATGCGGTCCAGAAACTGCCGTGCGTAGGCGGAGAAGGTTTCGACGTAGCGGCGCTGGCCTTCGGCAAACAGCGTGTCAAACACCAAGGACGACTTGCCCGAACCGCTGGGGCCGGTGACCACCGTCAACTCGCCAGTGCGAATGTCCAGATCGATATTTTTAAGGTTGTGCTGGCGTGCGCCACGAATCCGGATGATGCCTTGGGACATGAAGTAGCGATCTTTGCTGGTGAGGCAAACATTCTAGGCAGGCCAGCATCGGCGAGCTGCCACATGGTCATTCGCGGACTTTCATTCTAAAAAAATATCAGCACAGACGTCCTGCCTTCAAGCCGGTCTCCCGCTCTAGCTGAGCCGCGATTTTGGGCTCAAAACCTTGCAGATGGCGGATCACCTGCCGTGCTTCATCGGCTTGCTGCAAGTCCACATGCACCCGTGCCAGCTGGTACCAGCCAAAAGGGCTCATGGGTTGAAGTTGGGTGTTGCGCTTCAAGGCAAGGGCGGCCTCTTCAAGCCGCCCTTGCCGAAGCAGCACCAGACCGAGGCCGTACCATGCCCGGTCCATCTTGTCCTCGACCGCAATCGCCGCCCGAAAAGCAACTTCGGCGGCCTCCAGGCGACCCAGTGTTTCGCAGGCAAAAGCTTGGTTGAAATAAGCATTCGAAGACTCGGGGAAGAGTTCGACAATCTGGTCGAAAAAAGTCAGCGCCAGTTCAAGACGGCCTTCTTGGGTGGCCATGAACCCCAGA
Organism: Polaromonas sp.; assembly: GCA_040400815.1. Taxonomy (GTDB): domain Bacteria; phylum Pseudomonadota; class Gammaproteobacteria; order Burkholderiales; family Burkholderiaceae_C; genus Polaromonas. Next base: position 6,804 of record JBBAPN010000044.1, on the reverse strand, counting down.
CTGTTCAGGGCCAGCTGGTCTTTGGGGGCGCACTGCAAAACGTCTTGAAAAATCCGCTTGGCGGAGGAGCGCATGCCGAGGAACAAGCAAATTTTGGCGCGCCCATGCAGCATCGCAAGTGCCAGCCGCCCCCTGCTGGTCGCGGCGCTGGGTTGGAGGTTATGGCTCACTGACAAAACTGGATGCCGATGTGCAGACAAAAGTCAATTTTGACGAGTACCAGCAGCACCCAGAGCATCAACAGCCAACTGGCGGCGGCCAACGGAACATGCCGATCCAGGACCCGCTTAGGACTGATGCGGCGTGTCAACCAAAGCGCGGGCTTGCTGGCGATGTCGAGCAATTGCCAAAAAATAATGCCTTGGCGCTTGGCGCCGGCCAACCAACCCAATAAAAACCGACCACTGATGAACAGCAGCGACAACTCGGTCAGACTTTTCAAGACAAGGATCAAAAGTAACATCGGAGCACGATTTTGCATTGCATTTGAAACGGTCATGGCCGCGCCTGCGATCCCCGCGGGCGCTGACGCTACTGCGTTCTGCCGGCTTCGGCTTTCAAGGCCCAAGCTGGCGGGCACTGCCACCCTTTTTGTTGCAGCTTGTGCGCTTTTTACTTGGCCGCAGCGGCCGGCGCAGGTTCCGAGTGAACCGCCTCTGCACCGTGCTTCTCACCGCCCATGTCAATGTCGCCACCTCGGCTCAAAATAAAGATTGCCAAGGCGGCGAAAGCGACAAAAGCCAATCCAATTTTCCACATGATTTTCTTTCCTTTTTCAATAAAAAAAGCCCCCGTCCAAAGACGAGGGCCTGCAGATGACTTGACCCGTTGTCAGTCGTCAGCGTAGATGTCAACGTCTTTGGTTTCCTTGATGAACAAGGTGCCAATCACGACGGTCGCGCCGGCGATGATGATCGGGTACCACAAGCCGTTGTACATATTGCCAGTTTGCGCCACGATGGCGAAGGCGGTGGTCGGCAGCAAGCCGCCGAACCAGCCATTGCCAATGTGGTACGGCAAGCTCATCGAGGTGTAGCGAATGCGCGTCGGGAACATCTCCACCAGCATGGCGGCGATCGGGCCGTAGACCATGGTGACCAGCAACACCAGGTAGGTCAAAATCAACACGACCATGAACTTGTCGATCTTGGCAGGGTCAGCTTTGGCCGGGTAGCCAGCCGCTTTGAGCGCATCAGCGACGGCCTTCTTGAACTCATCACCCTTGGTTTTGGCTTCGGCAGCGGGCAAGCCTTTGGCGCTGTAGCCGGCGATCACCGTTTCACCAATTTTGATGCTGGCAGGCGTGCCAGCAGCCACCACCACGTTGTCGTAGCTGACTGAAGCGCCCGCCAAAACTTGCTTGGCGATGTCGCAGGAGCTGGTGAACTTGACCGTGCCGGTCGGGTTGAACTGGAACGAGCACTCGGCCGGGTCAGCCGACACAAAGACCTTGTTGGCCGCTTGCGCCGCTGCCAGGTCAGGGTTGGCCGCTTTGGTCAGCGCTGTGAAGACCGGGAAGTAAGTGACCGCAGCCAAAAAGCAACCCGCCATGATGATCGGCTTACGGCCAATCTTGTCCGACAGCGCGCCGAAGACGATGAAGAACGGCGTGCCGATCAACAAAGACACCGCCACCAGAATATTGGCGGTGGCGCCGTCCACTTTGAGGGCTTGCGTCAGGAAAAACAAAGCGTAAAACTGGCCCGAATACCAGACCACAGCCTGACCAGCGGTCAAGCCGACCAGCGCCAAAATCACGATCTTCAGGTTCTTCCACTGGCCGAAAGACTCGGACAAGGGTGCCTTGGAAGTTTTACCCTCAGCCTTCATTTTGGCAAAAGCGGGCGACTCCTCCATCGACAAGCGGATGTAGACCGACACGCCCAACAACAGAATCGAACCGACGAACGGAACGCGCCAGCCCCAATCGGCAAAAGCGGCTTCGCCGATCAAGGTGCGGGTGCCGAGAATCACCATCAGCGACAAAAACAGACCCAGCGTGGCCGTCGTCTGAATCCATGAGGTGTACGCACCGCGCTTGCCGTGTGGGGCATGCTCCGCCACATAGACCGCCGCGCCGCCGTACTCACCGCCCAGCGCCAAACCTTGCAGCATGCGCAGGCCAATCAGGATGATCGGAGCCGCCACGCCGATGCTGGCGTAGTTTGGCAGCAAACCGACGATGAAGGTCGACAAGCCCATGATCACAATGGTGATCAAGAAAGTGTATTTGCGGCCGATCATGTCGCCCAAACGGCCAAACACCAGCGCGCCAAAAGGCCGCACGATGAAACCGGCGGCAAAAGCCAGCAAGGCAAAGATAAAGGCCGAACCTTCGTCCAAGCCGCTGAAAAACTGCTTGGCAATGATGGCTGCGAGCGAGCCATACAGGTAAAAGTCGTACCACTCAAACACGGTGCCCAGAGAAGAGGCAAAAATAACCTTCTTCTCTGTGCCGGTCATTGGCCGATCAGGCGCTGCTGTAGACATGTACACATCTCCTCAAAATTGTTAAAAAGCTCTCAACACAAAAAGCTACGAAATTGTGTCCCCGACTTCTGACCCAATTCTGACGCGAAACTGAACCAAAACTGACGTTAAAAATCACCTTGAAAAATGTTGTTTTCAGAGGAGAAACTCATGAATTAAAGCGACAAATATAAAGGTAACTACTGTCAGTGAAAACCCTTTGTTTTGAAGCTCGACGTCCTCACTCACGAACAGGCGCTGGGCGCGCAGTGCCGATCTTGACGTGACCCGCGGCGTCCCAGTCCGAGCTGGCGAACCAACGCTCGCCCGCCAAATATTCGCGCAGCATCGGCAGTGAATCCAGCCCCCAAAAAACCTTGCCATCGACAACAAAGCTGGGCACACCGAAAACGCCCAGCGCCACGGCCTCTGCAGCATGCGCTTTCAGCTGCTCTTTGACGCGCTCGCTGGCAACCTCTTGCAGCGGCTCAAGCCGCGTCGTCAGAGCCGTCAAACGCGCCGCATCCGAGGCCTCTTCGCCGCCGGTCCAAACGTGCCGAAAAATGGTCTCACACACATAGCGGTTGGGCGTTCCAGCGGCGTCGCAAGCCACCGCCAGACGCAACAAGCCCAGTGGATTAAAAGGATGGCTGAGCGGCATCTGCAGCAGCGTTTGTTGCTGCTGGGCCAGCCACATCACCTGCCGGTAAGTCCAGTCGCGTTTGGCGGGAATTTCGGCCGGCCCGAGTTGCCCGTGGTGCTTGAGCAAGCTGGCAAACAGCACCGGCTTGAAGCAAACGTTGTAGCTCAAACCTTGCAATACTTGCGGCAATCGCTCAAAAGCCAAGTAAGCGTAGGGCGAGATGAAATCGAGGTAACAAACAATCGACTTCATGCCCGAAATTGAAGTCCTTGGGGCAACGGCAGGTGGTGGTGTGTGCATGCGCGATTGTTGCACCGTGCTGACCGCAGCGGCGAGTCCGACGGCCGATGACAGACAGCTCAAGGGCGCAAGGTCTGTGCGCGCTGTGCAATGAGGCGCCAGATACGGCGCTTGTCGGCTTCATCGGCACGGCTCCAGGCAGTGATTTCGGGGATAGTGCGAAAACAGCCTTCACACAGACCGCTTTGCGCCTGAATACGGCAGACCGACAGGCAGGGTGAAGCGATGCTGGCACCGGTCGGACTGCGCTGCACCGCCAAGGCAGCGGCAGTCATCCGCTCAATCGCACGCGCCACAGCGACGTGCTCCGGCGTCGGCTCGGCAGCGGAGTCGCTGCTTTGCACGCCACCAGGCCATCCGGGAAGGTCTGCGCCACGCATCACAGCAGTCGTTTATTCAAGATCGCCGTGGCCGCGCGCGAGCTGGGTGGGCGGCCCAAAAAGTCGCTGATGAACTGGCCAGCGTCGACCAGTTTGTCCAAGTCAATGCCGGTCTCTATGCCCATGCCGTGCAGCATGTAAACCACGTCTTCGGTCGCCACATTGCCGGTCGCGCCTTTGGCATAAGGGCAGCCGCCCAGACCGGCTACGGAGGTGTCGAACTGCCACACGCCGAGCTCCAGCGCCGCCAGCGTGTTGGCCAGTGCCTGTCCGTAGGTGTCATGAAAATGCCCCGACACCTCGTCGATGTCGTAATGCTGCAAAGTCGCTTCCATCGCGCGCTGCACTTTGCGCGGCGTGCCGACGCCGATGGTGTCAGCGACGCCGACGTGTTGCACGCCCATGTCTTTCATCAGGCCGGCCAGATACGCCACGCGCTCGGGCGCAACCTCGCCTTCGTACGGGCAACCCACGGTGCAGCTCATGGCGCCGCGCACGTAAATACCTGCAGCACGCGCAGCCGCCACCACAGGCGCAAAACGCGTCATGCTGTCAGCAATCGAGCAGTTGATGTTGCGCTGACTGAAGGCTTCGCTGGCCGCGGCAAAGACCACAATCTCGTCGGGCCACAAGTGCTTGGGTGCCGCCAGTGCGGCCTCCAGCCCCTGCATGTTGGGCGTCAGCACCGAGTAGCGCACGCCGGGCTGGCGCACTATGCCGGCCATGACCTCGGCGTTGTCTGCCATTTGCGGCACCCACTTGGGCGAGACATAACTGGTGACTTCAATCTCCTTCAAACCGGCGGCTTGCAAGCGCTGGACCAGCTCGATTTTGATGGCCGCCGGAACCGGCGATTTTTCGTTTTGCAGACCGTCGCGTGGACCGACATCGACAAGCTGGACGTGGCTGGGTAATTTCATGGTGATGTATTTCCTCATGTCCAGTATCGCAAACAAAAAAGGACTGCCGGTGTGACCCCGCAGTCCTTTTAACGCGTCAACCCAGCGAACCGGAGTTCACTGGGGAATATGCAGCTCAGTGCCCAGACGAACCCGAAGCGCCAATCCCTGTTTCAGAACGCACTTGCTGCGCCAAGAAACCGGCGCGGTCGATGGCGGCACGTTGGCTGTTGTCAAGGATCGAGAACAGCCAGATACCGACAAAGCCAATCGTCATCGAGAACAGCGCCGGCGAGGTGTACGGGAACAAAGCCGACCCCTTCGGATTGCCCAGCGTGACCTCCCACACCGACGGCGAGACCACCGTCAGGGCCACCGAAGAGATCAGACCCAGAAAACCGCCGATCACGGCGCCGCGCGTGGTGCAGTCTTTCCACAGCACCGACATGAACAGCACCGGGAAGTTGGCCGAGGCGGCAATGGCGAAAGCCAGCGACACCATGAACGCAATGTTTTGCTTTTCAAAGACGATGCCCAGGGCGACGGCCAAAATGCCGAGACCGATGGTGGTGATCTTTGAAATACGCAGTTCCGACGCGCTGTCGGCTTTGCCTTGCTTGATGACCGTGGCGTACAAGTCGTGCGACACCGCCGAAGCACCCGACAGCGTCAGACCGGCCACCACCGCCAAAATGGTGGCAAAAGCCACAGCAGAAATAAAGCCAAGAAAGACATTGCCGCCAACCGCATTGGCCAAGTGAATCGCGGCCATGTTGCCGCCACCGATCAGGCCGCCCTTGGCGTCCAAAAAGTCGGGGTTGGTCAACACAAAGGTGATGGCGCCGAATCCAATGATGAAGGTCAGCAGGTAAAAGTAACCGATCCATCCGGTCGCCCACATGACTGATTTACGCGCTTCTTTGGCACTCGGAACCGTGAAGAAACGCATCAAGATGTGCGGCAAACCAGCCGTACCAAACATCAGCGCCATGCCGAAGCTGATGGCAGAAATCGGGTCTTTGACGAAGTTACCGGGCCCCATGATGGACGAACCCACCTGCGCCGCCACCTCCGTAATTTTCCCGTCCTTCAGGGCCAGGTCGGTCTTGATCGCCACCGCTTGGGCAAACATGGCTTCCGGGCTGAAGCCGAAGTGCCACATCACCGACAAGGCCATGAAGGACGCCCCGCCCAGCAACAAACAAGCCTTGATGATCTGCACCCACGTAGTCGCCGTCATGCCGCCGAACAGCACATAGACCATCATCAGCGCGCCGACGATGACCACGGCCATCCAGTAGTCCAGACCGAACAGCAGCTTGATCAATTGACCGGCACCGACCATTTGCGCGATCAGGTAAAAGGCCACCACCACCAGCGTGCCCGACGCCGCAAAAATGCGGATCGGTGCTTGCTTGAAGCGAAACGCGGCGACGTCGGCAAAGGTGAATTTGCCAAGGTTGCGCAAGCGTTCTGCCATCAAAAAGGTGATGACCGGCCAGCCCACCAAGAAACCGATGGAGTAAATCAGCCCGTCAAAACCGCTGGCCATGACGGCCGCTGAAATACCCAAAAAGGACGCTGCCGACATGTAGTCGCCGGCAATCGCCAAGCCATTCTGGAAACCCGTGATGCCGCCGCCAGCAGTGTAAAAGTCAGCGGCTGATTTGGTTTTGGCAGCTGCCCATTTGGTGATGAACAAGGTGCCAACGACGAAGGCCGCAAACATGCCGATGGCAGTCCAATTGGTGGCTTGTTTTTGTGCCTGGCCAAGGTCTGCACCCGCAGCCCAAGCGATGGCCGAGACGCTGAACAGCGCCAGCAAACTCACAATGCGGCGAAAGTTATCGTTCTTGAAATTCATTTGAGCACCGCTTTCTTCACCGCTTCTGTCAGTTCATCAAATTCGCTATTGGCGCGGCGGACATACACAGCCGTGATGACGATGGTGAACACGATCACCCCAAAACCCACGGGAATACCGACGGTCATGACGCCGGCGCCAAGTTTTTGGGACAGAAATTCTTTGTTGAAAGCCACCAGCACGATAAAGCCGTAATAAACGACCATCATGGCCAAGGTGAGCCACCAGCCAAAGCGCGAGCGTTTGGCT
>JBBAPN010000043.1:0-20357 GCA_040400815.1 Polaromonas sp. | reverse complement strand
TTTATGCGTTGTGGGGATGTATTTGCTACGCTATTCATAGCTGCTTACACCGATAGAACGAGCACGGGAGCCCGATTTGGCTAACGAGCTGCGTTGACCGCCCCCGCATCGACTCCGCCCGCACCTTTTAACACCGCCAACAAACCAGGCCGCACCCAGCGCTGAAACGCCAGGCCGCCCACCAAGCCCATGCTGGCCCAGAACGACAACGCAACCCAGGTGGTGGCCCAGATGAACTGGGTGCCGAGTTGGCGCAAGGCGGTTTGCGCCTCGAGGCCAAAGCCTGCCAGCGGGTCGGCGCTGATGTGCGGCGCGCCGACCACGTAGGGTAATGCCAGCCAGGCAGCGGCGGCCACCCAGCGCAGGTGGCTGCGCAAACCGGCTATAGACGTGCAGGCCAGCGCAGCGCTGACGGCGGCCAGCAGCCACCAGCCCTGGCGCGAACCCAGGCGGGCGGCGTCCATGCCCGGAATCTCGGCCTGCAGGCCGAGGGACGGCCAGAAGTGGAACACCAGCCAACCGGCAGCCGCCGTCCACAGGGCCAACGGAACAGAGCGCAAAGCCGCTCCGCGCCACAGGCAGACGCCCATCACCGCAAACACCAGCAGCGCCATGCTGAAGGCGTGCAGGCTATTGGCCACCCAAGTCCAGCCTAGGCGCTCGAAGCCGTTTTCAGGCGCCCACTCTTTGGCCGCACCGTGTTCATGCGGGGCAGCCGCATCGGAATGCACATGCGCGGCGGGGGCCAACGGTTCGGGGGCCTCGGCTTTTTGCGCCTCGTACACCTCGGCGGCCAGAATCAGCGGCGCGGCTTGCCAACGCTGCACGCCGGTTTGCACACTGCCCACCACCACAGCGGTGGCCAGCGCCGCCCAAATCAATCGTTGAAAAACCATAGACAGTTCCCGACAAAACTTTGCTCAATGACAAGGCTTGACGGTGATGTGGCGCACGTCGTGCGCGGCGTTGTGGGCCAGCGGGCTTTCGGCAAATGCCACGCCGTAGAACACGACCATGCCAAGGGCGGCACCGGCAGCGAGCTGCAACAAGAGGCTGTGCACCGCGCTGGCGGTGCGGGGTAGTTCGGTGGTGGCCGTGGTGGATGAATGCATGAAAAACTCCTTATAAAAAAATGAAGTGCACCCTTGGGACTGCGGATGCATAAAGGAAAAACGATTCAAGGCCCAGTGGGGTCAATGGTAACAAGCGGGGGCAATCGGGCCAATATACCGCTACGCAGACGTTCGGGCCGCTCTTTGCGCAGCAAATTACCGTCCGCACTGTACGCGTGCTGCTGCGCGCAGGCCAGCACCTCGGCGGCGGTGGTGTCGTCGGCGACCAGGTCGCCAAAGTAATAGGTGTACTTGCCCGGTGCTTGCAGGGTCACGGTGCAGGCCCGGGCGCAGCCGCTCATGCAGGCCATGCCGCGCACGCGGATGCGCGTTTGCTGGGCCTCGTCAAGGTCCCAGGTGGCGATCTGTACGGCTTCCAGCAGCGCCTCGCCCGCAGCGGGCAGATCGCGCGATGCACCAGCGGGTCTGCAGGTGGTGCAGATGATGAGTTCGGTCACGGCGGGGTGATCAACAGCTTCGGTCATTTGGAGGGTGTGTGTTTCGTATCAATAAATAATCAGGATGCACTGGCCAGGCGGTACTCCGCGCCCCAGCGTGCGGCCCAAGCGGCGCAGCGGCCTTGGGCACGTGATGCAGGTGCACGGTCGTCGAAATCCATGACCACCGCGTGCTCCGCGCCCTTGGGTGCGGCGGGCTGCTCCAGCGTGCGGCCATCGGTCAACAGCCACAGCCAGGCGGGGCCACTGCTCCCGCGCCGCCGGGCCTGCGCCAGCAAGGTATTCGCCACCGCCAAAGCCTGGCGCAGCGGTGTACCGCCGCCGCCGCCGCATTGGCGCACCCGTGCGGCACCAGCGGCCCGCGCCGGTCCGGGCGGCAGCACCAGCTGCACACCGCTGCCCCCAAAACACAGCAGGCCCACATGGTCTCCAACGCGCGCAGACTGCTCGATCAGGCGGGCGGCATGGCCTTTGGCCAACGCCAACCGACCGCCTTGGCCACCCTGGCCACCTTGGCGCATCGAACCCGAGGTGTCCAGCACGATCAGGTGCAGGCGCGGCGCGGCCACTGCCTGCGGCTGGTAGCGCAGGTGCTCGCGCTGCAACGCGCGCGGGCCTTTGGCCAGCAGGGTCCGCAGCCAGGCAATCGCGGAACTGTCACCCCCCGTTTTCACGGCGGGTTTAAGGGGTGGTGTCTGCATGGTGGGGTTGCGCCACCGCACACTGCCAGCCGATGTCGACGGCTGGGTGATGCGGTGGCTCAGGCTTTTTTTGCGGGCCAGGCTCCAGTGGACAGCACCCGGGTGGTGGGTGTCGGTATAGGCGACAACGCACCCCAATCGCCTTGCGGGATGGAGGTTGAAGCGGGTGGCGGGTCTTTGCGCGGACCCCTGTTGTGACTGGTGTTGTTGGTGTTGCCATTGGCGCTGCCGTTGGGCTTATCGTTGGCTCTGTCGTCAGCGGATGGCGCCAACGTACGGCGGTGCGCCAGCGCCAGTTCCGCCACGGCATCCACGTCTTGCGAAGTCACGGCATGGCGGTCTTCCAGGGCGGCCAAGGCGCGGGCGGCGCGCAGCATCACCAGGTCGGCACGCATGCCATCCACACCAGCGGCCAATGCGAGTGCGGCAGCGTGTTGCAGCACGGCATCCGGCCACGCCAGACTGGACAGCGCGGCACGCGCTGCGACCACGGTTGCCGCCAACGGGGCCAACTGCACAGCGTGCGCTGCCACCAGCGCCTGCGGGTCTTCGTCGAAGGCGAGCCGGGTACGCAAAATATCGAGTCGCTGCTGCGGGTCCAACGGGTTGCCCAGCGCCACCGACAGGCCAAAACGGTCCACCAGTTGGGGCCGCAGTTCGCCTTCTTCGGGGTTCATCGTGCCCACCAGCGCAAACCGCGCAGCGTGCTGCTGCGAGATGCCGTCACGCTCTACCGTGTTGATGCCGCTGGCAGCGACATCCAGCAGCGCGTCTACCAGCGCATCGGGCAGCAAATTGACCTCGTCCACGTACAGCACGCCGTTGTGGGCGCGCGCCACCAGGCCCGGTGCCAGGCGCAGTTGGCCGTCCACCAGCACGGCTTCCACGTTCAACGTGCCCACCAGTTGCTCCAGGCTGGCCGCCAGCGGCAGGGTCACAAAGGGCGCATCCGGCAGCAAAGCCGCCAGTGCCCGCGCCGCCGTGGATTTGGCCGTGCCGCGCGGGCCGCTCACCAGCACGCCGCCGATACGCGGATCGATCGCCACCAGCAGCAAGGCGCGCTGCAGCAGCGGCTGGCCAACCAGTGCGGTGAATGGGAATGCCGCACGGGAGGCGGCTTGCACAAGCTTCATGGCGTGGCCTTTTCTAATGCGTCGTCAGATGTTTCAAGTCGCTGCTCCAGTGCCAGCAGGTGGTCTTCGATGCGCGCGCGCTGGTCGCCCGGCTCGGCCCACAGACCACGGTCCATGGCTTCGAGCAGCCGCTCGCCGATGCTGCGCAAGGCCAGCGGGTTGTGCTGTTGCAGAAAGGCACGGGTAGCGTCGTCGTGCACATAGGCATCGGCCACCAGCGCGTACTGGTGGTCGCCCACCACGCCGGTGGTGGCGTCAAAGGCGAACAAAAATTCCACCGTGGCAGCCATTTCAAACGCGCCCTTGTAGCCGTGGCGCTTGATGCCGTCCAGCCACTTGGGGTTGACGGCGCGGGAGCGTACCACGCGGGCCACTTCTTCACCCAGCGTGCGGATGCGCGGTGCCCCGGGCACGCTGAAGTCACCATGGTAGAGCGCGGCGGGCGTGCCGCTGAGGTGCTCCACCGCAGCCGCCATGCCGCCCATGAACTGGTAGTAGTCGCCGGAATCCAAAATGTCGTGCTCACGGTTGTCTTGGTTGTGCAGCACCGCGTCCAGCCCGGCAATGCGCTGGGCAAACGCCTGGGGCGCAGCGGTGCCGTGGGCGTCTTGCCCATAGGCAAAAGCCCCGGCACGCAAATAGGCCTCGGCCAGGTCGGCACGATCAGTCCAGTTGCCGCTGGCAATGGACGCCTGCAAGCCCGCACCGTAGCCACCAGGCCGGGGCCCAAACACGCGCCAAGTGGAGGCCCGCTCGGCCTCTGCATCCGACTGCCCTGCGGCTTGCGCCTGCGCAGCCTCAGCCTGCACCCGCACCCGGATGGGGTTGATATCGTCAGGCTCGTCCTCAGGCGCAATGGCGGCCACGGCGCGCACGGCGGTGTCGAACAGGTCAATCACATTGGGAAACGCATCGCGAAAGAAGCCGGACACCCGCAGCGTGACGTCCACGCGTGGGCGACCTAGCACGCTCATGGGCATGACTTCGATGTCCACCACGCGGTTGCTGCCCGCTGCCCACTTGGGCCGCACACCCAGCAGCGAAAAAGCCTGGGCTACATCTTCGCCCCCGGTGCGCATGGTGCTGGTACCCCAGACCGACAGGCCCATGGCCGTGGGGTACGCGCCGTGGTCTTGCACGTGCCGCTCCACCACCCGAGCTGCGGCCTTGGCCCCCATGCCATAGGCCGTTTGTGTGGGGATGGCACGCGTGTCCACCGAATAGAAGTTGCGCCCGGTGGGCAGCACATCGGGCCTGCCGCGCGACGGTGCGCCGCTGGGGCCGGGGGGAATAAAGCGCCCATCCAGCCCGCGCAGTAGCTGGCCAATCTCATTAGGCCCACAGGCATCCAGACGCGGGGCGAGTGTGGTGTGCAGGCGCTGTAACACCTGGGTGGCGCAGGGCCACATGTCTGGTGCAGCGCCAGGGCCGCCAGGCAAGGCGTTGCCCTGCTCTTCGCCATGCCCTATTCCATGCTCTTTGCCCAGGTCTTGCACCACACGCACGGCCAGCAATTCCAGCCGCTCGCGGGTGTGGCCCGCGTGGCGCCAGGGGTCGACGCTCAAGGCTTGCAAGACCTGCGGGCGCGCGCCGGTCCACGGTGCGGCCCAGTCGGGGCTCAGGGCATCGAAATCTTTCAGCCCCAAGTCGTGCGCTAAGGCCACCGTCAGGCTGCCTTGCGCCGCACCCGCGCCGCCGGGGTAGCGGGCCAGTGCCACCAAGGTGTCCACCCGCTGGCGGCCGGTGGGGGACTGGCCAAAGATATGCAAGCCATCGCGGATTTGCGATTCTTTGATTTCACACAGGTAGGCATCCAGGCGCTGCAACAAGGCTTGCTGCTCGCCGTCGTTGGTGGGCTTGGTAAAACCCAGCTCGGCGTGCAGGCCGTCTGCCAGCACCTGCTCCAAAATGCTGACGCGCAGCAGTTTGGCGCGGCGCGGGTCCAGCGACAAGGCTTCGTAATACTCGTCCATGCGGCCTTCGAGCTGCTGCAAGGGCCCATAGGTTTCGGCCCGGGTCATGGCGGGCATCAGGTGGTCGATGATGACGGCCTGGGTGCGACGCTTGGCCTGCGCGCCCTCGCCGGGGTCGTTGACGATGAAGGGGTACAGGTGCGGCAGCGGGCCCAAAATGGCATCGGGCCAGCAGGCAGCGCCCAGCGCCACGCTTTTGCCGGGCAGCCATTCCAGGTTGCCGTGTTTGCCCACATGGACCACGGCGTCCACCGCGTAGGCGCGGCGCAGCCAGAAGTAAAAGGCCAGGTAGTTGTGGGTCGGCACCAGGTCGGCATCGTGGTAGGTGGCGACCAGGTCCAGGTCGCGCCCGCGTGCCGGCTGATTGCCCACAAACACATTGCCGTAACGCTGGCCCGACACCATGAAGCGGCCGGCGCGCACCAGCGGGTCTTGCGCTGGCAGGCCCCAGAGGGTGTTGATCGCGGCCTGGCTCTCAGGCGGCAGAGCGGCAAAATCTTGCAGGTAATCGGCCATGGCCAAACTTTGGCCTGCCGGGCGGTCGTCGTTGGCCTGCAGGTTGTTGGTGATGCCACGCACCAGGTCGGCCATCAGCGCATCGCCGTGCTGCGGCACATCGCCAGTGGCATAGCCTGCGGCTTGCAGGGCTTGCAGGATGACGACGGTGGATGCGGGGGTGTCCAGGCCCACGCCGTTGGCCAAGCGAGAGTCGTCGTTGGGGTAATTGGCCAGCACCAGCGCCACGCGCTTATCGCTGTTATTTTTATAGCGCAATGTGCACCAGCGACGGGCGGTAGCGGCCACAAAGGCTATGCGTTCTGGTTCCGGCTGGTAGCGCACCACGTCGATCTCGGCGCGCTCGCAGCGCCAGGCCAGGCCCTTGAAGCTGATGGGCCGGGTGCCGATGCGGCCATCCACCTCGGGCAGCACGATTTGCATGGCCAGGTCGCGCGGGGTCAGGCCGTGCGGATCGTCTTGCCACTGCTCTTGCGTGCAGCCCGCGGTGATGAGCTGCAACACCGGCGCATCGCCGGCCAGCAGCACAGGTTGCACTTCGGCACCGGTGTCGTTGCCGTCCATTGCGCCGACGGCAAAGCTGGTGGCGTTGAGCACCACGTCCACCTTGTGCTCTTGAGCCAGCGATTGCAGCAGCGCCATGCTGCCGGGGTTTTTGAGCGAGTCCAGCGCCACGGCTAGGGTGTTGAGGCCCTCGTCGGCCAGCGCGGCCAGCATGGCATCAAACGCCGCCGTGTTGCCCGCCTGCAAATGCGCTTTGTAAAACACCAGCAGGGCCACGGGTGCACCAGCACGCCACGGAGCCAAGGGCACGGCGGGTGTGTAGGGCATGGCGGCGGGCAGCACCACAGCAGGCAATGGGCGCTCGCCCTGGCCAAAGGCGGCATGGGCGATCAGCTGGAAAAAGTTCTGGGCGTTGTCACGCCCGCCTTCGCGCAGGCAGCGCCACAGGTGGGTGCAATCGTCTTGGGTGGCGGTGCTGCGCAGCAGGAGTTGCGCGTCTTCCACACATTCGCCAGACACCATCACCAGCCACTGGCCACGCGCCCGGGCGGAATCGCAGACCTGGTCCACGATGTAGGCCCAGTCGCTGGGGCTGCCCAGGTGTTCGATGACGATGGCCTTGGCGTGCCGCAGCACGTCATCCATGTACATGTCGGTCGACGCCGGCTGGCGCAGCCACATCAAGTTGGCCAGGCGCACGCGGGGGAAACCATCCGGCAGATCGCTGGCCACCTCGGCGAGCAAGGACAGCGTGGTGTCTGCCACGGTGAGGACCACAATGTCGCCCGGTGTTTGCGCCACGCGCACGACGCCCAGGCCATCGTCTTCAACATGGCCGCCGGGGCGAGTGGAGAGTAGGTGCATTTTTTACTTCCCTTGATGGACGGTGGGGGCGCGCCGCTGAGGGCGCTGTGGCTGGCTTCGCGAATGTCCCCTGCAGCGGCCTAGAGCCGACTGCTCCGCCTTTATTTCGCTGCGCCCCCTACACCACTCTCTACAGCGAACAGCGTTGGGTTTGTGCCGCAGTGGAGCAAACCCAATCGCACCAGGCGCTGGTCGATGGGGTGCTCTGCGCAGCGGCATCAAGGAGGAGCCCGCAGGGCGGAGGACAGCCGCGGAGCAGCGTACCCCGTCGGCCTGCGCCCACCCCCAACGTACAACATCAGCCTGCATTCGGTGTTAACCCAAAGCCGCCTGCAACTCGGCCTGCAACACACCTGCATCCAGGTGATCGCCAATCAGCACCAAGCGCGTCTGACGCGGCTCGTCTGCGCGCCAAGCGCGGTCGAAATAACTGTCAAAGCGCTGGCCCACGCCCTGCACCACCAGGCGCATCGCAGCGCCCGGCACGGCGACAAAACCTTTGACACGGTAGATCTCGTGGCGCTGCACCAGGGTGGCCAGCGCGGTGAGCAGCTTGGCGCGGTCGGTAACATTCAGCGCGACCGACACCGACTCAAAAGCGTCGTGGTCGTGGTCTTCTTCCGCGTCGTGGTGGGTTTTGCGGGCGTCGATCACGTCTTCTACCGCGCGCCCCAGGCCCAGCAGCACGTCCATCGGCACATTGCCGTGCGATGCGCGCACCAGCTTCACACCGGCAGGGGCTTCTGCACGGATGGTGGCCTCGACGGCTTCCAGCGCAGCAGCGTCCATGCCGTCTACCTTGTGCACGATCACCAGGTCGGCGGTGGCCAGCTGGTCTTCAAACAGTTCGTGCAGGGGCGAGTCGTGGTCCAGGTTGTCGTCGGCGCGGCGCTGGGCGTCCACGGCCACCGGGTCGTCGGCAAAGTCGCCAGCTGCCACGGCGGGCGCGTCCACCACGGTGATGACGGCGTCCACGGTGAACGCGTTGCGCAACGCCGGCCACTGAAAGGCCTGCACCAGCGGCTTGGGCAAGGCCAGGCCGGAGGTTTCAATCACCAGATAGTCGATCTGGTCGCGCCGGGCGGCCAGTTGCTCCATCACCGGGGCAAACTCTTCTTGCACGGTGCAGCACAGGCAGCCATTGGCCAACTCGAACAGCTGGCCGTTTTCGACACCGTTTTCATCGCAGCCAATGCCGCAGCCGCGCAGCAGTTCGCCGTCGATGCCCAATTCGCCAAACTCGTTGACGATGACCGCGATGCGGCGGCCTTGGGCGTTGGTGAGCAAGTTGCGCAGCAGGGTTGTTTTGCCGCTACCCAGGAAGCCGGTAACGATGGTGGCGGGGATTTTTCGGGTTTGCATAAGAGAGTTGTTTCTAAAAATAGTCAGTCTTCAATACCGCGCTGTGCGGGCACACCGGCCTTGAAGTGGTGTTTGACGAGGGTCATCTCGGTCACCGTATCGGCCAGCTCGATCAGTTCAGCCGGGGCGTTGCGCCCCGTCAGCACCACATGCACATGCGGCGGGCGCTCTCGCAGGCAGGTGAGGATGACCTCCAGCGGAATCCAGCCATAGCGCAGCGGGTACATGAGCTCATCCAACACGACCATGAAGTGCTCGCCGGCGCGGATGGTGGCCTCGGCCTTGGCCCATCCGTCCAGCGCGAGTTGGGCCGAGTGGTCCAGGTCGCGGCTTTTCCAGCTAAAGCCATCGCCCAATCCTTCGATGGGAATACCCAGTTGCTCAAACAGTCGGTGCTCACCAAAGCGTGCGCTGGGTACCTTCATGAACTGGTAGACCTTGATTTTCTTGCCCCGGCCATGGGCGCGCAGGGCCAGCCCAAAAGCGGCTGTGCTTTTTCCCTTGCCGTGGCCGGTGTTGATGAGGATGAGGCCGCGGCGCTCGGCCGTGGGGATGACCCGTTCGTAATCGACGTGTGGGGTTTCAATCTGCATGGGAGCCCTGTTGGGAATCTTGAGAGTCTTGGGAGTTTGGGGTGACCTTGGGCAGCGCAAGCCACTGCCCAGCCAAGGAAGGCTTCAAACAGCGCGGCGAAATCGATACAAAATTCATCGCTTGATTGTCGCAAAAATCAGTTGGGGCTCGACCCAAAGTCCAGAACTAACACCCATGAAAAGCACCTTAAAAAATGCGTCAACCGAAAAAAGGACACTCATAAAGACCAGCGCGCCGTCAAGCGCAGACTACGCGGCTCCTGCGGATGGAAGTGTCTGTCGCTGATGCCGCTGCCGCATTGCGCACGGCTGACCTCCCGCGCGGTGCATGAGGCATAAAAATACTCAATATCGTTGGCCGGGCGGTTGGTCAGGTTGAAGACGTCCAGACTGAGCGTCAGGGTTTTGCTGGCGATATAGCCCAGACGGCCGTTCAGCAAGGTGGTTGCGCTGGACATCACGGCGCCGCCGGTGTCGAGTGGCCGCGGCCCCATGTGACGCAATTGCAGACTGGTCTGCCAAGCACCGCGCTGCCAGACGGCTGCGGCGCTGATGACCTGGTTGACCGCATTGTCGATCAGGTTGCCTTCGCCTGCGGGTGGCATGCCAGTGAAGCGGGCGCGCGACTGCGCCCAGGTCACATCAAATTTCAAGCCGGGCGTCGCGACCCAACGGGTGATGAACTCCAGGCCAGCACGATGGCTGGGACGACCGGCCTTGGTGGTGCCAGCGTCGCCGACGAACACCAGCTCTGAGCCCATCTTCAGCGTCCACAGAGACACGCTGGTGAAGAAATTCTCGGAAGGTGCGAACTTCCAGCCCAACTCAGCGCCCGTGCCGCGCACGATGGCGGGAACGCTCTGCACGCCAGTGGCGGTTTGCGGATCGACAGTGATGGTGGCGCCGCGCGCGTCGTTGCTGTGAAAACCGACACCGGCGTTGGCATACAGCTCATGCCGGGGCGTCACGTTCCAGGCCAAGCCAGCTTTGGGCTGAAACAGGTGGGCTTGACCGCTGCCGCTGTTAAGCAACCCAAATACCGGCTCCTGGCCGCGCACGCTGTAGTGCAAATTGTCCAGCCGCAGGCCCGCGAAACCGCGCCAGCGTTCACTGAACTGCAGCGCCTGCTGGGCGTAGACGGACAACAAGTCCTGTGACACCTTGTCTTGGCGCACGGTGCTGTCGCGCAACCTGGCCTGGGTCAGGTACAGGCCCAGATCACCGACCCGGTCGCCGCGCCAGCTGGCGCCCAAAGTCAGCGTACCGTCAATGCCCGCCAATGCACTGGCACGCTCGTGCCGCACAGCGGCACCCACCACATAGCGGCCATCGGTCTGCTCGAACTGATCACCCTCGACCGGGCGTTTCAGGTTGTAGGTGAAGTTAGACCACAGCTGCAAGGCTGATCGGACCACATAGGCCGACACGTCGGTGTTGCCCTGAGCCGTGCGCTGGTGCCACTGGCCTGACAAGCTGGTTCGGCTTGATCGGCCACCGTCCGTCGGATCAACCGCGCCAAAGCGCGGTAGCAAACCAGCATCGACAGTCCGCTGCGGAATCTGGTCACTGGCGCTCCAGGCATTTTGATGCAGCATGCCAGTCACGCTAAAGCCCTCGGCGCTGCTGCCCTGGCTGTAGCGCAGCAGCATATTGCCCTTGCGAACACCTTGCGGATTGTCCCAAGGACCGTCGTTACCCAGCAGCTCTAGCGCGCCGAGCCAGTGCTGGTCATCGCGACTGGTCGAGCCCGCCAGCAGACTGCGGCGGTAGTTGTTTGGGCCGAGGGTGAGCTGGGCAAAAGGACGGTCGAGCTGGTTTTGATAACGCAAGGCGGCGCTTCCGGCGAGTGAAAAATCGCCATCGCCCACGAAATACGAACCCTTGCGAAAGTGCAGCGCTGTCAGCATCTCGGGAATCAGCACATTGAGGTTGGCATAGCCCTGTCCATGGCCGTGCGACGGCATGTTCATGGGCATGCCGTCGAGCGACACTGAAAAGTCGGTGCCGTGGTCGAGATTGAAACCGCGCAAAAAATACTGGCTGGCTTTGCCGTCGCCCGAGTGCTGTGTGACGACCATGCCGGGCACGGCTTCCAGCACCTCGGTGGGCCGCAAGATCAAACGCTGCTGCAGCGCCTGGCTGTTGACCACACCTTCACTGGCGCTGTCAAACACGCCCAGCGCAGCCGTACTCAGCCCATTAACGATCACCGCCTCGAGCAGCGGGTCTTGGCACATGGCCGCACTGCTGGCCATCGTCAAACACAACATCAGCGATTTTTGATACATCGATTTAGACCGCCATCAGATGTTGGGCAACGCCAACCACTGGCCAGCCAGTGGATGCACCGCGATCCGATTGTCAAACACCGTCTCCAGCGCACGGTGCGTGACGGCTGCGCCACAAGCGCCCTGGTGCGTCACGCCACCTTCAGCCATCACCACCAGCTCATCAGCCTGCAGCGCAAACGAAATTTCATGCAACACGCTGATCACGGTTTTGCCGTTGGCAACCAGTGCTTTGGTGAGCAGCAACCAATCGGTCTGATGGGGTGGATCGAGGTTGGCCAGCGGCTCGTCCATCAACAACACCTCAGCTTCGACGGCCAGCGCACGCGCGAGCAACACGCGCTGGCGCTCGCCGCCAGACAGCTGGCCCAGCGCACGGTTACGCCAGTCCCAGGCTTGGGTCGAGCGCAAGGCTTTTTCGACCGCCGCGTGATCACTTGCGCTGGCCGCTGCCAGCCAAGGCTGGTGCGGCAAGCGGCCCAGCATGGTCACGTCATAGGCGGTCAGGTCATCGGCCGAGGCCTCGTTCTGGCCCAGCCAAGACAGTTGCTGTGCACGCCTTCTGGCAGGCAGCGCGTGCATGGGCTGGCCCAGCAGCGCCACCTCACCGCTGTGCGGCAACAAGCCTGCCAGTACCTTGAGCAAGGTCGATTTGCCAGCACCGTTAGGGCCCACGATGCTGGTCCAGCAGCCGCGCGGAAAATTCAGCGAGATGCCGTGAAGCACCTCAACATGTCCGAGCTGGGCGCTGATGCCGTGGACGCCTAAAGCCACTGAGTCAGTGGCATATTTTTTCAGCCTCACAGGCCCGCTCCTCGGCCGGTGTGGCGATGCATCAGCCAGAGCAGATAACCGCCGCCAAGCACCGCCGTCAGCACACCGACGGGCAGCTCTTGCGGTGAAATCAACCAGCGCGCCAGAATGTCAGCCGACGTCAACAGCACTGCGCCCACCAAACTGGCGAGCACGATCAAGCGGCCATGGGTGGTCTTGACCACCGAGCGCACCAAGTGCGGCGCCGCCAGCCCGACAAAAGCAATCAGGCCGGTCTGCGCCACCGCCGTGCCGGTGGCCAGCGCCAGCACCGCCACCAGCGCGGCGCGCATCTGCGGCAGGCGCAGGCCCAGGCTTTGCGCGGTGGCCTCGCCCAAGGCCAGGCCATCGAGCACATGGCTCATCATCCAAGCGGCGATCAGACTCAGCGTGAAGGTGCCAGCCATCACACCGCAGGCTGTCCAGCCGACAAAAGCCGTGCTGCCCAGCATGAAGGACTGCATGGACTGCAAGATGTCAGGCGTCAGCAGCAACAGCAGCGAGGTGACCGCGCCCAGCACCACCCCCACCACCACACCGGCCAGCAGCAAGCGCAGCGTGTGTTGCACGCCCTTGGCCAGCAACAGTGTCAGCAACACCGCGCCCACCGCACCCAAAAAAGCCGCGCCGGTCAGGCCAATGCGGGCCACCCAGTGCGTGGCCAGTGGCGACACACCAAACAACACCATGGCGCAAGCCACACCGAGCGAGGCACCCGAGGCGCTGCCCAGCAGATAAGGGTCGGCCAGCGGGTTGCGAAACAAACCCTGCGCGACGGCTCCCGCCAGCCCCAGCAAAGCACCGGCCAGCCAGGCACCGGCAGTGCGCGGCAAGCGTATCTCCCAAACGATCTGCATGGCCTGCGGGTCTCGCTGCATGTGGCGAACGCTTTCGAAACCTGTGCTGCCCACCGTGATGCCCAACACAAGCAATGCCATGGAAGCCAGCAGCAGGCCGCCCGCCAACAGCAGGGCTTTTCGACTCTGCGGACCACGCAAGCTGCTCATCGCGCCTTGTCTCCGGCGTATTTTTCAAGGCAAGCGGCCATCAGCCGTGCCGCTTCGGCCATGCGCGGACCGGGGCGCACCACCACATCGGAATCGACAACGCCAAAGACGCAGATGCGCTGCTCTTTGACCGCCTTGATGCTGGCCCAGCCGGGGTAAGGCAGCATGGCCTGCATGCTGCGGTTTCCCATCATGATGAGATCGGGATTGGCGCGCACGACAAACTCTGGATTGAGTTTCGGGAAGGGCCCAAGCGCTGCCGGCACCACGTTTTGAACGCCCAGCCGCTTGAGCGTTTGACCAATGAAAGACGCTTCACCCGCCGCATAAGGGCCACGGCTGACTTCGAAATAGACCCGGTTTTTTTTAGCTTTGGGCGACAGCGACTGGGCAGCGGTAGACACACTGCTGTCGATGGTGCGCCACAGCTCGGCAGCTTGTGCTTCGGGCGCGTCGAGCAACACGCCCACGATGTGCAACACGCGGCGGACGTCGGCGTGGGTTTTGGTTTCCAGCGCCACCACCTTGATGCCCAGCGCCTCGAGCCGGCTGCTGGCCCGTGAGGCCGCCGACACCAACACCAGGTCGGGCTTGAGGGCGACGATGCCTTCAATGTTCGGGTCTAGGCCACCGCCGAGCACGGGCAGGCCTTTGACACTTTCAGGGAAATTCGAATAACGGTCCACACCGACCAGGCGCTGGCACTGCGCCATGGCGCAAACGCTTTCCGTCAACGACGGCAGCATGCTGACGATGCGTTGCGGCGTTTGCGCAAATGTCACGGTGACGCCTCGGTCATCGACGACCTGCAAAGCATGGGCCGGCGCGATGGCAGCCAAGCCCATCAGGGCCGACAAAAGCCAGCGCTTCATGGCGAGCCTTTCAGGAAAAGCGGCAAGCCAGCCGCCATCAAGGTCACTCGCTCGCAGACGGCGGCGACCTCCTGGTTCAGGCATCCCAGCGCGTCAACAAAAGCGCGGGTCTCGCGGCCCAAGGGAATCACGCCCAGCCCGATCTCATTGCCGACCAGCACCACCGGGCCAGCCGCATTTTGGATGGCCGATAACAGCAGCGCTTGACGCGCCTTCATGGAAGGCTCTGCAGACTCCATGAAATCGTTTTTTGGCGCCTGTTCGGTATCTTCAGGCAGCTGAACAGGCATCAGCAGATGGGTCAGCCAGAGCGTCAGACAGTCCACCACCACCAGCGTTTGAGGTGCAGTGCTGCGGTTGATAGCCTCGGCCAGCGCCAGCGGTTCTTCCAGCGTGGACATCGCTGGCACGCGCAAGGCCCGGTCCAATTGATGACGCGCAATCCGCTCGCCCATCTCGTCGTCCCAGGCTTGCGCCGTGGCAATCAGCACAGCGGTGTGCCCGGGCGACTGCGCCAGCCAGTCGCGCGCCAGTGATTCAGCGCGGCGCGATTTACCGCTTTTCTGGCCGCCCAGAATGAACTCGCTGCGGACGATTGACAAGGCTTTATCCACGCTGGGATGCCCAGGCCATGATGATCGTGTGCATCTGTTCGACGCCTTCGGTCAAAGAAGCCGGGCCGGGTTGCAAAATCTCGGCTGACTTGATTTCAAACAGCTGGTCGTTCTTGACCGCGTTGACGTCCTGCCAACCCGGTCTGGCGCGTACATGGGCCGGTCGAAATTTGCGACCGCACCAAGAACCCAAAATGATGTCGGGGTTGCGCCGGACGATCTCGCCGCCATCGGCAATGATGCGGCCCTTGCCCATGGGCTCTCTGGCCAGTTCAGGAAAACAGTCGTCGCCGCCAGCAATGCCCATGAGCTCAGATACCCAGGCAATCCCGCTGATGTGCGGGTCGTACCACTCTTCAAAAAACACGCGCGGCCGGCGTTGGAGCGTGGCGGCGGCTTGTTCAATCGCCAGCAACCGAGCCTGCATGGCCTGCATCAGCGCCAGCCCTTTGGCCTCTTGGCCGACCATGGCGGCCAGCTGGTACATCATGGAGAAAATCTCGGCGACGCTGCGCTGGTTGAAGATAGTGACCTGAATGCCTTTTTTGACCAGTTGCGAGGCGATGTCGGCCTGCAGGTCTGAAAAGCCGATCACGCAGTCGGGTTGCAGCTCGATGATTTTGTCAATCTTGGCGCTCAAAAAAGCGCTGACCTTGGGTTTTTCCTCGCGAGCCCGCGGCGGCCTGACGGTGTAACCCGAGATGCCGACAATGCGGCGCTCCTCGCCCAACAGGTACAGCCACTCGGTGGGCTCCTCGGTGAGGCAAACGATGCGCTGGGGGCCATAAGCCGAGCTGTCCTGGCTGGCTGCCAGCGCACGCCAGTCGATGGTTTTTTCAGTCATGACGGTCCTTTTGGAATAAACCGGCGGCAGCCTGCGGACTGGAGGCAAACCAGGCATGGAAATAACTCGCCTTGACAGACCCCTGCACGTACAGCGCCTCGCCCTCGCCGCGCAACTTGCGACCGGGCGCCGCCTGCGTGCGGGCGACTGCCGGCAACGACGTCTGGCTGGTCGAATAATGAAAAGCGTGACCGCGCAAAGTCCCGCCCGCCACGTCCAGCTGCTGCGGTCCGAGCGCGGCCAGCCGTTTTTGCAGGGTCACGTTGCCGGGCAGCACGCCCCACATCGGGTAGCTCGCGCCATCGACCGTGGTAAGTTGCTCAAACAGCGCCATCATGCCGCCACACTCGGCCCAAACAGGTTTGCCATCTTGAACATGCGCGTCGATGGCGGCTTTCATGGCGGTGTTGGCGACCAGCGCCTCGGCGTGCAACTCCGGGTAACCGCCGGGCAGCCAAAGCGCATTGCAGGGCGGAATAGCCGCGTCTGCCAAAGGAGAAAAATAAACCACCTGCGCACCCATGGCTTGCAGGCAATCGATATTGGCGGCGTACAAAAAGCAGAAAGCCGCATCGCGGGCCACGGCGATGGTCTGCCCGTGTAGCGCGCCAACGGGAAAGGCCATTTGCGGTGCGCCGGGCGCCTCAAAATTCACAGACCAGGCCTGCAGATCGGCCGTGTTCATTTGCCCCAGCGGGGTTTGTGCCAGCGCATCAGCCGCCGCGTCAAGCCGCACCATAGCGTCACTCAACTCGCTGGCCACCACCAGACCCAGGTGTCGCTCCGGCAACGTGAATGTCTCACTGCGCATCAAACCGCCCAGCCAATGCGCGGCATCGCGCAAACCATCCTTGAGCATCTCGGCGTGGCCGGGCGACGCCACCCGATTCGCCAACACACCTGCAAAAAGCAGGCCTTCACGGTAATGTTGAAGGCCCCAGGCCAGCGCGCCAAAAGTCCCAGCCATGGCGCTGGCATCGATCACCGCCAGCACCTGCAAACCAAAACGCTGTGCCAGATCGGCGGCGCTGGGCTGACCGTCAAACAGGCCCATCACGCCTTCGACAATGATGAGGTCGGCATCGCAGGCAGCAGCGTGCAGGCGCTGCGCACAGTCCCGCTCGCCGGTCATCCACAAATCAAGCTGGTGCACGGGTGCGCCGCTGGCCAGCGTCAGCCAGTGCGGGTCGAGAAAATCCGGCCCGCACTTGAACACCCGCACCCGCCGTCCTTGACGCGTGTGCAGGCGCGCCAGAGCGCTGGCCACCGTGGTCTTGCCCTGGCCGGAAGCCGGAGCGGCGATGAGGATGGCGGGGCAACGGGTCATGTCAGGCATATCATGGATGTTAATGTGCACAACCCACGGCAGCTTAAAACGCCACCCGCACACCAACAGTGACTGCCCGACCGGGTTCAGGGTAAATACTGGTCGTTTGAGCGCTTGAATTGCAGTCAAAAGCTTGGGTGTAATACTTGTGATTGGTCAGGTTTGTGGCGCCGACAAAAACCTCTGATTTAGACCAACGATAGGCGTAACGGACATTGGCGGTTGCATACGCGGGCATCGAGCATGCGTTGGCAAAGTCGGGATGCTGCGAGCCGACCCAGTTCACGCCACCAGACACGAAGTGTTTCTCCACCGGCATCCATTCGGTTTGCAGTGACAGCGTGCGGCGTGGTGTCAGGGGAACCAGCGAACCGGCATAAGGTCCGGACACAAAGCTCGATTTACGAAGAGCGGCGTTGACTCGAAACTTCAGGTTTTTGGCGTAGGCGTAAGTGCCATCGAGTTCAAGTCCTGTGCGCAGTGTTGGATCGAGATTGACGTTGGCACCGTAAGGACCGAGAACGGGGGTGTAATTTGGAGCAGGATAGCCAAAATTTGTCGCATTCGGGTCATAGCCAATTTCATGGATCAACGCACTGCGATAAAAGCGCGCATCCACTTTCACAGCGCCCGTAGCGTAAGTGGAGCCCAACTCCGTATCCTTGGAGCGCTGAGGCAGTAAAACGGCCCCTGGCGACGCGAATGAAAATTCATCCACATTGGCCAGCCGGTAGCTGTCACCAACACGGCCATACACCGAAATTTTTTCATTCAAAGGCTGGCGCAGGCCGAGTTCCCAAGCATTCTGACGGTCGGCCAGACCTGTCGTAGCGTCTGTGCTTCGTTTGTTGATCTGTTCAGTTCGTGCGCCAATAGTCAACAAGGTCTTGGTAGCGGCCAAGGTCAACTCATCCCTGAAGTACAAAGCCCGTGAAGACTGCGTCGCCGATGAAGGCCCATAGTTGCTAGTGAGATCGCGCGACCAACTCGAATAATCACTCCCCATCACCAAGCGGTTCGTAAAATCAGCCAGTTTTTGGGTATTGACGGCCCGCAATCCTAACGTGTTGGCATGTATGTCGTAATCAAAGATATAAGGACCACTCTTGGACGTAGTAAGACCACTGAGCTTCTTTTCACGGTTCGCGGCATTAGCAATAAGTTGCCAGTCGTCCAAGTCAACCTCCGCAAAAATACCAGTCTTCGAATTGACAATTCGCGCGTTGTCAAGAAGATGAAGATCCGCAGTCTGACGCGGATTCGCAGCGTATTCCGCCGCCGTAAGCGCACCGGGCAAGCCGGTGCTCAGCTCATCGTTAGATTGACTCGCCCCCACACGCAGCCATTCATTGCTCCACTGCCCGACAGTTGACAAGGCATTGGAACGCGAATGAAAATTTTCGCGGTTGTTGTCCGTCGCACGGTTCATGGCGCTCACATCCAGTGAAAAGCCACCGCTGGCCAAGGTCGCATTGGCACGCCCTTCACGCAGACCATAACTGCCTGCTGCGGCATAAATCGACGCGGAATTTTCACGCGCCACGCCCTTGCCACTTTTGGTGGTAACGATGATCACGCCGCCTGTGGCGCCCTCACCGTAGAGTACTGCGCCGCTGCCGCGAATCACTTCAATCTGGGTGACAGACTCAATCGGAATTCCCGCCAATCGGGTCCCACCTGTGTCAGCCTCGCTGATGCGAATACCGTCAACCACCACCACTTGGTTGCTGTCCGAGGTAATGCCGAAGCCACGCAAGTCAAGCGCATAGTCGCCACCGCCATAGGAGTCTTGACGGCCAGGAACACCCAGCAAACGCATGATGGCCTCGTTCACAGTCGTAGCGCCTGAACTTTGAATGTCTTCCGCCGTGATGACGCTGGTTCCGAAAGGCTGGGCATCGCGCGGGCCCGCTATGCGGCTACCGGTCACCAGCGTTTCGGGCAAGGTATTGACGGCAAGATCTTGTCCACTGGCCACAAAAGCAGCAGGCAAAGACAAAGCAAGCACGGCCAAGCGCACAGGCAATCGTTTAAATTTCATGAAACACAATCGACAACAAAGGCCCTCACCGGCTTCCCCGCCAGTGCATGAGCGTTACGAACGCGCACCTTGAAAAAAGGACGCACGTCCACCTTGTTGGCCGGTATCCGGGCTAGCGAAGCTACCTTCATCGCCTTCCCATACGCTTGTTCAAGGCGCTCAGTGGCGAGTGATGAAAGCGGAATACAACTCCGAGCTTTAAGCTCAAAACGCATTCGTTCGTTTTACCGTTGCGGGGGCAGCGCAGGTTAGAAGACTTGGCGCCGGTGCACCGTTACGGTGTGCCTGGCCTCGACTCCCTCCTGCTTCCCGTTGAACTGCGGCATGTGAACCACACCGCGAGCACCAACACCAAACATTCTACGTGCCCTGACTTCCTTCAACCCTACAATTCAGCCTGCCATGGCCGACACCCCCCAAATCGAACAGCTGGTTGAGCGCGTAGAGCGGCTGTTGCTGCGCTATGACGAATTGCAGCGCACCCACGAGTTACTCAACCAACAATTGAACACGCTGACGCTCGAGCGCGACTCGCTCAAGTCGCGCCTCAACGCAGCTCGGACACGCGTTGACAATTTGCTAGACCGCCTGCCAAAAGCTGGGCTTAACGGGGCCACTGGCTCGGCCACGGAGAATCAAAAATGAAGCAGCTTGAAGTCAAGATCATGGGCCAAAGCTATTTGCTGGGCTGCCCTGACGGTGGTGACGCGCGCCTGCTCGAAGCAGTCGACAAAGTCGACCTCGCCATGTGCAAAATTCGCGACGCCGGCAAGCTCAAAGCGCGCGACCGTATTGCGGTGTTGGCGGCCCTCAACCTGGCTTTTGAATTGTCGGATCGGCCCACGGCACCGGTGCTGCGCCAGCAGGGCGCCGCCAATGATGCGCCAGATCAGGCCCAAATTGACGCCCAAATCGGCTCCCTACTCAGCCGACTCGACACGGCTCTGGGTGTCGACGGCCGTCTGCTGTAACGCTGGCTCAATTAACCCTTAGGCGGCTTGCACGAGACGGATCGCGCCTACAATCCAACAGTCTGCGTCACTTGTTGGGTTTTATATTTCCTTGTGCCAATGCTTTATAAGCACGGGCTTGGTAAGTTTTCAAGCAGGTGTGATCGTCTCGCGTTAGACGGCCCCGAAGCTTGATCGCCCTCGCCCACCTGAACCCTGGTTCAGGATGACGATCCAGCCGTTTCGCAGACACCTTTCCTTATAAATCAACAACTTAGCTCAACACAGTTGTGCAAGGTTGTAAATATTCGGTGAACCCGTAGTCCAGTCAAAAATTGCTGAACACATTCAACTTTTCCCTTTACCGTTGCACTTGTGCGTGCAA
>JBBAPN010000042.1:0-21010 GCA_040400815.1 Polaromonas sp. | reverse complement strand
ATTTGATCGGGTATGCCGGTGGCCACCCCGAGGGAATTTGCCTTGAGCTCCTCTAAACACCAGTAGGCGGTTGATCTCAAGTTCACTGAACGCAGGGCGTGTTGTTCCCTTCAACCCGCGTGTGGTCAGCTTGGGTACTGGCACCCGTTCGCTGATGTAGCCGCGTTCTACCGCTGTGGCAATAATCTTGTTCCACGCACTGGTGAAGTTGTTGAGGGTGCTGGTTTTTGGCTTTTTCAGCATCTGCCTGTCTCGCCACAGTTCAAACTCTCGTATGTCTGAGTGCGTGAGTTCTTCCAGTCGTCGCTCGCCAAAGTAGGGCAAGAAGTATTTCTCTATACAACTGACATACGAGCTGTAGGCGGTCTTGCCACTGCCTGCGTCAATTTGCTGCCGCAGTTCTGCCAGTACCAGGTGGGCAAGTTGTGCGAAAGAGTGTGCTTGGTGTGCTAAACCCAGCCGCTGTCTGTATCTGGCTTCGTCATACAAGTTACAGGCGGCGGCAATGGCGTGTTCTAAGCTGGCTTTACCCGTCGTCTGTCTGTGCCAAGTTCCATCGGCGAGCTTATAGCGACATTGGTAAAGCAGGCTGCGTGTGCGGCGGTAGATGACAACTTCACTGTCGCGCAGGTAAATAACAGCGGGCGGGGCGGTGGTGAGTGAGGCAAGGTTTCGCCTGTTGCGTGCGTTGTGGGTCACTCAACGACACCCACAAACAAAAACACCGTAGACCTTGCGGAACTACGGTGTAAATTTGGTGGCCTGGGGCGGAATCGAACCACCGACACAAGGATTTTCAATCCTCTGCTCTACCGACTGAGCTACCGGGCCAAGCCTCAAATTATATACCAGGCAAAGCGTATTTTTCTACAGTTCAAGTCTGGCGTTTGCCGCGTGTGAGGTCGACACCGAGCTGTTTGAGCTTTCGGTAAAGGTGCGTTCGTTCGAGCCCGGTTTTGTCGGCGACACGGGTCATAGAGCCACCTTCGCGGTGGAGGTGAAATTCGAAGTAGGCTTTTTCGAATTCGTCACGCGCCTCACGCAGCGGTTTTTCGAGCAGAAAGCTTTGCGTTGGTTGCGGGCTAGCGTCGTGCGGAGTCCCGACCAGAACCACCCCATGGCTCGGTGCCGGTGCCAACTCACCAACCGGCATAGCCACAGGCAAACCGGCGGGTTTTCGCACGGCAAGTCGAGCCAGACCATGCTCGACGGCTTGCAAGAGTTTTTGCAGTGTGATGGGTTTTTCAAGAAAAGCCATCGCGCCAATTTTGGTGGCCTCTACGGCGGTGTCAATGGTGGCGTGGCCACTCATCATGATGACCGGCATGGTCAGCATACCGCCGGAGGACCACTCTTTGAGCAGCGTGACGCCGTCTGTGTCAGGCATCCAAATGTCGAGCAACACCAAGTCTGGGCGAGCGCGGTTGCGGGCGAGCCGGGCTTGGGCGGCGTTTTCGGCCAGCTCGACTTGATGCCCTTCGTCGTTTAAGATTTCTGAGAGGAGGTCACGGATGCCCAACTCATCATCGACCACCAAAATATTAGCCATTGAATCTCGCCCTTAGCAGTTGCTTTGTCTGTGACGCCATTACCTGATGGTTCTGAGTGTTGCTACGCCACAACTCGGAATGATAACGACACTTGGGCACCCTGCACCACCCCGGCGGCAACGCGGTTGGAAATATCGATGCGCGCGCCGTGTTCGTCTGCAATTTTTTTCACCACCGCCAAGCCCAAGCCCGTGCCTTTGGCCTTGGTGGTGACGTAAGGCTCGAAAGCGCGCTTCAATATGTTGTCGGAAAAGCCAGCGCCGTTGTCGCGCACGATCAGTCGCACGCGCTGTGAACTGTGAGCGTATTCGGTTTTCAGAAGGATTTGCGCCTGTTGCGATGACGGCGGCGCGTCTTGGGCATCTTGCGCATTTTGCAAAAGGTTGTGCATCACTTGGCGCAGCTGTTGTGCATCACCGCGGATCAGCGGGGCCATCGGGTCAAGCTCGACCTGTATTGGAATGGCGGCGTCCAAGGCGTACAACTGCATCACATCGCTCACCAACGCGTTCAGGTCGATGGGCTTGAGGTCGGCGGCGGGCAAACGGGCGTAGTCGCGAAAGTCATTGACCAACCGCTTCATGGCGTCAACTTGGTCGACGATGGTCTTGACGGACTTGGTCAGCAGAGCCTGCTCAGTTGGCTGCAGCTTGTTGGCAAGCTTCATCTCCAGACGCTCAGCGGAGAGCTGAATTGGCGTCAATGGGTTTTTGATTTCGTGGGCCAACCGACGGGCCACTTCGCCCCAAGCCTCGGCCCGCTGAGCCGACACCATGGCCGAGACATCGTCAAACACCAAAAGGCATTCTTCAGTGCCGGCCATCTTGGCACCGCGTGCGACCAGCGACACCGCACCATCGTCGGTACCAGACAAACCGCCATGCAACTCAAAGGTCTGCTGCCAATGCTCTAAGCCGTGCGCAGCGTGCTCAGCCAAGTAGGCGGTGAACTGCGCCTGCACAGCTTTGCCAAAGACTTCCAGACCGGGCACTTCGCTCAACAGCTTACCTTGGTAAGCCGCCACCGGTGCTTGCAAAATACGGGCTGCCCCTGGGTTGCTGGAACGGACATGACCGTGAACGTCGAACACCAACACACCGGCCGTGAGGTTGTCCAAAATGGTCTGTAAATTGGCGCGCGCCGCATCGACTTGCGACATGCTTTGCTGCACTGCCGAGCGGGCATCGGCCAACTGCTGGGTCATCACCGCGAACGACCGCGTGAGTCCACCGAGCTCGTCATTGCTGCCCAGAACAGCTTTGGGTCGCAGATCGCCCTGGGCCACTTGCCTGACGCCTTCGGCCAGCAACAGCAGCGGCCGCGCCAGCTGACTGCCCAGCAACACCGCCAACAACACGGCACCGAAAACCGCCAGAAAAAGACTCAAGGTCAAGGTGCCGATGTACATTTTGCGCAAACCCTCGCGGGCCAAAGCGAGCTCTTGGTATTCCCGATTGGCCTCTTGGACAACGATCGCATTGGCCACCAGCTCGCCCGGCAAGTCTTCCGATATTTGCAGAAAACGGTCGGCACTGGTCAAGTCAAAATTAGCGTCGTTGACGAGGGCGATCGCCTTGATGCGCGCCTTGCGGGGTTGCGACACGGGCGCATTGGGACTGATCAGCACGGCGTCTTCCAGACCCTCGATCTGCGTCATCACGCGCTTGCTGCGGGCGGCCCGCAATTGCTGTGATGTGGGTCGTTCTGGTTGCAATAAAAACCGCGACTCGCCGGCGCTGGCGATGAGTTGTCCGGCAGCGCTCCACAAGACCACATCTTTGACACCAAGTTGGTCGCGCAACCGTTCGAGCACCAGACTTGGCGATGCATCGGTCGATTGCGACAGCTGGGTCGCCGCTTGGCGCGTGCGGTTGCCGAGATCGGCGGCCAGCGTGTCGAGCGTGACGCGACCGAGGTTGAGGCCGGCAGCCAGCGCCCCTTCGACCTTGACGTCGAACCAACTTTCAATTGAGCGCGAGACAAATTGGTAAGACACCACGTAGATCGTGACACCCGGGAAAAGCCCGACCAGCGCAAAAATTGCAGCCAATTTCACCAGCAAGCGACTGCCGAATTTGCCTTGCCGCAAGCGCAAGACCAGTCGCAAGGCGATCCAGCCTATGACCACCAACAGCAGCACGGCCACGCCAATGTTGAGGCCAAACAACAGCGGGTAATTGCGTTCGTAAAGCTCTCGGTTGCCTGTCGCTTGGGTCAACAAAAAGATCAGCACCAAGCCAAGCGCCACGATGACGCCAGCCCCAACCCCCAGCATCCATTGAAAAGCGCGGCTGCTGCGCAACGAGCCCATCGACTCGCCAATCACTTGCCAGCCTCTGCTGCGCTGTCTTTGTCCGGTTCAGCAACCCGTGCACTTTGCAGAACCAGCGGCTGGGCGCTGTCAACAACAATGCTCCAGTCGCGTTGCCCGGCCACGCCAATCTGAAACGGCCTGGGCAGCTGAGACAGGTCAAGCTTGAAGCTGAAGGCCAGCGAGTGGTCGCTCCCAGGGCGCACATCCCCGAGCTCAGCGATCTTCCAACGGGCCACGCGCTGAACCGCCGACATCGCCTCCGGCAAGGTGTCGTAGTTTTGATTGAAAGTGGCGCGCAGCCCAGAAGATGCACCCATCAGGCCTGAGCCGATGTTGACCCGCCAGCGCCTTGTCAGGGGCTGGTAGGCCAGCCGAATGGTCCGCGCGGCACCGGCGACCCGCTGGTCCATCCAATACCAGCGATCTTTGTAGACCTCGACTTCGATCACAAAAAATAGCGCAATGCCTTTGAGCAAGGCGTCTTCAACAACATGTGGAAGCTCAAAGGTCACCGAGGCGCTGAGGTAAACCCCATCGTCTGCCCGCTCCGTTTTGAGTTGGCTGAGCTGAGCCGTCGCGTTATTGGCGGCATAGTCGAGACCGGCAGCCTGGGCGTTTGACAGAGCGCCCGTCAGAAATACCGTGAAAATCACCAAAATCGCCCAGTCACGCACCCAGCAACGCCGCACGCCAACCTCAGGCGGCGCGCTTTTCCAAAACTGCGTAATAAAAACCATCGTGCTCACGCAGTAAATTGTCCGGGAAGAAAGCCCCTTCCAAGCGAACTTGGGGCAGCAAATGCCCCGGCGATGGTCTTAATACGGCGTCAGTGTGGTGCATAAGAAACGTTTGAATCTGCTGCTCGCCCTCGGCTCTGAAAACCGAACAGGTGCAGTAGAGCAAACGACCTCCTTTGCGCAGCAAGGGCCACAGCGCTTCTAGCAGTCGTGTCTGTTGTGCTGCGAGTTGGGCAATGTCGGTCGGTCGCCGGAGCCAGCGTACGTCAGGGTGACGCCGCACGATGCCCGAAGCGGTGCATGGCGCGTCGAGCAAGATGCCGTCAAACGACTGGCCGTCCCACCAGTCTTCTGGCCGACCCGCATCGGCGACCGTGATCTGTGCCTGCAGTTGTAAGCGGTCCAGGTTTTTTTGCACGCGGGTGCAGCGGTCGGCGTCAATGTCGAGCGCCATGACGTTGGCGTCCACCAGCTCTAACAAATGGGCGGTCTTGCCGCCCGGCGCCGCACAGGCATCGAGCAGATGCAGACGCGGTTGGCCGTCGGCAGGCTCAAGCCCATTGAGCAGCAAAGGCGCGGCGAGTTGCGCACCCGCGTCTTGCACTGAAAAAAGTCCTTCGGCGTAGCCCGGCAAACGTGTCACCGCACGCGGGCTGCCCAACATAACGCCGTGCTCTCCGACGGCTGCGGCGTCTATGCCGCTGTCCTGCAAGCTGTGCAGGTAGCCGGCTTGGGTCGTCAAGCGGGTGTTGACGCGCAGCGTCAGCGGAGCCCGGCTGTTGTTGGCCCACAAAATGGCTTGCCAGGTGTCCGGGTGGTCTTTGCGGACCCGGTCGACCCACCACTGCGGATGGTTCCAGATGGCTTGCGGCTTGCGCTCGCAAATGGCCAGCATGGCGTCTCGTTCGCGTAAAAACCGGCGCAGGCAGCCGTTGATGAAGCTGGCCTGATGGCGGGTGTCCTCGTTTTTTTTAGCGGCTTCAACCGCTTGGTCGACCAGCGTGTATTCGGTGTAGAGCGACTCATCAACCTCCGAGGCCAATGCCAGCGCCACACACAGCAGCGCATCGGCATCAGGCGGTGGCGGCCGGCTGGCCAATTGCTGGCGCAGGGCTTCAGCCCGACCCAGCCAGCGCAGCGCATGAAAGCCCAGCGCCTGCACGCCAGGGCGCAAGTGCGGCGGCACGCGTTCGAGCTCAGCCGTCATGGATCGGCCTGAGCGCACCGCCAACAACAGGGCTGAAGCCCCTTGCAGCTGTTGCCACAGGGGGGTTTGGTCGCGGGTTTCTTCGGTCGCTTGGGTGTCTTGCATAAGTGCTTAGGCAGGCAGTCACGGTCAAGCCGTGGCCACAAAAATAAAAAAGCGGGACCCATGCCCCGCCGTTCAGAGCAGTGTATCTGCCCAGATGTTGCGGGCCCAGTTGAGCGCATAGATGCCTTCGAGTTCGTTAGGTGCGGCGCTCAGACCGCCCGAACCAGCCACGGTCTTGAAGGTTTTTTCAGCGGCCACGTAGGCATGCACGCTGGCCACATGAATCACATTGTGGTTGTCGACAAAGCTGTAGCAGGTGTTGCTGAGCATCGGCGCGGGATGGATCTCCCAACCTGCCAGTTCCGCCACGATGGCGGCTGCAGCCACCTTGCCATGAGCGTTCGCCATGTGGCCGCTCTTGGGCATGGCTGGGGCAACCTGAATGGCGTCGCCCAGCACGTGAACGTCTTTGGCGGCGCTTGATTCAAAGTTCAGGTAGTTGACGCCACACCAACGATTGTTCTGGTTGTTCAGCC
Source organism: Polaromonas sp. (assembly GCA_040400815.1). Classification (GTDB taxonomy): domain Bacteria; phylum Pseudomonadota; class Gammaproteobacteria; order Burkholderiales; family Burkholderiaceae_C; genus Polaromonas. The sequence goes on along the minus strand of JBBAPN010000042.1, from coordinate 14,621 downwards.
CGGTCTGCACGGCGATGCTGCCGGCGCGCATGGCTGGCAAGACATTCAGCACCTGGGCCTTGACGTCGTCTTGAATTTCGAACTTGACAACCCCAGCCTTGGCGTCAACCGCCACCGCTGTGTGATGGCTGCGGTACTCGACCATGCCCTGGTACTGCTCGGCCCAGACTTTTTTGAACAGCGCGGCTTTGGAAGTGACGTCAGGATTGGCATCCAGGATCAGCACCTTGCTGCGCGGCTTGTGCGTTTTGAAGTAAGCGGCCACCACCGAGGCCCGCTCGTACGGGCCAGGCGGGCAGCGGTATGGCGCTTCGGGAATGGTGATGGCAAAGACGCCGCCGTCGGCCATGACTTCGAGTTGACGGCGCAAAGCCAAGGTCTCGACGCCGGCTTTCCAGGCCTGCACAATCTGCCCAGAAGCGTTCGCAGCGCGCAAGCCCTCGACGCTGTCCAGCATCAGCTCAACGCCGGGCGAGACGACCAGTTTGTCGTAGCCGATGGTGGCGCCGCCGGCCAAGGTGACGGTCTTGCGCTGGGTGTCGATGGCGCTGGCCATGTCTTTGACCACGGTGATGCCGTGGCGGCGGCTGAGCGCGGTGTAAGGCACGGTGAGGTCGGCGATTTGTTTGCCGCCGCTCAGCACAAGGTTTGAAATCGGGCAAGAGATAAAGGCCTCTTGCGGCTCGATCACGACCACGTCGATTTTGTAGTCCGAGAACAGGCGCACGTACTTGGCGGCGGTGGCGCCGCCGAAACCACCGCCGATCACGACCACCTTGGCGCGCGTGGGCATCGCGCTGGTGGCGCAGCCGGCCAAGCCGAGCAGCCCGAGGGCGGCCGTCGATTGCAAGAGCCCACGGCGTTGCAGGTCAGGCTGCACTGACGGAGATACGTTCGAGGTCATGTTCAGCCTTTACTTTTTCTGCGCGGCGAAGTAGGCTGCGATGCTGTCGATCTGGCTGTCGCTGTAACCCTTGCTGATCTGCTGCATGACACTGGCCGGTCGGCTGCCGGCCTTGAAGGCCTGCATCTGCGTCAGCAAGTAGGCTTTGTCGAGCCCGGCCAAGGAAGGCACTTGCGAGCCCGCGACCGCTTGGCCCTTCGTGCCATGGCATGCGGCGCAGCTGGCGGCGAGGCTCTGGACATAAAGCACGGCCTGCGGGGTGGCATCTGCGGCAGCCCCTTGCCCTTGCCCGTGAGCTTGCGAAACAAGTGCAAAAAAACTCAAGCCGATCTGCACCGCCCAAGCCCGTGTTTTTAGGTTCATCTGATCGCTCCTTCAAGTCTGGCTGAAACTGCCCATTGCCCATTGCCCATTGCCAACCGGCCCGCAACACCCTGCAGCCTGCCATGCCTAGGCGGTCTGCAACCCGATCGCCAATTCGGCGGCAGCAGACACGCCGAACAGCCGGGCGATCAAGAGTGTCGGGAATTGACTTTGTGCGGCGTTGAAATGCTGCACGCTGGCGTTGAAAGCCTGACAGCCAAAGGCCAGTTTGTTCTGGGTCGTCATGAGTTGCTGAGCCAGTTCGCGCATCTTCGGGTCGGCCAACATCGCCAGATTGTCAGTCCCGGTCGCCCATAAATCGTCTAGCGAGTGGTTCAGCTTTTGCTCGGCAGCCATCAGCGCCAACACCAAACTGGCCTGGCCAGGACGTGCGCGAACACTGTCGTGGGCGGTGCTTGACTCGTTGCGCGCCCGCATCAACGCAGGCAGAGTGACGGGCTCGTGGCTAAGGTACTCGCCCGCTGCTTCGGCGAGCTTGAGCAGCAAGTCATGGCGATCCTTGAACTGCAAATCGATGCTGATGAAGGTGTCCCCGATGGCGTTTTTAAGCCGCGTCAGGCGGTTGTAGCCCCCCACCACCCAAAAAACGGCCAAGGCCAGCAGCAGCCACCAGACAATGGAATTGGTACTCATGAGTGGGTATTTTGAGGCATGGTTTGATTCATCACTTTAGCCGACAAACGCCAAGCTGAGCCAGAAAGAGCACAACAAAAAAGCCCCTCACCTGGTGACAGGTGGGGGCTCGCCCCCAAGCGGGGGATTCAGCTCAGGGCTGGGTCAAGACGGGTTCAAGACAGGTTGTCGGCACCTTCACTGCTGTGCTCGGCAGGCGACAAGGCCTCGAGCTCAGCGGCTTCAGTTTCGGCGATGGAACGGCGCTCGGCGTCGTCCATTTGCTCCTTGGCCCGACGGGCCTTGTGATACGCCATGCCGGTACCGGCAGGGATCAAACGGCCGACGATGACGTTCTCTTTCAAGCCACGCAACTCGTCGCGCTTGCCCATGATGGCCGCTTCGGTCAGCACGCGCGTGGTTTCCTGGAAGGAAGCCGCGGAGATGAACGAATCGGTCGACAAGGAAGCCTTGGTGATACCGAGCAACAAGTTGCTGAAGGTCGCTGGGATTTTGCCAGCGGCGCGCAGAGCGTCGTTGACATCCAGAATGACCGAGCGCTCAACTTGCTCACCAGCGATGTAGGTGGACTCACCGACATCACCGACCACCACACGGCGCAGCATCTGACGAACAATCACTTCGATGTGCTTGTCGTTGATCTTCACGCCCTGCAGACGGTAAACGTCTTGCACTTCGTCGACGATGTAGCGGGCCAGCTCTTCCATGCCGAGCAAACGCAAGATGTCTTGTGGGTCGGCCGGGCCGTCCACAATGCTCTCGCCCTTGTTCACGACTTGGCCTTCGTGCACCAGAATGTTCTTCTCTTTTGGCACGAGGTCTTCCCAGACCGTGCCTTCAGGGTCAGTGATCTGCAGGCGAATCTTGCCTTTGGTCTCTTTGCCGAACGACACGGTACCGGTCATCTCGGCCAGCGTGCCCTTGTCTTTCGGGGTCCGGGCTTCGAACAGCTCTGCCACCCGTGGCAGACCGCCAGTGATGTCTCGCGTTTTCTGGCCTTCGACCGGAATCCGCGCCAACACTTCGCCTGGGCCGACTTCTTGACCGTCGCGCACTTGCACCAGCGAACCGATAGGAAAACCAATCGTCACCGAGTGATCAGTGCCAGGGATCTTCACTTCATGGCCAGTGGCATCAATCAGCTTGACACCTGGACGAATCACTTTGGTGGCGCCGCGACGCTTCGGATCGATCACCACCAAGGTAGACAGACCGGTCACTTCGTCAAGCTGCTTGGCCACCGTGACGCCTTCTTCGACGTTCTCAAAGAGCACCTTACCGGCGAACTCGGTGATGATCGGACGGGTCAGAGGATCCCAGTTGGCCAAAATAGCGCCGGCCTTGATGGCCTGGTCTGCCTTGACCGTTAGGATGGCACCATAAGGCACCTTGTGACGCTCACGCTCACGGCCATGCTCGTCATGAATGACGATCTCGCCAGAGCGGGCAATCACGACCAGCTCGCCTTTGCCGTTGGTCACATAGCGCATCGGTGCGTTGAAACCGATCAGGCCGTTGGACTTGGCTTCGACGCTGGACGCGATCGCAGCGCGGGACGCTGCACCGCCGATGTGGAAAGTCCGCATCGTCAGCTGCGTGCCGGGTTCACCGATCGACTGGGCGGCGATGATACCGACCGCTTCACCGATGTTGATCAGACCGCCGCGACCCAAGTCACGGCCGTAGCACTTGGCGCACAGACCAAAGCGGGTGGCGCAGTTCAGCGCGGTGCGAACCTTGATTTCGTCGACGCCAGCGGCTTCGAGTTCGTCCATCAAGTCTTCATCGAGCATGGCGCCGGCCTTGGCCAGCACGGCGCGGTTTTCTGGGTGCAACACATCGTCCACTGCGGTGCGTCCAAGGACGCGGTCGCGCAGTGATTCAATTGTTTCGCCACCTTCCACAATGGCGCGCATGACCGAACCATCGCTGGTACCGCAGTCGTCTTCAATGACGACCAAGTCTTGCACCACATCGCACAAACGACGCGTCAAGTAACCGGAGTTAGCCGTTTTCAAAGCCGTGTCAGCCAGACCCTTACGCGCACCGTGCGTCGAGATGAAGTACTGCAGCACGTTCAAACCTTCGCGGAAGTTAGCGGTGATCGGCGTTTCAATGATCGAGCCGTCAGGCTTGGCCATCAAACCGCGCATACCGGCGAGCTGACGAATCTGAGCGGCAGAACCGCGGGCGCCCGAGTCGGCCATCATGTAAATCGAGTTGAACGATTCTTGGTCGACTTCTTTGCCGTGACGGTCAATGGTGCGCTCTTTGGCGAGCTGGGCCATCATGACCTTGGAGACTTCGTCGCCGGCCTTGCCCCAAATGTCCACCACCTTGTTGTAGCGCTCGCCAGCCGTCACCAGACCGGAGACATATTGCTGCTCGATCTCTTTAACTTCTTTTTCTGAGCGCTCGATGATGCTTGGCTTTTCTTTCGGCACGAGCATGTCGTCGATGCAAATCGAGATACCCGATTTGGTCGCCAGGCGGAAGCCGTTTTGCAGCAACTTGTCGGCGAACACCACGGTCTCTTTCAAGCCGCACTTGCGGAAAGAGACGTTGATCAGCTTGGAGATTTCTTTCTTCTTCAACGCTTTGTTGATATTGGAGAAAGGCAATCCCTTTGGCAGGATCTCGGACAGCAGCGCGCGGCCGGCCGTGGTTTCCCACAGCTTGGTCGACGGCATGAACTCGCCGGTTTCTTTGTCTTTGGTGTACTCGGTCAAACGCACGTTGATGCGGGCGTTGAGTTCGACTTCACCGCCGTCAAAGGCGCGCTGAACTTCGCTGATGTCAGAGAAGATCAAGCCTTCGCCTTTGCCATTGGTGCGGTCGCGTGTCGTGTAGTACAGACCCAGCACCACGTCTTGCGACGGAACAATGGAAGGCTCGCCGTTGGCCGGGAACAAGATGTTGTTCGAGGCCAACATCAAGGTGCGGGCTTCCATCTGTGCTTCGACTGACAGCGGGACGTGAACAGCCATCTGGTCACCGTCGAAGTCGGCGTTGAAAGCCGAGCAGACGAGTGGGTGCAACTGAATCGCTTTGCCTTCGATCAAGATCGGCTCAAAAGCCTGAATGCCCAAACGGTGCAGCGTAGGCGCACGGTTCAGCATCACCGGATGCTCTTTGATGACCTCTTCGAGAATGTCCCACACCACGGGCGTGCCTGATTCGACTTCTTTCTTGGCCGCCTTGATGGTCGTGGCAATGCCGCGCGACTCGAGCTGAGCGAAGATGAAAGGCTTGAACAATTCCAGCGCCATGAGCTTGGGCAAACCGCACTGGTGCAGCTTGAGCGTTGGGCCCACGGTGATGACAGAACGGCCTGAATAGTCGACGCGTTTGCCCAGCAAGTTCTGCCGAAAACGGCCTGACTTGCCTTTGATCATGTCGGCCAGCGACTTCAGTGCACGCTTGTTGGCGCCGGTCATGGCTTTGCCACGGCGACCGTTGTCGAGCAGTGAGTCAACCGCTTCTTGTAACATGCGCTTTTCATTGCGGGCAATGATCTCTGGCGCTTTCAATTCCAGCAAACGGCGCAGGCGACTGTTGCGGTTGATGACGCGGCGGTACAGATCGTTCAGGTCGGAGGTGGCAAAACGGCCGCCGTCCAGCGGCACCAGCGGACGCAGGTCCGGCGGCAACACCGGCAGCACATCGAGCACCATCCAATGCGGCTTGATGCCGGACTTTTTGAACGCTTCCATCAATTTCAAACGCTTGGCGTTTTTCTTGATCTTGATTTCGGAGCCGGTCAGGTCGTTGCGCAGCTTGTCGATTTCGACGTCGAGGTCGAGGGTTTCGAGCAGGTCTTTGATACCCTCAGCGCCCATCTTGGCGGTGTACTCGTCGCCGTACTCTTTGCGCTTGGCGTCGTAGTCGTCTTCCGACATGATGCTGAATTTCTTCAGCGGCGTCATGCCCGGGTCAGTGACGACGTAAGCTTCGAAATACAAAACGCGTTCGATGTCCCGCAGCGTCATGTCGAGCACCATGCCCAAGCGGGACGGCAGCGACTTCAGGAACCAGATGTGGGCACACGGTGCGGCCAGGTCAATGTGACCCATGCGTTCGCGGCGAACCTTGGTTTGCGTGACTTCAACGCCGCACTTTTCGCAGATGACACCGCGGTGCTTCAGGCGTTTGTACTTGCCGCACAAGCACTCATAGTCTTTGATGGGGCCAAAAATCTTGGCGCAAAAAAGACCATCGCGCTCAGGCTTGAAGGTACGGTAGTTAATGGTCTCTGGCTTTTTGACTTCGCCGAAAGACCACGAACGGATCTTCTCGGGCGAGGCCATGCCGATTTTGATGGCATCAAAATGCTCATCCGGCGTGAATTGCTTGAACAGGTCGAGGAGTGATTTCATGTGATAAATCCTTGTCTAATCGAATTAAGAGCGTTCGAGTTCGATGTCAATACCGAGCGAGCGAATCTCTTTGACCAGCACGTTGAACGATTCCGGCATACCGGCCGTGATCGAGTGCTCGCCTTTGACGATGCTTTCGTAAACCTTGGTCCGGCCTTGCACGTCGTCTGACTTGACGGTGAGCATTTCCTGCAGCACATAAGCCGCACCGTAGGCTTCCAGCGCCCAGACTTCCATCTCGCCGAAACGCTGGCCACCGAACTGAGCCTTGCCACCCAACGGTTGCTGCGTGACCAAGCTGTACGGACCGGTTGAACGGGCGTGCATCTTGTCGTCGACCAAGTGGTGCAGCTTCAAGAAGTGCATGTAGCCGACGGTGGTCGTGCGTTCGAACTGGTCACCGGTGCGGCCGTCATACAACTGCACTTGGGTGCGGGTTGCCGTCATGCCTTTGACCTTGGCAATGTCTTCTGGGTAAGCCAGCTGCAGCATTTTCATGATGTCAGCTTCTGAAGCACCGTCAAACACCGGGGTGGCGAATGGCACGCCGCCCGTCAGGTTGCCAGCCATCTCGAGGACTTCGTCATCCGACAGCTTGGCCAGATCTTCAGAGCGACCCGACTTGTTGTAGATGGTGTCCATGAAACTGCGCAACTCAGCCACTTTGGCTTCCGCTTGCAGCATGTCGCCAATCCGCTGGCCCAGACCTTTGGCGGCCCAGCCCAAGTGCACTTCCAACACCTGACCGACGTTCATCCGTGACGGCACGCCGAGCGGGTTCAGCACGATGTCGCACGGTGTGCCGTCGGCCATGAAAGGCATGTCTTCGACAGGCACGATCTTGGAGACCACACCTTTGTTGCCGTGACGGCCGGCCATTTTGTCGCCCGGTTGCAGGCGGCGTTTGACGGCCAGGTAAACCTTGACCATCTTCAGCACGCCGGCTGGCAGCTCGTCGCCCTGCGTCAGCTTCTTGCGCTTTTCTTCAAACGCAAGGTCGAAGCTGTGGCGGGTCTGCTCCATCGAGTTCTTGATGCTCTCGAGCTGCGTTGCGACTTCGTCCTCGGCGGGACGGATGTCAAACCAGTGGTACTTTTCGACGTCGGACAAATAAGCCTTGTCGATTTTCGTGCCCTTGGCCAGCTTCTTAGGACCGCCATTGGCGATCTTGCCATTCAGCAGCTTTTCGATCCGGTCAAACGCGTCAGCTTCGACGATGCGCAGCTGGTCGTTCAAGTCGAGGCGGAAACGCTTCAGCTCGTCGTCAATGATCTGCTGCGCACGCTTGTCGCGCACGATGCCTTCACGGGTGAAGACCTGCACATCGATGACGGTGCCTTGCGAACCCTGGCTGACGCGCAGCGAGGTGTCTTTCACGTCGCTGGCTTTTTCGCCGAAGATGGCGCGCAGCAGTTTTTCTTCGGGTGTCAACGTGGTCTCGCCTTTGGGCGTGACCTTGCCGACCAGCGTGTCGCCGGGTTGGACTTCGGCACCGACATAAATAATGCCGGATTCGTCCAGACGGTTCAATTGCAGTTCCGACAAGTTCGGGATGTCGCGCGTGATGTCTTCGGCACCGAGTTTGGTGTCGCGGGCCATGACCACCAGCTCTTCGATGTGAATCGAGGTGTAGCGGTCTTCAGAGACCACGCGCTCGGAGATCAGGATCGAATCCTCGAAGTTGTAGCCGTTCCATGGCATGAAGCCGATCAGCATGTTCTGACCAATGGCGATTTCGCCGAGGTCGGTCGATGCGCCGTCAGCAATGACGTCACCCTTGGCCAGCTTGTCGCCCATCTTGACGATCGGACGCTGGTGGATGTTGGTGTTTTGGTTTGAACGCTGGTACTTGATCAGGTTGTAGATGTCGACACCGACTTCACCGGCAAGTGCTTCGGCATCGTTCACGCGCACCACGATGCGGGTGGCGTCAACGTAGTCAACGATACCGCCGCGTGTGGCCGTGACCACAGTGCCAGAGTCGATCGCGGCGACGCGCTCGATACCGGTGCCGACCAATGGCTTTTCAGGACGCAGCACAGGCACCGCCTGACGCGACATGTTAGCGCCCATCAGCGCGCGGTTGGCGTCGTCGTGCTCCAGGAAAGGCACGAGTGAAGCTGCCACAGAGACGATCTGCGCAGGCGAGACGTCCATGTATTGAACGCGCTCAGCACCGCACAAAATCGATTCGCCGTTTTCCCGGGCCGAGACCAGATCGCCGGTCAGCTTGCCGTCGTCGTCGAGCAAGGCGTTGGCCTGGGCGATGACGTACTTGCCTTCTTCGATGGCCGACAGGTAGTCGATTTGCGTGGTGATCTTAGTCTCAACGACGCGGCGATACGGGGTTTCAATGAAACCGTATTCGTTCAAACGAGCGTACAGCGCCAGCGAGTTGATCAGACCAATGTTCGGTCCTTCGGGCGTTTCAATCGGGCAGACGCGACCGTAATGGGTCACGTGCACATCACGCACTTCAAAGCCGGCACGTTCGCGGGTCAAACCACCGGGGCCAAGCGCCGATACACGGCGCTTGTGGGTGATCTCGGCCAGCGGATTGGTCTGGTCCATGAACTGCGACAACTGCGAGGCACCGAAGAACTCTTTCAGGGCCGCAGAAATTGGCTTCGAGTTGATCAGGTCATGCGGCATCAGCGGCTCTTGCTCGGCTTGGCCCAGGCGCTCTTTGACGGCTTTTTCAATCCGTGCCAGACCGGTGCGGTACTGGTTTTCAGCGAGTTCGCCAACGCAACGCACACGGCGATTGCCGAGGTGGTCGATATCGTCAACCTGGCCATTGCCGTTGCGCAAGTCAACCAAGATTTTCACGACCGCGAGGATGTCCTCGTTGCTCATGACCATCGCGCCAGTCGACTCTGCACGGCCAACGCGCGCGTTGAACTTCATGCGGCCGACTTTGGACAGATCGTAGGTGTCCGGGTTGTAGAACAGGCGCTGGAACAGCGCTTGCACTGCGTCTTCTGTGGGCGGCTCGCCGGGACGCATCATGCGGTAAATGGCGACGCGTGCGGCAAACTCGTCGGCCGTTTCGTCGGCACGCAGGGTTTGCGAAATGTAGGAACCTTGGTCAAGTTCGTTGGTGTAGAGAACTTGCAGCTCGGTCACGCCCGAGGTGCGCAGCTTTTTGAGCAGCACTTCGGTCAACTCGTCATTCGCCTTGGCGATGATTTCGCCGGTGTCGGCGTCGACCATGTTCTTAGCCACCACACGGCCGATCAGGAAGTCTTCCGGCACGCTGATGGACGTGGTGCTGGTTTGTTCGAGTTCGCGGGTGTGGCGCACGGTGATGCGCTTGTCTTTGGCGACGATGACTTTGCCGGTTTTGTCGGTGATGTCAAAACGGGCGACTTCACCGCGCATGCGCTCTGCCACGAATTCCATTTGCGCGCCGCTGTCCATCAAACGGAAGTGGTCGAACACAAAGAAGTTGGCGAGGATGGATTCGTGGTTCAGGCCGATGGCCTTGAGCAGAATCGTGACCGGCATTTTGCGGCGACGGTCAACGCGGAAGTACAGGATGTCTTTCGGGTCGAACTCGAAGTCGAGCCATGAGCCGCGGTAAGGAATGATACGGGCCGAAAACAGCAACTTGCCCGAGCTGTGGGTCTTGCCCTTGTCATGCTCAAAGAACACGCCCGGTGAACGGTGCAACTGGGACACGATCACGCGCTCAGTGCCGTTGATGACGAACGAGCCCTTGTCGGTCATCAAAGGCACTTCGCCCATGTAGACTTCTTGCTCTTTGACTTCCTTGACCACTTTGGACTGCGATGTCGAGGATTCCCGGTCATAAATGATGAGCTGAACCTTGGCGCGCACGGCAGACGAAAAAGTCAGACCACGGGTTTGGCATTCACGCACGTCAAACGCGGGCTTGGCCAGGTTGTACTCCAAGAACTTCATCTCGACAAAACCATTGTGCGAGACGATGGGGAAGGCGTTGTCGAACGCGGCCTGAAGGCCTTCAACCTGGCGCTGCTTAGGCGCACGGTCTGCTTGCAAGAAGGCCGTGTAGGCGTCTTTTTGCATCTGCAACATGTAAGGGACTGGCAAAACGCTCTCGCGGTTGCCGAAGCTTTTGCGAATTCGCTTGCGTTCTGTATACGTATAGGCCATGAGTTCTCCGCTGGAAAGGGACACGAACGAGTTTAAAAACTGGTTGGATTGGCTCTGGCGACTGACATGATTGACTACACCGCGTAATCAATCAGACTTGGTGGTTGGCCACTACCAACCATGGCGGACGGTGGCGCATTGCACGTCACCCGAACCAAGGCGTTTTCTGCAGTCGGGGTCAGAAAACACTGCAAAAAAGACCTTCATTGTCTTCTTTGCGCTGTTTTGAGCTGGACTGCCCAAGCACAAAAGGCTGGAAGCCCGAATCCGGTCTTCCAGCCTTTATGAACCCAAGCTTTACTTGAGTTCGACTTTTGCGCCAGCTTCTTCGAGCTTTTTCTTGGCAGCTTCGGCGTCGGCCTTAGAGGCGGCTTCTTTGACTGCTTTCGGTGCGCCGTCAACCACGTCTTTGGCTTCTTTCAAGCCCAGACCAGTGATTTCGCGCACAGCTTTGATGACGGACACTTTGTTAGGGCCGACTTCGAGCAACATGACGTTGAACTCAGTCTGCTCTTCAGCGACTGCAGCAGCGCCGCCGCCGCCAGCAGCAGGCGCCGACATGGCTGCAGCGCTGACGCCAAATTTCTCTTCGATGGCTTTCACCAAGTCGTTGAGTTCGAGGACCGTCATGCTATCCAGCGCGGTCAAAAATGCGTCTTTATCGAATGCCATTTTGATTTCCTAATAATTTCTTAAACAGTTGGCTGCGGGTCTGGCGCGATGCGCTTCAACGGTTGCAACCAGGGGCTCATGGTTACGCTGCGACAGCTTCTTCAGCTGCTGCGGCGGGCTCGGCAGGTGCCGAGGCTTCGCCTTTTTTCGCTGCCAGCGCGGCCAGCACAACGGCTGTACGCGACATTGGCGACATCAGCAAGCCACACACTTGAGCCAGCAACACTTCTTTCGAAGGGATGTTAGCCAATTGCTTGACGCTGTCGACATCCAAGAATTTCCCACCGAATGCGCCTGCACGAATGACCAACTTGTCGTTGGTTTTCGCGAAGTCAGCCACCACTTTGGCGGCGGCTACTGCATCGACGGAAAAGCCGTAGATCAACGGACCGGACATCTGGTCGGCCAGGACTTCGAATGCGCTACCTGCCACGGCACGGCGAGCCAGGGTGTTTTTCAACACGCTCAGGGTCACGCCTTTTTCGCGGGCTTGGCTGCGCAGACGGGTCATGTCAGCGACCGTGATACCACGGTATTCCGCTATCACGAGCGTTTGAGCTTTAGCTGCGAGGCCTGCAACGTCTTCAATGACGGCTTGTTTCTCACTGCGGTTGAGACTCAAGGTCTACTCCTTAAAAATGTGTAGTCAGCCGGGGTTTGAAACCTGACCTTCAACACGCTCATGTTCAGCGACCAACTGTTTTCAGATTTCTTGCAAAACCATTCAAGCAGCGGGTGCGCCATCTGCGTTGGCTGTCTTTCGATTAAGTGCCAGTCCGGATCTTTCAATCTGGATCAACACACCAACGGTCTTGGATGACCTGCCGGTTTGACCCGGCAGCCCACCACATTGGGCAACGCCTTGCGGCGCCACCTAAATTTCTTTCAATTAACCAGCGATGCTTTGCGTGTCGACGCGAACGCCCACACCCATCGTTGACGACACAGCGATTTTGCGCAGGTAAACACCTTTGCTGGTGGCTGGCTTGGCCTTGACCAAAGCTTCCACCAATGCAGCCAAGTTGCCTTGCAGCTTGTCGTTGTCGAACGAGCGACGACCGATCGTACCGTGCACGATACCGGCTTTGTCAACACGAAACTGGACTTGACCCGCTTTGGCGTTGCGCACCGCAGTGGCGACGTCAGGGGTAACGGTACCGACTTTCGGGTTAGGCATCAGGCCGCGTGGGCCAAGGATCTGACCCAAGGTACCGACCACACGCATGGCGTCTGGCGATGCGATGACAACGTCGAAATCCATCTTGCCTGCTTTGATTTCAGCGGCGAGGTCGTCCATGCCGACGATGTCTGCACCCGCAGCACGGGCTTCATCAGCCTTGGCGCCTTGGGCGAACACAGCCACACGGGCGGTTTTACCGGTGCCGTTTGGTAGCACCACAGCGCCACGCACGACTTGGTCGGATTTTTTCGAGTCCACGCCGAGCTGAACAGCGACGTCGATGGATTCGTCAAATTTAGCAATTGCGTGCTCTTTGACGATGACGATAGCGTCAGTCAAAGCGTACAGCTTGTTGCTGTCGATCTTGCCGACGATGGCCTTTTGGCGCTTGGTCAACTTGCTCATACAACACCTTCCACAGTGACGCCCATGGAGCGGGCAGAACCAGCGATCGTGCGGACGGCAGCATCCAGATCGGCGGCGGTCAAGTCTTTCATCTTGGCTTTGGCGATATCTTCCAGCTGAGCGCGGGTGATCTTGCCAACCTTGACGGTGTGCGGTGTCGACGAACCTTTGTCGAGCTTGATGGCTTTCTTGATCAACGTGACGGCCGGAGGCGTCTTGATGATGAAGGTGAAGCTCTTGTCGGCGTAAGCCGTGATCACCACAGGCAGTGGCAGACCTGGCTCAACACCTTGGGTCTGGGCATTGAATGCCTTGCAGAATTCCATGATGTTCAAACCACGTTGACCCAATGCTGGACCGATCGGTGGTGATGGGTTGGCCTTGCCAGCTGGTACTTGCAGCTTAACGAAGCCGACGATTTTTTTCGCCATACTTTTCTCCTTGCGGGTCAAACACCAGAACGTTTAGCTCTAGCTCCCCGGGGGTGACACAACTCAAAAACAGTTCTTTCGAACTGGGTGCGCCGAGTTGCAAAGCGCAGAATTCTTTTAATCAGTTGGGGACCGAGCAACTTGCGCTTCGCGCTTGCGTTGATCCGTCCCACAATCTTTTAGGTTTGGGGACCTCGCTGCACAATCATTTACGTCAGCTTTGGTCCGCCCCACAATTTCTTAGGTTTTTTCGATCTGACTGAACTCAAGCTCAACCGGTGTGGCACGACCAAAAATCGTGACCGACACGCGAACGCGATTTTTATCGTAGTTGACTTCTTCAACCGTGCCATTGAAGTCAGTGAATGGTCCGTCTTTGACGCGGACATATTCGCCGTTTTCAAACTCGACCTTGTGACGCGGCTTCTCGGTGCCGACTTGCATCTGCTCAACAATCTTGCGAACGTCTTCGTCAGAGATCGGAGCGGGACGGTTTTTAGCGCCACCCACAAAGCCGGTGACCTTGTTGGTGTGCTTCACCAAGTGCCAAGTTTCGTCGTCCATGACCATCTCAACCAAGACGTAGCCCGGGAAGAAGCGACGTTCGGTGGTTTTTTTCTGGCCGTTCTTGATCTCAACCACTTCTTCAGTCGGCACCAAAAAACGACCGAACTTGGTTTGCATGCCAGCGCGGTTGATGCGCTCTAAAATATTCCGCTCAACAGCTTTTTCCATGCCCGAATAGGCATGCACGACATACCACTGCATCCCCGCCACTGGCAGGAATGACTCTACAGTTGACTCGCCGGTCACCTCGGTGTTCATGTCGCTCATTATTTTCTCCACCCCAGTATCAGGTCATAAAACACCCATTCGAGTGTTTTGTCAGTGAGCCACAAAAACACAGCCATCACCACCACAAAGGCAAACACGTAAGCCGTCATCTGAACAGCTTCCTTGCGGGTAGGCCAGACCACTTTTTTAACTTCGCGCAAAGCGTCGCGGGCAAAAGCCAGCAACTGCCTGCCAGACTCGGAAACGCCAAATGCGATCACCGCAGCCGCCAAGCCCACCAGCAAAACCGACCACTGCACGATAGGGCCCTGCTTGGACATCAGGTAAAAACCCACCAAAGCTCCAAGCACCAGGGCTGCAGCAAGCACCAGCTTGGCCTTATCAGCCACCGTGCTGACGGTTTCAACTTGAGTAGAAGCCATGTTCGCCGAATATCCTATTTAGTCACTTGCGTCTTTTCAGACACTTAAGCCCGCCTGAGGTCTGAGACCGCCGGCAGGCTTGTTTTTATTCTTCCCGCATCACCATCTAGCCCGGTTAGGCCGGGACTGTCAGGTGGCAGGGGCAGTAGGAATCGAACCTACAACCTTCGGTTTTGGAGACCGACGCTCTGCCAATTGAGCTATACCCCTACGAAATCTTCAAATTCTTAAGCGATGATCTTAGCGACGACACCAGCGCCGACGGTCCGGCCGCCTTCACGA
>JBBAPN010000041.1:0-21926 GCA_040400815.1 Polaromonas sp. | reverse complement strand
GGCGTCATCACGCTGGCCATCGCCCACAGCGCCTTGGCCATGCTCGACGTCGACCCGCGCGGTTTTGACGTGATGGACCGCAAACTGCTCGAAGCCGTGGTTCACCGCTTCGACGGCGGCCCGGTTGGCCTGGACAGCATTGCTGCCAGCATTGGCGAAGATGCCGGCACCATTGAAGACGTGATCGAGCCGTATTTGATCCAGCAGGGCTACCTGCAGCGCACACCGCGCGGCCGCATCGCCACGCTGGCGGCGTTTTTGCACCTGGGCGTCACGCCGCCAGCGGGACGGGCGGACAACGGGGCGGTTGTTCAATGAAAGCGTAGAGCGGCTTCACCAGGCGCTGGTTTGGCGCATGCGAAAGGGCACGTCGGCAGCGTCTGCCGGGGCGTCGCTGCTGAGGTCTTTCCAGACGCCTTGGATGATTTTTCCGCAGCTGCCGTCCACCACTTTGCCGTCCCAACTGGCAGTCAGGTTGGTGCCGTTTGACGATTCATCGAGCATGAGAAGACCATTTTCCAGATCGCCAGCAACTTGGGCGCGCGGCGAATGGCCGGGCACTTTGCCGCCAGGTGCGGCGCTGAGGTCGCGCAGCAAGGTGCCGGCCAAGCTGTCGGTGTAGTCAGGGTGCTGTTGCAGCGCCAGTGTCGCCTTGGCTGGCAGGCCACGCGGCGGCGCGGTGAACTCGACAGTCCACTGGCCATAGAGCGCTTGGGCTTGGATGGTTTGTGCGGTCGGGCAGGCTTGGGCCGGTTTGGTTTGTGCGAAGCCGCTGTTCAAGTTCAGCAACAGTGCCGAGCTGATACACAAGGTGCGAAGCGAAAAGCTGAAGCGAAGTTTTGAAAATAATGGCATGGTGTGGGCTTGTCTGAAAACGTCATTGGCCGGATTTAGACTTGGCCTCTGCCAAAGCTTGCGCCGCCGCACCGTCGATCGCGCGCTGTGCAAATTCGGCCCGCAAGGCGCGAATCTTTTCGCGTGGGTCTTCTTTGACCGTGGTTTTGTCCAGGCCCATTTCGGCGATGAAACGGCTCGGTGTGCCGGCAATCATCTCGCGGCCTTTTTTGCGCCGCCGCAGCCAGCTGACCATCAGCGTGCGTTGGGCGCGGGTGATGCCGACGTACATCAGTCGGCGTTCTTCTTGCAGGCGCAGCGCAATGCTCTCAGCGCTGGCCTCGGCGTCGTCTTCGCCTAACTTGAAGGGCAGCAACCCTTCAACGCAGCTGACCAACATCACGTGCGGCCACTCCAGCCCTTTGGCGGCGTGCAGGGTCGACAGCGTGACGACGTCCTGGTCGCCCTCGCGTTCGCTGATGGTCGACAGCAGCGCAATCGTTTGCACCACTTCGAGCAGGGTCTTGCGTTCTTTCTCGACGGTGGCACCCGAGGTGTCATCAATCTGACCGCCGCAGCGTTGGGCCATCCAGTCGCAAAAATCCATCACATTGGTCCAACGCGCAGCGGCGACTTTCTCGCTGTCTTCGGCGTCGTACAAATGTTTTTCGTAGTCGATGTCTTTCAGCCAGTCGTTCAAAAACACGCGGGCGTCTTGTGCGCCCACGGTGTGTTTGGCGCGGTGCTCCAGGTCATTCATGTAGCGGCCAAACTCGTGCAGCGAACCGACCGCTTTGGCCGGCAGCACCGTCCCTAACGAGTTGCTGAACAAGGATTCAAACAGGCTCAGTTTGTACTGGCTGCCAAAGTTGCCGAGGGCTTGCAAGGTGACGTGACCGATGCCGCGCTTGGGCGTTGTGACGGCGCGCATGAAGGCCGGGTCGTCGTCGTTGTTGGTCAACAGGCGCAGCCAGCCGCAGAGGTCTTTGATTTCAGCGCGGTCAAAAAAGCTTTGGCCACCGGAGACCTTGTACGGAATTTGTGCGCGCCTGAAGGCTTTTTCAAAGACCTTGGCTTGGTGGTTGGCGCGGTACAACACGCTGAAGTCTTTCCAGTCTTTGTACTGGCTGCCCACCGCTTGCAACTCGCCGCCGGCGCGCAAGCTTTGGATGCGGGCAACCACACGGTCGGCTTCGTGTTCTTCGCCGTCGCAGTCCAGCACGCGCACCGGCTCGCCTTCACCGAGTTCGCTGAACAGCGTCTTCGGATACAGCTTGGGGTTCGGGCCAATGACGTTGTTGGCGGCGCGCAAGATGGCGCTGGTGGAGCGGTAGTTTTGCTCTAACTTGACGACCTTGAGCGTGGGGTACTCAATTGGCAAGCGTTTCAGGTTGTCGAGTGTGGCGCCGCGCCAGCCGTAAATAGATTGGTCGTCGTCGCCGACTGCCGTGAAACGGCCGCGTTCGCCGACCAGCAGTTTCAGCACCTCGTACTGCGTGGCATTGGTGTCTTGGTATTCGTCGACCAGCACATGGCCCAGCGCGGCTTGCCATTTGTCGCGCACCTCGTCGTGCTCTTTCAGCAATTTCAGCGGCAGGCCGATCAGGTCGTCAAAGTCGACGCTTTGGTAGGCGGTCAGGCGCTCTTCGTAGCGCGCCATGATGCGGGCCAGCACACGCTCCTCGTCGTTGGCGGCTTGCGCTTCGGCTTGCTCGGCGTTCAGGCCGCTGTTTTTCCAGGCGCTGATGGTCCATTGCCATTGCTTGGCGGTGGCTGAGTCGGTTGAGCCGCCGGCGTCTTTCAAAATGCTGGTGACGTCGTCGCTGTCCAAAATACTGAACTGCGGTTTGAGACCCAACACGCCGCCATCTTGCCGCAACATGCGCACGCCCAGCGCATGAAAGGTGCAGATCAACACGCCGCGCGCGCTCTTGCCGATCAAGCTTTTGGCGCGCTCGCGCATTTCGGCGGCGGCTTTGTTGGTGAAGGTGATGGCGGCAATTTGCTCGGGCTTCAGGCCGGACTGAATCAAGCGCCCGATCTTGTGCGTGATGACCCGTGTTTTGCCGGAACCCGCACCCGCCAATACCAGGCAAGGGCCGTGCATGTAGTTGACGGCTTCTTGCTGGGCGAGGTTCAGGCCGGCGATGGCGGTTGTGCCGGTTGTGCCGGTGGAGTTTGGGGTCGACATCGAAACTTAGAGTGGGGGCTGTTAGAAAAGAGCCATCTGCTGGGCCAACCGATCATCATAGCCAGTCGCCTGCTCAGTCATGGGCTCAGTCACTTGCAAAGCTGACTGACCTGTAACAATACCCGCTGTGTTCAACATTCTCCTCATCACCTTTCCGTTTTTTGCCCTAGTTTTGTGTGGTTACCTGGCAGCCCGCAGGGCCATGTTGCCGCAGGCGGCCATCCCCGGGCTGAACGCCTTCGTGCTGTACTTTGCGCTGCCTTGTATGTTGTTTCGGTTTGGCGCGAGCACGCCGGTCGAACAGTTGCTCGACGGCAGTTTGATCGCCGTCTATGTGCTGTGTGCGCTGATCATGGTTGGCTTCACAATCGCTGTCAGCCGCAGCCCGCGTATTGGCTGGAACGACGCTTCATTCGGCGCTCTGGTGGCGGCTTTTCCAAACACGGGCTTCATGGGCGTGCCGCTGCTGGTGGCGCTGCTGGGTGCAACCGCCGCCGGCCCGGCGATTGCCGCCATCGCGGTGGACTTGCTGATCACCTCGTCGCTGTGCATTGCGCTGTCTCGGCTGGACGGCGCTGAAGAACACGGCGCAGCACGGGCTTTTCGGCGGGCGCTCAAAGGCGTGTTGGTGAACCCGATGCCGTGGGCGATTGGTTTGGGCGGCTTGGCTTCGGCGCTGAGTCTGTCGCTGCCCACCCCATTGACTGCCACGGTGGGTTTGCTGGCCGATGCGGCCTCGCCGGTGGCGCTGTTCACCATCGGTGCGGTTTTGGCCCGCGCACAAATGAACACCACCACCCCCGCTCAGCCACGCGACTACATGCCGGTGGTCTTGATCAAGCTGGTGTTGCACCCGCTGTTGGTGGCTTTGCTGGGGCTGACGGCGATTCAGCTCGGTTTGCCGCTAGAGCGTTTTGCCCTGACGGTGTTGGTGCTGGTCGCGGCACTGCCGAGCGCCAGCAATGTGTCGATCTTGGCCGAGCACTTTGGTGCTGACAACGGCCGCATCGCCCGCATCATCATGCTGTCCACCGTGTTGGCGTTTTTCAGCTTTTCGGCGGCGGTGCGGTTTCTGCTTTAAGGACGGCCTTGCTTCAAAGCCGGCTTTCGGCCTGGCGCGCCGAATTTTCTGCCGTGCGAGTCGTTCGCCTTGGCCCAAAAAGTGCAAAACTCTCGCCTATGATTCACAGGTTGTGGGTTAAACCCCGCACCCCACCCCTCTGATCAACGGTAAAGGACATCATGGCTGCAGAAAAATCAAAAATTATTTACACATTGACAGACGAAGCGCCGCTGCTGGCGACGTGTTCATTTCTGCCTATCGTGCGCACGTTTGCGGCCCCGGCTGGCATCAATGTGGTCGAGCGCGACATCTCGGTGGCGGCCCGTATTTTGGGTGAGTTTCCCGAGTTTCTGACCGACGCGCAAAAAGTTCCCGACAACTTGACCGAACTCGGCCGCATGACCTTGCTGCCCGACACCAACATCATCAAGCTGCCCAATATCAGCGCTTCGGTACACCAGCTTGGCGACGCCATCAAAGAATTGCAGAGCAAGGGCTACCAGCTCCCCGAACTCCCTGAAGACCCGCAAACCCCTGAAGACAAAGCCATCCTTGCGCGCTACTCCAAGTGCTCGGGCAGCGCCGTCAACCCGGTGCTGCGCGAAGGCAACTCTGACCGCCGCGCCCCGCTGGCCGTGAAGAACTTTGCCCGCAAGCACCCGCACAGCATGTCCGACTGGAGCATGTCCTCGCGAACCCACGTGGCGACCATGAAGCACGGTGATTTTTACCACGGCGAAAAATCAATGACGCTGGACAAAGCGCGCGACGTCAAGATGGAATTGCTGACCACAAGCGGTAAAACCATCGTCTTGAAACCAAAGGTGTCGCTGCTGGCGGGCGAGATTATTGACAGCATGTTCATGAGCAAGATCGCCCTCTGCGATTTTTATGAAGAGCAGATGGAAGATGCGCGCAAAACCGGCGTCATGCTGTCACTGCACGTCAAGGCCACCATGATGAAGGTCTCGCACCCGATCGTTTTCGGTCACGCTGTGCGGATCTATTACAAAGACGCTTTTGCCAAGCACGGCAAACTGTTTGACGAGCTGGGTGTCAACGTCAACAACGGCTTGGTCAATCTGTACGACAAACTCGACAGCCTGACGACCACCAAGCGCGAAGAAGTCATCCGTGACCTGCACGCCTGCCACGAGCACCGGCCTGAGCTGGCCATGGTTGACTCGGCCAAAGGCATCTCCAACCTGCACGCGCCCAACGACGTGATCGTGGACGCGTCGATGCCGGCCATGATCCGCATCGGCGGCAAGATGTGGGGCGCTGACGGCAAGCCCAAGGACACCAAAGCGGTGATTCCAGAAAGCACCTTTGCCCGCATTTACCAAGAAGTCATCAACTTCTGCAAGACCAACGGCAACTTCGACCCAACCACCATGGGCACTGTGCCCAACGTCGGTTTGATGGCCCAGCAGGCCGAAGAATACGGCTCACACGACAAAACCTTTGAAGTCCCTGAAGCCGGCGAAGCCCGCATTGTCGACATCGCTACCGGTGAGGTGCTGTTGGTGCAGAACGTGGCAGAAGGCGACATTTGGCGCATGTGCCAGGTCAAGGACGCGCCGATCCGCGACTGGGTCAAGCTGGCTGTCACACGCGCCCGCAACTCCGGCATGCCGGCCATCTTCTGGCTGGACCCGTACCGTCCGCACGAAGCCGAACTCATCAAGAAGGTGGAAGCCTACTTGCTGGACCATGACACCCAAGGTCTGGACATTCAGCACATGTCTCAAGTGCGGGCCATGCGCGTCACGCTGGAACGGGTCGTGCGCGGGCTCGACACGATTTCTGTCACCGGCAACATCTTGCGCGACTACCTGACCGACCTGTTCCCGATCATGGAGCTCGGCACCAGCGCCAAAATGCTGTCGATCGTGCCTTTGATGGCCGGCGGCGGCATGTACGAAACCGGCGCCGGCGGCTCGGCTCCCAAGCACGTCAAGCAGCTGGTGGAAGAAAACCACCTGCGTTGGGACTCGCTCGGTGAGTTTTTGGCGCTGGCTGCCAGCTTAGAAGACTTGGGCATCAAGACCAAGAATGAGAAAGCCAAATTGTTGGCCAAAGCGCTCGACGCTGCCACGGGAAAATTGCTCGACAACAACAAAAATCCGTCGCCTAAAACAGGCCAGCTGGACAACCGCGGCAGCCAGTTTTACCTGGCGCTTTACTGGGCACAAGAATTGGCCGCCCAAACGTCTGACACCGCGCTGCAGGCCCAGTTTGCTCCTTTGGCCAAGGCGCTGACGGACAACGAAGCCAAGATCGTCGCTGAGTTGAGCGCCGTGCAAGGCAGGCCGGTGGACATTGGTGGCTACTACATGCCGGATGTTCAAAAAATGACGGCAGTGATGCGCCCCAGCGCGACCTTCAACGCGGCCTTGGACGCGGTCGCGGTCAAGGTTTGAGCTTTTTAGGCCGCTCAAATCGCCAACGGGTCCACATCCATGGCCCAGCGAATCAGCGGCTTGAATTCGGCTTGCTGGCGGGTGGCCGCCATGACCGGCTGCCACGCTGCCAAAAAGCGCTGCAGCGCCACGCGGGAGCTGCTTTCGACCAGCATTTGCGCCCGCTCCACATTCGCCACACGTTGAATTGTCATCGGCACCGCTGGGTAGCGCGTGACCCGGTCGTGCCCAGGCAGGGCTTGCGTTTGGGCGGCTGCCGCGGCGGCGTTCAAAAATCCCTGCGCCAAGTCTTGCGACCTGGCTTCGGCGCGCACCAGCGCTGAGAAACCAAACGGCGACATGCCGGCGGCTTCGCGGTCGGCCAGTTCTTGCGCGGCAAACGTGGGGTAATCGTGCTTTTTGAGGGCGCGAAACAGCGGGTGTTCGGGGTAAAAAGTCTGCACCCACATCTCGCTGTGGGCGCCTTTGTCTGCATTCCGTCCGGCCCGGCCAGTCGCCTGCATCAGCAAACCAAAAAGCCGCTCAGGCGCGCGGAAATCGCTTGAAAACAGCGCGCCGTCAGGATTGACAGCAGCCACCAGCGTGATGTGCCGGAAGTCGTGACCTTTGGCGATCATTTGGGTGCCGACCAGCACATCAACCTCGCCGGCGTGAACGCTGGCGAGCTGCGCTTCAAGCGCGCCTTTGAGCCGCGTGGTGTCGGCGTCGATGCGCGCAATCACCAGCGGACTGCCATCGGGCCGGGTGATGCCTTGCAGCAACTCGGCCAAGTGTTCTTCCAGCCGCTCTGTGCCGCGGCCGACGGGTGCAATGTCGACGTTGCCGCAGCTCGGGCAGGCACGCGGCACGCGCTCCGTGAAGCCGCAGTGGTGGCAGCGCAGCGTGCGGTCGATTTTGTGAAAGACGCGGTAGGCGCTGCAGTGCGGGCATTCACTTTTCCAGCCGCAGTCGTGGCAGGCCAGCACCGGCGCGTAGCCGCGTCGGTTTAAAAAGATCAAGGACTGTTCACCGCGCGCAATGCGTTCGGCGATGGCCGCGAGCAAGGGCGGCGCCAGCGAGCAGTGCTTGGGCTGGTGGTTCATGTCGACCAGCCGCACGGTCGGCAAGCTGCCGGCGGTTTGGTCGGCCGAGCCAATGCGCTCGTGCATGCTCAAGCGCTGGTAGCGGCCCACCAGGGTGGCTTGCCAGCTTTCCAGCGACGGCGTGGCCGAGCCCAGGATGACGCTGCAGCTTTTGGGGCTCGGGCTGGGGCTGGCGGCGGGTGCCGGTGTGTCTGCTTGCGCTTCAGGCGTTGTTAAACCCTCCAAGCGGGCGCGGTAAACCGCCAAGTCGCGCGCCGAGTAACGTGCGCCTTCTTGTTGTTTGTAGCTCGGGTCGTGCTCCTCGTCGACCACGATCAAGCGCAGATTTGGCATCGACGCCAGCACCGCCATGCGCGTGCCCAGCACCAGCCGCGCGACGCCAGCGTGGGCCGCCAGCCAGCTTTTCAGACGTTGGGCCGGTGTCAAGCCACTGTGCAGGGCGACCACGCGCTCCCGACCCACATGCTGGAAGCGTTCTTCAAAGCGCGCCTGCAATTGGGGCGTGAGGTTGATTTCAGGCACCATCACCAGCACTTGGGCTTCGGGGTCTTCGGCCAGCACCCGCGCTGCGGCACGCAAATAGACCTCGGTCTTGCCGCTGCCGGTGCTGCCAAACAGCAGGGCGGGGCGCGCGTCGGCGGCTAACTGCGCCAAGGCAGCACTTTGCTCGGGGCTCAATTCAAGCTGTTCACGCTGGACTTCTGGCGTCGAGGTGTCGGCGCTGGGGCGTTTCAAGCGACGCGCCAACTGTACCGTGCTGAGTTCCCGCAGTTGGGGCGGTAGTGCGGCCAGTGCCACCTCACCCAGCGAGCGTTGGTAATAACCGGCGGTGAAAGCGACCAATTTTCGCCAAGTTGGGCTGAGCGGCGCCAGACCTTCCAGTGCGCCCAGCACCGACTTGGCTTGCTCGTGCGCCAGTTCGCCGCTGTCTGGCAGCCGTTCCCAGACGACGCCCAGCACCTCACGGCGGCCCAGCGGTACGCGAACCAATTGGCCTGGCGAGAGTGGCAACTCACTTCGGTAAGTCAGCGGCCCACCGACGCCGCTGTGGGCGGGCGTGGCCACCACAACGCTGATCCAAAACACCATGTTTGTGTCGACCTTTTCGGGTTTCACATTCGTAACCGCTGGTAAGTGCTTGATTTAAAAACCCTTTTAAGATCTCCAAGATTTCTGTGGATAACTTTGTTGATATCTCGTCTTGGCAGGGCGGCAAGCCTTTGAAATCAAGGGCTGAATCAAAATGCCTTTTAAAAAAGCAGTTGAAATGAATCTATATAAATCAATGACTTACGAACGCTATTTCTTTTGTAGCTGGATGCTTAAAGTAACTGTAGGTTTGACGCGCCGCAGCATGATTTTTGTGCATAAGTCTTTGGTAGATGCACTTTTTTCGTGCTAAGACTGACGCATTAATCGGGAATGTGAATGCACCGCGCTGACCAGTGCCTCGACGCGGTCTGGTTGCGTGAACTGGCTGATGCCGTGGCCAAGATTAAAGATGTGCGTCGGTCCAGTGGTCTTTTTATCGGTGTGCGGCTGGCCAAAGCTGTCCAGCACGCGCGCCACTTCGGTGGCGATTTGGCCTGCTTCGGAGAACAACACGTTCGGGTCGATATTGCCTTGCAGGACTTTGCCGGCCCCGCCGACTTGCCCGCCAACCAGCGCGCGCGCTTGGCCGAGGTTGACGGTCCAGTCAAGGCCCAACACTTCACAGTCGAGTTTGGCCATTTCTTGGAGCCACAAGCCGCCGCCCTTGGTGAAGACGATGCGCGGAATCTTCACGCCCTCGTGTTCGCGTTTGAGCTGCGACAGCACGCGCTCGGTGTAGGCCAGGCTGAAGGTTTGGAACGCGCCGTCGGCCAGCACACCGCCCCAGCTGTCGAAGATCATCACGGCTTGCGCGCCGGCTTCAATTTGTTGGTTCAAATAGGCCGCCACCGAGTCGGCGTTGATGGCCAGCATGCGGTGCATCAGGTCAGGTCGTTGGTACAGCATGGTTTTGACCAAGCGGTAGTCATCAGAGCCCGCGCCTTCAACCATGTAGCAGGCCAGCGTCCACGGGCTGCCCGAAAAGCCGATCAGCGGCACGCGGCCATTCAGGGCTTTGCGAATCGAGGTCACGGCGTCAAAGACATAGCGCAGCTTGTTCATGTCGGGGACTTCGAGCTGGCTGACAGCGGCTTCGTCGCGTACTGGGGTGGCGAACTTCGGGCCTTCGCCCAGCGCAAAAGACAGGCCCAAACCCATGGCGTCGGGCACGGTCAGGATGTCCGAAAACAAAATCGCGGCGTCTAGCGGATAGCGCTCAAGCGGCTGCAGCGTGACTTCGGTGGCGTAGTCGGTGTTGGTCGCCAGCCCCATGAAACTGCCGGCCTCGGCCCGCGTGGCGCGGTACTCCGGCAGGTAGCGGCCAGCTTGGCGCATCAGCCAAACGGGGGTGTAGTCAGTGGCTTGACGCCAGCAGGCGCGCAAAAAGGTGTCGTTTTGGAGTGGTGCAAACATAGCCTGATTGTCTCAGGTGTTGCTTGCGGGTTGCCGGATGACTCAAAGTCTGGCCAGTTCAAGCCGCACATCGTCGACTGACAGAATTTCCGACAACACCACGGGCGCGCGGCCGGCCTTGTAAATCACATACACCGGCACGCCGGAGCGGCCGAGTTCTTTCAGCGCTGCCGTCACCGCGGGGTCGCGGCGGGTCCAGTCGGCGCGCAGCAAGGCTACATTTTTGGCGTCCACGTCGGCCAGCACAGCGCTGTTGCTGAGCGTGGTTTTCTTGTTGAACTGACAGGTCACACACCAAGCGGCGGTGAAGTCGACCAACACGCTGCGGCCTTCGCCTGTGAGTTGTTCGACGCGGCCCGGCGCCCAGGGCTGCCAGCGCTCGGTGGCCGAGACGGCAGAGGTGCCTGCTGGTCCAAACTCCATGAGTTTGACCACGCTAGGCCCGGCGGTAGACAGCGCGAGTGCCGCCGTCAAGAGCGACAAACTGACAGCCACCACGCGAACCCTGCCGGTCAGCGTGAAGGTCCAGATCACCAGCGCCATCAACACCAGCAGGCCGAGCAAGCTGCCAGCGCCGTTGATGCCGCTTTGTTGGCCCAGAATCCACACCAACCAAGCCACCGTGGCAAACATCGGAAAAGCCATGAAGGTCTTGAAAGTGACCATCCACGGGCCCGGCCTTGGCATGGCCCGCGCCACCGCCGGCACCAGACTGGCGACCAAATAAGGCAGCGCCATACCGACGCCAATCGCGCCAAAAATGGCCAAGGCTTGCAGCGCCGGCAAGCCGACTGCCAAACCCAGTGAAGCACCCATGAACGGTGCCGTGCAGGGCGAAGCGACGGCCGTGGCCAGCACGCCCGACAAGAATGAATTGACGGTGGTGTTGTTGGATTGCAGGCTGGCCAAGCGGCTGGGCAGCAACTGACCAAATTCAAACAGGCCGGCCAGGTTCAGCCCCAGCAAGGTGAACAAGGCCGCCAAACCGGCAACGACTGCCGGGCTTTGCAACTGAAAGCCCCAACCGAGTTGTTCGCCCGCAGCGCGCAGGCCCAGCAGCAGACCGCCCAGCGCCAGAAACGACAGCACCACGCCGGCCGTGTAAGCCACACCGCTGGCCGTGCGACTGGCTTGGTCTTTGACCTGCATGAAGCCGACCATCTTGATGGCCAGCACCGGAAACACGCAGGGCATGAGGTTGAGGATCAAGCCGCCGAGCAGAGCGCCCAAAATAGCGGCCAGCCAAGTCAGGGCCGGGGCTGATGACGGGGTTGTCAGTGCTGCCGCTGCATTGGCTTTGAGGGCAGCTTCGAGGGCGGCGGGCACGGCGATGGGGGCTGCCAGACTGGGCCAGTCACCTTTGACCGGCAGTTCAATGCGCCACGCTGAGTTGCCTGTTCCTTTGCCGTCGGCCAAGGCCAGCACCAGTGGCATGCGCTCTGGGCTGTCGCTGCGCTGCGCCGACAGCGGCACTTGCGCTGTCCAGAGGCCGTCTTTCCAAGTTTGCAAAATGGTTCCAGCCGGGTCAGTGACGCCGCCGGTTTCAGGGTAAAAGTCCAGCGCTTGGCCTCGCCACGCCGCTGGTAAACCGGCCACAGAGACGCTAATGGCTTTGGCTGCGACGTCTATTTTTCCGCTGCCGCCCACCAAGGTGCGCGGGCTGGCGGCCCAGGCCGCTTCAAAGACGCGGCCATTGGCGGCGCTGGAGCTGCGCGCCGGCAGGGTCAGCGTGAACTCGCCTTCTTGGGGGATGCACTCTTGCTTGCAGACCAGCCAAGTCGCGCTGAGTTGGACCGTCAACTGGCTGGCGCTGAAACCCGGCGCGATGGTCAGGGGCACTGGCAGCAAGACAGTGTTGTCGTAGCCGTAGTTGGCCAGGTTGCCAATGGGTAACTTCTTGGGTGTAGGCCAAGCGATCTCGCCTGCCGTGATGCCGGCGGGCAGCGTCCACCGCAGCTCGGTCGGCAAGCCGGAGTCGCCGGGGTTCTTCCAATAAGTGTGCCATTCGGGCTGGTGGGTGATCTGCAGGCCGAGCCAGACGGGCTGGCCTGCCGTGATGCCTTGCGGTGCATAAGCCATCAGTTCGGCCCGCACTTCGCCCGTGGTGACGATCGCTGAGGCTTTGTCGTTGCGGCTTAAAAGCGTATTGATTAACGGCGCGGATTGAGCCGCAGCCGGCGCAGCCGCAAAACCGATGCAGCCGGCCAATGCGGCGGCCAACAGCAGCGGTTGGATGAATGAATTCAGTGAAGGAGAAAAGCGCATGGGTGGTCAGGATCGTGCGTGGCGGGACTGAGTTTCGCCACCTTTTGTGAGGGGCTGCTGGCCGAAAAAATGGCAGGTTCAAGTCAGCCATGATAAGGGGCAAGTTTGAGGCTTCACCGCATTGCTTCGATAATCTCCCCATGACCCGCTCTGCCCAGCCTTTGCCCGCCACCTCAACTTCGCCGCGCATCGTGCTGGTGACGCTCAACGCCAAGTACATTCACGCTTCGCTCGGGCTTCGCTGCTTGTTGGCCAACATGGACCGGCATGGCGGCGCTGGCTTGCGCGACGTGACGCTGCTGCGGGAGTACGTGATCCAACAGCGGCCGACACACATTGTGGAAGAACTGCTGGCGCTGAATCCGCAGGTGATCGGCCTCGGCATCTACATCTGGAACGTGGTCGAGACCACGCAGGTGCTGCGGCTGCTCAAAGCGTTGCGGCCGGACATCAAGGTGGTGTTGGGTGGCCCTGAGGTCAGTCATGAAATCGAGGGACAAGAAATTTGCCGCTTGGCTGACCACGTCATCACCGGTTGGGGCGACGTTAGTTTTCCGAAGATTTGCCGCGCGCTGCTGGACGGCCCGCAACCGCTGATGAAGGTCATCGCCGGCGAGCAACCGCCGCTGGACGCGCTGGCTTTTCCGTATGACGAATACACCGACGCCGACATCGCCAAGCGATTGCTGTACGTGGAGGCGTCGCGCGGTTGCCCTTTCAAGTGTGAGTTTTGCCTGAGTGCGCTTGACAAGACGGCTTGGGCTTTTGAACTCGACGCTTTCATGGCCGAGATGGATGCTTTGTACCAGCGCGGCGCGCGCAACTTCAAGTTCGTCGACCGCACGTTTAACTTGAAGGTAGAGCATTCGGTGCGCATCTTGCAGTTCTTTTTAGACCGCTTGCAGATGGCCCATGTGGCGCCTGGTGAGGTGCCCAATTTGTTTGTGCACTTCGAAGTTGTGCCAGACAGCTTGCCAGACCGGCTGAAACAATTGATCGTGCAATTCCCCGCCGGGTCCTTGCAATTTGAAGTTGGCATACAGAGCTTCAACCCTGAGGTGCAACAGCGTATTTCGCGCAAGCAAGACAACCTCAAGACGGCTGACAACCTGCGCTGGCTGGTCAGTCAAAGTCAAGCGCATGTGCATGCCGATTTGATTTTTGGCCTGCCCGGCGAAACGCTGGAAAGCTTTGCATCCGGTTTTGACCGGCTCTATGCCTTGGCCCCGCACGAGATTCAGTTTGGCATTTTGAAGCGGCTGCGCGGCACGCCAATCGCCCGCCACACGGCTGACTTTGCGATGGTCTACGACCCGCAGACGCCTTACACGATTTTGCAAAACTCGACGATTGACTTTGCCACGCTGCAACGCATTCAGCGCTTTGCGCGCTACTGGGACATGATCGCTAATTCGGGCCGATTTTTGCGCGCGCGTTCGCTGCTGCTGGATGGTGTTAATGAGTCACCGGTGTCAGCGTTTTCAGCGTTCTTGAGCTTCAGCGACTGGCTCTGGCAGAGCACCGGCAAGACGCATGAATTTGCGTTGGAGAAACTGGTTGATTTGTTGTTTGAACATTTGACCGGGCCGCGCGCCATGACGGAGAACACCGTGCGGCAAGCGCTGTTGGCCGACTACCAAGCCAGCGGCGCACGCGCCAAACCCAAGTGTCTGGCCGAGTTGCTGCAAGCCGCCAGCCCGTCGCTCACGCCAGCGGGCCAGGCGCGCGCTCAGCGGCAAAGCCGACACGTCAGCCAACAGGTGGCGGGTCAAGCGGGCCAGCTGCGCAGCGAGATTCAGCAAGCCGCGGCTGCGGCCTGAACTGCGTTCACGCCTTTACCTTTCTTCATTCAACTGACCACACGCATGAACACTCCCATTCCTCGTTTTTGGGCTGATCTCAAAAGCCCTGACTTCACGCGTTTGAACGTGAGCCGCAGCATCGCCGTGTTGCCGCTGGCGGCGATTGAGCAACATGGCCCGCACCTGCCGCTGAGTGTGGACACCGACCTTGTCAATGGCGTTATCACGCATGCGTTGCCGTATCTGGCCGCAGACATCAATGTGTTTTTTTTGCCCACGCAAACGGTGGGTCGCAGCATCGAGCACGTGGCTTTTCCGGGCACGCTGACCCTCAGTTCTGCCGCGTTGATTCAGGCTTGGGTCGACCTCGGCGAGTGCGTGGCGCGCACCGGCATCAAAAAGCTGCTGCTGCTGAATTCGCACGGCGGCAATGTCTCGACCATGGACATCGTCGGGCGTGAGTTGCGGGCGCGTTTTGGCATGACGGTGGCGCTGGTCAACACCTTTGCGCTGCCGATGCCGGCTGCGGTGCAGAGTTTGTTTGGTGCCGACGAGCCGCGTTTTGGCGTGCATGGCGGCGACGTCGAAACCTCGATGATGTTGGCGCTGCACCCCGAGCGTGTGGACATGCAGCAAGCCAAAAATTTCCCATCCAGCAGCCAAGAGCGTGCGCAAAACTTCCCGATCATTGGCAACGGCAGCAGTGTCAAATTGGCTTGGGCCGCAGAAGACTTGAACCACTTGGGCGCCGCCGGCAACGCCGCTGCAGCCACGGCAGACAAAGGCCGCGCTGTGCTCAATGCAAGCGGTCAGGCGCTGGCCGCGTTGTTGGCTGAGTTCGACACGCTCACGCCTTTCTAACCAGCACAGTCACAAGGTCACGCTGCCGGCTATGCAGCTGACCGACTGCCCGCCGACCCAGACTTGCCCAGTGGCATCGCGCTGAAGGTAGACCTGCCCGGCGCGTCCGATGCACACGCCTTGCGAGGCCAAGTAGCGTTCGGGCAAGTGCCCTTCGCCGATCAACCACTGCGCCAAACTGGCGTTCAGGCTGCCGGTGACCGGGTCTTCGTTGATGCCCGTGGCTGCGCAAAAGCCGCGCACTTCAAGCAGCGGTGTTTCGTCTGCAACTTGGGCCGGCGCTCCTGATTTTGCAAATGCAGCCGCCTCGCGGTTGATGCGTCCAATCAACGGCGGTGCATGCGCGCTGTCGTCGGCATAGATGCCAGCGACGCCGACTTTGATTTGGAGCTTGACCAGCGCTGCGTGGTCAGGCGTGAGCTGCAGCACGGTCTCAGGCGAGTCGAGCAAGAGGCCGAGAAAAACCGGACCGTTGTCGAGCATCTGCGCCGCCAAGATTTGCTGCGGCTGAAGTCCCAAAGCATCAGCTACGGCGGCTAGTAACGCGGGTGCTGCTGGGTTGCGACGCAGCGGCGGCGCGGCAAAAGCCAAGCGCTCTGGCTGCTTGGCTTCATGTTGAAGCTCACGTTGAATCGTCACCAAACCAACGGCACACTGCTGCACCACTTGGCCGGCTGTGCGCGCCAGCCCACCCGCTTCAAGCCAGGCGTGGCAGCTGCCCAGCGTCGGGTGGCCGGCAAACGGCAACTCACCGCCGGGCGTGAAAATTCGCAGCCGGTAGTCGGCGGTCGCATCAGTCGGCGATAACAAAAAAGCAGTTTCTGAGAGATTCGTCCAGCGCGCAAAGCGCTGCATGGCCGCATCATCCAGGCCATCGCCGTCCAACACCACGGCCAGGGCATTGCCGAGGTAGGCGGTGTCGGTGAAGACGTCGACTTGTTTGAAGCGGCGGGCGCGCATGGCGTGTTGAGCGGGCTGAGCCAGCGCGTTCAGCTCAGTGCCATGTCGAGCACGCCGGTGCTGGCTTGCCGCCCGCTGAGGACTTGAAACCAGCGCTCAATGTTCGGCCGACTTTGGCGCTGCTGCGGCAGCGCAAACCAACGGTGCACCTCGCAGCCCAGCGGAATGTCGGCCATGGTGAAGTGCTCACCAGCCACAAACGCATGGCGACCCAGCTGCGCGTCCAGCACCTGCATCAACGACTCCACCGCGGCGTTGGACTCTGCAATCGCGTCGGCATTGCGCTGCTCGGGCGCTGTGCGAATCAGCTGCCAAAAGCCCGGACGGCTGACGGGGTTCAGGTTGGTCTGCTGCCAATCCATCCACTGCTCTGCCGCAAAGCGCTCACGCAAATTCGTCGGGTACAACTGCCCTGGTGAATGCTTGGCGCACAGGTAGCGGACGATCGCATTCGACTCCCACAGCACAAAGTCCTCGTCCTCAATCACTGGCACGGTCGAGTTCGGATTCAGGCGCATGAAGTCCGGCGTTTTCACCACGCCAAACTGGCCGCCGGCTTCGGTGCGCTGAAAGTCCAGGCCCAGCTCTTGCGCTGTCCAGACCACTTTTTTGACATTGATGGAGCTCATGCGGCCCCAGATATTCAGGGTGTTGGCAGCGTTCACAGCGGGTTCTTGCATTGATGGTTCCATTTGCAGGTTGGCGTCTTGGCGGTGATGGTCTAGTTCGGACGCGAATGAAATCTTCAAAAATTATTGCACGGCCTGAGGCGAGGTTTGTCAGTGCCGCAGCAACATCCAGCCCGCGGTCAGCACCAACACCGCCGCCATGGCTCGGTTGAACCAGCGCAGGCGTTGGCGCGTACCGTCGGGCCCGGCCAGCCATTCGCGCAGCAGCGAGCCGACCAGCGCATACGCCAGATTGCTGCCAAAAGCGAAGGCTAGCATCACCGGCAAGACGATGGCAAAGCGCCAGCCGGCGTTGTCATGGCCGGCGACCCAGCCGCTGACAAGCGCCAGCGCCAGCATCCAGGCCTTGATGTTCACCAGCTGCAGTGCCGCACCTTGCCAGAAGCCGATTTGCAGTTTTCTGGCATCGGCTTCACTGAGTTCTTCTGTCGCGGCCAAGCGCCGCGCCAGCCAGACCAAGTAAGCCGCGCCCGTCAGCTTGACGGCCCAAGCCAGCCAGGGCAGGGCGACCAGCAAAGCGCCCACACCCAGCGCGCTAAAGGTCAGCAGCAGGCCCCAGCCCAAGGGCACGGCGCAAACAAACGGCATGGCGCGGCGCAGGCCGTGGTTGGCCGCCATCGCGCTGGACAAGGCGGTGTTTGGGCCAGGCGTGAAGCTCATGGCCGTGGCCAGCAGCAACAGGGCGATGAATTCGGTGCTGTTCATGCGCTCGACTTTAGCTTGCTGAACCAGCTTGCTTGCAAGCCGACCTCAGAGTTTTCTAGAATCAGGGTTTGTGCTGTGGCTGACAGCTCTTGAATTAACCCGGCATCAACCCCAATTCCCATCCATGCAAAAACAGACCCTCGCTTTCCAAGCCGAAGTAGCCCAGCTGCTTCAACTCGTCACCCACTCGCTGTATTCCAACCCCGAGATTTTTCTGCGTGAGTTGATTTCCAATGCCTCAGACGCTTGCGACAAGCTGCGTTTTGAGGCGCTGAACGACGCCACGCTGTACGAAAACGTGCCCGAACTCAAGGTCCGTGTGAGCTTTGACAAAGCCGCCAAGACCCTGACGATTGCCGACAACGGCATCGGTCTGTCGCAGCAAGAAGCCATCGACAACCTCGGCACCATCGCCAAAAGCGGCACCCGCGACTTCGTCTCCAAGCTCTCCGGCGACCAAAAAAGCGACTCGCAGTTGATCGGCCAATTTGGCGTCGGTTTTTACTCGGGCTTCATCGTCGCTGACAGCATCACGGTTGAAAGCCGCCGCGCCGGGCTGCCGACCAGCCAAGGCGTGCGTTGGAGCAGCAGCGGCACCGGCGAGTTCGACGTCAGTGAAATTGAGCGCACCGAGCGCGGCAGCAGCGTCATCTTGCACCTGAAAGACGACGCCGCCGACTACCTCAACGTCTGGAAGCTGAAAGGCATCATCAACAAATACTCCGACCATATTTCCCTGCCGATCGAGATGGAAAAGGAAGAATGGAAAGAGGGCGAAAACGACCAACCCGGCGAGATGGCCAAGACCGGCGCGTGGGAAACCGTCAACCAAGCCGCCGCGCTCTGGTCGCGCTCTAAAAAAGACATCAGCCAAGAGCAGTACGACGAGTTCTACAAGCAAATCAGCTACGACCACGAAGCGCCACTGGCCACCACGCACAACCGCGTTGAAGGCGGCACCGAGTACACGCAGCTGTTGTTCATCCCGGCCAAAGCGCCTATGGATTTGTTCAACCGCGAGAAGGCTGCCGGCGTCAAGTTGTACGTTAAACGCGTCTTCATCATGGACGATGCTCAAGCTCTGCTGCCCAGCTATCTGCGCTTTGTCAAAGGCGTGGTCGACTCGTCTGACTTGCCGCTGAATGTGTCGCGCGAACTGCTGCAAGAAAGTCGCGCCGTCAAAGCCATTCGCGAAGGCAACACGCGCCGGGTGCTGTCGATGATCGAAGACTTGGCTGCCAACGAACCTGAAAAATTCACTGCCTTTTACGCCGAGTTTGGCGCAGTGCTGAAAGAAGGTTTGGGCGAAGACAATGCCAATCGCGACCGCCTGGCCAAGCTGCTGCGTTTTGCCAGCTCGACGACTGACTCTGTCACCGTCAGCCTGGCCGATTACAAAGCGCGTATGAAGGAAGGCCAAGCCGCCATTTACTACATCACCGCTGACACGCAAGCCGCTGCCAAGAACAGCCCGCAGCTCGAAATCTTCGGCAAAAAAGGCATTGAAGTGCTGCTCATGACCGACCGTGTCGACGAGTGGGCGCTGAACTACCTGAACGAGTTTGACGGCACGCCGATGCAGTCGGTGGCCAAAGGCGCGGTCGACTTGGGCACGCTGCAAGACGACGACGAAAAGAAAGCCGCCGAAGACGCACAAACCCAGTTCAAGCCGGTGCTCGACAAGCTCAAAGAGGCGCTGAAAGACAAAGCCAAAGACGTGCGCGCGACCACGCGCTTGGTCGACTCAGCCGCGTGCTTGGTGGTGCAAGACGGCGACATGTCGACCCAGCTCGCCCGCATGCTCAAGCAGGCCGGCCAGCCCGCACCAGAAGTCAAACCGATCCTCGAAGTCAATGCCCAGCACCCGCTGGCCAAGAAGCTCGAAGCCAGCGTCGACGATGCAGGTTTCGACGACCTCGCCCACATCTTGTTTGACCAAGCGCTGTTGTCCGAAGGCGGCATGCCAGCGGACCCGGCGGCGTATGTGCGGCGCATCAATGCGCTGCTGGTTTAGCGTCATAACGTCCGATTGAAACCCATGCGCCCAAGCCCCCAAATTCTCGCCTTCGACATCTTCGGCACCGTGGTCGACTGGCACGGTTCCATCGTCCGTGAAATGCAGGCTTTGCATCCGCAAGTCGACGGCAACGCCTTTGCGTTGGCTTGGCGTGCGGGTTATCAGCCGGCCATGCAGCGTGTGCGTTCTGGCGAGTTGGGCTGGGTTCGCATTGATGAATTGAACCGGATGATTCTGGATGCGATGTTGCCGACCTTCGGGCTGGAACATCTGACAGAAGCCGAGCGTCAACACCTGAACCGTGTCTGGCATCGGCTGGAAGCTTGGCCCGACAGCGTGGCCGGTTTGTTGCGCCTGAAAAAGCGCTACACCTTGTGCACGCTGTCCAACGGCAACCTCGGCTTGCTCACCAACATGGCCAAGCGCGCCGGTCTGCCGTGGGACTGCATCTTGTCAGCCGAAGTGTTTCGCGCCTACAAGCCCGACCCAGCCACCTATTTAGGCGTGGCGAAAGTGTTCGACGTGGCGCCCGAGCAAGTCATGCTCTGCGCCGCCCACCACGACGACTTGGCCGCCGCCCGGGCCAGCGGTTTGCAAACGGCATACATCGAGCGACCGTTGGAATTCGGTGCCGCTCAAGTCAAGGATGTGTCGCCGCAAGTCGGCAATGATGTCCATGCGCGGGATATGTTGCGGCTGGCGGAGTTGTTGGGCTGCTAATACGGCACTCTTTCAATAACTGCGCCTGAACGTGATGCCTGCAATGGTCCGCTTGTAATTGCTCAACGCCATTCAATTCTTTGCGCTTTGCGCGAACAACAAGACCCAGGCATCGCGTGGCGCCAGTATTTGCATACCGCCTTGCAGGCCCCAGCCCAAGACCCGGCGGTCGCCAGTCACAAAGACCACAGCGCCCGCCTGCTGGGCAGCGCGTACCAAGCGTGCATCGTTATCGTCTGCCGGTTCATCTACATCGGGTGCACAAGCCGCCTCAGCCCAAATCGCGTCAAACAAAGCTTGCGCCTGCGGCACATGTGGGAACTTGCGCGCCAGCACCGCCTGCGCCTCAGTCTGCACCAGCCGCGTGGTCAGCAGCCAGTTGCGCTGGGCCGACTCGGTCAAGATCGCCTCGCACAAGCCTGCAAACACAGTTGCAGACAGCCACACATTGGTGTCCAAAAAAACCTTCACACCACATCCAGCAAGATGTCATCTTCCGTCAGCCAACCCGCCTGCCGCGCCGCAGCACCTAACTCGGCATGCGCCGCCTGCAACGCCAGGCGCAAGCGGTAGCCCCGCAGCGAATCGGCCAGCAACGCCCGCACCACTTCGCTTTTTGTCTTGCCGCTTTGCTCGCAAGCCCATTGCAAATCCTGTTCTTCGCGCTCAGTCAAACGCACAGTCAAAGTGCTCATGTCGGTCCTTTCAACACCTGCCATCAGGCGTGTATCACATCGTAATACGACCAAGCAAGCAAAGCAAGTCACCACCACCAAACCCGCACAAATTCAGATATTGCTCGTGTCAGAGCAAGCCGCACCCAACCTACTCGCTGCGCTCGACCCGCCAAGTGCCCACTAATTCCCCATTCATCCAGATTGACAGCGCGCTCATCACCACTGGCCTTTAGGAAGGCTGTCGGTGATGTTTGGCTTCGGCGATGCGTTGCCGTCCGGTGCATGCGTATCGCGCAAGACCAGGTCAACCCCTACAGCCTTTAGAAATTCCAGTAGTTGCCCTGCACTGACCGCCGCAGGGTTGCGCTCAATCGCCGCGATGCGGGACTGAGACACCCCGAGTTTGAAAGCCAAGTCTGCCTGGCTCAGTCGACGCACTTTGCGCAGGTGACGCTTGTTGATGAGTCCGGACGGCACTCTTTCAATAACTGCGCCTGAACGTGATGCCTGCAATGGTCCGCTTGTAATTGCTCAAAGCCCGCGTCGACTCGTTTTTTTCGTAGCCCACCTCGATGACGGGTGTCATCCCGACGATGTTGAAGTTGACAGGTTCCAGCGACAGTTTGACAAAGCTGCGCTGGTCTTCACGCAGCACGCCAAAAAAGGGGTCCATCTCCGCATGTTTGCGGCTTGAACTCAGCCATCTGAGTTGCAGCCGGCTGGCCAGCGATGTCATGAAGTAAGTGCCGCTCAGGCCGTGGCTGAGGGTGGTGTAAGAGTAGGGGCGCTCAACAGCACTGCCGCGATCCCAGGCCAGTTCGGCACCCAGCGACGCGAACTGCGAGACGCTCTTTTCAGTGGCGACTCTGTACCCCGACAAGCTGCTGTTTTGGTAGGTGTACGACGGGTAGTTGATGTCCCCATGGCGCAGCTCGTTGCTCCAGCGCCAGCCGCCGTGTGTTTCCAGTACATGCAGCAAGGTCGCCCATGTGTAGTTGTAGAGCGGCGTGCCGCCCATGTCCATGCTTTCGTGCGAGAGTTTGATCTCGGCGCGAGGTTCGATTTGCAGCCGATACGTCAAGTGGCTGTCCCAGCCGCGTTTGTTCAACCCAGATAGTCCATTAGAGATTTC
>JBBAPN010000040.1:0-21963 GCA_040400815.1 Polaromonas sp. | reverse complement strand
TAAATAGTCAATTAAATCAACAGGTTACGGATATTTCAGGGACGACTATTTAATTTGTTCATGCCTTCATTAATCCAACGATGAACACTCTGAAATAAAAACAGAGTCGAGTTCTTGCTAAATACGAATAGGGTATTTTTTCTTATATAAATCAACAAGTTAATAAATTTAATTTGGACTTCATCTCGCTCCAAATCAGTTTTCTTCTCTGCGTTCAGAGCATTTTTTGAATCAAAGCCCCTTTGAACAGCACCGGTCCAGTCGGTCCGCCGGCGCTGGGTACGCCGCCTTTGGGCTCTAAGCTGATGGCCAGGGTCGGCACTTCGCGGATGTCGCCTTCGCCAGCTGTCAAACGCAGTAATTTGTCTTGTCCCAGCACACCCAATGACCGCGGTCCGCCCACCGGTGGCAGCGCCCACAACTGCAAGGAGCGGTCGCCGGCTTCTTGGTAAGCGCCTACACGCTGCAGGGTGAGCTTTTTGTTGTTGGCGTCAAACGTCACCAAAATAGAGGCCGCTGACTGGGCGTCGGCCAAGACGGCCACGTACTCAATGTGCGGCGAGCTGCGCAACTGGGCTTGCAGGGCCTGAATTTCGCCCCCCATGTCGACGCGTAAGTTCAAACCCGTGACAACCGCCACGACAGTGGCCAGAGCCCCAGCGGCAGCAGCACCACGCCAGACCAAAAGGCTGCTCAGCCAAGCACCCAACTGACTTGGGGCTGGCATTTCAGCCTGGCCTACCAGCCGCTGCGCACGCAAAATATGAACCTCCCTCTCGCCTTGCAGCAAGTTGTCAATCCGCGTCCACACCGCCGGGCTGGGCACTGACAAGGTTTGCAATTCGTTGAGGCTGGCCAGCCGGGTTTGCCACAGCAAAGCGGCGGCCCGAATCGGCGCTTGTTCACGCGCCAGGGTTTCAAAACGGCGGCGTGCACCGCCTCGCAAAGTACCGAGGGCATAAGCGCTGGCCAAGTGTTCAAGAAGTTCAGGGTTTTTGATCAAGTTCATGACGGGTTCTTCACGCGAAGTGAGCCATGCATTGGCGCAACTGGTCCAGCCCGCGCCGAATCCAGGTTTTGACAGTGCCCAAGGGCAGTTTGAGTTGCAAGCTCAGCTCAGAGTGGCTGAGATCGCGAATGTAGGCCAGGCTGACGACTTCGCGCTGACGATTTTCGAGTCGCTCCAAACACTGGTGCAAAGCCCAGGCCTGCTGACTGGCTTGGGCGGTGTCCATTGGGCAAGGCGAGTTACCCTCCAGTGTCTCCGCCATCACCTCGTCCAGCTCTTGCGTCAGGTGGCTGCGGCTGGTGGTTCGGCGGCGCAGAAAATCCAGCCCCCGGCTGCGCACAATCAGGCCCAGCCAAGCCATTGGCGGGCTGAGAGAGGCGCGGTAGTCACCGGCTGAGCGCCAGATGCTCATGAAAGATTCCTGCAACACATCTTCGGCCCACTCACGGTTGCCGACAACGCGCACCGCCAGCCCAAACAGTTTGGTGGCGCAGCGGTCATACAGCGCCTTCAGAGCGGCGTGGTCCTGGGCTGCCACGCGGTCCAGCAAATCGATCAGTTCCAGGTCAGGGGTGTCGGTGTTCATCACTTGATTGTGTCTGCTTAAAGCTCCTGTCACCGATACGCAACACCCACCCCCGTGGATTTAATTGCATCTATAGCCCTGAAATTAATAGGGCTTTGTTGAATCCAGTGTCAGCGGCCGTGCGTATCTAAAACGTCGTACAGCTTGTCCGACAGTGGCCTTGTCGTTCGCGGCCTGAGCTGAAGTCCGTTTTTTCAACCTTCATTGAAACCACCATCCTATGAAAAATTTAACACTCTTGGCCTCCGCGATAGGCTTGATCTTGAGCACCGGTTTGGCGCAAGCTGACACCAATAAATTGCTGCTCACCGGCGGCGTCAGCACGATTGCCGGCTCGGCCGGCGGCGGCCTGACCCCGTGGGCCGTGATTGGCACCAATGCCACTGAAGGCGAAATTGGTTTCAGCTCTTATGCCAGCCGGGTTAAAACGCAAGATTACGGCTTGACCAGCTACGGTGTAGCTATCGGTATCAAAGACCGGGTGGAAGTCTCTTTGGCGCAGCAGGACTTTGACGCCTCGCCAACTACGGGTCTGAATGGGTTGGGATTCAACGTGCGTTCCGGTCAACACATCAAAATGGACGTGGTTGGCTTGAAGGTCAAGGTCGCTGGTGACGCGGTGCTTAACAGCGACAGCTGGATGCCACAAATTGCCGTCGGTCTGGAGCACAAAAACGTCAAACCAGGCTCCTTGCAGCCGGTGTTTAACTTCCTTGGCACCAAGACCAGCGGCACCGATGCGTATGTCAGCGCCACCAAACTGTTTCTTGGCAACGGCCTGTTGGTGAACGCCACGCTGCGCTCAACCAACGCCAACCAGAACGGCTTGCTGGGCTTCGGCTCTAACGCGCCTGGCACAAACAGCCGCAGCTTGCAATCTGAGTTCTCGGTGGCCTACTTGCTGAGCAAGAACGTCGCGATTGGCGCGGAATACCGCTTCAAGCCCAACAACCTAGAGCGGCTGGGTCGCGCCGCCGGCTTGGGCAACGCCTTGGCCGAAGACGACTGGAAAGACATTTTCATTGCCTGGGCGCCGACCAAAAACGTCTCGCTGACGGCCGCTTACGTCGACTTGGGTCGCATCGTGGCAGTGCTGAACCCAAACCAACGCAAGCAAACCGGCTACTACTTGTCGGCGCAACTGGCGTTCTAAAGCCCCAAGCCGATCAAATCTGTTCATTCAAATCACCAAGATATCATCATGAAAAATATTTCTCTCAGCTTGGCATTAGCCTGTGCCGCCCTGTTGTCGGCCCCAGTCATGGCGCAAACCACGCCCGGACAAAGCATGGCCGCGCCTGATGCGCTGTACCAGTCCTTTGGGCAAAAAGAAGGGATTGCCAAAGTCATCGACAACGCGGTTGACCGTTGGATGGCGGACCCGCGGATTAAGCCCTTTTTCAAAGACGCCGTGCCGCAACGCCTTAAATTCAGCCTGACCGAGCAGGTCTGCCAACTGACCGGCGGTCCCTGCACTTACAAGGGGCAAGACATGAAAGCCGCGCACGCCGCCATGGGCGTGAACAAGGCCGCCTTCAACAATTTGGTTGAAGGTTTGCAATTGGCCATGGACGCAGAAAAAATCCCATTCACCGTGCAAAACCGTCTGCTGGCCTTGTTGGCGCCGATGAACCGAGACGTCATCACCGTGCGTTAATTTCGACACTGGACGCGTCAACTCATTCTTGCGCGCTGGAATTCCAGAACGCTTGCAAGACCCCGTCCAGCCCTTCCATGTGGCTTGCCACTTGGTCCAGTTCAACCGAGTCGACCGAGCTTGCGTAAAGCGTGGCTTGGATTTCGGCGTCGCTGTGACCAAAGGCATGCTGATCCACATCGCGAACCGGATAGTTGGCTTCGGCCAACACGTCGACCAGCTTTTCCAGCACGGCGGCCTGAAACTCACGCCGGCAAATGATGTAAAAACGGTAGGTTGCCTCGCTCGACTCCTCGTTGACAGGCTGACGGTTGATCCGATTGACCACGGGCCGAAGCAGTGTGTTGCTGGCCAAAACGAACAAGGCTATCGCCAAGGCTTCGCCGATCAAGTCAGCGCCCGCAACCGCACCCACTGCAGCCGAGCCCCATAGCGTGGCGGCGGTATTCAAGCCCCTGATATTGGCGCCCTCTTTCATGATGGCGCCAGCGCCCAGAAAACCGATGCCGGAGACGACATAGGCGGCCACATGCACCGCGCCTTCATTGCCGGTCAAGCGGCTGCCCATCGCCACAAAAGCCGCGGCGCCCACCGCCACCAAGGTGTTGGTGCGTAAACCGGCAGTGCGCTGGCGCACTTGGCGCTCCAAACCGATCATGCTGCCCAATATGAAGGCCGTGAAGAGACTGACGACCGTGTTCATCAGCGACGGCAGGTCGAAATTATTCAACGCATTCATGGTGAGGTTCCGTGCCGGTTTGATGACCAGCCAAATTTTCAACTGTAGTGACTTTCCATGACAGACGTCTGGATGGCGGCTGTTGGCCTGAGGGTGATAGCATTTGCCCGCTCAAATCAGGGCGCAAAGGCCATTCCCCCATGAAGAAACACGTTGCCATCACACTGCTGCTCTTGACCACCTTGGGCGTGCTGAAAGCGCATGTTGACATTGAGCAGCAAGACGGCACTTATTTCTTGGGCTACCAAGGGAAAAAACACGACGTCTTAGGGGCGGTTTTGAACCAAGCGAACAGCCTGTTGCGTCAGTGCGGCTCGGTGCAACAGACTGACCTCACCAGTCCCACGGCCAAGGCGGCGCTGCTGGCGGTGCAAAACTTCAGCCCACCCGACTCTCAACATGCGCGCTTATTGGGGGTGCTACAGCAAGGCCCTTGGTTGTTGGGCGAATTTGAATTTTCAACCCTGAACCCGGCCGTGGTGCTGCTGCACATCACGCCGGATCGCGTCAGCGTGGTGAACGGTGCGATCTGGAGCGGCACCACCGCGCCCTGGGCCGCTGCGCCATTGATACGCCGCTACATCAGCGAGCGTGCGCCGCAGGTTCCGCCCGAATTGATGGCGTGTTTTGAGCCTGTTGGCGTGTTGTTCAAGTAACGGTCTTGGCCGGCTTCGCTGGTATCGCTGCCGTCACGCGCTGACAAAATCCGTCAATTTGCGCGCCGTCAATCCAGCGCACCACGGCCACCAGTTCGCGGTCCGGGTCGATCCAGACCACACTGGCGCCAGCACCGATGCAAAAATAACTCGCCGCAGAAGCACTTGGGCAAACGCCGTGCAAGCCATTCAGCCAAACCAACGTGCCGTACCACGGCGCGATGCGACAAGGCTCAAGCATGCGGCGAATCCAAGCTTTCGAGACCACTTGACGGTCGCCAACCCGGCCTTCGTCCAACATCATCTGCCCGATCAAGGACTGGTCAACGCTGCCTATCGACAAACCGGCGCCCCAGTGCGTCCCACCCGGCACCGACTGCATG
Organism: Polaromonas sp.; assembly: GCA_040400815.1. Lineage (GTDB taxonomy): Bacteria > Pseudomonadota > Gammaproteobacteria > Burkholderiales > Burkholderiaceae_C > Polaromonas. The sequence continues at coordinate 16,933 of JBBAPN010000040.1, read as the reverse complement.
CGCTGACCATCGATCTCGACCCAGCTGTTGTCATAACCCTCCCAACGCCAGTTGTCGCTGGCGCCAACCGGCTGGGCGATGGCCTCGCGAAAAATCTCCGGCAGCGGACGCTTGAACAAGTGCAGCAGCGCCAACCCCAGCTGGTTGATGCGAACGTCGTTGTATTCCCAATACGTACCTTGCGTTTGCAACGGCCGCGCATCGCCCTTTTGGCCGACGTCCTTGGCGTCAGGGCGCGCCGGCTGGTATTGCAAATGCCGGTAACGATCGACCTGGTCTGGGATACCGAAACACTCGCCTTCCCACTCGCTGGTTTGCTGCAGCAGTTGCAGCCAAGTGATGGACTGGTTGTGCACGCTGTCAAAACCAATGCCCTTGATTTTTACGCTGACCGGCTCATCCAAGTCTGGCAACAAGCCCCGGTCGTGGGCCACGCCAACCAGCAGCGCGAGGTAGGTCTTGGCGATGGAGAAAGTCAGGTCAGCGCGCTGCGGCTCGCCCCAAGCGATGACTTGACGTCCAGCCACCCGCACCACGCCAGAGACCGGGCCGCGCGGATGCACCGGCCCGAGCAGTCGGTTCCACGGCGGCGTGTCCATGTTGTGAATGCCCCAGTTGTCGTCGTTGTCGCGTCCCCAAGGGGTTTCATGGGCAACGGAAAAATCAAGCGCCCTTTGCAGTTGGACCATGTCAATGGCAGTTGTTTTCATCGGTTTTCAATCCACGGAGGCGCCGGATGCAGCGACAATTTTGGCCCACTTATCGGTTTCATCCGCCATCACTTTGCCGAAGTCTTCAGGCGTGCCGGCGATCGGCAGACCGCCCAAAGCGGCCAAGCGTTCGCGCATCTTTGGGTCTGCCAGGGCACGGTTCACTTCGGCGTTGATCTTGTCGATGGCCTCGCGAGGCGACCCTTTGGGCATGCCAACACCAAACCACGCAGTGGCCTCGTAACCCGGAACGGTGTCGCTCACCGTGGGCAACGCGGGAAAGGACGGTTCGCGCGCCGCCGAGGTCACGGCCAACGCGCGAATAGTGCCGCCCTTGATGTGCGCGGCCGACGACGGCAAATTATCGAAGAACACTTGCACCTGTCCGCCGATCAGGTCGGTCAACACCGGGCCAGCGCCTTTGTAGGGGATGTGCGTCATGCTGCAGCCGGTCATGACTTTGAACAACTCACCCGACAAATGGGTTGAGGTGCCACTGCCTGAAGATGCCATGTTGACCTTGCTGGGGTTGGCCTTGCAGTAGGCGATGAACTCCGCCACGGTTTTCACCGGCAGGGCGTTGGTCACGACCATCACGTTGGGTGTACGCACCATACCGGCGACCGGCGTGATGTCACGGATGACGTTGAACGGCAGCTTCTTGTAAAGCGATGCATTGATGCCGTGGGCAGGATTCACCAAGAGCATGGTGTAACCATCAGGCGGCGCGTTGACCACCATCTCGGTGCCGATGTTGTTGCCCCCGCCAGGCCTGTTCTCAACAATGAACTGCTGACCCATCTTCTCCGTCAGCCATTGCGCCATGATCCGCGCCAGCACGTCCGTGGTGCCGCCAGGCGGGTACGGCACAACCCACTTCACCGGGCGTGTCGGGTACTCAGCGGCGTTGGCGAAGCCGGTGCCCGCACCCAAGGTGAGCGCGGTAAAAACAGCCCAAACGGTGTGACAAGCAAAGGCGGCCAAGGTTGGCCATCGGGTCAAGCGCGACATGATTTTTCCTCATCGGTTGCGTGAATCAAACCTGCTGCATGCTGAGTCGAAAACGAGCCCGTGTCAATCCAGAGTCTTCCACTAGATGCCGCGTCCATGCCCGCTGTTCATGCAAAGATAGGGGGCTGCACATCCTTATCAAGAAAGCCTGCCATGCGCACTGTAAATTCATTCAAAAACGCTCTGACAAATCATCAACCCCTAATCGGTCTGTGGCTGTCGATGGCCGAACCCTATCTGGCGGAAGTCAGCGCCACCGCTGGTTTCGACTGGTTGTTGATTGACGGTGAGCATGCGCCCAACGACTTGCGCAGCACCCTCAGCGCCTTGCAGGCCATCGCGCCCTACCGCTCACAGCCGGTGGTACGGGCCGTTTCTGGTGACGTGCACCTGATCAAACAATTGCTCGACATCGGTGCCCAAAACCTGTTGATTCCAATGGTCGACACGGCCGAGCAGGCGCGCCAACTGGTGCTGGCCACGCAGTACCCACCGCTGGGCATCCGCGGCGTCGGCAGCATGGTGGCGCGCTCATCGCGCTGGGGCGCGCAAGCCGACTACCTGCAGGTCGCAGACAGCGAGATTTGTCTGCTGGTGCAGGCTGAGTCTGTGCTGGCGTTGGAGAACTTGGCAGAGATTTGCGCTGTTGACGGCATCGACGGCGTCTTCGTCGGCCCAGCGGATCTGGCGGCGTCGATGGGCTTTCGTGGACAGCCGTTTCACCCAGAAGTGCAAGCCGCGATTGAGCGTGCGATCACCACCATCGTGGCCTCCGGCAAGGCGGCCGGTACGTTGATGTCTGACCCCAAAGTGGCGCGGCGCTACCTCGCGCTGGGCGCCACCTTTGTCGCTACGGGTGTGGATGTGCTGGTCTACGCCAACGCAGCGCGCAAGCTGGCGGCGGACTTTATCGGCGCCACAGCGCCAAGGTCTGCAGCCGATTCACCACCGGCTTATTGAACAAGCCAGCTCAGAGCTTGCGAATTCGCTTGACGTCAATCTTGACTGAGTTCCAGTCTTTGTCGACCTCGCCAAAGATCTCCACACGGTCCGTGGCGGAAACGGTTTGACCGGCCCAGCGGCGGTTGTCAATCTCGACTTCGATGGTGCCGCTAGCGTCTTTGAAGATGTAATGGTCACCACCGACGTGGCTTTGAATCGTACCTTGCAAGGTGACTTTGGCGTCGTCTTTCAGGGTTTTGGCGTGCTCGGCACTGACCACATTCAAAGGGCCAGTGAAGCCGCCGGGGCCGGTGCTGGTGCTGGCAGCGCCTGAATAGCCGCCGGCGGTTTGGGCAAAAGCGGCACCCACGAGCAAAACACCGGCGAAAAAAGTGGCGATGGTCTTCATTTCTTGTTCCTTAAGAGTTGGATGAAAAAAAATTCAATCAAGACCCACCAAATTAACAGCTCGCGACTCATTTTCTTTAGACAGTTAGCCCATTCATTTGTAGGACAAGTTCGCACCCAAGCTCCGAGGAGCGTGGACACGCAAGCGCAGCGACGTCAGGCTGTACGCCGTGCCTTGAAAGCCCCTAACAGCACAAACAGACCAGGCACGAAAATCATCGCCCAGATGATCGAGCTCAGGTTGTCTTTGACCCAGGTGAAGTTGCCAAACAGGTAACCGGCACCGCACAGGCCGACCACCCAAATGAAAGCACCGATGACGTTGTAGGCCGTGAACTTGCTGCGGCTCATGTCGGCGACGCCGGCGACAAAAGGCGCAAAGGTGCGAACGAACGGCATGAAGCGCGCCAAGATGATGGTGACGCCGCCGTAGCGTTCGTAAAAGTTATGCGCTTGGTCAAACGCGCGTTTGTTGAAAAACCGGGAGTCTTCCCACTGAAACACCTTGGGCCCGAAGTAACGGCCGATGGTGAAGTTGCACTGGTCGCCCAAAATAGCCGCTACCAGCAAGACAGCCATAGACACCGGCAGGCTGATCAAACCGACGCCGCACAGAGCGCCGACGATGAACAACAGCGAGTCACCCGGCAAAAAAGGCATCACCACCACACCGGTTTCGACAAAGATGATGGCAAACAGCAGCGCATAGACCCACATGCCGTAATGTTGCGTGAAGGCCTCCAGGTGGCGGTCGACGTGAAGAATGAAGTCGATTAAAAAGCTGATAATTTCCATGAGGTCGATTTTGACACGGCCTAAAATCCGCCCGTGAACTCTGCCAACACCGCCCCACCCCGCCGCCCCATCCGAGACCTGCCCGATGAGCTGATCAGCCAAATTGCCGCTGGCGAAGTGGTCGAACGGCCGGCGTCAGTGGTGCGTGAGTTGGTCGACAACGCCTTGGACGCTGGCGCCCGCCAAGTCACGGTGCGCTTGCTGGCTGGTGGCGTCCGGCTGATTTTGGTGGAGGACGACGGCGCCGGCATTCCGGCCAACGAACTGGCGATTGCCTTGCGCCGCCACGCCACCAGCAAGATCGCCTCACTGCAAGACTTGGAAGCCGTCGGCACGATGGGCTTTCGGGGCGAGGCGCTGGCTGCTATTAATTCGATTGCCGACATGAGCTTGACTTCACGCTCGGGCGATGCCGAAGCCGATGCCAGCGCGGGCGGTCACGCTTGGCAGCTGGACGGCCGCACCGGCGAGATTCAACCGGCGGCCCGCAGCCGCGGCACCACGGTCGAAGTGCGCGAGCTGTTTTACGCCACGCCCGCACGGCGCAAATTTTTGAAGACCGACGCCACCGAACTGGCGCATTGCATTGAAGCCGTCCGTCGCCACGCGCTGGTGCGGCCTGACGTCGGCTTTGCCATCTGGCACGAAGGCAAGCTGGTCGAACAATGGCGCGCCTGCACCGAGGCGCTGCAAACCGACGACCGCGTGGCCGCGCTGGACCAGCGCTTGGCCGATGTGTTGGGCGCCGAGTTTGTGGCGCAATCCATCGCCGTGAATTACGAAAGCAGCGCGCGCCGCCTAGACGGTGGACCGGCCGTGCGGGTCTGGGGACGGGCCGGCATTCCTGACGCCGCCCGCTCCCGCGCCGACCAGCAATTTGCCTATGTGAACGGTCGCTATGTACGCGACAAGGTGCTGACCCACGCCGCCCGCAGCGCCTATGAAGACGTGTTGCACGGTCATCGGCAACCGGTCTACGCGCTGTATGTCGAGATGGACCCGGCCCGCGTCGACGTGAACGTGCATCCGACCAAGATTGAAGTGCGCTTTCGGGACAGCCGCGAAGTGCACCAAGCCGTGCGCCACGCCGCCGAAAATGCGCTGGCGGTACCGCGTTCGCAGATTGGCGGAGCTGTCGTTGGTGGCGTCATCGGTGCAGTCGGCGCAGTGGATGCCAGTGCTCCCCTGCAAGGCTTTGTGTCGGACGCCCAACGCGCTGCCCGCGGCTTGGGCTGGGCGCAACCCGGCATGGATTTTTCAGGGCGCACGGAACAGCGGACGGATCACCGCGTCAGCGACTTTGTAGCCATGTGGCCGGTCGCTGCAGGTCTGTCGCGCCTGTCCACAGGGCCGACAGCAGATACGCTGCGCAGCCAAACGATGACGTCGTTCACCGCCAACGCTTTGCCAAGCAGCAACGCCGAAGCCCCCAACTTGCCGCCTGGCGACTGGCCGTTGGGCCGGGCACTGGCGCAGCTGCAAGGCATTTACATCCTGGCGGAAAACACCAGCGGTCTGATCATTGTCGACATGCATGCTGCGCATGAACGGATTGTTTATGAGCGCCTGAAGAACCAATTGGACAACTCAGCGCAAGCCGCCATCGCCAGTCAACCGCTGCTGATTCCAGCCACCTTTGCTGCCACCGCGCAAGAAATTGACACCGCTCAAAGCGCCGCCGACACCTTGCAAACGCTGGGCCTGGAGATCACGCCGTTCTCACCCAAGACACTGGCGGTGCGGGCAGTGCCGACCTCGCTGGCGCAGTCAGACGCGGTCGAGTTGGCGCGCAGCGTGCTCGCCGAATTGGCCCAACACGACGCCAGCACCGTGATTCAACGCGCCCAAAATGAGCTGCTCTCGACCATGGCTTGCCACGGCGCGGTGCGCGCCAACCGCAAACTCACGCTGGACGAAATGAACGCGCTGCTGCGTCAAATGGAAGCCACCGACCGCTCAGACCAATGCAACCACGGCCGACCGACGTGGCGGCAAATGAGCATCCGCGACCTCGACAGTTTGTTTTTGCGTGGCCGCTGAACGGCCTCAGCCCTGCACCCAAAAGGCCGCCGCACCCGCCAAGCAAGACAACACGGCAACGAAGGTCAGCAAGGCCCGAAGACCCAACCAGCCGCCTAACCGCAACGAGCGGTAAATCTGGCAATCCACAACGTAGCACAGCAACAAACTGGCGGCCATCAGCAGCAAGCCCCAGGCGCTGTTGAGCAGCAAAGCGGCCCACGCCAACAAGCTCGGCAAGACGCCCCAAATCAGCAAGCTGCGGCGCTTTTTCACTTGCGCCAGCGGCATGGCCAGACCCCAATGAATACCGCCCAAAAAGCTGACGATCACCGCGGCATACGCCAGCAAGCCCAGTGCCGCCAGGCCAAACCAGGCCGACGGAAAAAACCAAAGTCCAACAGCACCGACAACAAAAGGCAACAAACCTGCGATGCCCAGCGCCCAAGCCTCGGCGGCAGGCTTTGGCAGTGAAACAGTTGTGGGCGGTTCGGAGGGAAGGAATGGACTCATAGCGAGATTTTAAAAGACCCGATGTCGGCGGGCCGGTGGGGCAGTGCTTGCACGGCAGCGGCTGAAACGGCAGCAGCTCAGCTTTTGGCGCTCGATTCGCCTGCCATTGAAAGCCGTGAAAAGTGACCTTGCATGTTAGCCTTGACGCTGATGAATGCCCATCAACGCCACCCAAAACCACCCAAAGCCAGTTTCAATCCGGTTTTCATCACACCATGCTCAAGCTGTCTCACGTGTCTTTTTCTCACCCCCACTGTGAGGTGTTGCGCGACTTTTCTGCGCAGTTAGCGCCCGGCGTCGCGCTGGTGTTGGGCGGTGACGGGCGCGGTAAAACCACAGTGATGCGTTTACTGGCGGGCGAGTGGTCGCCGGGTTCCGGGCGTTTGCAACTGGGCGGTGTGTTTCTGCACGAGCAAGCCGAGGCTTACCGCCAACAGGTGTTCTGGAAGGATCCGCGTTCAACGACGCATGATGCGCTGACGGCGGCCGAGTACCTGCAGACGGTACAGCGCGCGTACCCGGCATTTGACGCGGCCCTGTTGCCTGCGCTGATCGAAGGTTTGTCCTTGGAGCCGCACCTGCACAAAAACCTGTTCATGCTGTCCACCGGCTCCAAGCGCAAGGTCTGGCTGGCTGCGGCAGTGGCCTGCGGGGCCGCGCTCACGCTGCTGGACGGCCCGTTTGACTCACTCGACCAAGCGTCGATCAACTTTGTCTTGCAACTTCTGACCGAAGCAGCCAAGCAGTCGACGCGGATTTGGGTCATGGCGGACTACGTCGCGCCGGGTGACGTGCCGCTGACAACGCTGATCAACCTGGGCGATTGAGCCGCTTATTTCTCGACCGGATTGGCCGTCAACCAGTTCGCCGGGTAGGCCCGCATGAACTCCTTGGCCTTCTCGTGACGGGCGTTCAACCAAGCGTCGTAAGTGCCCTCGCCCAAGATCGCCGGCATGCGTTTTTCGTTGCCACCTTGTTGGTAGCGGTGCAGCAAAGCATGGCTGTTGGCGTTGACAGTCAGCAGCGTGAAGCTGATGATTTCTTCGCCGTCTTTGGCCCAACGCTCCCACAAACCGGCCACGCCCATTGGCTTGCCGTCGACGCGGGTGATGCGTGTCGGCACGGCTTTGCCGCTGCGCCAGTCGTCTTCATAAAACGCCATCATCGGCACGATGCAACGCTGGCCTTTCAGCCAAGTGTCGCGAAAATGGGTCGAGGTGGTGACGGTTTCTGACCGCGCATTGACCAGCTTGGTCGAGCGCAGTTTGGCGTCCGACGCCGACTTGACCCACGGCGGCACCAAGCCAAACTGCCCGGCGCCCAGCTCGCGCGCACCCTTGTCAGGCGCAGCGTCTTCGGTCGGCTCGACGCTGGCCATCAGCACTGACGCCGCTTTGCGAATAAAAAGACCCTGCTTGCGCGGCCAAATGTGACGCTCCAGCGCTGAAGAAGGGGCAGCCACCTGAAAGGCCTCGGGGTAAAGCGTGCCAGTTTGCACGCTGTCGTAATGAACACTCATGCGAGGATGCTAACTCACCGCATGAGTGGCTGAGATGTGAAATGCTATGCTGCGCCGCCATGATCACTTCCAACCCGACCCGCCTGATCTGCTTCAACAAGCCTTACGGCGTGCTGAGCCAATTCACGCCTGAGGGACGCTGGCGCGGCTTGAAAGATTTTCTGAACATCCCGGATGTGTACGTGGCCGGCCGGCTCGACGCAGACAGCGAAGGCCTGCTGCTGCTGACCAACGACGGTCAACTGCAGGCGCGCATTGCAGACCCGCGCTTCAAGATGGAAAAGACTTATTGGGTGCAGGTCGAAGGCGAACCCGGCGAAGCAGCGCTGGCGGCGTTGCGTGAAGGCGTGCAACTCAAGGATGGCCTGACGCGCCCTGCCCGCGTTCATTTGATGAGCACAGCGCCAGCCATCTGGGAGCGCGACCCGCCTATCCGTGTGCGCCAAGCCAAGCCCACCGCCTGGCTTGAACTGGGCCTTCGCGAAGGCCGCAACCGGCAAGTGCGCCGCATGACCGCCGCCGTGGGTTTCCCGACGCTGCGTTTGATTCGCGCGGCCATTGGACCGCACGCGCTGGGTGGCTTGGCACCCGGACATTGGCGCGACGTCGACAGCGCGCTTTAACTGGGCATGGACGAGCGCTGGTGCTGATGCCGCCAAGCCCCAAAGGCGCACAGCAGGGCCAGCAAACTGGTCCCGACTGAGGCCCAATAGACGCTGACCAGTCCGTAATGGGTGCTCAACACGCCACCCGCTAGGCCGCCAAAAAGACCGGGGAATCCGTAAGCAATGACGGTGTAAAGCGCTTGTCCGCGACCGCGCAAGCGGCCATTGAAATGCTGCGACAACAAGGCGATGCAGACCGTGTGGTGGGTGGCAAATGTCAGCGCGTGCAAGGCCTGCGCGACCAGCAACAAGACCAACACCTGCGCGCTGCTGGCGGTGATGCCCATGCGCAGCAGCATCGCCGCCGAACACAGCATCAACCAGGCCGTCAAACTCAAACGTGGTAGCCAACGCGACTGCGTGAAAAACCAGCCAATCTCGACCACCACCGACAAGGCCCAGAGCAGACCGATCATGCTTTTGCTGTAACCCAAGGAATCTAAGTACAGCGAGAAAAAAACATAAATGCCAATGTGCGAGAGCACATGAAAAAACGCCGCTGCAAAAAACCACTGCACCGCGCGCTGCCTTAACACCGGCATCACGTTGACAGGCTGCGCGTGCTCAGGCACGGCTTCTTTCAGGTCAGGCAAAAACCAAACACTGAGCGTCACGGCCAACATGGTGACTACAGTCCATGCCGGAAAGTGGCGCATGCCGTCGTGCTCAAACCACGCCCCAGCCGCCAGCACTGTGAGCAAAAATCCGACCGATCCCCACAAGCGAATGCGCCCATAACGCCGCGCATCAAACACACCGCCCTGCGTCACCAAATGGGCCATGGCGGCTTCGCTCATGGGCATCATGGCGCTGGTGTGGGTGAACATCACCAGCAGCACCCAAAACAAGCACTGCACGCCGCCGTCAATCCACAGCCCAGTTGACGCCAGCAGCGCAGCGCAAGCACTGTAGCGCAGCAGTTTAATGCGCTCGCCGGTGCGGTCGCTCAGCCAGCCCCAGCCGTAAGGGGCAAACAAACGGGTAGCAGCCTGCACCGACACCAGCACGCTGATGGCCAGAAGGCTCAAGCCCATGTCTTTCAGCCACAGTGGCAGATACGGATTGAAAAATCCAATGTGGGCGTAGTAGCTGGCCGACAAGGCGGCGAAGGGAACCAGTTGGCGGCGGGTGCTCACCGGTCGCGCAAGCTCAAGTCGCGCCGGGAACACGCGCGGGAATAGGTGACATCGGAGCGCGCACATCACCGCACTGCGCGCGCTGCTGCAGCACATGCTCCATGACGACCAGCGCCAGCATGGCCTCGGCAATCGGCGTGGCGCGGATGCCGACACAGGGGTCGTGCCGGCCTTTGGTCATGACCGTGGTGCTGTTACCGGCCATGTCAATCGACTCACGCGGCGAGATGATCGAGCTGGTGGGTTTGATGGCGATCGAGACTTCCAGGTCTTGCCCGGTGCTGATGCCGCCCAAGACGCCACCGGCGTTGTTGCTTTTGAAGCCAGCTGGCGAGAGCGAGTCGCCATGCATCGTGCCGCGCTGGCTGACGCTGGCAAAACCAGCGCCAATTTCAACGCCCTTGACGGCGTTGATGCCCATCATGGCGTAGGCAATGTCGGCGTCCAATTTGTCAAACAAGGGCTGACCCAAACCCACCGGCATGTGGGTGGCGACGACGCGAATGCGGGCGCCGCAAGAGTCGCCCGACTTGCGCAACTCGTCCATGTAATTTTCGAGGGCCGAGACATCTGCAGCCGGGGCAAAAAATGGGTTGTTCGGCACATGGTCCCACGACTCAAACGGCACGCTCATGTCGCCAATTTGCGTCATGCAACCCATGAAGCCAATGCCGTGTTGTGCCGCCAGCCATTTTTTGGCGACAGCACCCGCCGCCACCATCGGCGCCGTCAGGCGGGCCGACGAACGACCACCGCCGCGCGGGTCGCGCAGGCCGTATTTGTGCAGGTAGGTGTAGTCCGCGTGACCGGGCCGGAAGGTCTCGAGGATGTTGCCGTAGTCTTTGCTGCGCTGGTCGGTGTTTTTGATCAACAGACAAATCGGCGTGCCGGTGGTCTTGCCTTCGTACACGCCAGAAAGGATCTCAACCGCGTCGGGCTCGTTGCGTTGCGTCACGTGCCGGCTGGTGCCCGGGCGACGGCGGTCGAGGTCGTGTTGAATGTCGGCCTCACACAGCGCCATGCCCGGTGGACAGCCGTCAATCACGCAGCCAATGGCCGGGCCGTGGGATTCACCAAAGTTGGTGACTGCGAATAGGTGTCCGAAGGTGTTGCCGCTCATAGGACTTCATTATCCCAGACACGACCTGCACTTCAGAGCGGATCATTTCAAGGCAGCTTGGTTTCGTCTTCGGCAGGCCAGTCGCGAATGTAGGCTTTGAGCATCTTATTCTCAAAGTTTTGGCTGTCGACCACGGCCTTGGCGACGTCGTAAAAACTGATCACGCCCATCAGCATTTTTTGCTCCATCACGGGCATGTAACGCGCATGGTGCTCCAGAATCATCCGGCGAACGTCATCGATTTCGGTGTCTGGGGTGCAGGTCAAGGGCTGATCGTCCATGGCTTGGCTGACCAAGGCGTTGCCAATTTCGCCACCATTTTTAACAATGCACTGAATCACTTCCCGAAAAGTCAGCATGCCAACCAACTTGCCTGAGGCCATGACGACCAATGAACCGATGTCCTTTTCAGCCATGATCTGCGTGGCACTGGCCAAGGTGTCGTCGGGCTGAACGGTGTAAAGAGTATTGCCCTTGACACGCAAAATGTCTGCAACTTTCATAAGGGGTCTCCTTGTGTTTTTATTCAAACTCAATATAGCCCAGAATAGCGCGCCAGACTTCAACAGTCATTGATTTTTCCATTCGGTTTTTCCCGTGGATCGTCGGTTTGAGCCATTGAATGGCGGACTTCTGGGTCTTGTCCTGCCGGCCGCTTTTTGATCCTCATCTTCAATAAAAGCTCACGCTGGTAGCGCCATCAATGGATCAGCGCAGGCCACACCCAACGGCTGGAAGTGCTTGAGGTTGCAGGTCAGCAGCAGCAGGCCCGCGTTTTGCGCCAGCGCCGCAATCGCCACATCGGCAAAAACGGGGTGGCGGCCCTGCGCTATGGCCGCATCAGAAATTTGTCCGGCGAGTCGGGCGGCTTTTGCATCCAGCGGCAAGATGCGATCGGCATAGTTGGCTAACAAGCCGTCGAGCCAGCGGTCAAGACGATCAGCCCGCTCTAGGCCACCAGCGCGACGCAACTTGCCAATGCCCTGCGCCATTTCTGCCACCGCAATGGAGGGCGGAAAAAGTTCTTTGTGGTGCGCTTCTAGCCATTCGCGCAAAGGGCTGGGCACAAAGGATTCACGCCCGGGGGCCAGCAGGTAGTTGGCCAGGTCAAAGCACCTCGCGCAAACGGGTCTTGGCCCAATCCGCGCACAACCACAGCTTGTGCGTCGCCTCCGTCTTGTCAAGCAGCAGCTCGCCTACCAGCGGCTCCAGGAACGTCTCATCAGGATCGACCAACAAAACATAGCGCGGCTCGTTGTCGCCAGCCGTGTCCGCCAGTTGGCCAATCCAGTGCAGGCGCATCAAGGCTTCAAGCGACTGTTCGAGCTCCAAATAATCGACGCGCAGGATTTGCGCAAAATCAGACGCCAGCTGACCACGCGGCATCTTGCTGCGGCTTGAATCGAGCAATTGCAACAACTCCAAAGCCAGCTGAAAACGCCAGCCATGGGCACTCGCTCGCCTCGCCACACCCGCCAAAAGACTCGGCAGATAAGCCGCAATCACGGCGCCCATCAGCACAATGATCCAAGCCACATAAATCCACACCAGCAAGATCGGCAAGGTGGCAAAAGCACCATAGACGACAGAGTAGCTCGGCACCATGCTCAGGTAAAAAGCCAGAATTTTTTTGGCCAACGCAATGCCAACCGCTACAAAAACCCCGCCGACCCACGCATGCGCCCACTTCACATAGGTGTTGGGCATGAAGTGGTAAAGCGATGCCATGCCGCCGGCCAGGGCCACGAATTCCAGCGAATCAAACAGGAATTGGAGTAACTCGGAGGGTCCGGGCAAGCCATTGCGGGCGAACGGAAGCACATAAGAAGTCGCCGCTAAGCTGGCACCCAACAGCAGCGGCCCAAGCGTCACGGCAGCCCAGTAAATCAGCACGCGCTGCGCAAAAGGCCGGGGGTTGCGCACGCGCCAAATGCCGTTGAAAGTACGGTCAATCGTGAAAATCATGGCCACCGCCGTCACCACCAGCACTGCCAAGCCAGCCACACCAAGCTTGCTGGCCTGCCGACTGAACTGCGTCAAATAGCCCAAAACTTGGCGAGAAATGTTGTCTGGAATCAAGCTTTCAACCAGCCACAGCTGCAGCGACCCTTGCAGTTTGGCAAACATCGGAAAGGCCGTGAAGATGGCCAGTGCGACCGTGAAAAACGGCACCAGCGCAATCGAGGTGGTGAAAGTCAAACTACTGGCCGTCAGGCCCATGTGGTCATCTCTAAAACGCTTGCGCAGAGTGATCGCGGTGTCACGCCACGGGAAGTGAGAGAGGTCGGCTAAAAGTGGCTTGAAATTCATGCCGGTATCATGCCACCCTGATGGACAAAACTCGACAAATCGATCTCACACGCTGGTTGGCCACAGCCAGCCTGACAGGGCTGATCGCCCTTGGCTTGGCGTGGGAGATGTGGCTCGCGCCAATCAGGCCTGGCGGCTCGCTGTTGGCGCTCAAAGTGCTGCCGCTGGTGCTGCCGCTGGCTGGCGTGCTTAAAAACCGCATGTACACCTACCGCTGGCTCAGCCTGTTTGTGTGGATTTACTTCACCGAAGGCGTGGTTCGCGCTTGGAGCGATGCGGCGCCCGGAAATTACCTGGCGCTGCTTGAAATTGCGCTGTGCCTGCTGTTGTTTGTGGCCTGCGCGCTGCACGTTCGGGTCCGTCTGAAAAAAACTGAAACGGCCACTGCGTCACCGGATGCAGCACCATGAACAACGATTTTTTAGACCAGCTGCGCAGTATTTGCGGTGACGCCCACGTGCTCACTAAAGGCGACCTGCAAGCTTGGGAAATGGACTGGCGCAAACGTTCCCGCGGCAAAGCGCTGGCCGTCGTTCGTCCGGCCAACACCGACCAAGTTGCGCGCATTGTCAAAGCCTGCGTGGCCGCCCAAGTGAGCCTGGTGCCGCAAGGCGGCAACACCGGCTTGGTGGTTGGCTCCATCCCAGACGACAGCGGCCAGCAAGTGGTGCTGAGTCTGCAACGCCTGCGTGCGGTGCGCGAGATTGATCCGGCCAATATGACCCTCACTGCTGAAGCCGGCTGCGTCCTGCAAAGCCTGCAAGACGCCGCGCGGCAAGCCGGCTTTTTGTTCCCGCTGAGTCTGGCCGCTGAAGGCAGTTGCACCATCGGCGGCAACCTCGCCACCAACGCCGGCGGCACGCAGGTGCTGCGCTACGGCAACGCCCGCGACCTGTGCCTTGGCCTCGAAGTCGTCACTGCAGCGGGTGATATTTGGCACGGCCTGTCGGGCCTGCGCAAAGACAACACCGGCTACGACCTGCGCGACTTGTACATCGGCAGCGAAGGCACTTTGGGCATCATTACCGCAGCGACGTTAAAGCTTTACCCGCTGCCAGCAGCCCGCCTGACGGCTTGGGCCGCCGTTGGCTCCATTGATGACGCTGTGGCCCTGCTCGGCTTGGCGCATCAACATTTGGGTGCAGGTCTCACCGGCTTTGAAGTGATGGGCCAATTTGCGCTCAGCTTGGTGGCACAACACTTCAGCCAACTCAAAGTACCGCTGTATGAAACCTCTGCATTCTGCGTGCTACTCGAATGCTCAGACCAAGAGTCTGAAGCCCACGCCCGCGTGCAATTTGAACGTTTGCTAGAAGCCGCGCTGGAGAGCGGCTGCGTCAGCGACGCCGTGGTCGCCGAGAGCCTGGCGCAAGCCAAACAACTGTGGCATGTGCGCGAAAGCATTCCGCTGGCCCAAGCCGAAGAAGGCCTGAACATCAAACACGATATTTCAGTGGCGGTGTCACACATGTCGGCGTTTGTACGCAGCACCGACGCCCTGCTTCAGCAAGAAATTCCGGGCGTGCGCTTGGTCAATTTCGGTCACTTGGGCGACGGCAATTTGCACTACAACGTGCAAGCCCCCGTCGGCAGCGATGGCCCGGCTTTTTTGCGCGACTGGGAAGACCAAGTCAACACCTTGGTGTATGAATCAGTGCAGAAATTTGGCGGTTCGATTTCAGCCGAACACGGCGTTGGCAGCCTCAAAGTCGAGAAGCTCGAAATCCACAAATCTCCCGTCGCATTGGGCCTGATGCGGTCGCTGAAAACCGCGCTGGACCCGAACAACATCATGAATCCAGGGAAAGTCCTGCGGACATAATGACCGCCATGACACAAGCCATCCGCTCCCAATACGAAGACTTCATGCGCCACGTGGACACACACGGCGTCTTCAAAGCTGACCGCACCGGCACCGGCACCAAGAGTGTCTTTGGCTACCAAATGCGCTTTGACCTCAACGAAGGTTTCCCACTGGTGACCACCAAGAAAGTGCACCTGAAATCCATCGTGCATGAGTTGCTGTGGTTTCTGAAGGGTTCGAGCGACAACAACTGGCTCAAAGCGCGCGGCGTTTCTATTTGGGACGAATGGGCGCGTGAAGACGGTGACTTGGGCCCGGTCTATGGCGTGCAATGGCGCAGCTGGCCGACGCCCGATGGCGGTCACATCGACCAGATCGCCGAGGTCATCAAGACGCTCAAAACCAACCCGGATTCGCGCCGCATCATCGTCAGTGCGTGGAACGTGGCCGACCTGTCGAAGATGGCGCTGATGCCCTGCCATGCGTTCTTTCAGTTTTACGTCGCACCGTCCGAGGTACCCGGTCAACCCGGCAAACTCAGCTGCCAGTTGTACCAGCGCAGCGCTGATATTTTTCTCGGTGTGCCCTTCAATATTGCGAGTTACGCGCTGCTCACGCACATGGTGGCGCAGCAGTGTGGCTTGGCGGTAGGCGACTTCATTTGGACCGGTGGTGACTGCCACATTTACAGCAACCACCACGCGCAAGTGGCGTTGCAACTGAGCCGTGAACCGATGCTCTACCCGACGCTGAACATCAAGCGCCAGCCCGCGTCCATTTTTGATTACGAATTTGACGACTTCGAATTTCTGAATTACCAGCACCACCCGGCCATCAAAGCGCCCGTGGCCGTTTGAGCCAGCCGTGAAGCCACCCCGCATCAACCTGATCTTTGCGCGCGCCGCCAACGGCGTGATCGGCAAAGAAAACAGCATGCCTTGGCATTTGCCAGAAGACTTGGCGCACTTCAAACGTCTGACGCAAGGTTGCCCGGTCATCATGGGCCGCAAAACTTGGGATTCGCTGCCGCCCCGCTTTCGGCCTCTGCCAGGCCGCAGCAACATCGTCGTCACGCGCCAAGCTGACTGGCAAGCAGAAGGCGCTGTGCGCGCCAGCAGCCTGCCAGAAGCGCTGCAGCTGAGCGGTGATGTGCCTGAGGTCTGGGTCATTGGCGGCGCCGAGATTTACCGGCAAGCCGAACCCCTTGCGGTGCGCGCTGAAGTCACCGAGATTGCGCAAGACTTTGAAGGCGATGCCTTCGCGCCGACCTTGGGGCCAGCGTGGACAGAAACAGCACGTGAACAGCACCTGTCAGCAACGGGTCTGGCTTTTAGCTTTGTAACCTGCGAAAAATCCAGCAGTCACCCTCAGGGCACTTCCTGCAGCTTCAATAGTTCTGTCGCGATAGTGGGGACGGCCAGAAATGATTTGTTCGGTTGACTTGCGATCAAGCAGCAAGGCTGTAAAACTGGTTGGCTGCCGACATGGTTTGGCCGCCGGGGCAGTCCAGTTGCCCCTTGCGGCAACACCATGATGGCCCACTCTCAGTGAATTGTTCGCTCGTCCCCTCGACCGCCAGCCCTTGCCTGCGCGGTACTGACAATGATGTTGTTCATTTCCACCTGGGCGATGTCGGTGAGCTTGTTCAAGTTTTCGGCCAGCGCCAATAGCTCGGTTTCGGGTTCGTTGGTGTTTTTGGGGATGGCCACAATCCCCTCGAAAAAGCCAAGCAAGTCCTCCAGTACATCCAGACTGTCACCGAGTTCGGGTGGCAATTTCACTTGGGTCTGCCCTTGGAAAAATCCAAGGAGGAAAGCATTCAACTTCTCGCTTCGGACCAGCGCTTGATTGCGCAGCATGGCCTCAGTTGTCAGGCCCTTAAAAGCCGTCAGCTCAAACGGGTGGCCTGGATTTGAATGGCTTGAGAGTTGGTTCCAGAGATGCTATGGATGCCTCCCTGCCCACGGGCAAGGAATTGAGA
>JBBAPN010000039.1:19659-22544 GCA_040400815.1 Polaromonas sp. | reverse complement strand
ACCAAGGTGCGCGTCATCGTGCACCAAATGGAAACCCTCAAGCTGATGCTGCTGAACCGCCGTTTTGGCGTTACAGCCGGCACGACCCTTGACCCAATTCTTGACGTGCGCAACGGCTTGAAGGTTGTTTAACCATGCGCTATTTTGAGACGCGCAAAGCCCGCATCGAGATCATTCCGATGATTGACATCATGCTGTTTTTACTGGTGTTTTTTGCCATGATGACCTTGCGCATGATCCCGTCGTCGGGCCATTTGTCGAAGTTACCAACCAGCTCGACCGCGGCGACCATCGCACCACCCAAACTGATGCTCGAAATCCATGAGGGGGGACAGTTTTTTGCAGAAGGTCAGGTGGTGACCACCGAACGCATCACAGCCTTGGTTCGCAGTCGTGACCCGGACAAGCTGGCGGTGACGATCGCTGGCAGCGAGGACGCCACTTTGCAGCAACTGATGCGTGTGATTGACGCTGTGCGCGTTGGGGGTGCGACCCAAATCGGATTGGCTGCTCGCCAAGCCGGACGGTGAGTGCAATTTTTCCAATCGCGGCCTTTGACGTGACGACTTCACAAGCATCGGCCAGGCCAAGCAACGGTTTTGTGCGCAGTCCAGAGCGGCGTCAGTGGCGAGCGTTTGGCTGGGCGTTCGGCCTGGAAGCGGCATTGATCGGTGTATTGATGGCTTGGTTGGCCACGCACCTGCCAGAGCCGATTGAAGCCGCTGTGCCATTGAGCATTGAGGCGCTGGTTGCGCCGGCACCTGAGAAGCCGCGCGAGCCAGAGAAAATCAAACCGCCAGTTTTACCGCCGGTCAAACCGCTGCTGAAGGCGGTCGCGCCGACCCCGCCAGCGCCTGTACCGACACCCGTGGTCGCCGCCGCCATTGCCCCGCCTTTGTCGTCCGCACCGTCGCCGATAGCGGCTGCCGCGCCTGCCGCCGCAGCGCCGGCCGTGCCGGTGGCGCCGCCCGTCACGGCCAATGTTGTGGACCCGGCGTTGGCCTACAACGCCAAGCTCACGGCAGCCGCGCAAGCCGCCTTTGAAGTGCCTGGTGCAGTGACGGCCTTGGCTTTCAAAGGCCGGGCGCGTGTCGAATTTAATTTGCGCGATGCGGTGGCTTCGAGCATCCACATTGTTCAGTCGAGCGGACTGGGCGCGATGGACCGAGCCGCCTTGAAGGCCGTGCAGAATGCGGCGTTCCCGCAGCCGCCCGCGAGCTTGCAGGGCAAAGAAATGCGCTATCAAATCTGGGTGACACACGACACGCACCTGTGAGTTCGCGTTAAACCACGCGTTTGGCGGTCGGACAGCTTTTTCCCTTTTTCCAACGATGTTCAAAGAATCGACAACGCCATGACCATGCCGAAACTGACGCGCCAAACTTGGCGGACCTGGCTTCAAACAGTGTTGCTGCTGGCTTTGGCGTGCAACTGCGCGTCAAAAGCAGCGGCCACAGACGCTGCGCCAAAGGCCGTGGACGCTGTGTTCACGGTACAAGCCGAAGGGCAGCGCGCGGTGGTGCGCGTGCTGACCCAAGCAGACAGTTGCCCCAGCATCGCATGGGACGGGAAAACCGCCCAGGTCATGCGCACGCGTGTTGGTGCGGCAACGCTTGCAGCGCGACAAAATGCCTTGCAGCCAGACAGCAAGCCGGCTGTTTTTGATGTCTTGACCTGTGAAGCCACTTGGCCGCAAGGCGTGCAAAACGCCAGCGTGGCGGGTACGACGCTGCAAGCACCGCGCGACGACATCCAGCGCATCGTCATCATTGCCGACACCGGCTGCCGCATGAAGGCGTCTGAAAACGCCTTTCAAGACTGCAACGACCCAGCAAAATGGCCGTTTGCCAAAGTGGCCCAAAGTGCCGCCGCCAAGCAGCCAGATTTGGTGATTCACATTGGTGACATTCATTACCGCGAAAGCCCTTGCCCAGCCGGTCATGCAGGCTGCGCCAATGTCGCTTGGGGCTATGGCTACGATGCTTGGCAAGCAGATTTCTTCCAGCCAGCGGCGCCGTTGTTGGCGGCCGCCCCATGGGTCTTTGTGCGGGGCAATCACGAGTCTTGCGCACGGGCTGGCCAAGGCTGGTTCCGTTTTCTCGATGCGCAGCCCTGGAGCGAGGCGCGGTCTTGCAATCAGTCAGCGCTAGATACGCAGGCCGATTACAGCAAGCCTTTTGCGGTGAGTCTCTCAGCCTTTGCCCAGTTGCTGGTGTTCGACTCGTCCAAAACCAGTGGCAAGCCTTACAACAGCAAAGACTTGGCGTTTGGCAAGTACCACGCTCAAATTCAAGTCGCGCAGCAGTTGGCGACGCAAAAAGCCCACAGTTTTTTCTTGAGCCATCACCCCTTGTTGGCGGTCGCGCCGTCTAAAAACGGCAGTGCTTTCAAGGATGGTGGGACGCTGGGACTGACTTCGGTATTTGAAACCCTGTACCCGACGCGCTTGCTTCCCGACGGTGTGGACGCCAGCCTGCACGGTCATTTGCATTTTTTTGAAGCGATCAGTTTCAAAACTGCCCACCCAGCGTCCATCGTCATGGGCAATTCAGGCTCGGCCAACGAAGGCGCGGTAGCGACCGCCCTGCAAGTGGGCGACAAACTCCACGCCAGCGCAGTTGTTGAAGACTATGCGGCGACCGCCGCTTATGGCTTTGCCACTTTGGACCGGCTGGCGACAGGCGAGACGGGCGAATGGTTGCTGACGGAGTACGACGTGAACGGCAAGCCCGTGTTCTTGTGCAAAATGAAAGACGGCAAGAGTCAGTGCGCCAAGGCGACAAGCTGATATCTGGGCTGGCGGCTTGGTGAATCACGGCCGTCGTACCGGTGAAAATAGGTCGTCGTCGTTTAAACGCGACAATCTGGCGTTTCGCAGGCTTGAA
>JBBAPN010000039.1:6465-19559 GCA_040400815.1 Polaromonas sp. | reverse complement strand
TGAAAATAGGTCGTCGTCGTTTAAACGCGACAATCTGGCGTTTCGCAGGCTTGAAGTGCTCTGCGGGCGAAATTTTTCGAATCATCGAAGGTTTATTTCGCCAATTAAGCCAACTATTTACAGGCTGCAAGTTGACGCACTGCTTTTATGCAGTCATAATAGTGGGCTTCGCTTCTTGAAAGCGGGGACTTCTGCCTAACGGAAGCTGTGCGAGTGGTTTGCACGGTGGACGACGGGCCCAAGACTGATCGGCTGAGTGGTTGTTTGAATGGCGTATGCCTTACTTCAAGTGACTGCACAACTGGTGCAAGTTGGGACTAATTTAAATGATACAAACGCAATCCAAACTCGACGTTGCTGACAACACGGGTGCTAAATCCGTGATGTGCATCAAAGTGCTGGGCGGCTCTAAGCGCCGTTACGCCAGCGTTGGTGATGTCATCAAAGTGACCATCAAAGAAGCAGCCCCCCGTGGCCGTGTCAAAAAAGGCGAGGTTTACAGCGCTGTCGTTGTTCGCACTGCCAAAGGCATTCGTCGCGGCGACGGCTCCCTTGTTAAATTTGACGGCAATGCAGCAGTTTTGCTCAACGCCAAACTCGAGCCAATCGGCACGCGTATCTTTGGACCAGTGACGCGCGAATTGCGCACTGAAAAGTTCATGAAGATCGTGTCCTTGGCGCCTGAAGTTCTTTAAGGAGCCGCCATGAAAAAAATTCGCAAAGGCGACGAAGTCATCGTGCTCGCAGGGCGTGACAAGGGTAAGCGCGGCATGGTTGCGCTTCGCACAGACGAAAGCTACCTGATGGTGGACGGTGTCAACATGGTTAAAAAACATGCCAAGCCAAATCCGCTCAAAGGTATCGCAGGTGGCATTGTTGAGAAAAACATGCCGATTCACCAGTCCAACGTAGCGATTTTTAACGCTGCAACGGGCAAGGCGGATCGTGTTGGTATCAAGTTGTTGGCTGACGGCAAAAAATTGCGCGTCTTCAAGTCCAGCGGCGAAGAAATTAAGGCTGCATAAACATGGCACGCTTGCAAGCTCAGTACCGCGAGAAAATCGCCCCAGCCCTGATTGAAAAATTCGGCTACACCACACCGATGCAGGTTCCCCGCATCACCAAGATCACGCTCAACATGGGTGTGAGCGAGGCGGTTGCCGACAAGAAAGTCATGGACAACGCCGTCGGCGACATGGCCAAAATTGCCGGTCAAAAACCCGTCGTCACCAAGGCTAAAAAAGCCATCGCGGGTTTCAAAATCCGCGAAGACTTGCCAATTGGCTGCATGGTCACACTGCGTGGCGTGAAGATGTATGAATTCCTCGATCGTTTCGTCACAGTGGCTCTGCCGCGTGTGCGTGACTTCCGCGGTATTTCTGGTCGTGCTTTTGACGGTCGCGGCAACTACAACATCGGCGTGAAAGAGCAGATCATTTTCCCTGAGATTGAGTACGACAAGGTGGATGCCTTGCGTGGTCTCAATATCAGCATTACCACGACGGCCAAGAACGATGAAGAGTGCAAGGCACTGCTCACCGCCTTCCGTTTTCCGTTCAAGAACTGAAGGCAAAAGAGATGTCAAAACAAGCTCTACTGCAACGTGAAATTAAGCGCGAAAAACTCGCTGCTAAATTCGCTAAGAAATACACAGAACTCAAGAAGACCGCTGGTGACTTCAAGCGCACCGACGACGAGCGGGCCCTGGCCCGCCTTGAGCTGCAAAAGTTGCCACGCAATGCCAACCCAACTCGTCAGCGCAACCGCTGCGCGATCACAGGTCGCCCACGCGGTACCTTCCGTCAATTTGGTCTGGCTCGCGCCAAGATCCGTGAACTGGCTTTTGCAGGTGATATCCCCGGTATCACCAAAGCCAGCTGGTAAGCACTAGGAGAACCACAAATGAGCATGAGTGATCCTATCGCCGACATGTTGACGCGCATCCGCAACGCGCAAATGGTTGAAAAAGCTGTTGTGCAGGTGCCGTCTTCTAAAGTCAAAGTCGCTATCGCCCAGGTCTTGAAAGACGAGGGCTACATTGATGGCTTCTCGGTCAACGCCAACGACGGTAAGCCCCAGTTGGAAATTGCCCTGAAGTACTACGCAGGTCGTCCTGTGATCGAGCGCATCGAGCGCGTCAGTCGCCCAGGCCTGCGTGTTTACAAAGGCCACGGTTCCATTCCTCAAGTCATGAATGGCTTGGGTGTGGCCATCGTCACCACGCCGCAAGGCGTGATGACGGATCGCAAAGCACGCGCTACCGGTATCGGTGGTGAAGTTCTTTGCTACGTGGCTTAACGGACATTAGGAGTAACTGAAATGTCTCGTGTAGCAAAAATGCCAGTCATCGTCCCAGCGGGCGTTGACATTCTCTTCAAAGAAGACCACATCAATGTCAAGGGCGCCCTCGGCACCTTGGCACAAGCGCAAAACGTTCTGGTGACCATCACGAACGATGCGGGCAAGGTGACTTTCGTTCCTGCGAACGATTCTCGCGAAGCCAACGCCATGAGCGGGACCATGCGTCAGCTTGTGAACAACATGGTCACCGGTGTCACCAAGGGTTTTGAGAAAAAGCTCAATTTGGTGGGCGTGGGCTACAAAGCACAAGCCCAAGGCGCCAAGCTGAACCTGACGGTGGGCTACTCCCATCCGGTGGTTTTGGACATGCCAGCTGGCATCAAGGTTGAAACCCCGACACCGACGGAAGTCGTGATCAAGGGTTCTGACCGCCAGCGCGTCGGTCAAATTGCTGCTGAAGTTCGTGCGATTCGCCCCCCTGAGCCTTACAAAGGCAAGGGCATCCGTTATTCGGATGAGAAGATCACGATCAAAGAAACCAAGAAGAAATAAGGAGCTGCATCATGTTGACCAAAAAAGAGCAGCGCCTTCGTCGTTCACGTCAAACCCGCATCCGCATTGCGACCCAAGGCGTGGCACGTTTGACGGTGAACCGCACCAATTTGCATATTTACGCCAGCGTCATTTCTGGCGACGGCACCAAAATCCTGGCCGCTGCCTCTACGGCAGAAGTCGAAGTCCGCAAGGAACTCGGCGCGTCAGGCAAGGGCGGTAATGTTGCTGCTGCGCTGGCCATTGGCAAGCGCATTGCTGAAAAAGCAAAAGCAGCTGGTGTGGAAAAAGTAGCGTTTGACCGCGCTGGCTTCGCTTACCACGGCCGCGTAAAAGCGCTGGCCGAGGCTGCGCGTGAAGCTGGCTTGCAGTTCTAAAGACTGGAATAAAGTATGGCTAAGTTTCAAGCTAAATCAAATAACGACGCTCCGGACGATGGTCTGAAGGAAAAGATGATTGCGGTCAACCGCGTCACCAAAGTCGTCAAGGGCGGTCGTATTCTGGGCTTCGCGGCACTGACTGTTGTCGGTGACGGCGCAGGTCGGGTCGGCATGGGCAAGGGCAAATCGAAAGAAGTGCCTGCTGCTGTGCAAAAGGCCATGGAAGAAGCCCGTCGCAACATGACCTCCGTGTCGTTGAAAAACGGCACCATCCATCACAACGTCTTCGGTCACCACGGTGCCGCCAACGTCATGATGGCGCCAGCGCCAAAAGGGACCGGCATCATCGCTGGCGGCCCCATGCGCGCTGTCTTCGAAGTCATGGGCATCACCGATATCGTGGCCAAAAGCCATGGTTCGAGCAACCCATACAACATGGTGCGCGCCACAATGGACGCCCTGAACAAATCCACCACGGCCTCGAACATTGCGGCCAAGCGTGGAAAAACAGTCGAAGACATCTTCGGCTAAGGCGGTATGGTTATGACGACAGAAAACAAACTCACAGTCCAGCTGATCAAAAGCCCGATTGGCACCAAAGTATCACACCGTGCAACGGTGCGTGGTTTGGGTCTTCGCGGCATCAACAGCACCCGCGAACTGGAAGACACGCCCGCAGTGCGCGGCATGATCAACAAGATCAGTTACCTGGTTAAGATTCTGTAAGGACAGGTTCATCATGGAATTAAACACAATCAAGCCAGCCGCTGGCGCCAAGCACGCTAAGCGTCGTGTCGGTCGCGGTATTGGCTCCGGTCTGGGTAAAACCGCCGGTCGTGGTCATAAAGGCCAAAAATCCCGTTCGGGCGGCTACCATAAAGTCGGTTTTGAAGGCGGTCAAATGCCTATGCACCGTCGTCTGCCTAAGCGTGGTTTCAAGTCACACCAACTGCAATTCAATGCAGAAGTGACATTGACTTCTCTGGAAGAACTCGGTTTGGCCGACGTTGACATGCTGGTGCTGAAAAGCGCTGGCTTGGTCAGTCACATGATCAAGACCGTCAAGGTCATCAAGACCGGCGTTTTGACCAAGGCTGTCAAGCTGAACGGTATTGGTGCGACCGCGGGTGCCAAGGCTGCTATTGAAGCGGTCGGCGGCTCGATCGCTTAATCGCATCAGCAAAACGTTCCTCAGCAAACTACTACACGGATAACGAACAGTGGCCACCAGCTCCGCTCAAATTGCAAAGACAGGCAAGTTCGGTGACTTGCGTAATCGGCTTGTCTTCTTGCTGCTTGCGCTGGTTGTTTACCGTGTAGGGGCACATATTCCCGTGCCAGGCATCGATCCGACCTCTTTGCGGGCGCTGTTCAGCGGCCAACAGGGCGGCATATTGAATCTGTTCAATATGTTCTCGGGGGGTGCGTTGTCTCGCTTCACGGTCTTTGCGCTGGGCATCATGCCCTATATCTCCGCCTCGATCATCATGCAGTTGTTGACCTATGTGTTGCCTGCATTCGAGGCGCTGAAAAAAGAAGGCGAGTCTGGTCGCCGCAAAATCACGCAGTACACGCGGTACGGCACGCTGGGCTTGGCCTTGTTTCAATCGATGGGCATCGCCGTCGCCTTGGA
Source organism: Polaromonas sp. (assembly GCA_040400815.1). Lineage (GTDB taxonomy): Bacteria > Pseudomonadota > Gammaproteobacteria > Burkholderiales > Burkholderiaceae_C > Polaromonas. The sequence continues at coordinate 14,693 of JBBAPN010000039.1, read as the reverse complement.
AAGCTCGCCTGGTTTGGTGTTGGCGCCCGGTTTTGGTTTTCGAATGACGGCGGTCGTCAGTTTGACGGCAGGCACAATGTTTTTGATGTGGCTGGGTGAGCAAATCACTGAGCGCGGTCTTGGCAACGGTATTTCTATTCTGATTTTTGCCGGCATTGCTGCTGGTCTGCCAAATGCCATGGGTGGCTTGCTGGAACTGGTTCGTACCGGTGCCATGAGTATCTTGGTGGCCTTGGTGGTGGTGGTGGTGGTGGCGCTGGTCACCTATTTTGTGGTCTTTGTTGAGCGGGGTCAACGTAAGATTCTGGTGAACTACGCAAGACGCCAAGTTGGTAACAAGGTTTACGGCGGTCAGTCGTCGCATTTGCCATTGAAACTCAACATGGCTGGCGTCATTCCTCCAATTTTTGCTTCTTCAATAATTTTGCTGCCAGCCACCGTGGTGGGTTGGTTCAGTACTGGTGAAAGCATGCGTTGGTTGCGTGACATCGCCAGCACCTTGACCCCTGGCCAGCCGATCTACGTGATGCTGTATGCGTCTGCGATTGTATTTTTCTGCTTTTTTTACACCGCCTTGGTGTTCAACAGCCGGGAAACCGCAGACAACCTGAAAAAGAGCGGCGCCTTCGTCCCGGGCATCCGGCCTGGTGATCAAACCGCCCGCTACATAGATAAAATTTTGGTTCGCCTGACGTTGGCTGGCGCAATTTACATCACATTCGTGTGCTTGTTGCCCGAATTTTTGATTCTCAAGTACAACGTGCCGTTTTACTTTGGCGGTACTTCATTGCTGATCATCGTGGTGGTGACCATGGATTTCATGGCCCAAGTGCAGAACTACATGATGTCGCAGCAATATGAGTCCTTGTTGAAGAAAGCCAACTTCAAGTCGGGTACTTGAATCCGGTCTTCAGTCAACCATCGTGTTTCATGCGAATCGCATAGAGAAAGTTTAGGAGAACGAAAATGAGAGTTTCAGCTTCTGTCAAGAAGATCTGCCGCAACTGTAAAATCATCCGCCGCAAGGGTGTTGTGCGTGTTATTTGCACAGACCCGCGCCACAAACAGCGTCAAGGCTGATTTCAAAGAGTATTAGAGGACGCATATGGCTCGTATCGCAGGTATCAACATTCCGCCGCAGCAACACGCCGAAATCGGCTTGACTGCTATTTTTGGCATCGGTCGCACCCGTGCTCGCAAAATTTGCGAGGCATGTGAGATTGCTTACGCCAAGAAGATCAAAGATCTGACTGACGGTGATCTCGAAAAGATTCGCGATCAGATCGCTCTGTACACCATCGAAGGTGACTTGCGTCGCGAAACAACGATGAACATCAAGCGTTTGATGGACATCGGTTGCTACCGTGGTTTCCGCCACCGTCGCGGCCTGCCAATGCGTGGTCAGCGTACACGTACCAATGCCCGCACCCGCAAGGGTCCGCGCAAAGCAGCGCAGTCCTTGAAGAAATAATCGAAGGTAAGTTATGGCAAAAGCACCCAACAATAGCGCGTCACAACGCGTTCGTAAAAAAGTTCGCAAGAACGTGGCCGATGGTATCGCCCACATCCACGCTTCTTTCAACAACACGATCATCACCATCACTGACCGTCAAGGCAACGCTTTGTCGTGGGCCTCTTCAGGCGGTCAGGGTTTCAAAGGTTCACGTAAATCCACGCCTTTCGCGGCTCAGGTTGCGTCAGAAGTGGCTGGTCGTGCGGCCATTGAACAGGGCATCAAGAACGTTGACGTCGAAATCAAGGGCCCGGGTCCTGGTCGCGAATCGTCAGTGCGTGCTTTGGGCGCTCTCGGTATCCGCATCAACTCGATTGCTGATGTGACACCAGTTCCGCACAACGGCTGCCGCCCGCAAAAGCGTCGTCGCATCTAATTCACCGTGCAAGAGGCCTGGTCGGTTGCTTCGGCAGCCAGCCAGGTTTTTGGCATTTTTACCAAGCCCACCGCCGTCAGGTTTCGCACCGAAGGCTCCTGCACCCTGTGCAGCAGATGACAAAAGGAAAATCAAGTGGCACGTTACTTAGGCCCCAAGGCCAAACTCTCTCGCCGTGAAGGCACTGACTTGTTCCTCAAGAGCGCTCGTCGCGCGATTGGTGATAAGGCTAAATTTGATTCGAAGCCAGGCCAGCACGGTCGCACTTCGGGCATGCGCACGTCGGACTACGGTCTGCAGCTGCGTGAAAAGCAGAAGGTCAAGCGCATGTACGGCGTGCTCGAAAAGCAGTTTCGCCGTTACTTCGAAGAAGCTGATCGCCGCAAGGGCAACACCGGTGCCAACCTGTTGTTTCTGTTGGAGTGCCGTCTGGACAACGTCGTTTACCGCATGGGCTTCGGCTCAACCCGCGCTGAAGCACGTCAGTTGGTGTCGCACAAAGCAATCACCGTCAACGGCCAGTCAGTCAATATCCCTTCGTACTTGGTAAAAACCGGTGACGTCGTCGGTGTTCGCGAAAAATCGAAGAAACAAAACCGCGTCCTTGAAGCCCTGCAATTGGCCCAACAAGTTGGCATGCCAGCTTGGGTGGATGTCAGTATCGACAAGGGCGAAGGCATTTTCAAGAAAGTGCCTGACCGTGACGAATTCGCCGCTGACGTCAACGAATCGTTGATCGTCGAGCTGTACTCACGTTAATTTCACGTTTATTTTGACCCTTCCTGAGTTCGGAATTTATCCGAGCTCAGGTCTGCTTCAACCGGCCTTATCGGCGTAACGAGCCGAGGGTATTGAGAGGAAGACCGTATGCAAACAAATTTACTGAAACCAAAAACCATCAATGTTGAGCAGTTGTCTGCCAACCGTGCCAAAGTGACTCTGGAGCCGTTTGAACGCGGCTACGGCCACACGCTGGGCAATGCCCTGCGTCGCGTTCTGTTGTCATCCATGGTCGGCCATGCCGCCACGGAAGTGACGATTGCCGGCGTATTGCACGAGTACTCATCGATTGACGGTGTGCAGGAAGATGTGTTGAACATTTTGCTGAACCTCAAGGGTGTTGTCTTCAAATTGCACAACCGCGATGAAGTCACCCTGAGCTTGCGCAAAGACGGCGAAGGCCCGGTCACGGCGGCTGATATTCAGACACCGCACGATGTCGAAATCATCAACCCAGAACACGTCATCGTCAATCTGTCGCACGGCGGCAAGATCGACATGCAGATCAAGGTCGAAAACGGCCGCGGTTATGTGCCAGGCACCATGCGTCGCTTCGGTGACGAGTCGACAAAGTCGATTGGCCGGATTGTGTTGGATGCCTCGTTCTCGCCCGTCAAGCGCGTCAGCTACGTGGTTGAAAGCGCCCGCGTCGAACAGCGTACCGACTTGGACAAGTTGGTGCTTGAAATTGAAACCAACGGTGCAGTGTCTGCTGAAGATGCGGTTCGTGCCTCAGCCAAAATCTTGGTTGAGCAGTTGGCTGTGTTCGCTCAGCTCGAAGGCAATGAGTTGGCTGCATTTGATGCGCCAGTTCAACGCAGCTCGCAGCAGTTCGATCCGATTTTGCTCCGTCCTGTCGACGAGTTGGAACTCACGGTGCGTTCGGCTAACTGCCTGAAGGCCGAGAACATTTACTACATTGGCGATCTGATTCAGCGCACTGAGAATGAACTTCTCAAAACGCCGAACTTGGGCCGTAAATCGCTCAACGAAATCAAGGAAGTGCTGGCATCTCGCGGCCTGACCTTGGGCATGCGCCTCGAAAGCTGGCCACCGGCTGGTCTTGACAAGCGTTGATTTGAAAAGGTCTCATCGCTGAGGCCGTGCACGGGCAGTACCTGATACGGCTGCTTGAATTATAAAAACTGGAAGGAAATAGCACCATGCGCCACGGACACGGACTACGTAAACTCAACCGCACCAGCTCACATCGCTTGGCGATGCTGCGCAACATGATGAACTCGCTGATTCAGCACGAAGCCATCAAAACAACGCTGCCAAAAGCCAAAGAATTGCGCCGCGTTGTCGAGCCAATGATCACTTTGGCCAAGAACCCAACGCTTGCCAACAAGCGCCTGGCATTTGACCGTTTGCGCGATCGTGACATGGTCGTCAAGCTGTTCGCAGAACTGGGCCCGCGTTACAACACCCGTCCAGGCGGCTACACACGTATCCTGAAAATGGGTTTCCGCGTTGGTGACAATGCCCCTATGGCTTTGGTTGAGTTGGTTGACCGCCCTGATGCTGACGAAACTTCAGCTTCAGCCGGCACGGCAGCTGAATAACAGCTATAATAAACTCTTACCGCGCGGTGGAGCAGCCTGGTAGCTCGTTGGGCTCATAACCCAAAGGTCGTAAGTTCAAATCTTGCCCGCGCAACCAATTTCTTGTCGTCAAGACAGGTTGCAAAAAGCCCACTTATGTGGGCTTTTTGCATGGTCTCTCACTTTGTGCGTTCCACTTTGTCTGCGTTATCAGCAGGTGTAAGGTTAAAACCCTTCCTGCGCGCCTTGGTGTTCAAAATTCGCTCACGCTGGTGCTTGAAAGCCCCCCGCCCTGAACGTCAAAACCAAGGTGTCGCGAAATCCTGCAACCACTGGATCGGCAGGCAAAATAGGGGTGGTTTCATGAATCACTCGCTCATCGTCTAGCAACAAGGTGGTTAGGGCTTGGTCCATGACAAAACGCAGACCATGAGGGCCATGCGCGTCAAAAACACGGGTTTCACCACCTTTGACGCCGCTGCGCCCGACCAGCATGACCACAACGAAGTCAACCCCGTCGCGGTGCGCGCCTTCTGGGGTGGGCCGGCCAACACCACCCGCTGTGTCAATGCGGAACTGGTGCGCTTCAATGAACCACTGCGTGACCGGCTTGACTTTGGCAAACAATTGACCGAGATCCGAAAGTAAACCAGAAAAAAGCAAATCTTCAGAAACATCGGCTTCAAGCGAATCAAACCAACGCTCAAAGCCACCATGCAAAGCGTTGTAGTCAAGAGGTTGCCAGTGGGCCCGGTGCGCAACGGGCAGCAAGCTTCGAGCCGCCAGGTTTTGCACAAAACAGCCGTGTCGCCGCATCCGGTAGCGGCCGCCATCTCTTAAATGGGTGTCTGGCGGCAGTCGGTTCCATGAATCAGCCAGCGCGGGCCAATGTTGCTTCCAAACCTCATCGGGGATGGCCAGCGTGCCCATTAACTCAGCAGGTTGAAGCAGGCTCAAGCCGTCTTGGCGAAGACCCTGAGCAGCAGGTTTTTGGACTGAAGGAATTGTGAACATAGGCATGTATTTTCGGGCATGTCGAGGTCTTTGCTGAAGTCTCCGCCAAAGTCCCAGATAGCCAAGTGTCAAAACCCACAACGCAATCGATCACGCAAGGACACAATCAGAAGATGCTTTACAAATTCAAATCAAAGACCACCGGCAATTTGATCATGTTGGAGTCCAACGGTCAGCGTATTTTGGAAATCATTGGCAAAACACCCGGGCCAAAGGGCATTGTGTTGGCCGCCCAAATGCCTGCAGCGATTGCCTGTTTGCAAGCAGCCATCGCGCAGGAGGCCATCGACACTCAAGCCGCACCAGACAAGCATGAGACCGGTGAGGCGGACTCGCCACTCGGGTTGCGCCAACGTGCGCTGCCGTTTATCGACATGTTGAAACGCTGCAGTGAAGACGGTAGCGATGTGGTTTGGGGTGTTTAAGGGCGATTTTTACGCCAAGCTCAGCGCCAGCCGCGGAGCCAACCAAGATTTGGGTGCTGGCAGCACATAGCGGCGCAACAGTGACCACGCCATAGGGTGGCCCGCAACCAATCAAATTCATCGGACGAATGACGACGGGCTTTACAAAGGCTGTCAGTCGACCGTGGCACCTGACAGCTTGACCACTTTGGCCCATTTGCTGGTTTCTGCGGCGATGAATTTGGCAAACTCTTGTGGCGTGTTGCCGCTGGGAATAGCGCCTTGCAGCAGCAGTTTTTCCTTGATGGCCGGCGTGCTCAATGACTTCGCGACTTCAACTTGAATGCGGTGAACGATGTCTGGCGGCGTGCCGGCCGGAGCCAACAAACCAAACCAGCTGCTGGCTTCATAACCTTTGAGTTTGGCAGCCTCTTCGACCGTCGGCACATCTGGCAGCACGGCCGAGCGCTGGCTGCTGGTGACAGCAAAGGCTTTCAATTTACCGCTTTTGATGTGCTGCAAAGAAGACGGTAGGTTGTCGAACATCACATCGGTGTTGCCGCCGATCAGGTCCAGCAGCGCAGGGCTGGAGCCGCGGTAAGGAAAGTGAACCATGAAGATGCCAGTCATGCTTTTGAACAGCTCGCCGGCCATGTGAATCGAAGTTCCGTTACCGCTGGAAGCCATGTTCAATTTGCCGGGGTGAGCCTTGGCGTATTGGATGAAGTCGGGCACGCTGTTGATGCCCAGTTGGCGGGCTTTTTCAGCGTTCATGACCATCACATTTGGAACGCCAGCCACCAGCGTGATGGGTGCAAAATCTTTGATCGGGTCAAACGACATCTTGGCATACAGCGACTGGTTGATGCCGTGTGTGCCAACGGTTCCCATGAGAATGGTGTAGCCGTCAGGGGGCGACTTGGCCACCCCATCAGCACCCAGGTTGCCGCCTGCGCCGGTCCGGTTTTCGATCACAAAAGGCTGGCCAAATGCCTTCGACAGCTCAGGCGCAATGGCCCGGGCCAAGATGTCCGTGGTGCCGCCTGCCGCAAACGGCACCACAATTTTGACTGGCTTGTTGGGCCACGTCGATTGGGCGAATGACGGTAGCGCCAGCAGGGCGGAAAGGGTGCTGACGCTGAGCAAGCCGAAAGTCAGGGTCATGGCGCGCGTCAGCGAGCGGCGCGGGTTCGATAGCAAAGACATGAAGGCCTCTTGGTTGGTGAAGAGAGGAGTGAACCACATATTCTTTGGCCGTGCGACATCGTCGATTAATTTTGGAAGGGTCGAAGCACCCGGCGCGGGCTTCTTATTGGTAACTCCGGGCGTCTTGAATCACCAAGCCATCGTTGGGCAAACTGCCAGGAGCAGTCAAGTCAACATCGCCACGCAGTTTGGTGATGTCACGAATGGCTTCGCCAATCCGTGAAGCCAAGCCGGCAGGCGCGGCACAGACTTCAACTTGCAGCGTCATCGCGTCATTCGCCATTTCGCCGGTCACCACCAGCCTGGCTTTGAGCACTTCTGGGAAGCGTTTGACGATCTCGGCAATCTGCTCAGGGTGGACAAACATGCCCCGAATTTTGGTGGTTTGATCAGCGCGCCCCAACCAGCCTTTGATGCGGGTGTTGCTGCGGCCAGTCGGGCACAGACCTGGCAACACAGCCGATAAATCGCCGGTGCCATAACGGATCAATGGGTAATCAGGGTTGAGCGTGGTCACCACCAATTCGCCGACTTCGCCTGCCGGCAGCGGGTCGCCGGTGCCGGGACGGACGATCTCGACGATCACCCCTTCGTCCAGCACCAAGCCTTGGCGGGCTTCGGTTTCATAGGCAATCAGGCCCAAGTCAGCGGTGACGTAAGACTGGTAGCCGGCCACGCCCTGGTCGGCCAACCAGTCGCGCAGTGACGGCGGAAAGGCCTCGCCCGACACCAGGGCGCGTTTGAAGCTGGAGATGTCCGACCCGCTCTCCAGCGCTTTTTCGATCAGGATCCGCAAAAAGCTGGGCGTGCCGGTGTAGGCCTCGGGCCGAAGATCGGCGATGGCCGCGAGTTGCTGCTCGGTTTGACCCGTGCCGGCGGGAAATACTGTGCAGCCTATCGCATGCGCGCCAGATTCCATCATGTAAGCGCCTGGCGTCATGTGGTAGCTGAAGGCGTTGTGGACCAAATCGCCTTGGCGAAAGCCCGCGGCAAAAAGTGCGCGGCCGAGTCGCCAGTAATCCGAACGCGCGACATCGGGTTCGTAAATCGGGCCAGGCGAGGCAAAAATGCGCGGCATGCCACGGCCGCGCAGCACCGTGGCAAAACCACCAAATGCGTCTGCCGGACGGCCAGCGCGTTGACGCTTGAGTAAATCGGCTTTGCGCGTCACCGGCAAGGTGGCCAGCGCCGCCCACGAGGTGATGTTGGCCGCCACAACACCCGCCAGTATCTGCGCTGCAGCGGGGCTGTGTTGTTGCGCTTGCGCGATCAGTCCCGGCAGAGCGGCGAGCTGTGCCGCTTCGCGTACTGCGGGGCTGCGAATTTCAAGTGAGTCGTAACAGCGGTTCATGGTGCGGGCCTCAAGCCAACCAGCGCTTGCGCCGCTTGTA
>JBBAPN010000039.1:0-6365 GCA_040400815.1 Polaromonas sp. | reverse complement strand
GTAACAGCGGTTCATGGTGCGGGCCTCAAGCCAACCAGCGCTTGCGCCGCTTGTAGCTTTTAACGTCTTTGAAACTCTTGCGTTCGCCGCCGCCAACGCCCAGGTAAAACTCCTTGACGTCTTCGTTGCTGGCCAGGTCGCTGGCCACGCCGTCCATGACGACCCGGCCACTTTCCATGATGTAGCCGTAGTCGGCATATTTCAGTGCCATGTGGGTGTTCTGCTCGGCCAATAAAAAGGTCACTTTTTCTTTTTCATTCAAGTCTTTGACGATGTTAAATACCTCTTCAACGATTTGTGGCGCCAGTCCCATCGAGGGTTCGTCGAGCAGCACCATGTTGGGGTTGGCCATCAGCGCACGGCCAATGGCGCACATCTGTTGTTCGCCACCGGAGGTGTAGGCGGCCTGCGATGTGCGGCGGGTTTTCAAGCGTGGAAAGTAGTTGTAAACCTTCTCCAGATTGGCAGCCACTTCGGCTTTGTCTTTGCGGGTGTACGCACCGGTCAACAAATTTTCTTCAATCGTCAAGTGTGCAAAGCAGTGCCGCCCTTCCATCACTTGGACCACACCGCGCTGGACCAAATCAGAGGTCGAAAGATTCTCAATGCGCTCGCCGCGCAGCTCGATCGAGCCCTTGGTGACCTCGCCACGTTCGCCTTTGAGCAAATTTGAAATAGCCCGCAAAGTGGTGGTTTTGCCAGCCCCATTACCGCCCAGAATCGCCACAATTTTTCCTTCAGGCACCTGCAAAGAGACGCCTTTCAGCACCAAGATCACGTGGTTGTAGATGACCTCGATGCCGTTGACATTAAGAACGATATTTGAATCATTCATGGGCTGAAATCCGATCTATCTGATGATGCAATTTTATCAAGTGGGAGAAGTCGCTGGCCGACAGTCCCCTGCGGCAAATCACGACTGGCAGTCAGCCGGCGTGCGTGGTGTCAGCTTTTTATCTGCTGCGTATTTAGCCGCCGTTGCTTTGACCAAAGGTTTGATGATTTGCTCGTCTGCCTGCAGCCAGTCGGAGGTGAACTTCCACTGCGAGCCATCCCATGTGTGGATGCGCGCCCAAGCCGAGCCCATGTGGTCAGTGCAAGATGTGCTGACAGGCCGCATGACGCCGGCAAAGCCGAGAGAGTCCAGTTTGGGCTGTGTCAGGTTCAGGTTTTCAAGGCCCCAACGAACTTGCTCGCCGGTCATGACTTTGCCTTTGCCGAATCGATCTTGCGCTGCCCGTACACCTTCGATACCGATCATGGCGCTCATGGCGCCGCGCATGTAAAGCACTTGACCCACTTCGTCTTTAGGGCCGGTGCCTTGGCCTTTGGCATGAATCATCGACAGAACATCTTTGGCCAGCTTAGAGTTGGGCTCGGCGCCGTGCTGCATCGTTACCGCGTTGTAGCCTTTGGCGCCATCGGCCACATCTTTGACGTCAGGCTCAGCACCGGCCCACCAAACGCCGTACATTTTTTCGCGTGGATAGCCGGTGGCCTGGGCTTCTTTGATCGAGGTCGAATTCATCACGCCCCAGCCCCACAGCACAACATAGTCAGGTCGCGACTGACGCACTTGCAGCCAAGTGGCTTTTTGCTCCACACCAGGCGCCGTGACTGGCAGCATTTGCAGATTGAAGCCGTGCATGGCGGCGCGCTCTTGCATCAGTGGAATCGGCTCTTTGCCGAAGGGGCTGTCGTGGTAAACCAGTGCGATGCGCTTGCCCTTGAGCTTGTCGAAACCGCCTTCTTTGGTGGCGATCGCCTGCAAGATCGCATCGGCGGCTACCCAATAGGTGCCAGCGATAGGGAAGTTCCATTTGAAGACAGAGCCGTCAGCGCTTTCGCTGCGGCCGTAGCCCACCGTCACCACCGGGACTTTGTCGATCGGGGCTTTCTCAGTGATGGCGAAGGTCGCGCCGGTCGACAGTGGTTGAACGAACGACATGCCTTTGCTCTTGAGTCGCTCGTAACACTCCACGCTGCGCGCCGTGTCGTAACCGGTTTCGCATTCTTCGAACGACAGCTTGACGCCGTTGATACCGCCGCGTGCGTTGACCAGTTTGAGGTAGTCCACAAAACCATTGGCCCACGGCGTGCCGTTCGGGGCGTAAGGCCCGGTGCGGTAAGACAGCACCGGAATGAACTGTTCTTTGGCCTGCGCCGCAGCGCTGGTGACCACGGAGGCGCTCACCGCGAGGGTCGCCAGCGCCAAAAGTAATTTGCCTGATTTCATTCTTGTCTCCGGTTAATTTTTAAAAATGACTTGATAAACAACACCCACGAAACTCAATGTGGAAAGGGCCACAAACGCAGCTTTTGTTTGCCCATCGACCACAGCTTGGCCAGCCCATGCGGCTCGACAATCAAAAACCAAACGATCAGGCCGCCAAAAATCATTAGCTCGGCATGTGACACACCGGCAGTTGAGATGTCGATGCCGAACAGACCGGCAAAGAAAGGCAGAAATTGATTCAATGCAATCGGCAGCACAACGATGAAGGCCGCGCCAAAAAAGCTGCCCATGATGGAGCCAAGGCCGCCGATGATCACCATGAACAGCAAGCGAAAGGATTGGTCGACTGAGAAAGCCGCAGGCTCCCACGCACCGAGATAAACGAAGGCCCAGAGTCCGCCCGCCACGCCGATGATGAAGGAGCTGACCGCGAAGGCGCTGAGCTTGGCGTACATCGGGCGAATGCCGATCACGGCAGCGGCCACGTCCATGTCGCGGATGGCCATCCACTCACGGCCGATGGCGCTGCGCACCAGGTTCTTGGCCATCACGCCGATGACCAGCAGCAGCGACAGGCACAGCAGATAGCGGCTGACAGCGCTTTCAATTGGCATGCCAAAGACCTGCAGGTTTGACACCGAGACCGAGCCGGAAGGCGTGTCCAGCGTGAACCACTTGATGCGCAGGAACATCCAGTCGCTGAAGAACTGTGCAGCCAGGGTGGCGACGGCCAAATACAAGCCCTTGACGCGCAGGCTGGGCAAGCCAAACAAGATGCCGAACGCGGTGGCGCACAAGCCGCCCAGAATCAAGGCCGGGATCAGCGGCATGCCGGGCAGGCGCACAAAGATGTTGTAAGCACCATAAGCACCGACCGCCATGAAAGCGCCCGAGCCGAGCGAGATCTGGCCGCAATAACCGACCAAAATATTCACCCCCAGCGCGGCCAGCGACATGATCACGAAAGGAATCAAAATCGCCCGAAACAGGTAGTCGCTGGCCAGCATCGGCACAGCCACAAAAGCGACGGCCAACAACAGGCCGATGGCGATGCGGTCCTGCAAGATCGGGAAGATCTGCTGGTCATCCCGGTAGTTGGTTTTGAATTGACCGTTTTCTCTGTAGAACATAAGGATGAGCCGTTAAATCGAGATGAAAAAAGTGTGAAATGGCGCTGTATCCCACCCAGCAGGGGCCGCGGAACCGGCTTCGCCGGGCCGCAGGCGCAGCAACCCCCTCGGGGGGCAGCGCAGTACACGAAGTGACAAGCGTGGGGGCTTCATCTCTAGACCCTATCGATGATTTTTTCGCCAAACAGGCCTTGCGGGCGAAACAGCAGAAAGCCCAGCGCCAGTACATAGGCGAACCAGATTTCAATACCGCCACCGACAAAAGGACCGAGGAAAACTTCAGAGAGCTTCTCGCCGACGCCGATGATCAGGCCGCCGATGATGGCGCCCGGCACCGAGGTCAGGCCACCCAAAATCACCACCGGCAAGGCCCGCAGCGCCACCGTTGCGAGCGAGAACTGCACACCGAGTTTGCTGCCCCAGATCATGCCGGCCACCAAGGCCACCACGCCGGCCACGCACCAGACAATGACCCAAATGCGGTTCAGAGGAATGCCAATCGACAGCGCCGCTTGGTGGTCGTCAGCGACTGCGCGCAGAGCGCGACCGGTGGCGGTCTTTTGAAAGAACAGGCTGAGCGTGCCGACCAACAGTGCGGCAATCAGCGCGGCATACAGGTCTTCTTTGTTGATGAGCAGGCCGCCTGGAAAAATCGAATCGAGCACGAAGACCGGGTCTTTCGGCATGCCGATGTCGATCTTGTAAATGTTGCCGCCGAAGATGGTTTGACCCAGACCTTCTAAGAAGTAAGCAATGCCCAGTGTCGCCATCAACAGCGTCGCGCCATCTTGGTTGACCAGATGCCGCAGCACCAGCCGCTCAATCAGCCAAGCCACGGCAAACATGATGACCGCGGCAATCAGGAAGGCCAATGCATTGGCCAGCAACAGACTCTCGAAGCCCAGCCATGCTGGCAGCCATGCCGAAAACCGGGCCATCGCCAGCGCGGCAAACAGCACCATCGCACCCTGCGCAAAGTTGAAGACGCCGGAGGCTTTGAAGATCAGCACAAAGCCCAGCGCCACCAGTGAATACAACATGCCGGCCATCAGGCCGCCGAGCAATGTTTCAAGAAAAAATGCCATCACTCGTTCCCCCCTGTTGCGGACGCGCTGCGCGTCGCCGCTTCTCCCCTTGCAGGGGACGCCGCTTGCGGCCAGGCGAAGCCGGTTTCGCGGCGGCCGCTTGAATGGGCAGCCACAATGCGCTCGAAAATTTTCAGAACTGATGCGGTGTCGTTGTACATAGTTATCTCAGTGGCTGGTGCCAAGGTAGGCGCTGATCACGTCGGGGTTGTTGCGCACTTCGTCGGGTGTGCCGTCGCCAATTTTTTTGCCGTAGTCCAGCACCACGACGCGGTCGGAGATGTCCATCACCACGCCCATGTCGTGCTCGATGAGGACCACGGTAGTGCCGAACTCGTCGTTGACGTCGAGGACGAAGCGGCACATGTCCTGCTTCTCTTCGACGTTCATGCCGGCCATCGGTTCGTCCAGCAGCAGCACTTGCGGTTCCATCGCCAGCGCGCGGCCGAGGTCGACCCGTTTTTGCAAACCGTAGGGGAGCAGTCCCACCGGTGTTTTTCGGAAGGCCTGAATTTCCAGAAAATCGATGATCTTCTCGACCGCTTCGCGGTGTTGAAACTCTTCTTTTTCTGCGGGGCCGAGGCGCAGCGCCTGCAGGAAGAGATTGCTTTTGATCTTCAGATTGCGGCCCGACATGATGTTGTCGAGCACGCTCATGCCCTTGAACAAAGCCAGATTTTGAAAGGTGCGGGCCACGCCCATCACGGCCACTTGGTGGCTGTTCATGTGCTTGAAGGTTTGGCCGCGAAAGGTGATGGAGCCTTGCTGCGGTGCGTAGACACCGTTGATGCAATTGAGCATCGAGCTTTTGCCCGCGCCGTTGGGCCCGATGATGGCGCGGATCTCGTGCTCTTTCACGTTGAACGAGATGTCGGAGAGCGCCTTGACGCCACCGAAGCTGAGGGAAATGTTGTTGACGTCAAGGATGACGTCGCCGATTTTCTTGCTCATGCCGCAACCTTCACGAAGGCAAATGTTTGGGCGTCGCTGAGCTGGAGTGTGGCGCTGACACTGCCGCTGCGACCATCTTCAAACTTCACGACGGTTTCAATGAATTGCTCGGCCTTGCCGCTGTACAGCGCATCGACCAGCGGTTGGTATTTTTCGGCGATGAAGCCGCGTCGGACTTTGTTGGTTCGCGTCAGCTCGCCGTCATCGGCATCGAGCTCTTTGTGCAGCACCAAAAAGCGACTAACCTGCGAGCCCGCCAGCAGCGCGTCAACGCTCAGGTCGGCGTTGACTTTTTCAACGCATTCGCGAATAAGTTGGTAGACCTCGGGCTTTTGCGCCAAGTCGGTGTAACCGGCATACGGCAGGTTGCGGCGCTCGGCCCAATTGCCGGCTGCATCGAAGTCGATGTTCAGCATGACGCAGACTTTGTCGCGGCCGTCGCCGTAGGCCACGGCTTCTTTGATGAAAGGGAAAAACTTCAGTTTGTTCTCGACATACTTGGGCGCGAACATGGCACCGTCGTTGGCGCCGCCCTGAAGGCGGCCGACGTCTTTGACGCGGTCAATGATCTTCAGGTGGCCGCTGGCGTCGATGAAGCCGGCGTCGCTGGTGTGGTACCAGCCGTCGGCGCTCAGAACCTCGGCCGTGGCCGTTGGATTTTTGTAATATTCCTTGAGCAGTCCAGCTGACTTGACCAAAATCTCGCCGTCATCGGCAACCTTGATTTGCACGCCGCGAATCGGCACGCCGACGGTGTCGGCCCGCGCTTGGTCGTCGGGTTGCAGGCAGACGAAGACAGCGGTTTCGGTCGAGCCGTACAGCTGCTTCAAGTTGATGCCGATGGAGCGGTAAAAGGTGAACAGGTCGGGGCCAATCGCCTCGCCCGCGGTGTAGGCGACGCGCACCCTTGAGAAGCCGAGGTTGTTGCGCAGCGGGCCGTAAACCATCAGGTTGCCCAGCCCG
>JBBAPN010000038.1:0-22724 GCA_040400815.1 Polaromonas sp. | reverse complement strand
GGCTTAGCGGAAAGTGTCCAAGACTGGCTTGGGTGGCTACCGCAACGAATAAGGATAGATCATGAAAGACGGCATTCACCCTAATTACCGCGAAGTTTGCTTCGTGGACTTGTCAAACAACTTCAAGTTTGTCACGCGTTCATGCGTCAACACCAAAGAAATGGTGAAGATGGACGACGGCCGCGACTTGCCTTTGTACAAGCTCGACACGTCCAGCGAATCGCACCCGTTTTACACCGGCACCCAAAAGTCCGTGGACAACATGGGTGGACGCGTTGAGCGCTTTCGCAACCGCTTCGGCAAGACTGCAGCCAAGTAAACTGCACATCGTTTCAAGCCGATCCGACAAGCAGCCTGAATTTCAGGCTGCTTTTTTTTCGCCCTGAAACCTTGATTGACCTCATGATTGAGGTCTTTGCGAATCCTGTCCTCACGTCCCTGCGACCTTACTTTTACCCAACCCTGCTTTGAACCAGCCGTCCCCCGCCCTCGTTGCCCAATCTGCCGTGCGCCGACTGCCACGCTTGGCCTTGCTGCTTTTTTGCGTGGCTTACGTGCTGCCGGGACTGATCGGGCGGGGCCCATGGAAAGACGCTGACATCACCGCCTTCGGGGTCATGCAGCAAATGGCCGCCACCGGCAGTGACTGGCTGCACCCCAACTTGATCGGCATCACCGCTGGTTTTGACAGTCTGCTGCCCTACTGGATGGGCGCACTGGCGATAAAATTCATGCCGTTTTTAGACCCGGCTCTGGCTGCACGCCTGCCCTACATCTTGCTGTTGGTGTTGACGCTGGCCGGCACTTGGTACTCGGTGTATTACTTGGCGCGCAGCCCGCAAGCGCAACCGGTGGCGTTTGCCTTTGGCGGTGAAGCCAGCCCGGCGGACTACGCCCGCGCCATCGCCGACGCCGGTTTGCTGGCGCTGATTGCCTGCCTAGGGCTGGCGCAGTTGTCACACGAAACCACACCGGCGATGGCTCAGTTGGGTTTGATGACGCTGATGTTTTACAGCGTAGCCGCCAGCCCGTACCGCAGTCCTTGGCGCATGCTCGGTCCGGCTACAGGCTTTGTCGCCGGCATGACTGGGTTGATGTTGAGCGGTGCCCCCACCGTCGCCGCCCTGCTCGGCATCGGCAGCGTGCTGGTGGAGTGGGCGCATCGCCGTTGGGGCGGTGAGGCCAGCGAGCAAGCCGACACGCGCGGCTGGATGCTGCTGATGCTGGGTGCCACCATGGCGACAGCGCTGCTGGCTTACGCGCTCGATCAATGGGTTTGGCGGATTGACGTAGCAGCCTTGAGCACGTCCGAAGCCCACAAAGAGTGGGGCAGCATCGTGCGGCTGCTGCTGTGGTTTCCATGGCCAGCCTGGCCGCTGGCCCTGTGGACGCTGATTCGCTGGCGGCGTCAGCTGACCAGCCGCCATGTTGCGCTGCCCATGTGGTTTGCGGTCGTAGCGATTGGCACCACGCTGTTGACAGGCGCCTCCGACCGCAGCTTGTTGTTGAGCCTGCCGCCGCTCGCCACGCTCGCCGCATTTGCGCTGCCGACCCTTAGGCGCAGCGTGGCGTCCTTGATCGACTGGTTCACGCTGCTGTTTTTCACCTCCTGCGCGATCATCATTTGGGTCATTTGGGTGGCCATGCAGACTGGTGTGCCCGCCCAACCTGCCGCCAACGTGGCCAAGTTGGCACCCGGTTTTGAGCCGAGTTTTTCAGTGCTGGCCTTTGGCTTGGCCTTGCTGGCCACCTTGGCATGGGCTTGGCTGGTGAAATGGCGCGCCGGCCAGCAGCGCGCAGCCATTTGGAAATCACTGATCCTGCCGGCTGGCGGTACCACGCTGTGCTGGTTGCTGCTGATGACGCTCTGGCTGCCATTGCTGGATTTCGCCCGCAGCTACGAGCCACTGTCGCGCCAGATCGCCCGGCAAGTGAACCGCCAAGATTGCGTCAACATTCTGGGGCTGAACACGGCCCAGATCGCCGCTCTGCGCTACCACCACCGGCTCGAGTTGCGTCCGGTCGAAAGTGGCACGGCTTGTCCCTATTTGCTGGTCGACGCCGACGCTTTGTCTGGCATGGGGCAAAGCGTCAACCGCGCTGAATGGGAGCGCATGATTCTGGTTCGGCGGCCAGCCGACCGCAGGGAAAACGTGATCGTGTTTCGCCGCTACAAGCCCTCGTCGGCCGGACCGCGACCGTGACGTCTCCCCGGTGAAAGAACTCAAGATCATCGGCCAGCACGCCAGCACCGTGTTGGTGGGGCAACTCGCCATCATGGCCTTTGGTGTCGCCGACACCGTCATCGCTGGCCGCTACAGCGACACCGCGCTGGCCGCTTTGTCGGTCGGCTCGGCCATCTACATCAGCGTCTACGTCGGCCTGATCGGCATCATTCAAGCCTTGCTGCCGATCTGGGCGGAAATGCGCGGCGCCCGCCAACAACTCGCGGTTGGCCAGTCGGTTCGGCAAAGCCTTTATTTGTGCGGCTTCATCAGCCTGGTCGGCATGGGCGTGCTGTTGTTTCCAGGGCCACTGCTGCACTGGGCCAAAATTCCGGCGTCCATGCAGGGCGAGGTCCAGGCCTACTTGGCGGTGCTGGCGTTGGCCTTTGTGCCGTCGCTCCTGTTTCGGCTTTTCAGCACGCTGAACCAGGCGCTGGGCAAGCCCGTGCTGATCACTTGGCTGCAGATCAGCGCCTTGGGGGTAAAGATTCCGCTGTCGATCTGGTTCGTCGCCGGCGGTGCTGGGCTAGATCCGATGGGCGCGGTGGGCTGCGCTTGGGCCACATTGGTCGTCAATTACTTGTTGCTGCTGCTGGCCGTGCTGTTGCTGCGCACCAACGTGTTTTACTTGCCGTACCGCATCTGGGCGCGCCTAGAAAAACCCAACTGGCGACAAATCCTGTCGTTTGTGCGGCTTGGTTTGCCGGCCGGTATGTCCTACATGGTGGAAGTCACCTCCTTCACTCTGATGGCGCTGTTCATTGCCCGACTGGGCACCGTGGCTGCAGCCAGCCATCAAATCGCCGCCAGCATGGCTGGGGTGCTGTACATGGTGCCGCTGTCGCTGGCGATTGCCTGCAGCGCCCGCGTGTCGTTCTGGATCGGCGCGGGCCAGCCAGACCAAGCCCGGCGCGTGGTCGGCCTGGCACTGAGCTTGTCAGCCCTGAGCGCCTCGGCACTGGCGCTGCTGCTGTGGCTGCTGAGCCAGCACATACCGGGCTGGTACTCACGCAATCCAGCCGTTGTGCTGACCGCCTCAACACTGCTGACCTGGGTTTCGATCTACCATTTGGCGGATTCGCTCCAAGCCGTCTGTGCTTTTTTGCTGCGCTGCTACCGCATCACCTTGATGCCGCTGCTGATTTACAGCGTGTTGCTGTGGGGCTTGGGACTGGCGGGCGGCTACTTTTTGGCTTATGTTGGAACCCCCGACATGCCGGCCTCACAACTCGCGCTCAGCTTCTGGTCGGCGGCCACGCTGGCATTGGCTGCAGTGGCCCTCTGCTTTTTAGCGCTGCTTTGGCGGGCTTCAAGGCATGCGCTTGCAAAACCAGCGCGCTGAACTTTCAAGACAACTGATCGGAAGTTGACGATTGACAGGAAGTCGCGCCCGTCGCAAGATATTGTGACAAGACAACGCTGTCACACGGCTGTCACATAAAGGCCATAAAGTACTTTGTATTCTTTACTCACCAACCCCAAGGACCACTATGAACACCAAACGCACGCTTTTGAAAACTGTTGCTGCCGCTGCATTTGCCAGTCTTGCCATGAGCACGGCCATGGCCGCTGACCTGACCGGCGCCGGCGCGACATTTCCTTACCCGATTTATGCCAAATGGGCTGAGGGCTACAAAGCTGTGAGTGGTATCGGCATGAACTACCAATCCATCGGTTCTTCCGGCGGATTGAAGCAAATTCGCGCCAAGACAGTGACTTTTGGCGCTTCAGATGCACCCGTCAGCGGTGACGATTTGGACAAAGACGGCATGATTCAGTTCCCAGCCATCATTGGCGGCACCGTGCCGGTGCTGAATCTGGATGGCTTCAAGCCAGGCGAACTGCGCATTTCCGGCCCGGTCTTGGCCGATATTTACTTGGGCACCATCGTCAAGTGGAACGACGCCAAACTGGCCGCCTTGAACCCCGGCAAAAAACTGCCAGATGAAAACATCACCGTGGTGCACCGCGCTGACGGTTCGGGCACGACCTTCAACTTCACCGACTACCTGGCCTCCATCAGCAAAGAATGGGCTGACAAAGTAGGCAAAGGCGCTGCAGTCAAGTGGCCAGCCGCTTCGTCAGTCGGCGGCAAGGGCAATGAAGGCGTCGCCGCCAACGTCAACCGCATCAAAGGTGCAGTCGGCTACGTGGAATACGCTTACGTCAAGAAAAATGGCATGAACTTCATGCAACTGCAAAACGCCGACGGCAAGTACGTCAGCCCAGACGACAAAACCTTTGCCGCCGCCGCCGCTGGTGCCGACTGGTTCAGCGTCCCAGGCATGGGCGTCTCCATGGTCAACGCCAAGGGCCCGACCAGCTGGCCCATCAGCACCGCTTCGTTCATCTTGATGTACAAGAATCCAGCCGACAAAGCCGCCTCTGCTGAAGCGCTGAAGTTCTTTGATTGGGCCTTCAAAAATGGCAAGAAAATGGCCGACGACCTTGACTACGTTTCGCTGCCTGACAGCCTGACGAATCAGATTCGCGCCAAAGTCTGGTCACAAATTCAGAAGTAATTCTGGGTCAACTGACAAACCCGCCGAACTGCCACAAGCAGGTCGGCGGGTTTTGTTCCATATCTGACAACTCCAAGGTATTCAAATGAGCATGGAAGCCATCATGACTTTGCCATCGACCCCCCTTGACTCAACCAGCGAAACCGGCAGCCAAGGCATGATCGCCGTGGCCAAGCGCCAGCGCATCCAAGACTTCTTTTTTCACCGGGTCACGCAAGGTTTTTCGCTGTTGGTGTTAATTGCGCTGACCGGCATCATTGCCTCCTTGTTCATCAATGCTTGGCCGGCGCTGCACAAGTTTGGCGTGCATTTCCTTTGGTATGTGGAGTGGGACATCGTCAACGAAGAGTTTGGCGCCGCGATTGCGATCGTCGGCACCTTGGCCAGTGCCGGCATTGCGATGTTGATCGCGGTGCCACTGGCTTTTGGCATTGCCGTCTTTTTAACCGAGACCTGCCCGGTGTGGCTGCGCCGCCCGCTCGGGACCTCGATCGAGTTGTTGGCCGCTGTGCCATCCATCATTTACGGCATGTTTGGTTTGTTTGTGTTTGCGCCCTTGTTCGCCGACTATCTGCAAGTCCCGTTGCAAAAAGTGCTGGGCGGCATGCCGCTGGTGGGCTTTTTGTTTGGTGGCGCGACCAACGGCATGGGCATTTTAGCGGCTGGCATTGTGCTGGCTTTCATGGTGCTGCCGTTCATTGCCGCGGTGATGCGCGATGTCTTTGAAGTCACGCCGCCGATCTTGCGTGAATCCGCTTACGGCTTGGGTTGCACCACGTGGGAAGTGGTGCGAAAAGTGGTCCTGCCATACACCCAAAAAGGGGTGATTGGCGGCATCATGCTGGGCCTGGGACGCGCCTTGGGCGAGACCATGGCGGTGACCTTTGTCATCGGTAACGCCAACCGCATGCCGACCTCTTTGTTTTCGCCAGGCACGTCGATTGCATCGACCTTGGCCAACGAGTTTGGCGAGGCCGCTGATTTTCACATTGCGGCTTTGTTTGCGCTCGCGTTTGTGCTGTTCGTGATCACCTTCGTGGTCTTGGCGATGGCCAAAATTTTGGTCATTCGGGCTGACAAAGCCAAAGGGGTTTAAAAGCATGACCAATTTCAATCAAAAACTTTACAACCAGCGGCGTTGGGCCAATACGCAAGGGCTGATTTTGTCCATGAGCGCCATGGTTCTGGGTCTGGTTGTGCTGCTGTGGATCTTGTTTGTACTGCTTTCAAATGGGCTGGCAGCCATCGACTGGAGCATATTCACCCACGACACGCCAGCCCCCGGCTCAGACGGCGGCGGTTTGCGCAACGCGATCATTGGCAGCTTGATGATCGTCAGCTTGTCGGTTTTGGTGTCCACACCGATTGGCATTTTTGCCGGCATCTACCTCACCGAATACGGCGACCAAAGCAAGACTGCAGAAATCACCCGCTTCGTCACCGACATCATGCTGTCGGCACCGTCAATCGTGCTGGGCTTGTTTGTCTACTCGATCGCGGTGGCCACGGTGGGCAACTTCTCAGGATATGCCGGCAGCCTGGCTTTGTCTTTGATCGCTGTTCCCGTCATCATGCGGACCACTGAAAATATGTTGCGATTGGTGCCTGGCAGCTTGCGCGAAGCGGCTTTTGCGTTGGGTGCTCCGCGCTGGAAGGTTTCCACCATGGTGACTTTGCGTGCCGCCAAAAGCGGTGTCATCACCGGTTTGTTGCTGGCCATTGCGCGCATCAGCGGCGAAACAGCGCCCCTGCTTTTCACTGCCTTGAACAACCAGTTTTACAGCACCAACATGGCTTCACCGATGGCCAACTTGCCGGTGGTGATCTACCAATTTGCCATGAGTCCCTACGAAAACTGGATTCGTCTGGCTTGGGGTGGCGCCTTGCTGATCACCATGGCGGTGCTGGTCTTCAACATTTTGGCCCGTGTGTTCTTTCGGGACAAGGTTCGCGTTTAAGTGCCTGCGCTCTCGATCTTTGAAAAAAAATATCTTCCTCAAAACGACTTTGAACCATGGACCTGTCAATGGCTGAAACCACCACCGAATTGAAAAATGCTATCGAGGTGCGCAACCTCAATTTTTATTACGGCAACTTTCGAAGCCTCAAAGATGTGAGCATGGACATTGCCGAACGCAAAGTCACCGCGTTCATCGGCCCATCGGGCTGCGGCAAGTCAACCCTGCTGCGCACGCTCAATCGCATGTACAGCCTGTACCCCGGCCAGCGGGCTGAAGGCGAGATCAATTTTTACGGCAACAACATTCTGGACAAGAGCCAAGACCTGAACTTGCTGCGCGCACGCATCGGCATGGTCTTTCAAAAGCCAACCCCGTTCCCGATGACGATTTACGACAACATTGCTTTCGGCGTGCGGCTTTACGACAATTTGAGCAAGAGCGACATGGACGAACGGGTCGAATGGGCTTTGAGCAAAGCCGCGCTGTGGAACGAGGTCAAAGACAAGCTCGGCCACAACGGCCTGTCGCTTTCGGGCGGCCAACAACAACGTTTGTGCATTGCCCGCAGCGTGGCGGTCAAACCGTCGGTGCTGCTGCTGGACGAGCCCACCTCAGCCCTTGACCCGATTTCAACCGGGAAGGTCGAAGAACTGGTGCATGAACTGAAGCAGGACTACACCATCGCCATCGTCACCCACAACATGCAGCAGGCAGCCCGTTGCAGTGACTTCACCGCTTACATGTACTTGGGTGAACTGGTCGAATTCGGCTCGACCGAACAGATTTTCTTCAAGCCCAAGCGCACCGAGACCGAAGACTACATCACAGGAAGGTTTGGTTAATCATGAGTGAAAAGCACATCTCCAGCCAGTTCGACGCCGAACTGAACTCCATCTCCACCCACTTGCTTGAAATGGGTGGCTTGGTCGAAGCGCAACTTCACCAAGCGATCTACGCCCTGGTTCACATGAGCCTGGCCGCCGCAGAAGAAGTGATTGAAAACGAAAGCAAGATCAACCAAATGGAGCTGCGGATTGACCATGAGATCATCTCCACCATTGGCCGGCGGCAACCCACTGCCAGGGATTTACGCTTCTTGATGGCCATTTCACGCACCACGCAAAACCTCGAGCGTGCCGGCGATGAGATTGAGCGCATGGCCCGCATGGTCAAGTCGATCATCAAAAGTGGTTCCCCGCGTAATTTGCCGACGTCCGAGCTGCGCATGGCCGCTGACTTGGCGGCCGCCATGTTGCGCAAAACGCTTGACTCGTTCGCCCGCCTCGACACCGCGATGGCGGTGACCATCATCAAAGAAGACGATCAAATCGACGACGAATACAACGGCTTTTTGCGCAAGCTGATCACCTACATGATGGAAGATCCGCGGACCATTTCGCCAAGCCTGGACTTGCTGTTTTTGGCCAAATCGATCGAACGGGTGGGTGATCACGCAAAAAATATCGCCGAACAAATCATCTTCATTGTCAAGGGCGAAGACGTTCGCCACACACCTTTAGACAAGGTTGAACAGGTCATCCAATGAGAAAACTACCCCGTGTTTTGGTGGTTGAAGACGAGCCGTCGATTGCAGAATTGATTGCGGTCAACCTTCGGCACAACGGTTTTTCACCTGTCGTTGTGTTCGACGGCGCGGCGGCGCAACGTGAAGTCGACGCCGTGCTGCCGGACCTGATTTTGTTGGACTGGATGTTGCCCGGCGAAAGCGGCGCCTCCTTGGCCCGCCAGTGGCGCAAAAGTGAGCGCACAAAAACCGTGCCGATCATCATGCTGACCGCGCGCAGCGACGAATCCGACAAAGTCCAAGGGCTGGACGCTGGTGCCGATGACTACATCACCAAGCCGTTTTCAACCCAAGAATTACTCGCCCGCATCCGTGCGCTGTTGCGCAGGCGTGCCCCAGAAATCGTCAAAGATTCGGTTCAGCTGGGCGAGTTGACACTGGATGCTGGCACCTACCGCGTCACTTTTCGCAGCAAAGAACTGAAGATCGGACCGACCGAATTCAAGCTGCTGCACTACCTCATGAAGCATGCCGAACGGGTGCACACCCGCAGCACCTTGCTTGACAAGGTTTGGGGCGATCACGTTTTTATTGAAGAACGCACTGTCGACGTCCACGTCAAGCGCCTGCGCGAGTCATTGGGCGAAGCCGCCAGCATGGTTGAAACTGTGCGCGGCGCTGGCTACCGCTTAACGTCGCAAAACAGCGCCGGTCATTCCGAGCAAGGCCAGCCAATTTCGTCCTCATGACACAGCGCCTGCTCGAGCTGTTGCTGTTCGTCGCGCTGGCTGCATTTTGGGGCCTGCGGCACGGTTCGGCCGGCTGGACGGTGGCGGGGGCTTTGTTCGGCGCCGCTCTGTGGGCGCTGATCGACGGTCTGCGCGCACGCCGTCTGCTGAAGTGGCTCAGCACGGCTGACGTCAAGCAAACCCCCAAACTGTCTGGGATGTGGTCCGAGATCCACGAACGCAGCCAAAAAGTCATCAAAAAACTAGAAGCTAAAACGCAAGAGAGCAACGCCCGCTTGGAGAATTTCCTGGCCGCTATTCAGGCCTCACCCAATGGCGTGATTCTGCTTGACGCCGAAGGCCGTATCGAATGGGTTAACTTGACAGCGGCCGATCAACTTGGCTTTGACCCGCAGAAAGATGTCGGTCAATACATCCAAAACCTAGTTCGTTCGCCGGTCTTCAAAACTTATTTTTCTGGCGACGACTTCAGTGCCGAAATTTTGATCAGCGGGATTGGCGCACGGCCTTCTGTGCCGTCGAAAATCTCAGTCAAAATTCACCCCTACGACAAAAAACGCAAGCTCATGCTGACCCGGGATGTGACCGCGGTCGAACTCGCCGACACCATGCGACGCGATTTCGTGGCCAATGTGTCGCACGAAATCCGCACCCCATTGACCGTGCTGGGCGGCTTTGTCGAGACCATGCAAAACATTCCTGTCACGGCGGCAGAGCGGACGCTTTATTTAGGCCTGATGAGCCAACAAGCCCAGCGCATGCAAATGCTGGTGAGCGACTTGCTGACGCTGTCGCGCCTTGAGGGCAGCCCCGCGCCAGGTCACGGCGAATGGCTAGGGGCTGACGAGTTATTGAAGGCGGCCATGCAAGAAACAGGTGCACTTTCGAGCGTCATCGCTCAACCGCCCCACGAAATCATTCAGGTCGAGGAGCCGGTTTTCTCGATCTCAGGCAGCCGGTCTGAACTGCACAGCGCAATCTCAAATTTACTGAACAATGCCGTGCGCTACACCCCTCCGGGCGGCGCTATCCGAACCGGTTGGCACTTGCGAGACGACGGCTGGGCTGAGTTTTTTGTGCAAGACAGTGGGCCCGGCATCTCTGCAGAACACTTGCCGCGCTTGACCGAACGTTTTTACCGCGTCGACCACAGCCGCTCACGTGAAACCGGCGGCACCGGTCTGGGCTTGGCAATTGTCAAACACGTGGTCCAGCGACACGGCGGCCAGCTCGATGTGACCAGCATTGTGGGCAAAGGCTCCACTTTTTCAATCGCCTTGCCGCCGTCGAGGGTGCTCCAGTTCACACCTGCGTGACAAGTGCTGCCAGCTTTGTCTGGAAGTATTCCAGGCCAGGCGTTGGCGCCTTTGGCATCTTGGCCAGATCATCGTAGCGTCGCAGACGAAGCGCTTCTTCAGCGTAAGGCTGCGCCAAGAAAACCGCCATTTCTGCGGACGTGTAAGCGCCCCCCTGCAGCGCAAGACTGCGTTTGGAGGCGGGCGACAAACTGGCCCAGTAAGTCGGCACCGCAGCGCACAGACAGCGCTTGGCATCGACATGAAGTCGGATCGGCTCCAACACCGCATCTGGCAGCAAACCGCGCAAAAAAGGGAGGGCGATGAACTGGTGCAAGTCGTCAGCCTGCTGTGTGTCGTCCGAACGCTCCTCTTTGTGAGCTGCGATGAGATGCCCCACGTCGTGCAGCAAAGCTGCCACCACGGTGGCATCGGTTTCACCAGCCTGCTCTGCCAATTGCGCGCACTGAAGCGCATGCTCAAGTTGGCTCACCGCCTCGCGGCCGTATTGGTGGGTCCCGCGGGTCTCGTACAAATAGATGATTTCAGCGGCAGATAAAGTCACGCTTCAGCCTTTCAAATCAGAATATTTCGAATCCGGGCCGAGAGCAAGTCAAGCGCTGTCACCGTCACGATGATGATGACCATCACGGCGCCAGTTTCGGCGTACTGAAAACCACGGATGATCTCCCACAACACCACGCCAATGCCGCCAGCGCCGACCATACCGACCACCGAGGCCGAGCGCACATTGCTTTCAAAACGGTACAACGTGAAAGAAATCCACAAGGGCATGACCTGCGGAATGACACCGTAGACAATTTCGTGCAGCGCACTCGCCCCAGTTGAACGAATGCCCTCGACCGGTTGCGGATCGATCGCCTCAACCGCTTCCGAAAACAACTTGGCCAACACTCCCGTGGTGTGTATCCAGAGCGCCAACACGCCGGCAAAAGGCCCCAAGCCGACGGCAACCACGAACAACATCGCAAAGACCATCTCATTGATCGCCCGCGTAGCGTCCATGAGTCGGCGCGTTGGCTGGTAAATCCACCAAGGCACCAAATTGGCCGACGCCATCAAGGCCAAAGGCACAGCCGTGACAACCGCCAACGCGGTTCCCCACAAGGCTATTTGCAAGGTGATGAGCATTTCACCCACGTACATGCGCCACTGGCTGAAGTTGGGCGGAAAAAACTCGGCCGCATAAGTCGCCATGTTGCCGGAGTCGCGCACCAAATCGAGCGGCCGCATGTCGGCCCCCTGCCATGACCCAGCCAACACAATTAGCAAAAAAGCCCAGAAAAAATAGCCAGTCAGGCTGCGCTTCGGTGCCGCCGCCTCGAACATTGCACGCGCCGATTGGGTTGCCGTTGACGCCATCAGTTCAAAGCTGCCAACTGCTTGTCAATCAGAGCCATTTGCTCTTTTTTGGCAGCCTCTGACAGAACGTTGTCCGACTCAATTTTGTTGCGCTTGCTGAACAGATCCAGCTGGCGAATAGGCAGCAACTGGCGGTTGCTGGACTCTTTGAATCCAGAAAGTTTGGATATTTTCATTAACACTTCTTTTTCGCGAACGTCAGTTTTTCCGTAGTTGTAAAAGAATTGTTTGATCTTGGCCTTGCTGGCTTCAGGCAGGTCTTTGCGAATCACCAGGGGGTCGAGCGCGATCAACGGTGAAGTCCAGACGATTTTGATGCTGTTGAATTTCTCTGGGTAGCGAGTTTGAATTTTCTCTAGGTTTTCACTGTTGTTGGTAGCAACGTCAATTTGCTTGTTGGCGACTGCCAACGCATTGGTTTCATGGTTTGCGCTGCGGGTCACTTTAAAAAAAGTTTTGGCTTCAATTTGGTTCTTGGCAAACACATAAAACCCTGGCACTAAAAAACCTGACGTGGAGTTGGGGTCGCCGTTGCCAAAGCTCAGGGTTTTGCCATTTTTGAGAATGTCGTCCAGGGTGCTGTAAGGACTGTCTTTGTTGACGATCAAGTGCGAGTAGTAACCTTGCGAACCATCGGCATTGACCATCTGGGCAAAGACCTCGCCGCTGGCCCGGTCGACGGCTTCCATCGCCGACTTGTTGCCCAGCCAAGCCACCTGCACTTTGTTAAAGCGCATGCCTTCGATAATGCCGGCGTAGTCTGGCGCAAAAAAAGCCGTGACTTTCATACCGGTTTGCTTTTCCATGTCTTTGATCAACGGCTCCCAGTCTTGCTTCAGATTTTGCGTCGCTTCCGTCGAAATAATGCCGAAGTTGATTTCCTGGGCATGCGCGCCTAGCGACAAACCCAGCGCAAAGGTGGCCGCCGTGATGGCCAGAATTTTCTTGATCATGTGAACTTCCTTTAAAGAATACAAATTTAAAAAATAAACCAAGTGACCTAAGCCAAACCGGTTCGCCAAGTGGCCGACGTGGTCGCAGCGGTGGTGTGCGCGGTCATGGCAGACGCAGGCACAAGGGCTAAGGGGGCTGTCTGCACGGCATACAAATCATTCAAAAGTTGCGGTATCAACAGGTTTGACGGGCCATCAAAAACCACCCGGCCTTGGTGCAAAGCCACCACCCGTGGGCAATATTTCAGGGCCATCTCAACCTGGTGCAATGAGACGATCACGGTACAGCCGTCTTCACGGTTGATGCGGGCCAAAATTTCCATCACGTTGCGCGAGGACTCCGGGTCCAGCGAAGCAATCGGCTCATCGGCCAGCACCACCTTGGCACCCTGAACCAGTGCACGGGCAATCGCCGCGCGCTGCTGCTGCCCGCCTGACAAGGTCGAAGCTCGCTGAGCGTGGCAATCGGCAATGCCGACGCGGGCCAACGCGTCAAGGGCTTGCGCTCGTTCTTGCACCGTGAAAATACGAAACAGGCTGCGCCACCAAGGCATGCGGTGCAATTGCCCGACCAGCACGTTCACCAAGACCGGCAGGCGATCAACCAAATTAAACTGCTGAAAGACAAAGCCAATCTCAGCACGCAGCTGCCGTATGTCACGGTGAACACGGCCGCCTTGCTGGACTCGGCGCCCGTCAATTTCGATCAAGGAGTCGCTCCGGCTGTCAGCGGTGATCAAGCCCGACATGTGCCGCAGCAAAGTTGACTTGCCGGAACCAGAGGCACCAATCAAAGCCACCATCTCGCCTTTTTTCACGGACAGGTTGATGTCGCACAGCGCCTGTTTGCCAGCGAAATATTTGTTCAAGTTATGGATTCGAAGTGCAGTGTCCATCAGGGACTCCAAGTGAGTTGTCTAGACAGCGTAAGTTTCAATGTTGAGCGTGTCGGTTTGATGAAATTTAAAAGAAGCTTGTGTGTCACTGGCCACCTTGGGCTGTCAAATAACCCGCTGACCTTCGCGCCAGACAGCGCGAACCACGGCGTGACGGTGGCCTTTCGGCAACTCAGCGATGTGGACCTGGACCAAGTCAGCGCGCAGACCCACCTTCAGGGCGCCGCGGTCGTTCAAGCCGACAGCCTGGGCGGGCGTCGAGGTGACCGTCGCCACCGCTTGCGGCCAGGTCATGACACCCTGCTCGACCAAGCACATCACCGCCGACAGCAGGCTGCCCGGCACATAGTCCGACGACAGGATGTCGAGCAGGCCCAGCCGGGCCAGATCAACCGCCGCCACGTTGCCAGAATGCGAGCCGCCTCGCACCACATTCGGTCCACCCATGACGGTTCGCAAGCCAAGCTTCTGAGCCTCCTGGGCCGCTGCCACGGTGGTCGGAAACTCAGACATGCTGACGCCTTCGGCATGGGCCTGTTGCACATGCGCGACGGTGGTGTCGTCATGGCTGGCCAGCACCACACCATGGGCGCGGCTGTAGTCGACAAAGTACTGCCGATGGGGTTGCGCAAATTCAGCCTGCAGCTGGCTGGCGCGAGCCACCTGTTGCTCAAATTTTTGCTGGCTCCAGCCCTTTTTTCCGGTGTAGTAAACCCGCGCTTGCTCGATGTTTTCCCACTGCCGCTGGCCCGGCGTGTGGTCCATCAGCGAGATCAACGACAGCCGCGGATGACCCTGAAAAGGTTCAAACAAATCGATGGTGTTGGGCGCCGGCAATTCACAGCGTATGTGCAGGTGGTGGTCAGCCCGCAGCAAGCCTTGATGCGTGCAGTTGTCAAGGGTGGCCAGCACACCATTCCAAGCGTTGCCACGCAGACTTTCAGGGTCGGCATCACCGACGCCCAGTGCATCAAAAACAGTCGTGATGCCAGCGGCGGCAATCTCGGCATCATGCGCCAGCAGCGCGGGCAAAGCAGCCCAATGCACTTTGGGGCGTGGCACCAAATGCCGCTCAAAATTGTCGGTGTGTATTTCCACCAAACCCGGCAGCAAATAATCGCCACCCAAGTCCACCGCAGCCACCGCCGATGTAGCACCAGCGACAGCGCTAATGCGGCCATTTTCTGCAAACAAACTGCCGTCCACGACTTCATCCGGCAACACCATCTTGGCGTTTTTAAAAATCACTGAAGCGTTCATTCTTGGGTCCTGAAGTCAGCCACATGGACGCGGCGGGTGGCGACGGCATCACCCACATGGGCGTCGTGAAAAATCCCGACGATGGCGGCACCACGGGCAATGGCTTCGAGGATCAGCTCGATGACGGTCTGCGCGTTCTCGACATCTAAAGAAGCGGTGGGCTCGTCTAGCAACAGCAAGGGCCGCGGCTTGATCAGGTTGCGAGCAATGTTGATGCGCTGCTGTTCGCCGCCTGAAAAAGTCGCGGGCGGCAGATGCCACAAGCGCTCAGGAATATGCAGCCGCGTCAGCCAGCGACGGGCTTCGGCCCGCGCAACTTCCAGCATGGCTGGATCGTCACCAGCGTCTTCCAGCAAGGCTTCGGCCACCACATCGATCGCGGGCACTCTGGGAATGACCCGCAAAAACTGGCTGACATAACCAATCGAGTCTTTGCGCAAGCGCACCAGTTCATGTGGCGAGGCGGTGGTCACTTCGATCGGCGGCTGGCCAGGTAAATGGATACTGATGCTGCCCGCGCTGGTTCGGTAGTTGGCATAAATCATTTTCAGCAAGGTGCTCTTGCCCATGCCGGAAGGTCCGTCCAGCACGATGCACTCGCCGGCGTGAACACTGAGGTTGGCCTCGTCAAGAACCGCCAGCTCGACGCCGTGTTGGTGGTGCAGGGTGAAGCGCTTGGCCACCCCTTGAATGTGAAGCAAAGGGTGGGTCATGGTTGGAGTACCGAAGAAACGAGAAGTTGGGTGTAGGCGTGTTGCGGGTCGTCAAGCACTTGATCGGTCAGGCCGACTTCCACGACTCGGCCGCGCTGCATAACGATCATGCGGTGCGCCAGCAGACGGGCCACGGCAAGATCGTGCGTGACCACGATGGCCGCCAGTTGCATCTTGCGAGTGAGTTGGCGCAGCATGTCCAGCAGCCGCGCTTGCACCGAGACATCCAGCCCCGAGGTCGGTTCGTCCATGAACACCAGGCGCGGTTGCGTCACCAAGTTGCGGGCGATTTGCAGGCGCTGTCGCATGCCGCCCGAGAAGGTGCGCGGTGCGTCGTCGATCCGCGCCACATCAATTTCCACGCGTTCCAGCCACTCAGCGGCAACGCTGCGCAGTCTGCCGTAATGACGCTCGCCCTGCCCCATCAAGCGCTCGCCGACGTTGGCACCGGCAGAGACGTCCATGCGCAAACCATCGGCGGCGTTTTGATGCACGAAGCCCCAGTCCGTGCGCGCCAGCAAACGTTGCTGGGCTTCGGTCATGGCGAAGACGTCTTGCAATCCTTCATGGCGCGTCATGAAATGCACGCTGCCTGCATCGGGCTGGCTGCGCGCCGCAATCGCGTTGAGCAAGGTTGACTTGCCCGAGCCAGACTCGCCCACCACCGCCAGCACTTCGCCGGGCCAGAGGTCAAAGGAAACGTCTTGCAGCGCCACCCGGTCGCCGTAGTTTTTACCCAGTCCGCGAACCTGCAGCAAGGGCGCTGGCGGCGACGAGAAATTCGGAGATAAATTCAAAGTCATGTCAAGGCTCCATCCGATATTTCAGCACTTGGTCTTGCGCGCTCTGACGCGACTGGCAATAGTCAGAGTCCGAGCACACGTGCATGCGACTGCCGCTGTTGTCGGTGATGACCTCGTCCAAAAAGCTGTCGGTGGCGCCGCACAAAGCGCAGGCGGCATCCCAGCGCTGGACTTCAAAGGGGTGGTCTTCAAAGCCCAAACTTTCCACCGAGGTGTAAGGCGGCACCGCATAAATACGCTTTTCCCGGCCGGCGCCAAAGAGTTGCAATGCCGGGTTCATGTGCATCTTCGGGTTGTCAAATTTCGGGATCGGCGAAGGCGCCATGATGTAGCGGCCGTTGACCAACACCGGGTAGTCGTAGGTGGTGGCGATGTGGCCGTACTTGGCAATGTCTTCGTACAGTTTGACGTGCATCAGCCCGTATTCGGCCAGCCCATGCAGCGTGCGGGTTTCGGTTTCACGCGGCTCCAGCCGCTGCATCGGCTCGGGCACCGGCACTTGGTAGACGATCACTTGCCCCTCTTGCAGCGGGATTTCAGGAATACGGTGGCGCGTCTGGATCAGCGTCGCTTCACGGGTGTGCGTGGTGGTTTCCACCCCAGCGGTGCGCTGAAAAAAGCGCCGGATATTGACGGCATTGACGGTGTCGTCAGAGCCTTGGTCAATGATTTTCAGAACATCGTCAGGGCCGATGACCGCCGCAGTGACCTGAATCCCGCCCGTGCCCCAACCGTAGGGCAAGGGCATTTCACGCGAACCAAACGGCACTTGGTAACCGGGAATCGCCACCGCCTTCAGCAGCGAGCGGCGGATCATGCGCTTGGTGCGTTCGTCCAAATAAGCGAAGTTGAAGTTCGCCTGCACATCGTCTGTGGCCGTGTCAGCACAGTGCTCCAAACTGACTTCTTTCAATGCGTTCATGCTGTGACTCCGGTGTCTGGATGGGCCGCTTTGGCGTTGGCCGCTGCGCGCATTTTTCGAATCAATTCGAGTTCCGACTGAAAGTCAACGTAGTGCGGTAACTTCAAGTGCTGCACAAAGCCGGAGGCTTCGAGGCTGTCGCTGTGCGACAGCACAAATTCCTGCATTTGGGCGGGCGAATCGATCGGCTCGCCCAACTCGTCGGCGCGTAACGCCCGGTCCACCAAGCTCATGGCCATCGCTTTGCGTTCGCTGTGGCCAAACGCCAAACCGTAGCCGCGGGTGAACTGAGGCGGCTCGGTTTTGTTGCCCGCAAACTGATTGACCATTTCACATTCGGTGATTTCAATGTCGCCTATAGAGATCGCAAAACCGAGCTCTTCAGGCTGCATCTCAATCGCGACTTGGCCCAAGCGAAGCTCACCGACAAACGGGTGGCTGTGGGCGTAACCACGTTGGGTGGAGTAAGCCATCGCCAACAGAAAACCCTCGTCGCCGCGCGCTAAGTTTTGCAGCCGCGTGGCACGCACCGCCGGAAAACGCAAGGGCTCACGGGTCAGGTCAACCGGCGACGGATCGCCCGGCGGGATCGGCCGGGTTTCAATCAAACCTTCATGATTGAGCAGCTCCACCACGCGTGGTGTGACAGCGGCATCAACGCCTGTCAGCCGCACGCTGGCTGGGGGTTTAACATCAGCCGGCGCGTCTTGCCCGTTGGCCAACAAGGTGAAGTCGAGCAGGCGTTGGGTGTAGTCGTAAGTGGGGCCAAGCACCTGGCCACCGGGCAGGTCTTTGAAGGTCGCCGAAATGCGCCGCTCCAGCGACATGCGATCGGTCTGCAAAGGTTGGGTCGTGCCCAAACGGGGCAAGGTGGCGCGGTAGGCGCGCAGTAAAAATATCGCTTCAATCAAGTCCCCAGAGGCCTGCTTGATCGCCAATGCCGCGAGTTCCGGGTCGTAGACCGAGCCTTCGTTCATCACCCGGTCAACCGCCAGCTTGAGCTGTTGTTGAATCTGCGACACGCTGAGCTCAGGCAGGCGGTTGTCACCGCGACGCTGTTCGGCCAGCAGGCGGTAGCTGTTGAGAATGGCGGTTTCCCCGCCCTTGACGGCAACGTACATGCTCAAAGCCCTCCTGACAATTGAATCGATGTGGTGCGCGGCAAGCCGACCAGTTGCTGCGCCGAAGCCAGAAACAAATCCACACCCCGCGGAAAGCTGCCGTGGTTGGCGGCCCACTGCGGCAGAAAATCTGCGGCCAAACCACCCAACGACAGATGGTTGACGCTCTGGATACCTGGCCCTGTGAGGGCCCACTGCTCAGCGCCTTTCTCTGCACTTGCCTTGGCATCCAACAGCGGCAAGTCCAGCACGCAGGTGGCAGACTGGTCCGGCGCGTTGTCGCTGCCCTGTGAAAAACTGGCCAGCGCAGGCATGGCATCGCCCATTGCCACCCAAGCAAACATGGCTTGGTTAACATGAGTTACCAGCTGGCAACCGGTGTGAAAGCGCAGCCAGGCGGCGGCATCACTGTTCGTCAAAGAAGGCGACAGCCAGAGCGTGCAGTCGGAGTCCAGCAAGGCCAGCAACAAAGCCGCCGATGCCGGGTGGCCGGTCTGCGGCACCTCGGCGTCATGGCGTACCGTCATGCAGCGGCCGGGGTGTGACAGTGCCTCTAACGCAACCCTAAACATGGCCTGACTGCCGAAAGCCTCATGCTTGAAGCCGGCACCGAGATTTGACAAATCGTGCGGGCTCATGACGCCTCCCCTTCGTCATCCGTCGATCCCGACTCGCGGGCCACCGTGAAAAACTCAACCTTGGTGCTCTGCGCACGCTGCTCGCGCTGGCTGCGCTGCAGCGCCAAATGTTGCCGCACCGGCTTCAACAAGGTTTGCTCCAGCAAGGGTTGCTGCGCCGGGTCTTGCAGCAAGGCATCGGCCACCGCTGAAAGCCCGACCTGGCGGTGCGAACGACCCAAGGCATAAGCGACACCGACCACCGGTCTGTCCATCGACACCCCCGCAAAACGCAAGGCGCAGCGGCTGACGGTGACCTCGCCCAAATTAAAACGCTCACCCGTGGAACCCGCGCGACCCTGAACCATCATCAAACCGGTTTCTGGCGCTCTGAGCCAATGTGGCTTGGTTGGCCAATGCCCGCCGACAGCCGACTCCAGCAGCGCCAGCGGTGCCCGTGACAGCAAAGCCATCCAGTCAGCACGCTTCATTTGCGGTGTTGCTTCGAGATTGTCAAATGCATGAAACATCTTGGTGATATCCTGAAGTTGTATAGACAAATAAATGCATTGTTATCAGCTTAGCGATCACACAAGTAGGTTTCATGACAACACTGACTTCATCTGCCGCCAGCCCAGAGCGACCGGCCCGGGACAGTTTTTGGCAGCGCATCGCAGCGCAGCTTTCCGACGCCATCAGCTGCGGGACTTACCCGCCCGGCGAACGCTTGCCGTCAGAACATGCACTGGCCGAGCTATTTGGCGTGAACCGACACACGATTCGAAAGTCACTGGCGAGCTTGTCGAGCCAAGGCCTGGTCCGCGTGACCCAAGGCAGTGGCACTTACGTGGAGGACTTTGCGGTGGAATTGATGCTCGGCAAACGCACCCGCCACCAACACAGCCTGGTGCAAGCCGGCCTGCGCGGAGGGCTGCAAGTGCTAGAGGCCAGCACCATCCGGGCGAACAGTGCGCAAGCCAAAGCCTTGGCATTGCCTGCGCGCAGCAAGCTGCTGTGCCTGAGCGTGCTGGGCGAAGCTGAAGGCCAAATTCTGCATGTCAGTGAGCGTTTTTTTCCGCTGCCCCGCTTCAACGGGCTGGACGCCGTGATCGCTGAAACAGGTTCCATCACCGCCGCCTTCGCGGCCTGTGGCTTGACCGATTACACCCGCCAAGAAAGCCGCATCACGGCCCAAATTCCAAGCGCAGCCATCGCCGCACATTTGCGCCAACCGGTCAACCGGCCGGTGTTGGAAGTGACCAGCGTCAACGTCGACAGCGCTGGCACGCCGATTGAATTTGCAAGCACCTGGTTTGCCGGTGACCGGGTCAAACTCACCATCCGCCATGACGACTGACGCCCTGCTCACAGCCCACCCGCCTTGTCGATTTGCGGTTTACTTCGCACCACCGCCAGACAGCCCGTGGTGGCAAGCCGGCAGTCAATGGCTGGGTCGCTGCGCGGCGGGCCGTACATTCAAGCCCATGCCGGTGATCAAGGGCATCAGCGACGAAGCGTTCCACCAAGTGACCGCGGCGCCGCGCCGTTATGGCTGGCACGCGACACTGAAAGCGCCCTTTAGCTTGTCACCTGGCGCAGATGTGGAGCAGGTACGAGCAGCCTTGAAAAAAATTGCAGCAAGCTCAAGCACCTTTGAAATGCCGCCGCTGAGGGTCGCACGGCTGAATGATTTTCTAGCCATCGTGCCGCAGACCCACAGCGCAGCAGCCGACGCCGTGGCCGCCAGGTGCGTCGTGGAACTGCAGCCCTTGGCGGCCGCGTTGTCGGCAACCGAACTGCAACGCCGCCGCCAAGCCCAGCTGACGCCCGCGCAAGATGACTTGCTCGTCAGTTGGGGTTACCCTTTTGTGCTGGATCAATTTCAATTTCATTGTTCGCTGACTGGTTCTCTGCGACTTTTGAAACCCGCGCAAATAGAAAACTTGCAGCAGACCGCACAAGACTGGTTTGCCGACCTGCCGCCCTGCCGCTTTGAAACTCTGGCGCTGTTCGTCGAGCCTGCGCGGGGCGCCGATTTCATGCTGCAAGAGCACTTCAGGCTGGCAGCATGAACCAACGCTTGATTTATGTCATGGGTCCGTCAGGCGCTGGCAAAGACAGCCTGCTTGATTGGCTCAAAAACAAACTGCCGCCGCCCTTGCCCATCCACTTCGCCAAGCGCACCATCGACCGGCCTGTGCAAGCACTGGGCGAGCAACACGAAAGCGTAGACGCCAGCACCTTTCAGCGCTTGCAAAAAGACCAAGCGTTCGCCATGCACTGGCCTGCCAATGGCAGACAGTACGGCATCCGGCATGGTGAATTGCGACCGCTGCAAGCGCAGCAATGGCTGCTGGTGAACGGCTCACGCGCCTACTTGGCCGAAGCGCTGCGCCAGTTTGAGGGGATGACCGTGGTGCAGATCAGCGCCAGCGCGGAGGTCCTCAGGGCACGCCTGCTGGCCCGTCAACGTGAAGCGCCTGAGGCGGTTGAAGCGCGGGTGCAGCGTGCCATTGCATTCAGCGTGCCGACGTCCTGTCAGTGCCTGCAGGTGTTCAACGACACCAGCCTGGATGACGCTGGCGCCCAGATGCTCGAGGGACTGGCATCGCTGCCAGGTTGGCCCGCAAACTGAATTGGAACCGCTCAGGGCTGCAGGTGTAAAAATTTTGGCTCACAAAAGTCAGCAACAACGCGGGCTTTTAAGCGGCTATTGGTCGGCTGCCCAAGCGCCATTTATGCGCTCACCTGTTCCCCGGTCACTGGATTGGTTTGTGGCTTTTTTTGCACTTCATGGGAAGGCTCCCAATGCAAAATTTCCAAGCGTCCGTCGTAGTGTTCAACCAAGGCGGTGCGGCTCTCGACCCAATCCCCATCGTTGCAATACAAAACGCCATTGATCATGCGCATTTCGGCGCGGTGGATGTGGCCACACAAAACGCCATCGTGACCGCGGCGTTTGGCTTCTCTGGCGACAGCCACCTCAAAGTCAGTCACGTAATTCAGCGCCGACTTGACCTTTTGTTTGAGGTAAGCCGAGAGCGACCAATACGGCAAACCCATGCGCGCGCGCAGAGAATTCAGGTGGCGGTTCATCCGCAACGTGAACTCATACAAGTTGTCGCCCAAGTAGGCCAACCACTTGGCGCACTGCACCACAGCGTCAAAATAGTCACCGTGAATGATCCACAAGCTGCGACCATCGGCCGTCACGTGAACGGTTTCTTTCAGCACCTCAATGCCGCCGAAATGGTGGCCGATGAAGTCACGTGCAAATTCATCATGGTTGCCCGGCACATAAATCACTCGGCAACCCTTGCGCACCCGGCGCAAAAGTTTTTGCACAACGTCGTTGTGCGACTGCGGCCAATACCATTTGCGACGCAACTGCCAACCATCAATGATGTCGCCCACCAAGTAAAGCGTGTCACTGGGGTGCGTGCGCAAAAAATCCATCAATGCCACCGCTTGACAACCGGGTGTTCCCAAGTGCAAGTCAGAGATGAAAATGGTCCGAAACCGCTGCCCCTTCTCCTCGTCATCGTCAGATGCTGGTGGCGGGAAATTGCCGTTGAAAGATTCTAGTAATGCGCGCATCAGGTGTTCTCCAAATGTGTCATGGCGAGGTCTTTCTTTGAGTAACACTTGTTCAAAGTGTTGGAGATATTGTGTTGGGCGCTTGTGTCAGCTTTGTGTCGACGTTTGCGATGTTTGAGATGTTTGACACGCAAGCGACACAGCCATCGTCACGTCACGTCACGTCACGTCACGTCACGTCA